>NZ_RJUF01000028.1 GCF_024343775.1 Lacihabitans soyangensis | reverse complement strand
AACAAACCAAGAAATATTATTTTCCAGCTTGTTCTGCAATGATATTTAATGCTGCACCAGCTTTGAACCAGCCGATTTGAGCATCGTTATAGGTATGATTTACAACGATTTCGTCTTTTGAACCGTCAATGTGGTTTGCCACGACTTTCAACGATTTTCCTGGAGCGAAGGTTGTCAAACCTACTATGTCTAGTGTGTCATCTTCTTTGATTTTGTCATAATCTGCAGGATTAGCAAATGTCAAAGCCAACATACCTTGTTTCTTCAGGTTAGTCTCATGAATACGTGCAAACGATTTCACAAGGATAGCTCTTACGCCCAAATGACGTGGCTCCATAGCTGCGTGCTCTCTTGATGAACCTTCACCATAGTTTTCGTCACCTACCACTATTGAACCAATGCCAGCAGCTTTATATGCTCTTTGTACTGCTGGTACTTCGCCATATTCGCCAGTCAATTGGTTTTTAACTTTGTTTGTAGCTTCGTTAGCAAAGTTTACAGCACCAATCAAAAGGTTATTTGAGATATTGTCCAAGTGTCCACGGAATTTCAACCAAGGGCCTGCCATAGAGATGTGGTCAGTTGTACATTTTCCTTTCGCTTTAATCAGAAGTTTCAGGCCTTTAAGGTCTGTTCCTTCCCATTTGGTAAATGGTGCCAATAACTGTAATCTGTCAGATTTTGGACTAACTTTAACTTTAACATTTTTACCGCTTCTCGCTGGTTTTTGATAACCTGCATCCAAAACATCAAAGCCCAATGGTGGCAATTCGATGCCCAATGGTGGATCCAATCTTACTTGTTCACCTTTTTCGTTGGTCAAAGTATCCTTGGCTGGGTTGAAAGTCAAATCTCCAGCTATAGCAAATGCGGTAACGATTTCTGGCGAGGCCACAAATGCGTGCGTATTTGGGTTACCGTCAGCTCTTTTTGCAAAGTTACGGTTGAAGGAAGTGATGATAGAGTTTCTTTCACCTTTTTCAGCACCATGACGTGCCCACTGACCGATACAAGGTCCGCAAGCGTTGGCCAATACCACACCACCGATTTTATCAAAAGTAGCCAATAAACCATCTCTTTCGGCAGTAAATCTTACCAATTCCGAACCTGGAGTTATGGTGTACTCTGCTTTCGCTTTGATATGTTTCTCGGCAGCTTGGTTCGCTATAGACGCCGCTCTGGTCATGTCCTCATAAGAAGAGTTGGTACATGAACCTATCAAACCTACATCCAATTTTGCTGGCCAGTTGTTTTTCTTAACAGCAGCAGCAAATTTAGAAAGCGGCCAAGCCAAATCTGGTGTGAAAGGACCATTGATTCTCGGCTCCAATTTCGACAAGTTAATTTCTATAACTTGGTCATAGTAAGCCTCAGGATTGTCGATACATTCTTGATCTGGTCTTAAATATTCTTTAATTCTTCCAGCAGCTATGGCTACATTTCTACGGCCTGTTGCTGTTAGATATTTTGCTATTTTTTTGTCAAAACCAAATACCGAGGTGGTAGCACCAATCTCAGCACCCATATTACAGATAGTTCCTTTACCAGTGGCTGAAAGCTTGTCTGCACCAGTACCGAAATATTCTACTATCGCACCTGTTCCACCTTTTACTGTTAATCTACCAGCCACTTCAAGAATTACGTCCTTCGCAGAAGCCCATCCTTTTAGTGATCCTGTTAATTTAACACCTATTAGTTTTGGCATTTTTAGTTCCCAAGGTAAGCCAGCCATTACGTCACAAGCATCAGCACCACCCACACCGATGGCTATCATACCTAATCCACCTGCATTTGGCGTGTGTGAGTCAGTACCGATCATCATACCACCCGGGAATGCATAGTTTTCTAAAACTACTTGGTGGATGATACCCGCACCTGGTTTCCAGAAACCTAATCCGTATTTATTTGAAACGGAAGAAAGGAAGTCATAAACTTCTTTATTTGATTCGTTGGCAATCTTTAAGTCTTCTGTTGCACCTACTTTCGCTTGAATCAAGTGGTCGCAGTGTACAGTAGAGGGAACCGCTACTTTCTCTCTTTGTGCTTGCATAAATTGCAAAAGTGCCATTTGAGCCGTTGCATCCTGCATAGCCACGCGGTCTGGGGCAAAGTCAACATAATCAGTACCTCTTTCAAAAGGCTTTCCTCCTAAGTTGTCCCACAAGTGTGAATACAAAATCTTTTCGGCAAGGGTCATTGGTCTTCCCAATAACTTTTTGGCGGCTTCTACTCTCTCAGGCATGCGAGCGTATGCAGCTTTTATCATGTCCAAATCAAATACTTTCATCAGTATATAAATTTTAAAATTGAATTTTAATTTGTCAAAAATACAAATTGATTTTTAATTCGAAATAGGATTTTTTTTATTTATTTCGAACAAAGCCACCTTTGAGAAGTTTAATCATTTGTAAAGTTTTGATAGTTAAAGGTTTGAGAAGTCTTGGCTCGCAAGAAAAAAAAGTTGGAAATAGGAAAAGTTCGGAGTTGATATGCTTTTTTTTCAAAAAGTGTTTTTTGAGAAAATAGATAAATAGGAATATTTCAAGATTCACGAGCTAAAACTTTCCCTAATTTTTTGTTAACCATTTATAGTATTTAAATGTCTTTTTTTGTTGAGAAGTTTTCGAATGAAGCGGTTGGAAAGACCGATTTTGGAAAAAAATTTTCTTTTACTGGCTTTATTGTACTTATTTTGCTGATTAAAATACGTATTTCATTACAAAGATCTATATATGTCTAAAAACCTCGTAATTGTTGAGTCCCCAGCTAAAGCCAAAACCATCGAAGGATATTTGGGTAGTGATTTTATTGTAAAATCGAGTTTTGGTCATATCCGGGATTTGCCCGAAAAGGAGCTTGGAGTTGATGTAGATAAGGAATTTCAACCGACCTATCAGATTTCAGGCGACAAGATTAAAGTTGTAAATGAACTCAAAAAACTAGCCGCTGGTAAAGAAGTTTGGCTAGCGACCGATGATGACCGCGAGGGAGAGGCCATTTCTTGGCACTTAAAAGAAGCCCTTGGTTTGGGCGATGACACAAAAAGGATTGTTTTTAGAGAAATCACCAAGAATGCGATAAACAAAGCCATAGAAATCCCAAGAACCATAGATATAGATTTGGTAAATGCTCAGCAGGCCAGACGTATATTGGATAGATTGGTGGGCTTTCAACTTTCACCAGTTCTTTGGAAAAAAATAAGAGCAGGAGATAGGAAAAACCTTTCGGCGGGTAGGGTTCAATCTGTTACTGTTAGAATTGTAGTCGAAAGAGAGCGTGAAATTGAGACTTTTGACTCTAAATCATCTTTCAAAGT
The DNA here is from genome assembly GCF_024343775.1 of Lacihabitans soyangensis. Lineage (GTDB taxonomy): Bacteria > Bacteroidota > Bacteroidia > Cytophagales > Spirosomataceae > Leadbetterella > Leadbetterella soyangensis. Next base: position 33,047 of record NZ_RJUF01000028.1, on the reverse strand, counting down.
AGTAGCTCATTTTTTAGTAGAGAAAAATAAGGTTCTTTCAGCAGAATTGAGCAAGAATTTTGAGAAAGAAGCAGACGCCGAGAAGTTTTTACAAGATTGTTTACCAGCGGTTTATGCTATTGCAGGCCTAGAGGTTAAACCAACTACGAAAAGCCCAGCAGCACCCTTCACCACTTCTACTCTGCAACAAGAAGCCTCTAGAAAATTGGGCTTCTCCGTACTTCAAACCATGACTTTGGCTCAGAAACTTTATGAATCTGGTAAGATTTCCTATATGAGAACAGACTCCACAAGTCTTTCGTCTGAAGCCATGGAAAACGCAAAAGGTCAGATAATCAGTGCTTATGGTGAGAAGTTTTCGAAGCCAAGAGTATTTAAAACAAAAGATAAATCGGCACAAGAAGCTCACGAGGCCATAAGGCCAACTGATTTTGCGGTTACTGATGCCGGTTCAGAGAGAAACGAGAAGCGTTTGTACGATTTGATATGGAAAAGAGCGATTGCTTCGCAAATGTCCGAGGCAATTATCGAAAGAACCATTGCAAAGATTTCGATTTCTACAAGACCTGAGGAGCTAACTGCTTCTGGTGAGGTTATTAAGTTTGAAGGGTTCTTGAAAGTATATCTGGAATCATCAGACGATGAGGATGAAGAAAACAAGGATATGTTGCCGCCACTTTCGGTTGGTCAGAGCTTAAATCTGATTCACATGAAAGCCACAGAGCGTTTTACAAGACCGCCAGCCAGATATACGGAAGCAAGTTTGGTGAAGAAACTGGAGGAATTGGGCATTGGTCGTCCTTCTACCTACGCACCTACTATTTCAACAGTTATTCGTAGAGAATATGTAGTCAAAGAAGATAGACCTGGTTTTCAGAGAGATTTCAAAGAGTTTTTGTTGAAAGATGGACAAATTAATAGTTCTGTTGGTTCCGAAAATTACGGTACAGAAAAAGCGAAATTGTTTCCAACTAACTTAGGTATAATCGTTAACGACTATCTGGTTGAGAATTTCGAGGATGTATTGAACTACAAATTCACGGCCAAGGTAGAGAACGAATTTGACGAGGTTGCCGAAGGAAAAGTGCCTTGGCAAAAAATGATTGCGAATTTTTACAATGATTTTCATAATAAAATCGAAGAAGCTACGGGTGAAAACGGTGCCAAGGCTGCAGGTTCTTACGAACTTGGTGTAGATCCAGAATCAGGCAAAAAAATATTTGCTAAGATTGGTAAATTTGGTCCTTATTTGCAAGTTGGCGAAGCCACGGATGAGGACAAACCAGCTTTCGTTTCTATCAAAAAAGGTACGATGATATCAAGTATGACCTTTGAAGAAGCCTTGGCTATCTTACAGGGTCCAAAGCTACCTTTGGAGTTAGGTCTGTATGAAGGCAATGCCATAGTGGTTAACGAAGGACGTTATGGCCCTTATGTGCTATATAATGGTAAATATATCAACCTTGAAAAAGGGGAGGACCCTTTGTCCATTACCAAAGAAAGAGCGATTGAGATTATTGAGGCAAGATTAAGTGGCTCGGACAACTCTCTTCCTCGTGATATGGCCGAGTATGAAGGACAAGCAGTGGTGATAAATAAGGGTCGATTTGGTCCCTACATTAAACACGGAGCAGTTTATTATAATATAGGCAAAACGGAGGACCCATTGACTATTGACGATAAACGAGTAGTTGAAATCATTAAAGAACAAAAGGAAGCAGCAGCCAAAAAAATCATCAGAGAGTATCCTGAAAACGATAAGGTGAAGGTATTGAATGGTAGATACGGCCCATATATTCAGGTTGGAAAAAGAAATGTAAAAATACCAAAGGGCACTGTTCCTGAGGAACTTACACTCGAAGATTGCTTAAAGTTGGCAGAAGCCTAAGAGACAATTAAAAAGTATAAAAGCACTGAAATTCGGTGCTTTTTTTATGATCTTTTCACTAAGAATCAAGAACAAATCTTTATTTTTACAAACAAAATAATCTGTTTTACTGTGTGTAAAACTCTAAGACTCTTTGTGTTAATTATTAAACACATAGAAGTATAGAGAACATAGTTTAGAACAATAATGTGGGAAAACAAGCGAAGCGAAAAACTCTGTGAAACTTTAAAACGTAAAGTGAATAAAAAAGAAATCTCAGTGAAACTCAGTGTAAAAATATATGCAAGGAAATTATGAGTAAGAAATTAGTAGTCCTAACAGGAGCGGGCATGAGTGCCGAAAGTGGGCTGAAAACCTTCAGAGACTCCAATGGTTTGTGGGAAAATTATAGAATAGAAGACGTGGCTACACCAGAAGGTTGGGCCAAGAATCCACAAATTGTTCTTGATTTTTACAATGAAAGAAGAAAACAAGCCGCTGAAGCTCAACCCAATAGAGGCCATCAAATTTTGGCTGAATTAGAGGAGTACTTTGATGTCCAAATAATTACCCAAAATGTGGATGGATTACACGAAAAAGCGGGCTCAACGAATGTTTTGCACTTACATGGTGAACTTTCAAAAGTTAGAAGTGTAAAAAATGAGGATTTAGTTTATGAAATAGGAGGAAAGTCCATAAAGTTGGGTGAAACTGCCGAAGACGGTGGTCAGCTTCGACCACATATAGTTTGGTTTGGCGAAATGGTTCCCATGATAGAGATGGCAGCAGATATTTGCTTAAATGCTGAAATTTTTATTGTGGTTGGAACTAGTCTTCAAGTTTATCCTGCTGCGGGTTTGGTTGGATATGTTGGTAATGATGTACAAAAATATGTTGTTGATCCATCCTTACCCAGCTATTCATTTAGCACCAAAAATGTTGAATTTATTCTAAAAACTGCAGTAGAGGGTTTGCAAGAGTTGAAATACCGACTTTTGAATATTTGATTTCTATAAGATCCACAACATTATTCACTCAAAATACCACGTTTGTAATCACTGCCAACTTTAATCAACTCTCTTATTTTTTTACTTCTTTTGATTTTGAGGTATTTTATTTCCTTATAATCAGCATTTTACAAATTAAAAAATTATTGAACGGTACGGTCTAAAATATCCGTTTTTCTAAACCCGTATTTTTACCCATATCAGGTTTATTACTTCTTCCCATTTTTGTGATGTTCATTCGCATTTAGCTTGAAAGTTTGACACTTTATTATTGTTAAATTCTTCTAGAAATACTATGATGTTGTTTTTAACGAGCAATATTCTTTGCCTCAAGTAACGTCAAAAGTATAACCGAATGTTTCAAAAGTTTTTTAAAAGTATTCTTCAATTTAAACTATTATTCTTATGAGTAAACATTCAATTACAATCACAAACATTCAGTGCCATGGTACTTCTGAGTCAGGTCATGACGAAGTCTACCTAATTTGTCAGAGTGATGCGGGGCTTCCAATTCGCATTCCAGCTGGTATCAATGTTAATCACCCTATGAGTTCAGGGGACACCTGGGCCGTAAATCAAACCCTAAATTACGATTATGAAGTATTGGTAACTCTATGGGATGAGGATTTGAGTTATGATCCGAACTTGGCAACTTATCTCCAAAGCATTGATTTCGCGGCGGGAACTTTAGGCCTAGGGTTAGGTACTATTCAATTGACCAACAGAAATGGGGCAAATTATTCGGTTTCTTACAACCTTCTTAGTTAAAAACAATATAAAAGCTCGTAGTCATGAACAATCAGATAAGTGTAGAATTATCGCCTTATGCCGAGGTGGTACAAGGATTTAAAAAAGGAACTGGTAAACCAAAAAAGGTTGAGATTTCGGAAAGTAAGAAAAAGATATTTGAGGAGGCAGTGAAGGCTTGGAAAGAATATTCAACAACTCCCGAAGGAAAAATGCTCGAAGCTGATATCAATAAATCAGATCTCAATGGAGTGCAACAAAAAATTAGTGGAATCTTAGATAGCGAAGCATTCCAACTTTTGAAAAAGCTTTTGGAGGAGGAAGGCTTGGATGCAGGAAGTTTTTCGATCGGTTTAAATATTGAGGCCGAATTAATAATTGGGATTACAGCTACGATAGGTTTTGCCATAGGTATTGGTGACAACAAGGGGCTGGCTTCTTCTGAATTTATCACGGTGGGGTTGGATGAAGGCATCGACGAAGGAGCCTTGGTTGGCGTACAGTTTGGTTTATGGGCCAATGCACCATCTGACTTAGGTGGATACGCTTGGGCAACCGAAGCTGATGGTGGAATTCTGGGTGAACTTGCTGGCAAAGTAGTTTACAAGGGCGAGGATGACGACGATATATTGGGAGTGACGATAGAAATTGCTTTTGGTGAAGAGGACGGAATTGACGAGCAGGAATGTTATACATTTATCATTGGTTCACAATCTGGCAATGATGATGGTTTTTTGAAGCCCGCTTATCAACCTCGCAAGAGTAATTTTCTGATTATTAAAAGTGTTACATGCAATAATACTCAATCCGATGGTATAGGTAACGCCAATGAGGTTTATTTCAATTTTCAGGCTGATGGTGAGGGTAAAAATTATTACTACCCAACATATGATTACATGTCCATGCAAGGCGGTGATGTATGGCATTGTGGGCGTTCAGTATGGTTTAATTCTAGCGTCCAGGTAAATCTTTTTGACTCCGATTCTGTTGGAAATGATTCTGATCCGATAGGGAATTTTACCATCCATCTCTCAGATTTAACCCTAAACTCTATCAAAACCTTTTCGAGTACTATTAACTACTCGAGTGGTTTGGATACCGTTGATTATACGATTCAGGTGGAGTTAGTGGCAATCAATGTTCCGACAAAATAAATTGATTCACATTTTAAAAATCAGAATATCAGAAGCCGTAAGTAGACGTAATAAAAAAAGAGCCCCGTTTTGGGGCTCTTTCCATATTTCTAAGCAATAAATTACTTAAGATGCTTGCAAAGTACCTCTCAATGCACGTGGGATAGTCACACTTGCTACTGGGTTAGCCTCTGAATCCAAGATGGTTAATTCTGGTAGATCAATTGCTTTAACTTTGATTGCTTTTCCTAGTCCTAGGTCTGTAACGTCTAAGTTTACAAAATTTGGAATAGCCTTAGCTGGTCCTTTTACACGGAGTTTTCTCAATGTTTGAACCAATTTACCCCCTTGCTTAGCACCGATTGCAGTCCCAGTCAATTTGATAGGAATGTAAGTAGTGATAATTTTATCAGGAGTGATTTCTAACAAGTCCACATGAACCAAAAGGTCATTTACTGGGTGGAATTGCTTGTCTTGAAGAATCGCCGTATACGATTTGCCATCAATCGTCAGTTTCACTTCATACGCTTCTGTAGTGAAAATCAATGGACGGAACAGGTAAGCAGGTGCATAAAATGATATTTGCTCTTCTCCGCCATACAGAATACCAGGAACCATGCCTTCAGCACGTAATTCTTGAGCAGCCTGACGACCGAGATTCGCTCTTTTAAACCCTACAATCTCAGTTACTTTCATAATTAAAATGTAATTTGATGTTGATAATTTATAAATAATGAACTAATAGATCCGTTGTCTCTTATTCTCCCAATAGCATGTGCGAAAAGCTCAGCTACCGAAATGACTTTGATTTTTGGGTTGTCTTGTTTCAATGGAATAGAATCCGAAACAATTACTTCCTCAAAAACCGAATTGTTGATATTTTCATGTGCCTTGTGCGACAAAACTGCATGGGTACATATTGCTCTCACCGATTTAGCTCCTTTTTCCATAATCAGCTCCGCAGCTTTACAAATCGTTCCACCCGTGTCAATCATGTCGTCCACCAAAACAACGTTGGCATCTTTCACGTCACCAATCAGTTGCATTCCAGCTATTTCGTTGGCTTTTTTCCTTTGTTTGTCACAAATCACAATATCAGCCTCAAAATAACTTGCAAATTTTCTAACTCTCGATACACCACCTACGTCAGGAGATGCAAAGATAAGGTTTTCAATGTTCTTGGTCTTCAAATAAGGTACAAAGACCGAAGTACCTTCTAGGTGATCTACCGGGATGTCGAAGAAGCCTTGAATCTGCCCTGCGTGTAAGTCCAATGTCATTATTCTGTCTGCACCAGCTGCTCTCAACATATTCGCAACCAATTTAGCTCCAATAGCTACTCTTGGTCTGTCTTTGCGGTCCTGACGTGCATAACCATAATAAGGAATAACCGCCACAACATAATGTGCTGATGCTCTTCTAGCTGCGTCGATCATGAGCAATAATTCCATCAGATTATCTGCGTTAGGAAATGTTGCCTGACATAAAAAAACGTCACAACCTCTTACAGACTCATCAAAATTTACAGAAATCTCACTGTCAGCAAAACGCTGAATTGAGATTTTTCCGAGTTCTTTTCCATAATAGTATGCTACTTTACTAGACAAGTATTTGGAATTGGTGCCTGAGAATATTTTTACTTCTGCCATTTTGATTTATTTCTCCGAAAAGTTCCGCAAAAGTACAAATAAATACTTCTCAATCATATTTTATTTCAAAAAAAAGCTATTATTTTGCGAATGAATCTATAATAAAAAAGAAATCTTATGCAGTTGTCATTAATAGACGAAGTGCCGGAGTTTACCAAATCTTATTTTGTTGACGTTTTTGCTGAGGCATTATATGATACCAAGACCGAAAAAATGAAGCTCAAAACCATCAACGGGCAACAAGTGCCGGAGGATTTAAAAGTGGCCATATCAAGCAAGTTTATTGCTAATTATCCTGAAGGTACAATTTATAAGGTTGATACCAAGTTGGTTAACATTAAAGGAAAGCGTCCATATTTCATAGCCAAGCGTGCGAAGTACGTGCAAAGAGCCATAGAGTTTTTTGATTATAATCTAAAGGTGCAGTATGGTTTTGATTACTGCAGAAGAAAGTAATTAAAAATCCACATTCATCAGCGTGAAGTACCGCTGTTCTGGTATTTCTGAGAAATATTGGCTGAGCTTAATGTTTCTTGGTAATCCACCAAATTCTAGTGCCTTCAGTTTGTCTCTTATGATTCTAAAGATGGACGAAAAAGGTGTAATTTCTCCAAAAATTAGTGTTTTTATTTGCCCCTGGGTCTCTATTTCATTCAAAAATACCCGAAGATTTTTTGATTTAAGTGTAATTTTCTCCGTTTTGATGTTTCCCGTTTTTGGCTCTTTATAGATAGCTTCCAGCCATTCATCATTTAGTATTAAAAGATTCTTGTTTTGAATTCTCTCATGGCCGTGGAAATACTTCAAGGAGTTTAGTAGGGAATTTGAATAGGCGATAAGTCTACTCGGGTAATAGTTTTGAAAAAAAGAAATGGTCCTTTTTGGAATTCCGAATAGCAAATAATCCTCATTTAACTTAAAATTCACAATTTCAAATTCAGAAGGAATCAACTCGGGATATTGGATTTTTAAATAATTATTTGCCAGTTTACTGTCATAGAAATCCTGAGGAATGGAGCAAAAACAAGGGAAGTCGATGGTTAAACTTATGCTGTTCCAAAAATTTGCCTTAAGGAATTCATGCTCAGCGAAGACCGTTTTGAGCTTTTTTTCAAGAACTTCTGGGCTGTTGTTCGAACCAAGATAATGATCCTCGAGCCAGATTACAGTCTTGCTGTTTTTTTCGCGTAACAAAAACTTGAATCTAGTTTGCTGGATTTCCATCAACAAATCATAGTCTTCAATTCTCTCTATTGAAAACCTGTCGTCGGTAACTTTGAAAATATTGGCAGCACTCATAAACAAATTTAGTTCTGAAAGCGATTAATTAAATCATTAATAGATTTTAAATTTGAAAAAACTACTGGTTTCTGATGAGTGGGCAGTTCGGAAAACTGCTCTATGGTCATCCATTTATGATCGGTAATGATCTCTAGTTCTGGATCTTGTCCTGTTTTAGCATCAAAATTCTTTGATTTTACCTTAAAATACAACTCAATGGCGTGCAAAGTGTCGACAATAACCTCATTGAAAAAACAGAATTGTTCAATAGAAACATTTAGATTGACTTCTTCTTTAAATTCTCTCACCAAGGTTTCCGAAATAGACTCTCCATCATCAACTCCGCCACCGGGGAAATTCCAGAAGATATTTTCCGTATTTAGTTTTTTATGGTTTACGAATAAATAGTTTCCATGATTTTCTAGAATACCACACACACGTATCCTAAGTTTGTTTCCATAAATGGCTTTTATTTCTGCTGAATGCCCCATTTGGTTATTTTTTATTCGAACGAAACGCAAGCTCATAAACGGAAATCCATTCCGATACTGAGACTTTACTCACTAACTCGCCGAGTAGTTCAAAGGGTATATCCTCGGGCTTTTTGAATCTTATACAACTTTTACCCATGTCTATTTTCTTCGAACTTAATTTTGCATAAGCATCCATAAACCAAGCATACAGCTCGGGCATGGCATAAATACCCATGTGATAAAAAGCAATAAAGTTCTTTTGCGAGGCGATATTCATGAACGGCAAGGGTAATTTTGGGTCGCAGTGATAACCTTTAGGATACAAATCGTGTGGTACTACGTAGCCAATCATGCCATAGTTCATCGTTTCTTCAAAACCTTTCGGGAGGTTGAGCTTTACGATTTCACGAAGTTTTCTTACCGAGGCCTGATGGTTTTCGGCAATATTTTCCATGTACTCTTCAACATTTTTCGCTTCGACTTTCATGATTTTTTATGTTTTACTTCGAAATCGGATTACAATTTTCGTTCCTTTTTATAGGCTTTACCGTATTTAGCCTTTTTCTCCGCCTCTATATCTCTTCTTTTGTTTACTTTTTTGTTCTTCTCGGCCTTTTCATGAAATGCTGGACCAACGTCTATCTTTTTCTTGGGAGCCAAAATTTTCATATCTATTTTTTCCATTTCAAAAGACATCAAACTGTCTGAAATCTCAAGATAAACTGGCGTTTCGCCAATCGTCACCTGATAATTCATCAGTGTTTCTATTTCTTCAAACAGCTCTTGTTCTTTTTCAGTGATAAAACTTATCGAAATTCCCTTTTCATTTCCTCGGCCAGTGCGGCCAATTCTATGAATGTAGTCCTCCGCCACTTCAGGAATATCCATATTAATTACATGACTGATTTTTGGAATGTCTAATCCTCTCGAACCCAAATCCGTGGCTATTAAGGTTCGGGTTTCGCCTTTTGTGAAACTTTCCAAAGCCCTGAATCTATAGTTTTGTGACTTATTAGAATGAATTATATCAATACTTTCCACCTCGCGTCTGGTTAATTCCTCAAAAATGGTGTCGGCTAAGGTTTTGTTGCCCACAAATACCAAATTCTTGGTCATTTGAGTATCATTGGCGAGGAGAACCTCCAGGAAATTAATTTTTGTATTGAAATTAGGAATAAAATATGCCCTTTGCTCAATATTTTGATGAGGAGTTCCTACGGCAACGTCCTCAATAATTTCGGGTGACTTGAAGGTTTCATCAAGCAATTCCTCCACTTCCTCCGAAATAGTGGCAGAGAAAAGCAAATTTTGACGTTTTTCTGGTATTTTGTCAAAAATGGTTTGGAGCTGAGGTCTAAAACCCAGGTCAAGCATCATATCAAATTCATCAATGACCAGTTTTTTGATGTTTTTAACTTTTAAAGCACCACTGGCGGCTAGGTCAATAAATCTACCAGGCGTGGCAACCAATAAATCGCAACCCTGAGCTAATTCAAGCACCTGGGTCTTGATGTTCACCCCGCCGTATACACCTACTGCATCAAAACTTATGTAAGTGGCTAGTTTTTTTGCGGTTTCCAAAACCTGCACCACCAACTCTCTGGTAGGTACTAATACTACAATTTGAGGTAGTTTGTCCTTTGAGAAGGTCCACATCCGCATTAAAGGTAGCAGATAGGCAAGGGTCTTTCCTGTACCGGTTTGAGCAATTCCACCCATGTCTTTGCCCGACATTACGATAGAAAAAACTTTGCTTTGTATGGATGTTGGAGAATCTAGACCTAGGTCTTCCAAGGCATTAAGTAAAGACTTGTTTAGATTCAAATCACTGAATTTCATTTCTTATTTTGATATTTAAATACAAAAGTAATTTTTAGATTTAAATTTCTTGCCTAAATTTAGACTTCAAGAAATTAAACCTTAATAAATCTAATGAAAAAATTGCTATTTCTGTTAATTCCCATCTTTAGTTTTGCTCAAAAGTCCAAACCAGTAAGTCTTTTTAATGGGAAGGATTTGTCGGGTTGGGAAATATTTGGAACCGAAAAATGGTACGTTGAAAATAAAAATCTTATCTGCGAAAGTGGTCCCGACAAAGGTTATGGCTACCTTGCCACTACTGAAAAATTCAAAGATTTTGAGCTTACATTGATGTTTAAACCTTTGGCCAATGGTAACAGTGGAGTGTTTTTTCACTCTGATATTGTGGGGACCAAAGTGTCAGGCTGGCAGGCAGAAGTAGCTCCTCCGGGAAATTTTTCGGGTGGAATTTACGAATCATACAAAAGAGGATGGTTGATTAAACCACCGAAGGAGATTGACAATGTCAAAATGAACGAATGGAATACCATGAAAATCAAGGTGGTAGGTACTGAGGTAACTACTTGGGTTAATGGCAAACAAATGATTTATCTGAATGATTCAGCCATCGGTGAAGTTGACGGTAAGATAGCACTTCAAATACATGACGGGGGTGGTATTAGGGTAGAGTGGAAGAAAATAAAAATTGCAAAACTTTGAGTATTGGATTTGTAAGTATTTCTTTATGAGTGACTTGTGTTTAATGCTAATTTTTTTAGCAGAAAATATCTAAAAATATTATATAACTTTGTACTAAACTTTAAACGAATAGAAATGGCAGCTGAAAGCTCAGATAAACTTAAAATATTACAATCTACATTAGATAAATTAGACAAAGCTTACGGAAAAGGTACCGTAATGAGGCTCAGCGACACCAAGGTAATGGATGTCCCTGTCATTTCAACAGGCTCATTGGGCTTGGACTTGGCTTTAGGTGTTGGTGGTTTTCCAAAAGGAAGAGTCATTGAGATATACGGCCCAGAATCATCAGGTAAAACCACTCTTGCCATGCATGCCATAGCAGAAGCACAGAAAAAAGGTGGAATAGCAGCATTTGTTGACGCAGAACACGCATTTGATAGATTATATGCTGAAAAATTAGGAATTGATACCAAAAATCTTCTTATATCTCAGCCAGATTATGGCGAGCAAGCTTTAGAAATTGCTGAGCATTTGATTTCTTCTGGAGCAATAGATATATGTGTGATTGACTCCGTGGCCGCATTGGTACCTAAAGCCGAGTTAGAAGGTGAAATGGGAGATAGTAAGATGGGCTTGCAAGCACGTTTGATGTCTCAGGCATTAAGAAAACTGACAGGTACAATCAACAAAACTGGTTGTTGCTGCATATTCATCAACCAGTTGAGAGACAAGATTGGTGTAATGTTCGGAAGCCCTGAGACCACTACTGGTGGAAATGCCCTTAAATTTTATGCTTCAGTAAGGATAGATATTAGAAGAATCGGTCAAATAAAAGATAATGATGCGAATATAATTGGTAACCGAACAAAAGTGAAGGTGGTTAAAAATAAAGTAGCACCACCTTTTAAAGTTATTGAATTTGATATTATGTACGGTGAGGGTATTTCTAAGTCAGGCGAAGTTCTTGACTTGGCTGTAGACTTGGATATTGTTAAAAAATCGGGTTCGTGGTTTTCTTATGCTGAGAACCGGCTTGGTCAGGGAAGGGATTCTGTTAAGGCATTGATAAAAGATAACCCTGAATTGATGGCTGATATTGAGGAGAAAATTAAAGCAACTGTTGCAGGTAATGCTGATGCTTTAATGGATAAAAATGTTAGTGAAGCAGATTTGGATGCTTAAATGAATTATTTGGATATTTAAAATGCCTCTTTTGAGGCATTTTTTGTTTCAGACTCTTTCAAATTAGTGAATTTGCAAAAGGAGTAAATATTTAATTTTAACTTTGTGCGTTTTTAACAAAATCCAATTCATTTGATGTTGCGTATTAAGTACTTAGTTCTTGCTTTAATATTTTGTTCTTTCACCTTAGCAGGTGATTATAGAACAATTCCTAACGATAGTTTTAAGGCGGGCGAATCATATGATTATAAAGTTAAGTATGGTTTCTTGACCATTGGCGAGGCCGAAGTTGATGTGGATGAAAAAATATACATGGTTAATAATCGTCCGTGTTATAAGGTAAATGTGTTAGGCAAAACGGCGGGAATGACCGATGTGTTTAAAGTTAGAAATACCTACAGAAGTTATGTGGATACACTGGCTTTTTTGCCGCATAGGTTTATCTACAGTGCCAGAGAAAATAGCTATAAAAGAGATCAGGTGATGAATTTTGATCACCAGAAAAATGAAGTTGTAAAAATAGAGAAAGAGCAATCCAAGAAATTCGAGGTGCCCAATAACATTCAAGATGTTATTTCGGGCTATTATTTCTTGCGAACGATTGATTTTTCAAAATTCACAGTAGGACAAATCGTTTCAGCACCGTTATTTTTTGATGAAGATCTGTACCAAATGAAGATTAAATTTGCAGGTCATGGTATAGTTCATACCAAATTTGGTAAAATGCGTGTTCTGAAGCTGAATCCTATTCTGCCTAAAAACGATTTATTCAAAGGTGAAAACGCAATCCGAATCTGGATTTCGGATGATAAAAATCGTGTTCCTCTTAAAATTGAGGTTGATTTTTCTTTTGGCACAATTGACATGGAAATCAAAAACTACAAAGGAGTAAAATATCCTTTTGTCTGGAAGGTTTCTTAAGTCAAAACTCCCAATTATTCTTCTTGGCTTTTCTTTATTTAAGTTTCAAATTATGGTAATTTCTTTCCATTTTTTGGACTTTGATTTTATTCAATTATTTCAAAACCTTACATGGCTAATGCAAAATATGGCACTTAATGAATATTTTCATTTAAAATGTCTATATTTTTAAAATATTATGTAAGATTTTTGTGGATTTAATGAAATAGGTATTGCATTTGCAATACCTTTGTAAAACATTTCATTTATTAATTTTATAAAAATATGAAAATCGCTGTTGTTGGTACCGGATATGTGGGCTTGGTTACAGGGACCTGCTTTGCTGAAACTGGTAATTATGTAAGTTGTATAGATATTGACGCAAAGAAAATTGAAAGTCTTAGAAAAGGTAAAATCACTATTTACGAACCAGGTCTGGAGGTTTTGTTTGAAAGAAACAGAAAAGAAGGGAGATTGACCTTTACCACAGATTTGGTTGAAGGGATAAAAGACGCTGAGGTAATATTTTTGGCTTTACCTACACCTCCAGGTGAGGACGGCTCAGCGGATTTGAAGTATATAATTGGAGTTGCAGAAAACTTGGGTAAGGTTTTAGATCATTATGCCGTTATTGTTGATAAAAGCACTGTTCCAGTTGGGACTGCTGAGAAGGTTTCTGCCAAAATAGCGGAAAATGCGAAAGTGGATTATGATGTAGTTTCGAATCCTGAGTTTTTAAGAGAAGGTGTGGCCGTAGATGATTTCATGAAGCCTGACAGAGTAGTTATTGGTACAAAATCAGACAGAGCTAAGGCCATAATGGAACGTCTTTATGCTCCTTTAGTTCGCCAAGGAAATCCTGTGATTTTTATGGATGAGCGTTCGGCTGAAATGACCAAATACGCTGCGAACTCGTTTTTGGCTATGAAAATTACATTTATGAACGAAATAGCCAACCTTTGCGAATTGGCTGGTGCTGACGTTGATAACGTAAGAAAAGGAATTGGTACAGATAGCAGAATAGGTAAAAGATTCTTATTCCCTGGTATAGGTTACGGCGGCTCATGTTTTCCAAAAGATGTACAAGCATTGGGTAAAACTGCCAAAGAATATGGTTATGATTTTAAGATTTTGAAATCGGTAATGTTCGTCAATGACCGTCAAAAAACCAAATTGATTCCACAATTAAAGGCACATTTTGGCGGTGATTTGAAAGGTAAAACCATCGCTATTTGGGGTTTGGCGTTTAAACCTCATACCGATGACATCCGCGAAGCACCGGCATTGTATAACATCAAGGCCTTGAAAAGAGCAGGAGCGAAGGTAGTGGTGTTTGACCCTGAAGCGGTGGCTAATGTTAGGAAAGAGATAGGCAAAAAAGTTAAATATGCGGCAAGTCAATACGAAGCAGTGCAAGGAGCTGATGCTTTGATGATTATGACAGAGTGGCCTGAGTTTAGAACTCCTGATTTTGATAAATTGAGTTCAGCTCTTAAAAACAAAGTTATTTTTGACGGAAGAAACTTATACGAATTGAAAGATATGGCTAAGTTAGGATATGACTATTATTCAATCGGGCGTGATACCATAAAAGCATCTTAAAAATATGAAAAGAATATTAATAACTGGAGGAGCGGGTTTTTTGGGTTCGCACCTTTGTGACAGATTTATCAAAGAAGGTTTTCATGTGATAGCCATGGACAATCTCATCACTGGTGATTTAAGAAATATTGAGCACTTGTTCAAGTTGCCCAATTTCGAGTTTTATCACCACGATGTAAGTAAGTTTATTCATGTTCCGGGCGAGTTGGATTACATATTACATTTTGCTTCTCCAGCTAGTCCAATTGATTACCTCAAAATACCGATCCAAACATTGAAAGTGGGTTCATTGGGTATTCACAATTGTTTGGGATTGGCCAGAGTTAAAGGAGCTAGAGTACTAATAGCTTCTACATCAGAAGTTTATGGAGATCCGTTAGTGCATCCGCAAACGGAAGAATATTGGGGTCATGTAAATCCAGTAGGTCCAAGAGGAGTGTACGACGAAGCCAAAAGATTCCAAGAAGCTATGACGATGGCTTATCACACTTATCATGGTGTAGAGACAAGAATCGTGCGGATATTTAATACCTACGGGCCAAGAATGCGATTGAATGACGGACGTGTTTTGCCAGCATTTATTGGGCAAGCTCTTCGTGGTGAGGATATTACAATTTTTGGTGACGGTTCACAAACACGATCATTTTGTTATGTGGACGATTTGGTTGAAGGTATTTACAGATTACTCATGTCTGATTATGCACAGCCGGTGAATATTGGCAATCCATCAGAAATAACCATCAAGGATTTTGCAGAAGAAATAATTATGCTTACTGGTACTACTCAGAAAGTGGTGTATTTAGATTTGCCAAAGGATGACCCAAAGCAAAGGCAGCCAGATATTACCAAAGCAAAGGATATTTTGGGCTGGGAACCAAAAGTGGATAGGGCAGAAGGTTTAAGAATCACCTACGATTATTTTAGAAATCTTCCGAAAGAAAGACTTTTTGATGAGGCCATTCATAGAGAATTCTGAAAATAAGCATTTAAGCTATTTATATATCCCACAAGGTTGAGCGACTTTGTGGGATTTTTTTATATTTTTGATTAAGTTTATCAACCTCAAAAATGAAATTTCTAATAATCGCTCTCTTCTGTATGGGTATCAAAACGGTTTTCTCTCAAAATTTGCTTCAAGGCCAAGTTTTTCATTTGTATGAATTACCCAAAAGTGAAGACGATAGTAGGGTTTTTAGACAAATCATTAAGAATGAACAAACTGATTTTATGGAGAAAATCAGTATTCACCATTCTACACTCAAACCGGGCCATAAACGCAGACCTGCTCATACACAAGAAGTTGATGAAGAACTTATAATTATCCAAGAAGGTGTTTTAACAGTGACCATAAATGATGAAACAAAAGAACTTGGACCTGGCAGTGTATTGTTGATTATGCCCAAAGATATGCAACAAATGAACAATCTTAGTAAAAATGACGTCAGCTATTTTGTTCTGATTTATAAATCTAAGATTCAAAAGAATAAACAAGAACTAGCCAAATCTCAAATGGTAGATTGGAATTCGGTTATTTTCAAACCCCACGATAAAGGAGGGCGGAGAGATTTTTTTGACAGACCTACTGTTATGTTCGACCGTGTAGAGATGCATGTGACTACGCTAAAAGAAGGTTTAAATAGCCATGCACCTCATAAGCATATCGCCGAAGAAATGATACTAATAGTCAATGGTAATGCCAGAATGCAGATTGGTGAGAGTTTTTATGAAGGTTCAAAGGGAGATCTTTTCTTTTTACCATCGAATCACTTACATAATTTAACCAACATCGGTAAAGGTCCTACTACTTATTTTGCTTTTCAATTTAACTAAAAATTAAATACTTCATCTAATGAAACTCCTCGTCCTTTTGTTTTTTGTGAGTTGGAATCTTTATGCCACAGATTTCAACGAAATCGTATCCTCCTATCAGGCTGACAAGGGTGCCTTGCAAAGAAAATATCCGAATGCCCTTTCAGAGGTTCACTTTGAAAGATTTGCTAAATTTTATGCAGAAGCAAGGCAAGGTCTGAATAAAATCAATTTTGAGACATTAACCAAAGATCAAAAAGTTGATTTTGTTCTACTTAGAAATCAAATAGATAAAAGTATTTACTTTCATGGCTTAGAGTTTAAGGCCTTTAATGAAGTTAAAAGTGTGGTTGAAAAGGCCCAGGCAATATATAGTTTCAATGAAAGTCGGAAGACTGGTGTTAATCCAAAATCAGATAAATTGGCTGCGGATTTTAACTCGGTAGAAAAAGAAATAAGGGCAGAAATCACCGCTTTAAAAACAATGAAACCATTTGACAGTTGGCAAAAAGCCGAGTTGGCTGCAGATATAGTAAAGGAACTTATAAAAGCAACGGAAGAATCTTATAAGTTTTATAACGAGTATAACCCGGAGTTTTACTGGTGGATGCAAACCCCACACAAAAAGTTAATGAAGACTTTTGAAGAATATGAAGGTTTGCTTCGCAAACATTTTGCAAACACCTTGGTGAAAGATGATGGGAGTGGAATAATTGGAAAACCGCTAGGTAGGGAAGCACTTTTAAAAGATTTATCCTTCGAATTTATTGCCTACTCGCCAGAACAACTCATTGCTGAGGCAAACAAACAGTTTGCCTGGTGCGAAAAAGAAATGCTCAAGGCCTCAAATGAACTAGGCTTTGGAAATGACTGGAAAAAGGCATTGGAGCATGTAAAACAAACCTACGTGCCGCCAGGCCAATGGCAGGAAGATGTAAATAAGTTGGCTTGGGAGGCCATAAAATATGTAGAAGATAGAGATTTGGTAACAGTTCCGGCTTTAGCGAAAGAAACTTGGAGAACAGTGATGCTCTCCGCAGAACAACAAAAAGTCAGTCCGTTTTTCTTGGGTGGAGAACAAATAATGGTGGCATATCCGACAGCCGCTATGGACCACGACGACAAAATGATGAGTATGAGGGGTAATAATCCATATTTTTCGAGAGCAACCGTTCAACACGAATTAATACCTGGGCATCATTTACAACAGTTTATGAATCAACGCTATAAGCCCTACCGTAGAGCGTTTGGTACTCCATTTTGGACGGAAGGTTGGGCTTTGTATTGGGAATTTAACCTTTGGGATAAAGGATTTCCAAGAACACCAGAGGAGAAAATAGGAATGTTATTTTGGAGAATGCACCGTTGTGCAAGGATCATTTTCTCGTTGAATTATCATCTTGAAAAAATGACACCGCAGCAGTGTATTGACCTACTTGTTGACAAAGTAGGGCATGAAAGAGCCAATGCCGAAGCCGAAGTAAGGCGTTCGTTTACAGGTAGATATGGCCCTCTTTATCAGATTGCTTATATGATTGGCGGTTTGCAGTTTTATAGCCTCAAGAAAGAATTAGTTGAGTCTGGGAAGATGCCAGAGAAACAATTCCATGATACTATTTTACAAAATAACACCATGCCTGTTGAGTTGGTAAAGGCTATACTTAAAGGTGAAGATTTAAAAAAAGATAAAATAGCTGATTGGAAGTTTTTGGATTGATTATATCAATCCATGTTGGGTGCACTTACATCTTTTGGCCTCAGTGGGTCATTCTCAATACTAACTTTCATTTCTAAGATGTAAGCTTTTAATTTATTAACTATTTCTAGGTTGGTCTTACTGATTTCATTGACTTCAAAGCGGTCATTTTTAAGATTAAAAAGCTTGACTTTGCTAACATTATAATCGGTAATTATTTTCCAATCACCATCGCGTGCTGCATAAAAATAGCCTTCTGGGTCGTCTGCTGGCCGAGTTTCAAAAGCCCAAAATAGTGGTTTGTTCCTAACAATTGTTTTTTTCTTGAACAATGGAGATATGTCTATGCCGTCGATTTCTCTGTCTTTCGGAATTGGAATATTTAACATCGAAAATAAAGTTGGAAAAAAATCATAACCATGTATAGGTTCTGAGGATACCAATCCAGGTTCAATTAAGCCCGGATATCGAATAATGGCAGGAACGTGAATCCCACCTTCATAAAGGTCAGCCTTCCTGCCACGGAAGCCACCTGTACTTCCGTTAAGATTTATTTCATAGAATTTTCTCCATTGATTTGTTACGGGGCCATTGTCACTGGCAAAAATGACAATCGTATTTTTATCCAGCCTTTTTTTGTCCAAATAATTCAATATTCGTCCGATTTCGGAATCCATAAATGAGATATTGGCGTAATATTCGCCCGGGCCGTTATCTTTTAAATGTTCAAGATCAATTTCCTCTTTGATGTATTTACTGTACTTTTTGAGATATTTTAGAGGACTTGCAATTTGCCCATGTACCTCATTCATAGGTAAATAGAGAAAGAAGGGTTTATTCTTATCTCTAGTTTCTAAATATTCTAAGGCCTTATTCACAACAATTGTCCCTGAGTATCCTTCAATTTTTCCCAGAGGTTTCCCATCTTCGTAGAAGTTGATCGGATCTTTGTGGTTTGGTATTGCAAAGGCATGTAAAGCCATCCACTTGTCAAACCCAGCGTCTTTTGGCTGAGAATGTGATTTCTCGTTTAAACCACCATTTAAATGCCATTTTCCAGAGAGAAAACATTGATATCCATTGTTCTTCAAAAGATTCCCCATTGTTATTTCATTCTGGCGTAAGTAAACATTATCTCCTTCCGGAATCCAGCTCTGTATACCTAAACGATATGGGGTTCTTCCTGTAAGCATGGATGATCTTGAAGGCGAACATAGGGGTGATGGACTGTAAAAATTCGTGAATTTTATTCCTTGCTTAGTGAATTTGTCAATGTTAGGTGTTTTGGCAATTAAATGTCCATAATTCGCTAAATCTCCAAAGCCAAGGTCATCAATCAAAATGAAAATTACGTTCGGCTTTTCTTGTTGGGCAAACAATTCAAAATTCGTCAAACCCAATAGAGTAAAAACTAATACTATTATTTTCAAATTTCTCATATCGGACAATATTTTAGGCCAATCCCAACGCAATTTTCATCATGTCATTGAAAGTATTTTCTCTTTCTTGTTGCGAAGAAGCCGTTCCAGTGATGATGTTGTCGCTAACGGTCAATAGAGCCAGGGCTTTTGCACCAAATCTTTTGGCTATGGTAAACAATATTTGTGATTCCATATCTACACCCAAAACACCGTGCTTTTGCCATACTTCCCAACGATTGGGTTCTAAGTCATAAAAGGTATTTGTACTAAAAACTGATCCAGTGTGTGTCTTGATTTTGAGTTCTTTTGCTAATTCATATGCCTTGTAAAGTAAATCAAAATCTGCAGTGGCTGCATAATGCATTCCTTTGAATAATAAGCTATTAGCGTCAGAGTCGCCAGAGGCACTCATGGCCAATATAACTTGTCCTAAATCAAGTTCGGGCTGAATAGATCCGCATGTACCTACACGAATTAAGTTTTGGCATCTATATGTATTTATCAATTCGTGAATATATATTCCCGCACTTCCCATGCCCATTCCGGTGCCTTGTATGGATACTTTTTGACCTTTGTAATTGCCCGTAAAGCCGTACATGCCACGTACTTTGTTGTAACAAACTACATCAGTTAAGAAATTTTCAGCTACAAATTTGGCTCTTAATGGATCGCCTGGTAACAGCACGGTTTCTGCAATTTGGCCAATTTCAGCTTCTAGGTGTAAACTCCTCATTATTAAATTTTAAGTTTTATTGATCTTAATTATTGCGGTTAAAAATAGTATTTTCTGTAAATTAAACCAGAACAAATATAAGTAAGATATCGATAAGATTGGCTTTGAGATTGTGGATGTTACAAAAAACTTGGAATTATGCTCCTATATTCTAGAGGGAAAGGATAATGTCTTAAAGCTCATGGCTGAAAAGGTTCAATCATAATGGTAGATTCTTTATCCACAATTACTTGACCATCAGGAAGTCCTTTGGGTTTTCTTACGAATTTTTTTTGAGTCAAAATAACCGGAACAACACTTTCATTTTTTCTTTTTGAATAGTATGCTGCCAAACTAGCCGCAAACTCTATAACATGATTGGGTAGATTATCTTTGTTTTTTCGTTTTATAACTACATGCGAGCCTGCACAATCGCGTGCATGAAGCCAATAATCCTCCTTTTGGGCGTGTTTTAGGGTTAGGGTATCGTTATTTTTAGAGTTTTTTCCTACCAATATTAAGTTCCCTTCAAATATATATTCTCGAAATAAACTTTTAGGACTTTCAATTTCATTTGTCTCTCTCTTTTGTACTTTAACTAATCCCTTAAGTTCTTTAAAGTTCACAGTAGAATTGACCGCTTCGATTCGAGTTTCGAAGTTCAAAATTTTAGAAATTGCATTTTCTATATTTTTCTCAATAGCATTTACCTCTTGTTGCTCGTTTTTGCTTTTTCTAAAATAGTTTTCAGCATTTTTTTGTGGAGAAAGGTCTGCCTTTAGCTTAATTTTTATAGGTGTATTCGTATAAAAATTCAAAAGTTCGATTTCGGTAATTCCCTCATTTACAGCGTGTAAATTAGCCATCAAAATATTGGCTATAATTTCTTTTGATAGCCCAGTCTTTAGGTTTTCTAGTTTCTCTTGGGTGTTTTTTAGGTAAGCTTCAGTTTTAGATTTTTCTTTTTCAAGACTTGTCAAGAGCTGTTGCTTTTGGTGGGCAAAAGAATATTCTTTCTGATAAAAAAGATAAAAAGCATTGGTAGATTCTAAAGCATTGTTAAACTTATACTTGTAATCCTCAATCGGAAAAATACAAAGACTTGGGATTTCGTTAAGATAACCAATATAAAATTCAGGTTTTTCGGCTTTTCTAAGAAATTCCTGGATAAAGCTCCATTTCTCTTCGATTGACGCATCCAGAATATTAGAATCCAGATAAGTGAAGAGGTTTTTGCCAAATGTAAAGAATACTTTTCGGTAATTTCCTTTATGATTTTGGAAGTTTTGAAAACCTAAATCAGCGACTTTTTCAAAATCCGAAATACCTAATGTCTTGTCAGATGCAAGTGAATTATTGAAAATGGCAATCTGTTCTGAAAAGTGATAAACCAGTAGATTCGGCCTGTTTCCAAACAACTTAATAATTAATAAATATTTGTCCTCTAATTCTATTTTTATTGCTCTCTCATTCTCAAAAATTGCAATGTCTTGAACTTTCTTATGGTATATTTCTTCCCAAAGACTAACGGTGTTCTTTCTGGCCCTGGCAAACTCGCTTTGAGTAGTTAAGCAAGAAAAGTCCGGCTTCAGCGTACATTTTAAAAACGATTCTTTACCATTTTTCTCAAATCCAATTATGAGTTCGTCTTTTTCTTGACTAAAACATGCAACCAGTTCGGAATCCAAAAGCAATGCTTTTAATTCCTTAGCCAAATGTTTGAGAAAATGATAATTGTTATGCACCTATTTATTTGTTAATTGGTTAATGTGTTAATGGTTTTGAATAGTGCATGGCTTGCTGAGTATCTAATCCCTAAGGAATTAAAACATTGCCAAATTAAAAAACGCTCCTTCTTTCAAAGCATAATTTGATATTTTTATTTCGTTGATGTTATAGGTTTGCAAAACGAATTTAATAAGACAAACAGCCACTACAATCATATCCACTCGTAGCGGAATCATTCCGCCTATTTTCATTCTTTCTTCATGATTGGCAAATATGAGTTGCTCGAAGGCAATCCAAAACTCAGAAATTGGATAATCAAAACCAACAATGTCAGTAGGGGCGAAGTCACCAGTTTTTTTCCAAAAAAACATATCGTTCAAAGTGTCAAATGAACCCGAAGAACCAATTAGAACCTCTGGCTGGTATTGATGAACGGCGTTTGTAAGCGGCAAAAGTTCTTGACGGAGATATTCTTCAAGTCTACCCATTTCGGTTTGTGAAATCTTATCTTTTTTCATGAATTTTTCCATTAGTCGTTGACCGCCAATCTCGAAACTCCTTTTCCAAAGTATTTTTTCAGGATTACAAAGAATAAATTCCACACTGCCACCACCAATATCCACAATCAAGGCATTTTTGTCAATTTTCACAGCATTGCTGACACCTGTATATATTAACTCGGCTTCCTTGTTACCATCAATTACCGTTACCGTTATTTGGGTTTCATTTCTAACTCTTTCAACAAACGCTTCTTGATTGTTGGCGTTCCTTATTGCACTGGTTCCAAACGCAAATACATTAGCAAAGTCAACCTCAAATTCAATAAGCTTTTGTTTGAAAGTAGTCAAAACAGCTAAGGCTCTTTGTATTCCATCTTCAGTAATAATATTTTGATTAATACCGCCCTGTCCAATTTTCGAAGCTATTGAAGTCTTGAAAAGGATATTTTGTCCCTCAAAGATCATCAGATGAAAAGTATTTGTCCCTAGATCTATAATTGCTTTTTTCATGATTAGATATGATGAGTTTCGGACAGTCGCTCAATTCTGAATGCAAAATTGATTGAAAACAAAAAAGCCCAAACCATAGTTTGAGCTTAATTGTGATCCCAGCAGGATTCGAACCTGCGACCCACAGATTAGAAATCTGTTGCTCTATCCAGCTGAGCTATGGAACCAACTAAAATTCTGTTACGAAACAGAACTCTTGTAATTTAAAAGAGCAGCAAATGCTGCTCTTTTTTGTCGGGGTGGCAAGATTCGAACTTGCGACCTCCTGCTCCCAAAGCAGGCGCGATGACCGGGCTACGCTACACCCCGAGGTGCCTTCAAAATTTCAGCGGAGAGAGCGGGATTCGAACCCGCGGTACCGTTACCAGTACGTCAGTTTAGCAAACTGGTGGTTTCAGCCACTCACCCATCTCTCCGTCTCTCCGAAAAGGTTTGCAAATATAGACCCTTTTTTTTTATTAGCAAAACTTAAAATCAAAATAATCCTTGTTTTTCCCGATAAATAATCGTGTTTTGCCTTAATTTATTGAAAGATAATACTTTACTATTTTAACTTTTTTTTGATAATTTTTCTTTTTTTTGAATTTTCATAAAAATTAATTCAATTCTGGTATTTGGTGCATACTGTGACTTGTTGTTTTGTTGAAGGCTTTTGGATTTAGATATTTTCCCTTGTCTTTATCAGCTTTGTTTTGCTCAACTACAATCGGATTTTGTTTTGCAAATGCATCTTTTCGAGTACCAGTAACCTGCCAACTTACTTCCGTGTTGGCTAGGTCGGTTTTAATTTTAAAACTATTCCCCTTTATTTTTTCGAAAACTATAGCTTGTGCAAATTTACCAATGACGGTCAATTGGTATCGGAAGTTTTCGTTTAGTGCTTCAAAATAGGTTGGGAGTTGAACAACAGACTCTCCGTTGTTGTCGGTCGTGATGTTTCCATTGTAAATGTTCATCATTTCGGGACTTTCCACAAAACTATGGCTTAAGGTTTTGTTTTCTGGGTCAAGTGGATGGTCTATTTTGAATGTTCCACTACTTTTAGATAGAATACCATTTACATGAACGTTCCCTGAGAAGTAACCTGCGAAGTCTGTAATTGATGCTGTCTCACCTAATCCCCCATAAATGGCAATATTTTGAATACCTCCATCCGCAAAACCAAAAACGCCATAATTTTGATTGTTTCCGATGGCGTTACTAAAACTTCCAAACGCAGGTGCGTTTATTGTACTTACTCTTGAATAAGTTCCGATTCCCGATATGCCGTTGGCATTGTTTATTTTTGATAAAAAACCAAAAGATGAGGCCGAACCTGTTACTTTTGAGATATCAGCATAATAGCCATAGACCGCATTGGAGTTACTTGCATTCTGGATATTCGAATAATATCCATAAGATGGGGATGGAGAGGATGTTACTGTACTAACATTAGAGTAAAAACCAAAGTTAAGTAGGCCGCCACTAACGCTAGAGGTTGCACCATAGGTGGCACCTGCAGAAGAACTGGACTCTAATTGAAGACCATAGGATGGACCAAAACCCAGGTTCTTACTTTTTGCGGTCATTGCCGACGAGAATCCAGTGGTCTTTAAGAAACTGCTGGCTGCCACTCCGATTCCGTTTGCTTGACTGGTATCCGTCAATGAAGGAGAGCCATAAAGGCCAATATTAGTAACATTGTTGACTGATGAACCTGATCCTTCCATTTGTGACACCAAGCCAATTCGAGTGGTGTTTGAATTAACCTTTCCAACCCCATTGACTAAAACCCCGACGGCTGAGTTACCAATTTGGCTGATGTTATAAAGACTATCACCAATTCCTTTGACATGTAGTTTAGCATGTAATTTTTGTGTATTGGCTATTCCATAAATATTACATCCAATGCCTACGTTGCCGTTTGGTGTTAGAAAGAGATTATTTGTGTTTTTGAATTTATTGAATATTACGACTGGAGAATCTGAAAAATTCCCCATAAAAAAACCTTTGACGGTACTCTCACCTGCTTCGGAGTAGATAGCACTTACGTTATTTGATCCACCTATTGCAGAATCTATCAATGTTAGGCCAGATGATTCAGAGCCGCGATTATAAATGACTAGTTTATTACTTGGACCTGAAGGTGAGGACGGACTGTAATAGTTTCCCAATTTAAGATTTACTGGCCCGCTAGGGCTAAATTCAACGCTCTGCCCGTAAAGCATAGTCACAGTAAAATAAGTTAGGATTGAAAGTAGGATTTTTTTCATAGAAAACAATAATTTTAGGAAACACATATGGAAGTAATGCTTCAATAACAATGCCAATGAAAAATAACCAGTTGATAAGTCGATAGTTGGTCGAAAAGAGGTGAAAAGTGGTTGAGATGGTGGGGTTTTGATTACTTTTTTAGCCTTTCTGGGTTTTCTGAGAGGAATGCCGACCAACCTGATTTTTTGGAGTTGTTGCCCGTTAAGGCCTTGGTTTTGGCGTGCATAAAATGACAAACTGCCACTGCCAGTGCATCAGTGGCGTCTAAAGTCCTTTTTTCGAGGGTTTGATTAAATAGTTTCTCCAACATGTAGGCTACTTGTTCTTTGGAAGCATTTCCATTTCCAGTGACACTTTGCTTAACTTTTTTGGGTAAGTATTCCACTATGTTTATGTCTTTGGCCAAAGCCGCAGCCATGGCTACGCCTTGAGCTCTGCCCAATTTTAGCATAGATTGCACGTTTTCGCCATAAAAAGGAGCTTCAATGGCCATTTCGTCAGGAAGATACTCTGTTATAATTTGAGTGATTCTCTCAAAAATCTTTTTGAGTTTTAACTCGTGAGAAGCCAGTTTTTCTAGTCGAAGTACACCATATTGTATTATTTCGAGTTTCGAGCCTTTCACTGATATAACGCCGTAGCCCAAGATACGAGTCCCAGGGTCGATACCAAGTATGATTTTTTCAGTTAAATTTGCTTCCAAATTGCTTGAAATTGATATTGAATAACAAAAGTGAAAAGCTCTCCAATACTTTCTTCAGAAATACCAAGTTTCTGAAATTTGTGTTTTTGGTTTGTATAATGATTCTGTTGTTGCTGAAAATCAAAACTTTACATATAACAAGTGCTCTGTTCTTTGAAACATTAATAACTTTAAGGGGCAATTTAGCTTATTTTTTGGCTGCAATTGCACTACTTTTTCTGAATTATTTTTTTGAAATATCGAAATGGAATTTGTTGAGTACTCAGATAGAAGCACGGAGCTTTAGAGATTCTACTATTGAAGTTTTACGAGGACTAAGAGTAGGATTACTTACACCGTTTATGATAGGGGACTTTTTGGGTAGAA
Source organism: Lacihabitans soyangensis (assembly GCF_024343775.1). Lineage (GTDB taxonomy): Bacteria > Bacteroidota > Bacteroidia > Cytophagales > Spirosomataceae > Leadbetterella > Leadbetterella soyangensis. The sequence continues at coordinate 7,006 of NZ_RJUF01000028.1, read as the reverse complement.
GTATTGATTTTAAAAAAGAACATAGGGCAGAAGCCATGGCCTTGAACATGTTTAATAGTGCTTGCCAGACTTATACTGCCATTGTTTTTGGTGGTATGGCTTTTTTGTTTTGGTGGAATTTGTCAACTGATAGCTTAAAAAATCTACTTATTTTCCCGAACATTTTACTGATAATTTCTACATTTCTAGGTTTATTTTTTGTGTTAAAAATTAAGTTTTCGTGGCACTTTTTGGCAAAAGGAAAAATCATTAGGCCGTATTTGGAGGCATCGAAAATGGATATAAATCTGAGTAATGTCCTAAGAATGAAGGTATTGATGCTTTCGTTTGGGCGAACTTTGGTTTATAACCTACAGTTTTGGTTGTTTTATATTAGTTTGGGAGTAGATTTGCCTAAAGTGATAATCTTTATCGGTGTGAATCTCATGCTGCTGGTAAAGACCGTAGGAGGCGGATTGAATGTCTTTGGAGATCTAACCCTGCGTGAGTTTATTAGCGTTCATTTTTTTGGAATTTATCATGCCAACGGTGGTCTCATTCTTATCGCTACTTTTGTGGTTTGGTTGATGAATATATTTCTTCCTGTCATTATTGGCTTATTTCTAAAACCGAAAATATGATATACTTGGCAGCCGGTTTTGTTGTTTTGTACTGTTTTTTACTTCTTATTTTCATAGTTATCTGGCTTTCCAATAATATCAAATATGTTACCTCAAATGTTACTTCGTTGACGGGAATTACCGTTATTGTTCCCGTCAGAAATGAAGTCAAAAACATCGCATTATTGATAGAAAGTATAGTTAAACAGAAGAATATTGTCTTGGAACTTATCATAGTCGATGACGCCTCGGTGGATGAAACGGTGAGAATAGCGGAAAAATATTTAGATAAACTTGATTTGAAAATTTTACATTTAACAGATGAAGAAAGAGGAAATGCTCCCAAGAAAAATGCAATTACAAAAGCCATGAATTTGGCAAAATATGACCTGATTTTCTGCACAGATGGTGATTGTATTCTGCCCGAAAATATTCTAAATCAATATGTACAGATGTTTCAAAATGAAAAGATTAAGTTCATTTCTGGCCCTGTTACATTTATAGAAAAGGGTCAAGGTTTTTTTGTAAGTATTTGGGAGAAATTACAAATTGTAGAGTTTGCCTCCTTGGTTGGAAGTGCGGCCGTTTCTATTTTTATGGGGAAACCTAATATGTGCAGTGGTGCAAATTTAGCTTATCGAAAGTCTACATTTTTAGAAGTGGATGGATATCAAGGCAATCTGAATTTGGCTTCGGGAGACGACGAGTTTTTGATGCACAAAATAGCCCAAAAATATCCTGACGGCGTATTATTTGCGAAGTCAAACGAGTGTATTGTGCAAACTACAGCCTGTGGAAACTTAAATGAATTTTATAATCAAAGAAAGCGTTGGGCGAGCAAATGGACTCATTATGAGTCTTTTGTGCCCAAATTACTGGCTGCATTTGTGTTTTTTGTCAATGTTTCTACCTTGTTTTTGGCTTTTACTTTTTCCTTTGAAATTCTAATAACTCGCTTGATATTAGAGTTTGTATTTTTGGGATTAATTCTTCTGTTTTTCAACAAAAATAGGGCTGTAGCATATATTCCTCTGGTTCAAATCATTTACCCATTTTATGTTATATTTTTTGGCATAGGTTCTATTTTTATTAACAAAACTTACACTTGGAAGCAAAGAAAAATGCAATGACTTGGTTATTTGAAATATTATTTCCGAGGTACGTTTGGAGAGTAAAAACTTCAGACAAAAAAATATATCTGACTTTCGACGATGGCCCGATTCCTGAAGTTACGGAATGGGTCTTGGAACAATTGCGTTTATACAATGCCAAGTCCACATTTTTTGTTGTGGGTGATAATGTTAGAAAATACCCTGAGATATTTCAAAAAATACTAACTGATGGACACTGTGTGGGGAATCATACCCAAAATCATATCAAAGGCTGGAAGAATGAAACTGATACCTACTTGGCTAATTTTCAAGAGTGTGAAAAGAGCATTTCGGAACTGAAACCGTCAGGCACAAACCTATTTAGACCTCCTTATGGACAAATTAAACGTTCGCAAGCAAATGAAATATTGAAAATGCATAAAATATTGATGTGGAGTGTTTTAACTAAAGATTATGAAGCTAACTTATCCGAGAGGAAATGTTTAAATAGAGCCATCCGTCAAACCCGAGAAGGTTCTATTGTCCTTTTTCACGACAGTTTAAAAGCCCAAAAGAATTTGTATTACGTTTTGCCGAGATTTTTAGAACATTTCTCTAAAAAAGGTTACGAGTTTTGTACCATTGAATGCTGAATTTCCTTATTCTCCAAATGGCAAACAAAGCCACAAAAATGGACAACACCTGCATGAATGCGAAGAAGTGCTGTTGATTTTGAAATGTAAAATAAGCCATCATAAAATGCCCCAAAAGCATAATTATCCAGCCAATGATTATCTTCTTTTTGGCCAGAAAAAATATGGCAAGAATAAAGTCCAGCGATATTGAAAACTCCAAAAAAGGACTGTTTTTGAGTACAAAATAGAGTAAAATCAGCAAAAGTGACATGACCAAATAAAGTAGGTTTTCGTGTTTTGCCTCTTCTTTATGATTGAGCAAGCCAAAAGTTTGTATAGCCATAAAACCAACTTCAAGACCCACCAAAAGATACATTTTTAAGCTAAAAAAGTAGAAGACTGCCAGAACAGAGGCTAAAATACCTATTTGCCAGCCTGATTTTTTGTTCAAGCTCAAAAGTACTTTGTTGATAAAATATAGCCCAGCAACCGCTATTTGAAGCATTCCATTGATTTTTTCTCAAAAGTAAGCATTAATTGAAAATTTCTTGGGTATCTATTTGCTTGATTTCCATTCTAATTTTATCCTCCCACTCTTTTTGCTTGGCTTTTACGAGGCTGTGGTTCGTCTCTTCGTCGTATTTTGTCTGCATGTTGTGGGTTGTTCTGTAAAACTCCAAATATTCGTATTGTATTCTACTAATGAGATCATCACGCGTTGGTTCTTTGAAAGTTTTTATTTTTTGTAAAAAACGAAGTGTATTTAAGTAACAAATATCAAAATGCAACTGTTCATGCGAAAGTGCATAAGAGGTTTTTATCTCGGGCTTCGCCCATGACATATTTTTGTCGGTGTAAACTTTTGGTGTTATTTCGGCAATGATGACATTGTTTTCAACAGTGAGTTTGCTATCAAACCCAAAACTGGTGAATATAGCTGCTCCATATTGGTGATTGTTTCTGACTGGGCCATTAAAGTCTGCCCAGGTAACCTTTCTTTGTTGGTAGTAAACGGTATCTATGGCCGGTTTTACATGAAACGAACGAATTATAACCTTAGAATCCGTTGCAAAAGCTTCCAAATTTGGCTTAGAATTTTTGATATAGCCAATAATGTATTTCAGGCCGTTGTCAAGCGTTTCAATGATCTGTTTTTCGACATTTGGAAGCATGGATGCTTGTAAAGTTCGGCTATATTTGGCGGAATTGCGAGAATTACATAACTTGGTGGACTTATCTTCATTCTCAAAATAAGCCTCAATTTCATAATTTATGTTGCCCGAAACGTTATTTGCATTACTCAGGGTTTCGTTTAGGCTTAAATTTTTAATTACGACCTTTACTTTTACATTTTTGCCAGTATTATACAGTTTATAGTAATTTTCTACACTGCCAGCAATGCTTTTTTGGAAACCAATGTTTTGCTTTTGTTTCTCGCTGGTGTAGATTTGGCCAATGAAATTCGATTTTGTGTCAAATTCGACACTTACGACATCAAAATCCACGTTTTTTATGCTTGGGTCTTTTTTGGGAGTACTCATATAATACTGACCCCAAGCCAGATTTTGGACATATAAAAATGAAATAAATAGGAGGAATGTTTTCAAATCAATTATCGGCTTCTTTTCTAACATTCAATAAACGTTGTAACCAGGCTTTCATTATTTCTTGCTCTTCTTTAGGGTCAACTTCTAATTTCGGAATGGCTTTTAGATCGGGTTGACCTGCATCTACCCAGGCCGTAAACCAAATATCGCTTATCATTTTTACCGAGGCCTTCATTTGTCTTTCTACTTGGTTATCAAGCATTTTGTGGTATTCTTTGGAGAAATTTCTGGAATAGGCTCGCACCGTAACGCCATTTCTTTCCTCTATCGTAAATTTCTTTTCTTCGTCTATTTTTTCAGTAAGCATTTTTTCAAAAAGCAGGACCGAATCCAAGGCGGCATTGGCGTTTAGAACCCCAGACCACGAGCGTTTTTGGATATTATTTTCATATTCGGCTTTTCCAATCAATAAATCATAATCTTTGCTATACAGTTCGGGTAATCGGGACTCCCAAAAACCGTGAATGCCTAACTGGTTGGTTAACTGTCCGTTATAGTTTCTTGTGGTATGCAGCGGAACATTGGAGTCGGCTATATAATGGCCCAAGTCCGTGGCAATTCGAAGAATATCCTTGTTGTCTTTTTTTAGAAAAGCCTGCGTGAGCTGAAAAGTCATCCTTTGAATCTGCCAAGGCACTATACCATGGGCTAGGAGGGAGTCCTCGCTGAATTTTTCCTTGGCCTGTGCCCAACTGAGTTTGGGTAAAATGACCCTGATAGAATCGGGATAATCGTCTAAATCTATAAAATGGCGTGGAGCTTCTCCGACAACGGCATAACGTCTTTGGTCGGGATTTACGGAGTTATCTGTCACATAATCAATGTTTTGTTTAAAGAAACCGAGCATTTCGTTTGGTAAACTGTACACGGCCAATCTGTTGATGAGGCTGTGGGCATAAAAACCCCAAACGGGCGGGTCTGTGGTGGGTTTAGGTGGAAAAAATACGGTGGAAATGGTAAGGTAAAAATTTAAAAGCATTGAGCAAAAATTTAGTTTTTCAAACCTAATAATTAATAGCTATAAATCTAAAATAATAATTGATAAATTTGTGAATTAACATAGTCAACAAATGAAAGACAGACTCGCTCGCTTAGGCATAAAAGACATAAATTCAGGGATTTCTACAGTATTATACCATTGGAACGGACAAGGAGAATTGATAGATTCGTTCTCTCCAACAAACGACAGTCGCATAGCTTCGGTAAATTTGGGTTCGGCTGATGATTTTGAGAAAATTCTTAGCATCGCACAATCTGCCTTTTTAGAGTGGAGAACTGTTCCTGCCCCCAAAAGAGGCGAAATAGTGAGACAAATGGGTGATTCTTTTCGTGTACATAAAGAGGATTTGGGCCATTTAGTGAGTTATGAAATGGGTAAAAGTCTTCAAGAGGGCTTGGGCGAGGTTCAAGAAATCATCGATATTTGTGATTTTGCCGTGGGTTTGTCACGACAACTGTATGGCCTCACCATGCACTCGGAGCGGCCGCAACACCGCATGTATGAGCAATGGCATCCTTTGGGAATTGTCGGTATCATTTCGGCTTTCAATTTTCCTGTGGCGGTGTGGTCATGGAACGCTATGTTGGCCTGGGTTTGTGGCGACGTATGCGTGTGGAAACCTTCTGAGAAAGCACCGCTTTCGGCTATTGCCTGCCAAAATATCATAGCCAAAGTATTGAAAGACAATAATGTATCAGAAGGTGTATCCAGTCTGATAGTGGGTGATAGAAACATTGGCGAGTTGATGTCCAAAGATGCCCGAGTGGCTTTGGTTTCGGCTACGGGAAGTACACGTATGGGCAAGGCGGTTGCACAAAATGTGGCTGCCAGACTAGGCAAAAGTTTGTTGGAATTGGGTGGCAATAATGCCATTATAGTTACCGAAAATGCGGATTTGAAATTGGCTGTGCCGGCCATAGTTTTTGGTGCAGTAGGCACTGCTGGTCAAAGATGTACTTCTACAAGACGTCTGATTGTACATAATTCACTCAAAGACAGATTGGTGGAAAGTTTGGTTTCGGCTTATGGCCAAATGAAAATTGGTGATCCACTGAACAAAGAAAATCATATCGGGCCTTTGATAGACGAAGCTGCGGTAGAAATGTACCTCAACGCCATCACCAGTGCCTTGAACAACGGTGGCGAGCTGAAATATGGTGGAAATCTCTTGACAAATTTGGGCAAATGTTATGTAGAACCTACGATAATTGAAGTAAAAGAACAAATAGAAGTGGTTTGTAATGAGACCTTTGCACCGATTCTTTATGTAATGGCTTACGAAACATTAGAGGAGGCCATAACCTTACAAAATGCTGTACCTCAGGGACTTTCATCAGCTATTTTTACCAATAATATGCAAGAATCAGAGTGGTTTTTGTCAAATGCGGGTTCGGATTGTGGAATTGCCAACGTAAACATCGGAACCTCTGGAGCTGAAATTGGTGGTGCTTTTGGTGGTGAAAAAGAAACCGGAGGTGGCCGAGAAAGTGGCTCAGATGCCTGGAAAGCCTACATGCGTCGCCAAACCAATACTATTAATTATGGAAAATCTTTGCCTCTGGCTCAGGGGATTAAGTTTGATTTTTGAGAGCGATTTAGAATGGTGTATATTTATAAAATGTTGCCAAATGAGCAATTTTGATTCCGCAATGGTGGTTGAACCATCATAGAACTGACTAAAAACTAATTTTAATAATTGCTAGGTTTATCCAATTTTCAGTTTTTTATCAAACAGCTAGATGTTTGCTATTCGTACTTTTTACTCTGGGAATTTTTAACTCTGCTAGCCTTTTTTTATCAGCCTTTATGAACTCACTAATTTCATTTTTTTGCTTGTCTGTTAAGGGTTTTCCGTTTATCACTAAGTCCACTCCCTCTGGTTCTTTTATGTATCCCATAACTATTCGTTTTTAAAGTATTTATCAATTAAGTTGTTAGTGGTGGCCGAGAAAGCGGCTCAGATACCTGGAAAGCCTACATACTTAGCCAAACCAACTCCATCAACTACGAAAAACTTTGCCGCTTGTTCAGGGGATTAAGTTTGATTTTTGAGGTTGAAATGATAATTGGTTAT
>NZ_RJUF01000027.1 GCF_024343775.1 Lacihabitans soyangensis | reverse complement strand
GGTGAGTGCAAGCTTTAGCAATGCTGCGATGTTGGAGACTCCAGCAGTACCAACGATAACAAGTACAGCATCAAGTTGTGCAGCGGATGAGATCAGCAGCATTGGCAACTATGATGGAACAGTAAGTTATACTTTCAGCCCAGCGGGCCCATCGGTAGGAGTAACAGGAGAAATAAGTGGCATGACCTTAGGCACCAGCTATACGGTGACCGCAACCAAAGGAAGCTGTACTTCGGTAGCATCGGCCATCTTCAGTAACGATATGATGTTGCAAACTCCTTCTATTTCGTTAGTTGCTTCTGCTTCAATTTTAAACTGCAATGTACCTTCAGTCACTATAACAGCATCTGGTAGTGGTAGTTATTTATGGAATACGGGTGAAACTACTAATTCTATTATAGTGGATACGGCTGGTACCTATATAGCCACACTTTCAACTGGATTTGGATGTTCAATAAGTGATACTATAGTGATATCAAAAGAAGATTCGTTAAGTTTATTGGTTGTTAATCCTCCTGTAAGTTCTTCGGTAGATATTACTGATATTGCTTTAAGAACTGGATCTATAATGCCAGCGGCTACGGTTATTACGTATCACACAGATGCAGCGGGTACAATACCTTTAGCAAATCCGAATGCGGTTACGATACCTGGTACGTATTACATTAAGGCAACTACACCTGGTGGTTGTGTTCAAATAAAACCATTAATTGTTGTAGTAGTTAGCAGCCCTTGTCCAAATGAGATAGTTTTAAGAAATCCTGCTGATAACATTAATGGTACTGAAACTAAAAAAGCAGCTGTCTTAATTAACGCAAGCAACAAGTTAAGCCCAACCTCAAAAGTAACTTATCAAGCAGGAGGTTCAGTAACTTTGAACCCTGGTTTTGAAACATCTTCAGGCTCAGTCTTCAAAGCTGAAATCAAAGGTTGTGACAATTAGAATGTACATATTTAAGGAAATTCATTAGAGCAAATCAAAAATGCAGACTTCTTTGAGGTCTGCATTTTTTTTAGATTTTTGGAACAAAAAAAAAGCCCGATTAAAAATCGAGCTTTCGGAGACTTAATATTTTGAGAAAACCTACACCTGCATAATATCGGTTTCTTTGGCCGCAAACATCTGGTCGGTTTTGTCTATAAACTGGTTGGTGAGTTTTTGTACCTTCTCTTCACCAATTTTAATGGCGTCTTCAGAAACACCATCGTTTTTGAGTTTTTTGAGGTCATCGTTGGTTTCTTGGCGTACCTTTCGAATATTGACCTTAGCCACTTCAATTTCTTGCTTAACCTTTTTTACCAAATCTCTACGGCGTTCTTCGGTAAGTGGCGGTACATTGAGTCGGATGGTTTCGCCGTCGTTGGCTGGGTTTAGGCCTACGTTGGAGTTGATGATGGCCCTTTCTATATCTCCAATCGTTTTTCTTTCGAAAGGTTTTACCTGAATGGTGCGGGCATCAGGTGTGGTAAGTGACGATACCTGAGAGATAGGTGTCATGATACCATAATATTCAACTTGTATGCCGTCTAACATGCTGGTACTGGCTTTACCGGCTCTTATTTTAGATAATTCTATTTGCGTGTGTTTCATGGCTCGCTCCATAGCGTCCTGAGCCATATCCAACAATAAATCTATTTCTTCCATTTTATAAAAGTATATTTTTCTTATTTCACCAACGTTCCTATTTTTTCACCTTCTACCAATCTCAAAAGGTTGTTTTCTTGGTTCATATCAAAAACGATAATGGGCAATTTGTTTTCTTTACAAAGTGTAAAGGCCGTCATGTCCATCACTTTAAGTCCTTTTCCTATCACTTCGTCAAACGATATTTCGTCGTATTTTGTTGCATCCGGATTTTTGCGGGGATCGTCAGAATAGACACCATCTACACTTGTTCCTTTGAGCAATACATCGGCTCCAATTTCTACGGCTCTCAATGCACCACCAGAATCCGTGGAGAAATATGGATTGCCTGTTCCTGCTCCAAAAATCACTACTCTACCTTTTTCTAGGTGACGGATCGCTCTTCTACGTATAAATGGCTCGGCTATTTGCTCCATCTTAATGGCAGACAACAAACGGGTCTTTACGCCTTCGCTCTCTAAAGCACTTTGAATGGCCATACCATTAATAACTGTGGCCAACATGCCCATATAGTCGCCCTGAGAGCGGTCAATGCCTGATTTTTGGGCAGCACCTCTGAAAATGTTTCCACCACCGATAACGATAGCCACTTCACAGCCTGTTTCTACTACAGTTTTGACTGCTTTGGCATATTGTTCTAAAATGTCTGGATTAATGATTTGACTTTTATCGCCGCCATTGAGGGCTTCACCGCTTAATTTAAGGAGAATTCGTTTGTATTTGAGAGCCATGAATATTGATTTTATGCAAAGATAATTTCTAAATTACGAATAATAAAATTGGGGGCGTCTATTTCTTTTTGTTCAAAAGGTAAATACCTACCAAGATGATGGCCATGCCCACATAGAGCCAGATACTAATGGTTTCACCGTCAAACAAGCCTGCCAAGGTGGCCACAATAGGTATGAGGTAAGTAACCGATGAGGCGAAAACTGGGCTGGAAATTTGTAGCACGTAGTTATACAAGACTGCAGCCAAACCCGAGTTAATAGCACCCAGTAGCATCAGATACAAGAGTAGAAGGTGGTTTTCGGGTAAAAATATTTTTTGAAAAAAATCTGTACCGAGTAAAACGAAGAAAGCGATCAGTCCGACGAAAAGTAAGGAAAAGGAACTGATAATTATAGGTTTGACAGTACTCAGGTGGGTACCGACGAGATTGGCGTTGGTACCATACATGATGGTGGCCGCTATAATCAGCAGGGCATAAGGATTGTTGAAATCTAAAGTGTGACTTCCACCGCTCAGTATCAGTATCAGACTCCCAATAAAGCCGATAATGATACCTGTAAACTGAAATTTCTCTATCTTTTTTGAAAAAAACAGTGCTCCCATAACCAAAACAAATAGGGGGGTGGTGGCGTTAAGTGTACCAGCTAGAGAGCTATTGAGCTTGCTGCCTGCCAAGCCAAATATGACCGCAGGTATCAAATAACCTAAGAGACCAGAGGCCAATAGCGGAAGCGTTTTGTCTTTTGGGAAATTCCGAAAATTCATGAAAGCCCATGGAGAAAGAGAAATACCAGCAATAAAAATTCTACCGGCTCCAAGTTCGATGGCGGAGAAATTAACCACCACCTTCTTGACAAGAATGAAGGATAAACCCCAAACAAATGCCAGAAAGAGAAGTAGAATCCAAGAAATGAGGGTTTTGTCTTCGTTTGCGAGAGCTTTTTTAATCAATGTAGTTTTTTTGTCAAAATTACAGTTTTTGAAAGAATTATCTAAATTAATTGTAATTTTAGGCACAATTCAACCTTATTAAAATGAAAAAAGTAGTATATCTGTTATTGTTTTTTATCTCTGTTTTAACGGCTCGAGCTGAGGATTTTAAAACTTTGGAAATAGGGGCTAAAGCTCCTGATTTTTCTTTGAAGGCCACCGATGGCAAAATGTATAATCTGGCTAGTTTCAAATCTTATGAGATATTGGTCATTGTTTTCAGCTGTAATCATTGCCCGACCGCCCAAGCCTATGAGGACCGACTGATAGCTTTTCAAGAAAAATATGCCACCAAGAATGTCCGATTGGTGGTGATTAGCCCCAATGACGATAAGGCCGTACGTTTTGATGAGTTGGGTTATTCAGACCTGAGCGATAGTTACCCCGAGATGGTGTTGAGAGCCAAACAAAAGAAATACAATTTTCCTTATCTGTACGATGGAGCCACCCAATCTACTTCACAAGCTTACGGCCCTACCACCACGCCGCATGCTTTTGTGTTTGACAAGAGTAGAACCTTGCGGTATGTAGGAAGAATCGATGACGAGGAACACATCGGCAGAGCCAAGGTTTTTGATTTAGAAAATGCAGTGCAAGATTTGTTGAATAAAAGACCAGTAGCCACGCCCGTAACAAAGACGTTCGGTTGCTCGGTAAAATGGAAGTCTAAGTCGGACTGGAAACTCAAAGAGGTGGAGTCATGGAAAGCTGAGCCAGTGAGTTTGGAGAAGATTGATGTGGAAGGAATCAAGTACTTGATCGAAAAGACGGATGGCAAATATAGGTTGATTAACTTCTGGGCAACCTGGTGCGGGCCATGTGTAGCTGAGTTTTCGGCTTTGGTAGAAACCGATAAGATGTATAGAAATCGAGACTTTGACTTTGTGACGGTTTCGATAGATGACTTTAAAGTACAAGATAAAGCACTTAGTTTTTTGAAGAAAAAATACGCCTCCAATAAAAACTTAATTTATGGAAGTAAGAAGAAATACGAACTCATAGAAGCCGTTGATCCAAAATGGCAAGGTGCTTTGCCCTACACGATTTTGGTTTCACCAGAAGGTAAGGTCGTTTTTCGTCAAAGTGGAATTATCAACATTGTAGAACTCAGGACGGCCATTGTGGAGAAGATTGGGAGGTATTATCCATGAGAATTTGTTAATTCGGACAATGAGCCAAGCCGAAGTGTGGTTATTGGTGTACTGGTTATTGGTGTACTGGTTATTGGTGTACTGGTTGTTGGTGTACTGGTGTATTGGTTACGCAGTTACTTTGTGCTTTTGAAGTTGTAATCTGCATGTACTGGTATTCTTGGCATCTTCGGCTAGCTCAGGGAGACAAAGTTTATAATGATTGAAGCCTAATTACTTTCTAAAACCTTTATTTTCTTGATCCAATCAAGAACATATTGTAATATCTGTTCTTTCTCAAACTCATTATGGATTTCGTGGTAAAGTTTTGGCCAACTTTTGAAGGGAATATTATTTTTCTCACAGAAAGTTTTACTTGCCCCGAAATTGGTCAGGATATCTTCTTCTCCATGCATAACCAATAATTGTACTGGGCTCGATTTCTTATTTTGAAGAAGCCATTCGCCCCACTCTATTATACCAATACCTACCACACCAGAAACCAAGTTGTGCACCAAAGGGTCAGCAATATAAGCATCTATTATGGCTTTGTCATGCGATAAATTATTCAACTCCAAGCCATTGGGTTGGGTAAAAGCCGGCATAAATTTTCTTCCAAATTTACCCAATAGAAGTTTTAGTTTAGGTATCGGAAATCCTGGCTTGATAGCTGGTGCCGAGGCAATTACTCCGGCAAGATTAGGTTTGTTTTTGTAAAGGTAGTTCAGAACCAAACATCCTCCCATACTGTGTCCATAAAGAAATGTAGGTACCTCAGGGGCAAAACTTTTTGTGGTTTTTATGAGATAATCAATTTGCCATAAATAGTCTTCCATTTTTGGGGTATGTCCTTTCTTGCCCTCTGTTTGTCCATGTCCAAAAAGATCTACAGCTAAAACATTGATATTTTTTGAAGTAAAAAAACGGGCAAATTCCTCATACCTGCCACTGTGTTCGCCAAGGCCATGCACCAAGGCTATATTGGCTACAGGACCACCCTCGGATAGCCATTGATTAAAAAACATTTTGCGGCCATCAAATGCCTCTTGAAAGAAGGTTAGGTGTTTATCCATTTAATCAATTCTTTAAGTTCCTTTTCTGATATCGAACTCTTTTCGGACTTATCGTAAATTGAAAGCAAATAAACTTCTTTTTCATCAATAAAAACGTTAATAATTACTCGTGCTCCAGCGGACTTTCCTTTGTTTTTACTGGAAATTGCTAGTCGAATTTTATAGCATTGGCTTCCAATATTTACTCCTATTATAGGATCTGCCTTTAGTAATTCAAATAGTTCAAGGAGTTCTGACTTTAATGAAGGATACTTTTTAATGAGTTTTTTGGCTTGTTTCTGAAACGGAAGTATGGGTATTAATTCAAAGTTCTTGGATTTCATTAATAAAATCTTTTAGTTTTGGTTTAGCTAATTTGCCTGCTTTCATGAGTTTCATTTGCTCAAAAGCCTCTAATAAATCAAATTTTAATTGATTTTTAGGGTCACTTTGGAAATCCAACATCTCTTTTATTTCATTCCATTCTTGAATCGGAATAAAAACGCCTGTTACCTTTCCTCTGGTGTCTGATAAATATTGATAGCTCATATCTGAAATCCTTTTTGACAAAAATAGAAATTTTTTTTGTTGAATTTAGTTAATAAACGTCCACTTTCCACTTTATGTTACAGCCCATGCTTGGAAACTGTATCTCCGATACCATTTGATTGGCCAAAATGGCATTTAATGCCCCTCTCAGGTCTTTGCCAGTCAGCGGTTGTGGATGCTCTACCCTTGGCCTGGACTCATCCAATCTTCCTCTGTATTTGAGTTTGAGGTCTTCCGAGAAAATGTAAAAATCTGGCGTACAAGCCGCATCGTAGGCTTGTGCAACTGCCTGACTTTCGTCAAAAAGGTAAGGAATGTTTAATTTCCACTCTGCCATAAATTCCTTCATTTTTTCTGGGCTATCTTGCGGATATTTTTCGATGTCATTCGAACTGATGGCTATAAATGCTACTCCTTTCGAGCTATATTCTTCAATGATTCTGACAATTTCAGGCATTACATGTATCACATACGGGCAATGATTGCAAATGAACATTATAACCGTCGCTTTATTCCCTTTGATTTCTTCTAGGGATAGGTTCTTTTTAGAAACCGTATCTGGTAAAGTAAAATCGGGTGCCAAAGTACCTAGATTAATCATATTGGAAGGTGTAAGGGCCATATATAGAATGTTTGAATGTTCAAATATATCTTTTTGCAAGGTATTTTCGGTACTTTTGTGAAAAAGTTTAGATGGAAATAATGTTGGAATCGAAATATTTTGAAATTGTGGCGAGTGTGGTGGTATTCATACTCCTTATGATTGTTAGGGCTATATTTAGGTCAATCATCCGTAAACATGCCCATAAATATGACTTGGATGCGGGTCAAAAGAAATATGCCAACAAGTTCTTTAATTTCGTTTTGGCCATTTTACTTTTTGTATGCCTGGGTATTATTTGGGATGTTTCGGTTAAGGGCCTTTCTATCTATTTTGCGTCGGTTTTCACCATTGTGGGTGTGGCTTTGTTTGCCAACTGGTCTATTCTGAGCAACATTACCTCTGCCATTATTATGTTTTTTAATTCGCCTTATAAAATAGGCACCAAGATACAAATCATGGATAAGGAGGATTCAGTGACCGGTACTGTGCTTGATATTACGCTTTTTTCTATCCAGATACAGACCTCTGAGGGAGACATCGTTTCTTATCCCAACAATATCGCCATACAAAAACCGATAAAGCAATTAAAATAGAATTCTGCCAGCCAAAGAAAATCGTTTGCCAAAATTGATAATTAAACACCATTCATGAATCTTCCTGAAGTATTTAAAAATAACCTATCTCAGATCTTAGGAACTGAATTTCCAGCTTTCTTAAAGGCCCTGGAAAGTCCAGCTCCTGCAAGTGTACGATTGAATCCGAAAAAGAAATCTGAATTATCGGCTCTGAAAACAAAGGGAAATATAAGTTGGGCAAAGGATGGTCGCTACTTATCGGAAAAGCCTGTTTTTGCTGAAGATCCAGCTTTTCATGCTGGGGCTTATGCGGTGCAAGATGCTTCCGCTATGTTTCTGGGCTATGTTTTTGAGAAAATTGTTGATCGCAGACGACCGATTAGAGTATTAGATTTATGTGCCTCTACTGGTCAGCAAACCACATTAGTTGCGTCTATTTTGGGTGAAAAAGACCTGTTGGTGGCCAACGAAATAGTGAAAAACAGACTGTCTATTCTGAAAGAAAATATACTAAAATGGGGTTTTAGCAATGTTATTGTGAGTAATCAGGACCCTGAAACCTTTGCTGATCTGGAAGGTTTTTTTGATGTGGTTTTGGTAAATCCTCAGAGTTCGGCTGAGGGACTTTTTGCCAATAATAGTAGTGCCATTAGCGAGTGGTCAGAGGCAAATATACAGATGCAAGCTACCAGACAAAAGCGGATTTTGAGTGCCGCGGCTATGTTGGTGGCTCCCAAGGGTGTTTTGATTTACTCTACAAATACTTACAATTCCACCGAAAATCAGGAAAATGTAAAGTGGCTCAATAGAACATTAGACTTCGAAACCATCGATTTGGAGGTTCCCGAAGACTGGGGAATTGCGAAAAAAGAAAGCTACTTTCAGTTTTTTCCACACAAAACAAAGGGCCAAGGCTATTTCATTGCGGCTATGAAAAATCTTAGTCGGGATGCCAAATTTGTAAAAGGCAAACCAGACTTAAACAGACTTCGTAGAGAACAAAGGGCCATTTTGAAGGATTGGTTTCGACCAGAGGTATTTGAGGAATTAGAGTTTTTATACAAAAACGACGGAAATATTGTGGCCATCAGAACTGCCTTATTGGCAGATTATGGTTCAGTGTTGAGGGCACTGGCCAAAAGGTCATCAGGCATAGAAATCGGGATTTTCAAAGGAAAGGATTTTGTGCCCTCTCACGCCTTTGCATTGTCGGATTTGATATCTGACAGCATTGAGTGTTTAGAGGTGCCAGCTGTAGAGGCCATGAAGTTTTTGAGGAAAGAAAACTTTGAGTTTTCAACAGGAAAAGACGGCTGGTTACTAATTACTTATGGTGGAAATGCCTTAGGTTGGGTCAAAAAAATCGGCGACCGAATAAATAACTATTTGCCCGCAGAGTGGAAGATTCGAGAGAATTTAGTTTGATTGGTTACTAGTTGATTAGTTACTGGTTGATCGGTTACTGGTAAATTGGTTACTGGTCAATTGGTTATTCATCAATTGGTTATTGAGTGAGGTATTTATGCCTAAATAATTTTGATTTAATTACAAGTCAACCCGTAACCAATAAGTAATTCCACCGATTACGAATTCCACCAATTAACAATTTCAAAATAAATCTCTTATTTTTGCCTTTTCATTAAACAAAACCCAATGTCGCAGAAGTTTGCATTTACCATTTGTTCCATCAACTATTTGGCCCAAGCGAGGGTTTTGGCCGATTCACTAAAGAAAACCAACCCAGACTACGAGTTTGTGATAGGACTTTGTGATAAAATTGACGGCAGTGGGGTGGATACCAGTAAGTTGGAGGGTTTTAATTTGTTGGAAGTCCACAAAATTGGCATCGATGGTTTTGACGAAATGTGTGATAGGTACGATATTACCGAACTCAATACAGCCGTAAAACCTTTCTATATCGACTATTTTTTTAAAACAAAAAAAGAGATTGATGCTGTCATTTATTTTGACCCCGATATTGAGATTTTTGATAAACTGACTGGTTTGGAGGAAGGCTTAAAGGAGAATAATGTTATACTGACGCCGCATTTTTATACGCCAATTTTTGACAAAAAGACCCGTACCGAACAACAAATGTTTGTGAACGGTATCTACAACTTGGGTTTTTTGGCGGTGAGTCGCTCCGAGGAGACGGACAAATTTATGCACTGGTGGATGACCAAACTCAAGACCGAGTGCTACATGGATATCCAGAACGGCATGTTTGTGGATCAACTCTACTGCAACATGGTGCCTTTGTATTTTGAAGGGGTAAAAATTGACAAATATCCGGGCTATAATATTTCTTACTGGAATTTGCATGAGCGTAATTTTACCTTTGAAAACGGTAAGTATTTTGTAAACGGCCAGCCTTTGGTTTTTTATCATTATAGTGGAATCAACATCAAAGACCCACAGAATATTTCGCGTTGGCAAGACAGATTTGACCTCAACAACAGACCAGATTTGGTAGAAATATTTAAAAATTATAGAGCACAATTGGCTCAAAATGAGAACGACTATTTCAAATCGATTCGTTGTTTTTACTTAAAACCTGTTCCAGAAGTACCCAAAAAGAGTATTCTGAAACGAATTCTTACTTCGATTACATTCAGAATTTATCATTTCTGCGAAAAATTACCTATTTAGTCACATGGATATTCTATTAGTAACAGTAGTTTTTCCTTATCCTGTCAACGATGGGGGTAGGAGTGGTACTTTTAAACTAATCGAATATCTCCGAAAAGAGCATAATATCACACTGGTTTGTCCTTCATGCACAGGAGTTAATCACCAGAAACTTCAGGAGCTATGGCCGAATGTGAAACTGTTGACCTTTCAAAATTCCGACAATGTAACGGAGGGATTTAATCTAAAAGGTTTTATCAAAAAAACCATCTCTGGGAAAAAGAAACCTTCCAAGATGGATATTTTTAAAGGAAGCATGGTGCTCAATACCACCGATTTGGTCAAGTACTACTTTTCTAATTTGATATCTTTGGTGGAGGCTGAGTTAAATCGTAAATCCTACGATTTGGTGCAGGTTGATTTTATAGAATTGGCCCCTTTGGTGCATTTTTTACCTCAAAATATCAAAAAGATTTTTGTGCATCATGAGCTACGTTACAAGCGTATGCGTCTGGAATACAATACTTTGGGGTATAAAGACGTAGCTGAGGAATGGAAGATTGCGAATACTAAACTTCTGGAAATAGGGCTGATGAATGCTTTCGATAAAGTGATTTGTCTGACAGAAACAGATCGGAAAATCTTGGAAATAGATGGTGTGGAAAGAGAAAAGCTGGAAGTTTCTCCACTGCCGGTCGAGATTATGGAACACCCTATTAATCAACCTTTTCAGTTCAGTAAAAGATTGGTATTTTTAGGTCCTGAAGTACATTTTCCTAATCTTGACGGTGTAGATTGGTTTTTGAATAACTGCTGGGCAAAACTCCTAAAAAGCGATCCGAGACTTAGACTTAGTATATTGGGTAAATGGTCTCATGAAGGTAGAAAGCTTTTTGCGGAGCACAGAAATGTAACCTTCGAGGGCTTTGTGGAGGATTTATCGACTATTATGGAAGGAGCCATTATGATAGTGCCTTTGCGTATTGGTAGCGGCATGCGTATGAAAATTCTGGAAGGTGCCGCTTGGCATGTACCCATGGTGAGCACTTCCATTGGAGCAGAAGGTTTGCCTATAAACAACATGGAAAACGCGATTTTGGCGGATACCGCACAAGAATTTATTGAAGGTGTTCTTACCCTATCCCGTGACCCTGAACTTCAAAATAAATTTGTGAAAAACGCCAAACTCATCATTAAACTGGGTTATTCGGTAGAGGAGTGTGGGCAAATAAGAAACGATATTTACACGAAAATTACTTCGTAAAAACCTCCTTAACTGCCTCTAGAAATTTTGTGCCGTGTCGTTGGCAGGGTTCTAGATGATTTCCCTCGGCCCATTCGTTCCATGCATTTATAAAAACGATTTGTTCTTCTTCTGGGAAATCTTTGACGTCATTTTTAGCGTCTATAAGCGATTCTTTAAAGTCAGCAACGTTCTGATTTCTAAGTACTACTGCATTGGCTTTCTTTCGAGCCGTATTGTCAAATCCCACCAAAACACAAGGAAATCCTTTGTAATTAATCTTGAATTTTTTGGCTCTTTGTTTATACTGTTTGTAATCGTAAACCTTCAGGCTTGCACTAAAAATGCCTTGCAAAAGATTCCTAATTAGTTTTTTAGGTGTTGGACCGGTCGTCCAGAATTCCGAAAGCAAACTTTGTCTGGCTTCAAAATGAATGGCCATGTCGAATCCAAGTTCATAAGGATTGATATCACCATTGTGAGAGTTGGAAGCTACAAAATAGGGCTTTTCAACACCATTGGCCGTGCAAACTTCCTCAAAAATAGCGAAAGTTCGTTTCGGATCAGGCAAATCGAAAGGCTTATAAATTAAAAATAGCGGTCTGTTGTTTATTTTGATATATCGTTCGTCTTTGAAAGAATTCACCAACCATTCAGCATGGGCTCGGTCGTCCTCGAAGCTATATTTCTGGTCCATCAACACCTTGGATTCGTCACCTTCCCACCTTCTAGACCATGTTTCGTTTGCCCAAAAATAGCAGAATGGGAAATCTGGTTTTTTACTCTCGAGCATGGCGTCAATGGGCTCTGTCATCAGCCTTTTGCCATCAAACCAATAGTGATAAAAACAAAAGCCGTCAATTCCAAAGGCTTTTGCCATTTCGGCCTGAGCTATTCTGGATTCCTCAAGACGCAAATCGTAGAAGCCCAAATCAGCGGGTAAATGAGGTTGCTCGTGACCTGGAAATAGTTTTTCGGCGGAGGTTACGTTTGTCCATTCCGTGAATCCTTTTCCCCACCATTCGTCGTTTTCAGGAAACGGATGGAACTGTGGCAAATGAATAGCTAATACTTTGGGCATTGTTGTTTTTCGGTTATCAGCCAATAAGGAAGCATAAGGAAAGCAAAGCTGTCGAATCTCCCTGTATTTTTTGAAATATAGTCGTCCTAAAAGACCAGACTTTTTTATTAGGTCGCAAAGATACGTTATTTGGCTAAATTTCTAAAAGACTTGAATGAATGATGAACCCGTCATTTTTTTTGGAATGATTTTATTGTCAATAAATGAGTGTAAAGCGAAATAAACATCTATTTCAGAGAAGTAAGCTTAAGGTAGAAATTTGAGTTAGAAATACTTAAGCTTTGTTTACCAAGCGGTCGGATTATATTTGAAAAAAATATTATACTAGCACAAATCGTCAATCGTAGAGATGTCGGATTATATTAGAAAAAATAATATATGGGCACAAATTATCGACCGTAGAGCGGTCGCATTATATTAGAAAAATTTTGTAAAGAAGTATTGAGCATCGACCGCAGAGCGGTCGTACCATATTCTGCATCTTCGGAAAATATATTTTCATAAATACGTACGGATATAATTTGGAAATTTTGAATTTGAATAAATCGAATCTGCAAAAAGTCCTAAATTGCACAAAAAAAGAAAATCGAAGACGCAGTTTACATTTACGACGCTATCAGAGTGCCAATTGGTAAAGCGAACGGCATTTACAAAAATATTCTTCCCGAAAATTTAGCTGCATTTCTGATTCAGAAATTGTTGACAAGAAATAATCTTAGTAATCTTGAAATCGAAGAAATTATCTTGGCCAATGCTTTCGGTACAGGAGGTAATATGGCTAGATATGCCTCGCTTTCAGCAGGTTTGGACGAAAGTATTTCGGCCTTTACAATAGATTCTCAATGCTCGGGTGGTTTAAAATCGGTAGAACTAGGTGCTTCACTGATAAAATCTTCTTCTAGAAAATTGCTCATTGTTGGTGGAATGGAAAGTAAATCCTTGGCTCCAAAGAAAGCGTACCAGTCTAATGATGAGCGTTTTGATACAAGTAAAGAATTTTTTACCACTGCAAAGTTTAGCCCAAATCAAGTTGGTGATTTTCCACTTTTGGAAGCCGCGAAAAATGTTGCAATTAAGTATAAGATTACAAAAGAGGAAATGTTGATTTGGGCGAATGACTCTCACAGAAAAGCTTCTTTAGCACAAGAGAATGGGATACTTGACCTTTTTGTAGAAAAAATAGAGAAAAATCATTCGGATCAATCAATTAGACCTGGCATTGATTTGGCTCGTTTAGCTACCAACGATTTGATAGACAGAACGGTTTCTGCACACTATAACGATGCTGCGGCATGTATTTTATTGGGAAATACCAATTCAAAATTAATACCCATTGCCAAAATTATTGCTTCGGCATCGATTGGTGTTCATCCTGAATTTGCCCCTGAAGGAGTGATTTTTGCTACAAAAATGCTTTTTGAAAATTCAGAAATTAAAATGGAAGAAGTAGATCTTTTCGAAATAAATGAATCATTTGCTCTTATACCCTTTATTTTTGCAAAAGTTTTTGGGGTAGAAAAGTCCAAAATCAATGTTTTGGGAGGGAATTTGGCTTATGGTCACCCTTTTGGAGCGTCTGGAGCCATAAACTTGATACATTTGATAGCAAGTTTGAAGTATAAAAAACTAAAGTATGGCTTGGCTGTCATTCCTGCCGCGGGTGGACAGGCTACAGCGGTTTTGATAGAAAATATCTAAAATGTTTTTCGAAAAAATACAAAATGTTGATCTAGGAAAAGTAGCCATCGTAGCTGATGGTAAGACTTTTACTTTTGGTGACATATTGAATATTGCCAAACAAAGAGCGATTTTTTTCGAAGGTAAAAGAGATGCATTTTTACTTTGTCATCCGTCTGAATTGGAGAATCTCCTGAATTTCTTCGCCATCATGGCTGCGGGTGCAAAGGGAATTTTTGGCGGGAAAAATCTTTCAGAAGAGCAAAAAAATAATTTCTCTGTCATACATAATTGCACCATTGTCGACTTTACACCTAATGAAGAGAAACCGATTACAGTACTACATAAGCCCAGTCAATCTGAATATTTCCTAGGCGTTTTGAGTTCGGGCAGTACTGGCCAATCCAAATTGATCTGGAAAGATTATCAGTCTTGGTTCACTGCTTTTCCACACCAGTCGGACATTTTTGGGATTACAAAGCAAGATAGCGTTTTTGTGCTGGATGCTTTGGCTTATTCTGCCAATCTCAATACTGTTCTACATACATTGTGGCAAGGGGCTACCGTTGTGTTGGGAAAACTTACTGAAGCTTCCAATTGGTCAAATCTATTTAATCAGCAAGGAGTTACCTCTGCTTTTTTGGTTCCTTCGCATATTAGATTATTAGTTAATGATGCGTCTTTTCTGACCTTAGGGTTAAAATCTTTGGTGTCCGCTGGTGAAAAGTTGGATTCCAAACTGGCCCAGATTGTTCTGAATAATTTTCCTGATATTTTGCTTACTGAATATTATGGTGCGGCGGAATTAGGACATGTTTCTTATGCTCAAAATCAGGATATTGTAGAACATCCTACTACCGTTGGTAAAGCTTTTCCAGGAGTTGAGATTGAAATCAAAGAAGAAAAGATATTTGTAGAAAGTCCATATATTTCCCCAGAATACAGAAATATCAGGACCGTTTTCGACTTTGGTTTTCTGGATTCGGATGGCCGTTTATGTGTTTTTGGTCGTCAGGGCCGAATGTTCAATAGGAGAGGACTCAATATTTTTGCCGAAGAAATAGAGAATGCGGCTCTTCAGCATCCGTTTGTGAAAGAGGCTGTTTTAATTTCTAATACCCATAAGCTACACATACTAGAACTCATTGTTGTCGTAAAACAGGAAATTTCAAAATCCGAATTACAAGATTTTCTACTCAAAAAAATCACTAAAGATAAACTGCCCAACAAGATTAGTTTTTCTCTTTCCATTCCAAGAAACGAGGCGGGGAAAGTGGATTTTAGAGTAATGGCAAAAAAACCAGTGGACGAAGAAAATTTGGTGAGATAGTCTAAAGCGTTCTCAAAATATTTTTTTACCAAATTTTAATTGAATGAAATTTCATTTGACCATTATTCTTTTTTGTATTCTTAAATTTTCTTTTTCACAAGATTCTACTGCCATCGATTTGACGGAACTGAGTGTTACAGCCAATATCATCAATACTGAAATCAAAAATACGGGTCGCAATATCACGGTAATCGACCGTAAAACTATAGAAAGTTCTCCTGTAAAAACCTTGGATGGTGTTTTGCAATATGCTCTTAATGTGGATGTTAGGTCACGTTCGGCTTTCGGTGTGCAGGCAGACATTAGTATCAGAGGAGGACATTACGACCAAACTCTGATATTGGTGGATGGCGTCAAAGTCAATGACCCTCAAACTGGTCATCACAGTTTAAATATTCCCGTTCCTTTTACAATGATTGACAGGATCGAGATATTACAAGGCGGTACTTCTCGTGTTTTCGGCCCAAGTGCCTTCTCTGGTGTAATCAATATTATCACTAAGAAAATAAGCAAAAACTCACTCGCTGCTAATGTCGGATTAGGCTCATTTGGTTCGAAAAATGCTGGAGTCAGTACTGGTTTTATTTTCAAGAAAAATACGGCATCGGTTTCCTTAGAGCATATGGATAGTGACGGTTATATGACCAATACGGCTTTTAAGAAACAAACAATTTCAGCCAATTTGAGCCGGATTTATGGAAAAGGCTCGTTGGATTTGACTTTTGGAGCAATGGCCAACCATTTTGGAGCTTCAAATTTTTATCATCCAAAGTTTTATAAACAGTATGAAGAAGTAGACAGCCGGTTAATTAACTTGGCTTGGAAACATAAATTTACTCAAAAACTAAGTGGCATTTTGATGGTAAATCACAGAACACACCATGATTTATTCGATTTTGACGATTACTTAGGTGCAATGAAGTTTAGCTCTATTAATTTCCATAAAACCGCCGTTTTGGATGCCGAGTGGAAATTTAAATGGGATAATAGGTTTGGTCAAACGGCTTTCGGTGCGGAGTATCGCCAAGAAAATGTACTTTCTAATCGTTTGGGAGATAATCTTAGTGAACCGCAAATTGTTGATGCTGACCTATATCCCAATGTTTTTTACAACAAATCAAAAACCAGAGATAATTTAAGTTTTTTTGGAGAACATCAGAAAAAATGGAAAAAGTATAGTCTTTCGGCAGGTACATTGGCCAATTATAACTCTCAATTTGGTTTGGCTTTTTATCCAGGAATCGATTTGAGCTATTTTTCTAGCCAAAATTCCACATTTTATGCCTCGGCCAATCGGTCGCTAAGATTTCCAACTTTTACAGAATTGTACCTCAACACCTCAACTGTAAAAGCCGATCCGAATCTGAAACCGGAGAAAGCCCTAAGTCTTGAATTGGGTCATAAATATCAATCAAAAGTATATTCGAGCATAGTTTCTGTATTTTACAGGAAAACGACCGATGCCATTGACAAGGTAAAAAGACCGGCACTTGCTGTACCGACCATGGAAAACATTGATGACATAAACATGTTGGGTATCGAGCTGAGTCAAAATATTTTATTAGAAGAGCATGTAAAATATGTGAAAAAATTAACGTTCAACTACGCTTTCCTGAAGGCTGACCGAAATGAACAGGGGTTCCAGTCTTTTTATACACTTAACTATTTGAGGCACAAGTTTTCAGCAGGCCTATTTTTGCAACCTATAAAAAACTCGAGTTTGGCTATTTGGTATACCCATAAAAACCGTGCAGGCAATTATCAGTGGGATGCCGCCTCGCCTTTACTGGCATATCCAAAGGTTAATTTATTGGATATCAGGCTTTGGCATCAAATAGGTAAAGTAGCCCTTTTTATTGATGCTAACAATGTTTTTGATAAGACCTATTTTGAGCACGGCTTTGTTCAATTGCCCGGAAGATGGATAACGGCTGGAATAAAAGCTGATTTTTAATATAATTTTAAGATTTTGATGGTAATTTTGCACCGTGAACAATACTTACAAGGATGATTCAGGTCACTAGAAGAGAGACTTTTAATGCAGCACATAGACTTTATAATCCAAAATGGAGTAAAGAAAAGAACTTTGAGATTTTTGGGCCGTGTTCTCGTGTGCATGGCCACAACTGGGAACTCTTTGTGTCTGTAGAGGGAGAAGTGAAGGAAGATACGGGTTTTGTAATTGACTTAAAAATACTCCGTGATGTAATGCGTGAGCATATCATTGATAAAGTAGATCATACTTATCTCAACGAGGATGTAGATTTTCTGGCAGGGCAACTACCTAGTACAGAGAATTTTGCAATAGCCATTTGGAAGATTTTGCAGCCCATCTTAAAAAACAACCATGGGGTAGACTTGTGTAAAATCAAACTTACAGAAACCGACAACCATTTTGTGGAATATTATGGTAAATAAGTATTTCTCATGAAATATTTTATTGTGGCTGGTGAAAAATCTGGCGATATGCACGCGGGAAATCTTTGTCTTGAATTAGCGAAACTGCAGCCAAACAGCGAAATGATGGGTTGGGGAGGAGAAAAGATGGAGGCTGCAGGAGTAAATATCCTCAAAAATTACAGAGAGCTTGCTTTTATGGGTTTTTGGGAGGTAATCAAAAATCTCTCGACCATTTTGGGTTTTTTCAAATTGGCAAAAAAACAAATTAGATACTTCAATCCCGATGTGGTTATTTTGGTAGATTACGCCGGTTTTAATCTGAAGTTAGCAAAATGGGCCAAAAAGGAAGGTTTTAAGGTGGTTTATTACATCGCACCGAAGGCCTGGGCTTGGAGGGCTTCAAGGGCCGAAACCATAAAAAAGTACGTCGATTTACTGTTGGTTATATTTCCTTTTGAAAAAGCTTTCTTTGAAAAATATGGCATAAATACACGTTTTGTGGGCAACCCACTTTTTGATGAAATTGCTAAGTTCCAAGCAAACCCAAAATTCAGAGAAGAAAATGGACTCGCCAATAAGCGAATCGTTGCCTTATTGCCAGGAAGCAGAAAACAGGAAATAGAAAATATGTTGGGTTTGATGTCAAACCTTACCAAAGAATATTCCGATATACAGTGGGTAGTGGCGGGGATTTCTAGTTTTGATATGGACTTTTACACTGTCAATGGAGGAGATTTTAAGGTAATTTATGACCAAACTTACGACTTACTTTCTATTGCAGATGCCGCTGTAGTTACTTCAGGAACTGCTACCTTGGAAACTGCTCTCTTTAACGTACCTCAGGTGGTAGTTTATAAAACAAGTAATTTTAGTTATCAAATCGCCAAGAGGTTGGTAAAGATTAAGTATATATCTTTGGTAAACTTGGTGGCACAAAAAGAAGTGGTGAGGGAGTTAATTCAAGAAGAATATTCTTTAGAAAACACCAAAAAAGAACTAGAAAAGCTACTTTTTGATAATAAAATAAGGGATAATCAGTTAATGGAATACAGGAGGATAACCGAAACTTTGGGAACAAGCAAGGCTTCGGCTAATGCCGCTTTAGAAATACTTAAATTGTGAAATAAGAATGAAGAAATTATTGGTTTTGTTTTTGGGATTGATTTTGATAGTGGCTTGTAAGAAAGATGAGGTTGCCGTAGAAAAAACCACTTTAGAATATTTAACGGGTACAACCTCTAAGAAGTGGAAAGTAACGGAGGGTATGGTGAAATTGGGTGAAACTTCTATCAATTTGGTGGCAAATCAGCCTCCATGTGTTACGGATAATATTTTGGTTCTGAATTCCAACAAAACATACGAATTGAACGAGGGTGCCTCCAAATGTGATCCATCAAAAGACCCAGATTTGATCATAAAGGCCAATTGGACCTTGGTAGAGGAACCCAAAGCCATCACCATCGATAAGTTTATTTTCTTGGGCTATGTGCTCGAAAATTCAAAATTCGTGATTTCAAGTATCAATGATAATCAATTTATTGGACAAACGGATGTTATGCTAAATGGCAAAACTTATCAAGCTAACATTACTTTTTCGGTAGTTAATTGATATCAATAATTAATATTTGTTCTAAATAACCGAACACAATTGCTTAATTTTGTGTTAGAAAAACAAACTGAACGATCTTTTTAGATGAGCAAAGACATGGATTTGTTGGAGGAATTAACCACCTCCGACTATAAATATGGTTTTTATACGGATATCGAAGCTGACGAAGCACCTCCTGGACTAAGTGAGGACATTGTTAGATTTATTTCTACAAAAAAGAAAGAGCCAGAATGGATGCTTGAATGGAGATTGCAAGCTTACAGAGAGTGGATTAAGATGACTGAGCCTTCTTGGCCCAATGTACATTACACCAAGCCTGATTTTCAAGCTATTAAATACTATTCTGCACCAAAGCAAAAGGTTACGATTAACAGTTTGGACGAAATTGACCCAGAATTGCGTAGGACTTTTGAGCGTTTGGGTATTTCACTTAAAGAGCAAGAACGTTTGAGTGGTGTTGCGGTGGATGCGGTTATTGATTCCGTTTCTGTGGCTACCACTTTCCGTGAAAAACTTCTCGAAATGGGAATCATTTTCTGCTCTATCTCTGAGGCGGTGCATAACTACCCTGACCTTATCAAAAAATACATCGGTTCGGTAGTTCCGGTTAAAGATAATTTTTACGCTGCTCTAAATTCAGCGGTTTTCTCTGATGGATCTTTCTGTTATATTCCAAAGGGCGTACGTTGTCCTATGGAACTTTCTACTTATTTTAGAATAAATGCGGCCGGAACAGGTCAGTTTGAGAGAACACTTATCATTGCGGATGAAGGTGCCTATGTGAGTTATTTGGAAGGTTGCACAGCACCGAGTAGAGACGAGAATCAATTGCACGCAGCGGTGGTGGAAATTTTTACGCACGAAAATGCCGAGGTAAAATACTCAACGGTACAAAACTGGTATCCAGGCGATAAAGAAGGAAAAGGTGGGGTGTATAATTTTGTGACCAAAAGAGGTATTTGTTTTGGAGACAATTCGAAAATTTCTTGGACACAAGTAGAAACAGGTTCTGCTGTAACTTGGAAATATCCTTCGGTAATTTTAAAAGGAGACAACTCCATTGGCGAGTTTTATTCGGTGGCTGTTACGAATAACTACCAACAAGCTGATACAGGTACCAAAATGATTCACCTAGGCAAAAACACCAAAAGTAGAATCGTTTCGAAAGGTATTTCTGCTGGTAGAAGTCAGAATTCATATAGAGGTTTGGTGGAGATCTCAAAAAGAGCTACAAATGCTCGAAATTACTCTCAATGCGATTCCATGCTTCTAGGAGACAGGTGTGGTGCTCATACTTTCCCTTACATTGAATGCAATAATTCTACTGCCACGGTTGAACACGAGGCTACAACCTCAAAAATTGGTGAGGACCAGTTGTTTTACTGTAACCAACGTGGAATAGATTCAGAGACTGCCGTTGCATTGATTATTAATGGATATGCCAAAGAGGTTTTGAATCAATTACCAATGGAGTTTGCGGTAGAAGCTCAGAAGTTGTTGGCCATATCGCTAGAAGGTTCGGTAGGTTGATTTTTTCAAGAATATTTTCTCTTAAAGCCACCTTCTGGTGGCTTTTTTGTTGATTGGGAAATTATCGGACAAAATGTTTTTTATTTAAGACAAAAGTCGTATATTTGGGTATTCAAAAATGAGGTTATGGGATTATTTGTGGTTGAAGACGTTCAATATACTTATGGGTCAACACCCAAAGAAAGGTCTGTTTTGGATATAATAAAGTCCGTCAGAGAAGGCATGAAGTATGATAGTTTCGCTAATTTATCATTGAAAATGCCCTTTACCATATCCGAATGGTCAAGTTTTTTGCATGTTTCAGAAAGAACGATGCTTCGCTACAAGAACGATAATCTGTCTTTCGATGCAGCACAGACTGATAAAATTTATCAGTTATCTATGATTTATGAAAAAGGGCTTTCGGTTTTTGGAGAGAAAGTTTATTTTGATATTTGGCTGAATACCCAAAATGTGGCCTTAGGAGGTTTGAAGCCGAAAGAATTATTAGATAATTCATTTGGGCTAGGCCTCGTAAGTGATGAGCTGATAAGGATTGAGCACGGGGTACTGGCATGATCGTTTACAGATTAAGTAAGTCACAGTTTGCCAATGATTTATCGGGTAGGGGAGCAGAGTTGGCGGGTGGAAGATGGAACAGTAAGGGCTTAGCCATGCTATACACAAGTGCTTCAAGAGCATTATGTACTGCAGAGATTGCGGTACACACACCTTTGGGTATTGTACCGACAGATTATGTAATCGTAGAGATGGAAGTTCCAGAAGACTCACTCAATGAAATTTTGATAGCGGATTTGCCAAAAAACTGGCGTGAATTTCCGCATAGTCAAAGCACAAAGAGAACAGGTGATCTTTTCCTAAATAACTGCACCTCTTTGATACTTAAAGTTCCCTCTGCTGTAGTGAGCGGAGATTATAATTATCTAATTAATCCAAATCATTTGGACTTTCATAAAGTCAGGATTCTATCCAAAGAGAATTTTGAGTTTGATAGAAGGTTGTTTCTAAAATAAGGCTTTAGTTTTCCAATCTTCCTGTCATAATCATTGATTTCCAAAAAAAGGTAAATCTTCCACATCCATAAAATCCTGTTGGTGTAAAACCATTCATTTCTAAAAGTATTCGCAGGGTTCTACTTGACCAAAATTTTATATGCCCACCTTCCCAATGTACAGTGAAATGGTCGTCAAGTTTGTTGGTTATACTAAGAACTAGGTTTTTTAGGTATCCATGATATGGAGTCGAGAGTAAAATTTCACCTTTGGGTTTAAGGCAATTTTGACAGAATTTCATGAATGCATGCGGTGAATACAAGTGTTCAATTACCTCGGTAGATATAATCAAATCAAATTTATCAAAGGGCACTTCGTCTGGTAAAGCCATTTTTTCGAAATCTGTTATAAAAAAACGATTTGGATTGACTTTGTTGGCAAATTCTATTCCACCATGCGAGGCATCTACACCATAAACATCGAAGCCCATATTAATTAGAGCATTTGCAATGGAGCCGTTTCCGCATCCAACATCTAATATTTTCAAGTTCTTTCGGTTATTTAAAACCCTCAAAATTGGGGTTAATAAATATGATTCGGTCAATAGAGGTTTCTCGTCCTCAAAGTAATAGTCTTTAAGGTTATACATTATAGTTTGTTAATCTAGATTACTCTAGTAAGATTAGGTTATGATTGCAATATATGCAAAAAAACAATAACTGAAAAAAGCTAAAGGCAGATTTAATTATCTTTGTCAGGAGATTTAATTATTGTTGCAAACCGTTGGTTGTATTTTAGTGGATATAGCTCCCCGCATTAAAATCGATGGTGCTACCTGTGGCGTGATCCATTAAACCCGCGGCTATCAAAACCACAATAGGAGATATATGCTCTGGCAGCGTGAGCTCTTTCAGGGCTGCATCTTTCAGTATGCTTTCCTCACCATATGTTTTTATGTAGTCTTCGGCCATAGGTGTTTTAGTGAAACCTGGTGCGAGTATAAATGACTTAATATTGTATTGGCCGAATGAACGAGCCACTGTTCTTCCAAGCGATACCAAGGCACCTTTTGAAGCTGCATAGGCCAGATAATCTTCTGTTTCGCCTCTGAATGCGGCCCTTGAAGCGACATATATCATTCTTCCAGCATTATTCTCCTTGAAATGTTGCAGCCCTAAATGTGTCAATAATCCCACTGAATGTAGGTTGGTATTCATAGTTTTGTGCCAAATGTTCATCCACTCACTTGAGTCGGCATCAATGCTGTGATGCTCGAAAATTCCAACATTATGCACAATCATGTCTATCTTAGTAAAAGAACTTAATACTGCTTCAAAGAAAAGCTTTGTATCCTCTTCTTTACTTAAATCTGCTTTGAAAAGTTTTGAATCATTTCCTTCTTTCAAGAGTTTTTCCGCTCCTTTTTTGTTCGAATTATAGTGTATTGCTACAATAGCACCCGCCTCTATTAATGCTCTTGCTATTTCAAATCCGATTCCGCTGGAAGCACCAGTTACAATTATTTTTTTATCTCTTAAATCTATTTGCATATTTTTGTAAAAACTAAAGGAATATAATACTGATGGCAGGAAAAAACACTTATCGCAAACCAAGCCCAAAACCTACCCCAAAAATAGCAAAAAAGGCTTCCGTTTTTTCCTATATCAAGAAACTCTTATACAAGGTCGTCTTTTATTTCTTTATTATCTCTATTGGAAGTGTGGCGTTGTTTAAGTTTTTGCCGATTCCATTTACTTGGACTATGATGGACCAGAAAGTGGCCTCTATAATGAAAGGTGAAGACTCCGAAATACATTATTCTTGGAGATCTTATAACAATGTTTCTCGAGAAATGCATTTGGCTGTAGTGGCCGCGGAAGATCAGCTTTTTCCAGAACATTTTGGTTTTGATTTCAAGCACATGCAGATTGCATACAAAAATAATTTGAAGGGTAAGAAAGTTCGTGGGGCGAGCACTATCAGTCAACAGGTGGCCAAAAATGTATTTTTGTGGCAAGAGAGAAGTTATATAAGAAAGGCACTGGAGGTTTATTTTACTTTCCTAATAGAAATAATTTGGGGTAAACAACGCATATTGGAAGTGTATGTCAACGTGGCTGAAATGGGAAAAAATACTTTTGGAGCTGAAGCAGCTGCCCAACAATACTTTGGTATATCTGCCAAAAATCTAACACGAGAACAAGCGGCTAAACTGGCGGCGGTATTGCCAAGTCCCAGAAAGTGGTCAGTTACAAAGCCCGGCCCTTATGTGAGTAGGAGAGTACCGAAAATTACCAGACAGATGCGAGCTTTGGGCGGAACCGCTTACATTAAAGATTTGAGGAGTTTTTAAAATTCCTTAAACTGAATTTTATCTTTAAGGTTTTGAGGAGCGATATTAGAATAAGCTACCTTTAATAATTCTTCAATAATTTCGGGGGACAATAATTCGTACTTCAAATGCGTCCAGCCCATTTTGCCCCATTTGTTGGGTACTGGAAAAATGGCCTCTTGGTTAATTTTGCAAAACATTTCTTGTTCATCAGGGGTAAATTTAAGGGTAGCTCTGCTTTCTTTTTCATTCAGAGTAGCAAATATCTTCTTCTTAACCCGAAATGAAACCTTTTCGAAGTGTGGCTCTATGCTAACTTCAGGTAAAGAAATTGCTAATGTGTTGAATTTTAATATACTAGGCATATTTAAAAAAAGAAAACTCCAAGTGGTTTTTACTTGGAGTTAGATAATTTTTATTCTTCACTTAGGCCTGCAATAACCTCACTAAGGGGTTTCAAATTGGCAGGTATTGGTTTTTCCTCTGATTCTTCGGCAACTTCCTCGTATGGAATTACATCCAGTATTTTGGTGACGCTGATATCAGAAATGATGTAATCTTGTACAGAACCTAGTTTTTCGACCATCAGGCCGTAGACTTCTTTTATGTCTTGAGCATTGAGTAAAAACACAAACGGTACTTTTTTTTCTTTTTGTGATTTTTCGTCAAAAACAATGTATTGAGCTCTGGCTTTCCACCAGAGTTCGGCGTTGTTTTCTATAAAAAATACCTCGTTAAACTTCATTTTGGTTAAACCGACCAACTGAAACTCTTGAAGTTCTTCTGCACAATATGCGTAAGCTCTAGCTTCCGCATCAGTGTAAGATACCGCATCGAAAAGATAAACCTGTGTGATGGGTTTTGTGCCGCCTTTTTCGTCTTGTTGTATAAATTTTATTTTCGCTTGATACCAAGTAGCCATTTTTCTTTATTTTATATAATTGTTTTTTGCACTAAAATCTAAAAATTTCCTGTGCTTGCCTAAAATAGGTTGACGTTTTTTTAGACAAATGTAATATAGTTAAAATTGTAATATACATTGATTTGGGTTGATATTTTTCGTTTCATTACAAGTCCAAATTGGTAATATCGGTCGATTTTCGACATATTGTTCTTTGATATATTGTTCAAACGAGTTTGGTGATAGCTTATTCAAAGCTACATGTGGTTTGCTATTGTTATAGGCTTCAATTGTTCGGCTCAATTGTTTTTTAAGTTCTTCAAAACTTGTAATATTTCGATATCTGAGGTACTGGTTCTTTATAGTTCCATTTACTCTTTCAATATGAGCATTTTCATGGACTTCGTTGCACATACTTATTTTGATTTTGGCAGCATTTAACATTTCTACGTACTCATTGCTGACGTACTGCCCACCTCTATCAGAATGATGAATTAGTTCTGTAAAAATAGTCTGTTTCCGAGCTTTAAATGCCATCTTTAGAGCCTCACAATTGTTTTCTGCTCTCATATTATCTGCAGCGGTATAACCTACTATTTTGCGGGAATAGACATCCATTATCATTGTGATATAATAGACTTTTTCACCAACATTAAAGTATGTTATATCACTCGTCCAAAGTTGATTAATATTATTTAGTTTTATGTCAACCAAAAGATTTTTGTATCGACTATATGGACTCGAAAATGTGGTTCTAACTGGGTTTTTATAAGCCATTAACCTAAAGCCATAATGAATACCAATACTTACGAAAGCATCTC
>NZ_RJUF01000026.1 GCF_024343775.1 Lacihabitans soyangensis | reverse complement strand
ATGTATGTGGAAATACGAGCAGCAAACAACAAGTCATCACGGTAGAAGACAAAACCGCCCCAGTATTAAGTACCGCCCCGGCAAATGTAACCGTAAGTTGTGAAGCAGTACCAACAGCAGCCGTCTTAACAGCTACCGACAATTGCGACACCGCACCGGTAGTAACATATGCAGAAGCAAGAACCAACGGCACATGTGCAAACAGCTACACGCTAACCAGAACCTGGACAACAACAGATGTATGTGGAAATACGAGCAGCAAACAACAAGTCATCACGGTAGAAGACAAAACCGCCCCAGTATTAAGTACCGCCCCGGCAAATGTAACCGTAAGTTGTGAAGCAGTACCAACAATGGAGAGTTTATCCGCTGTGGACAATTGTGGGACTGCGGTAAATGTTGTGAGTAGCGAGGTCAGAAATGAAGAGTCTTGCGGAAATTATACCTTATTTCGAACTTGGACAGCTACTGATGTTTGCGGAAATAGCAGCTCTCGAACCCAAACTATAAAAGTTCAACAAAAGGTTATTTCTGTTGAAACAGATGTAAGTAATGTTATATGTAGCTGCGATTTTGGAAGCACGGCAACAGTTTCGCTAGGCATTTTGAATGGATGCTCTGGTAATAATTACCAATATTCTTCTAATGGAAGTGATTATCAAGATAGCCCTATTTTCAATAATGTAAAAACAGGTAGTAGTACATTTTATGTTAGAAATAGCTTTGGATGCGTTGCGGGAATTAAAACAGTAACTATCAATTCCCCAACTATTGCTACTACACCTTTGCCAAGAGACACCACTGTTTGTTTAGGAAATAAATTCTTGTTGCCAGTAAATAAGAACATCAAAAACAAATATATTTGGCATAGAACGGTGAATGGAAATGAGTTTGTTAACAAACCTAATACGGATTCCGTTGGTATTTTCACCTATTATGTAAGCCAAACAAATGATAGCAGCGATTGCGAGAGTGTTAGAATGCCAATTACGATTAAAGTAATAGATTCCGCTTTAGCAATCATACAACATCCAATACAACAAACCGTTTGTAAAAATGCATTTGCTACATTTGGTGTTGTTACTCAAGGCTACGTCAAAGCGTACCAATGGCAAAAGAATGGTGTAAATATCAAAGGAGCAAACGCTCAGAATTTTAATATTTTGGTTGCTAATGAAGGAGATATAGCTCAATATTCTTGTATAATTACTGGCAATTGTAAGACAATTATTTCTCAACCAGCAAAATTAGAAATAAGCACATGCCAAACACCTAATGATTTCGACCTAGCATTAAGAACCACGGTCATTGATACAAATAAAGTATTTTATGCCAATACTTTGGTTAAATACAAAACTACTATTTACAATCAAGGTAAGGCAAAAGCTTACAATGTTTCGGTTATAAATTATATTCCAAAAGGTATGTCTTTCGAAAATTATAAAAACTGGACATGGAAAGATAATCAATTGACAACTCAAATAGATAGTTTAGCTGCAGGAGATAGTATTAGTATAGAATTAGCTCTTAGGATTAATGCTGACCAAATATCGGGTAAATTGATAAACATAGCCGAGATATTTGGTGCCGATACAGATAAATTAGGAAAGAATCGTTTACTAGCAGATAAAGATAGTCGTTTCGACAGAAACTTTACCAACGATATTGGAGGTAAAGAAAATTCAGCTACTGACAATGCTATTTTTGGCAATGGTGATGGAGAGAATGATATTGTTGGAGGAATAAATCCAGAATTCGACGAAGACGATGCAGACCCAGCAGCCATCAATATTCAAACTATTAAGAAACTGTGTTCAGACTTGGCTTTGCGTAAACGAGTTATTCATAATGCATCTGCTACATATTTACCAAATGACTTGGCAAGATTTCAGATAACGGTTTATAATCAATGTCCAACTTCGACTGCGTATAATATTGACATTATAGATTATATTCCAAAAGGTTTAGATTTTGATATAAAAGATAGCACTAACCGATATTGGCAAATAAATAACAATGAGGTTATCACAAGAATTGATAGCCTAGCAGGAGGAGATAGTACTAACATTGAAATAGTTTTAAGAGTAAACCATCTAACTAGGCCTGGACTGTATATAACAAAAGCCGAGATTTTTGGTGCATATTTAGATAAGTTTGGTGCCATTCCTCTCCTTGCAGATGTAGATAGCTATTTTGATAAAAATGCTTTCAATGATATTGGAGGAAGAGAGTATTCTCCTACTGACGATATGATTTTGGGCGACGGTGATAAAACCTTAGATGTTGTGAGAGGTGTTAACCTAAACCATGACGAGGATGATGAAGACCCAGCTGCTATTGTTGTAGTACCTTTTGCAAACCGTTGTAACGATTTGGCTATCCGCAATCAGCCTGAATATCGTTTGGTAGCACCTATGTATCTTCCGAAAGACTCTGTAAAGTTTGAATTAACGGTCTTCAATCAATGTAAAAACTGTAAAATTTACAATGTAAATGTGGTTAATTATATTCCGAAAGGAATGGAGTTGGATATAGATAATCCATTAAACAAGCCTTGGAATATAAGTTTGGATACAATTAGAACCAGTAGTGGCATAATTCGTATTGACACAAACGCTGTTACAAGGATTGACAGTCTAATGGCGATGGAAGGGAAAATCATAGAAATTGTTCTAAAAATAAAGGCAGATGCAAAAGCTGGCGAATATATTAATAGAGCTGAAATCTATGGTGCGACAACCGATTTTGCCGGAACAAATCCAATTTATTATGACAAAGACGGAACACTTGACCGAGATCAATCGAATGATATTGGAGGTAAAGTAAATTCGGCGACTGATAACAATATTTCAGGAGATGGAGACGAACATTATGACATAGTCAATGGTATTTTAACTGAGCATGATGAAGATGATGAAGACCCTGCCTTAATAGTGGTAGGTGATATTAATTGTTTTGCCCTCTCTCAAGACTCCATAAACGGCACTAAATGGCACCATTTCTTTGATAAAAACGGGCGTTTATTTGCCTCAATTAATCCCAATGGACAAAATATGGGCAAAGTTTCGTTGTCTGTAAGCCATTATGGTAATTTATTGTCTAATGTACCTAGCACAAAAAGCGGCACTAAATTTATGTCACGTTACTTTGATTTCGTCAGCACAATAAAAAACACTTATGAAAATCCAGTCTCTGTAAAATTATACTTTACAGATGAGGAATTTGCCAGGTACAAAAAAGCGGTAAATCTAAGTGCATTTACACCAAAGGACTTTAATATAGTTCGTTATGTAGGTCCAAATCAGAACTGTAGATTAGAGGACAACGATAATTTTATTGAAGGGTATAGTGATGTTATTTATAAAGACATCACAAATGATACTTTATATAAAGCCATTGCCATACAGTTTAACACCCATAATTTGGCCGAATTTGGTGCGACAGCCAATATGTTTAACTCTTTAAAGGGTTTTAATGCCACAAAACAAGAAAATGTCGTAACCCTTAAATGGGAGTCGACTTTAGAAGTAAGAGGAGCTTATTATTTAATAGAAAGAAGTAACGATTGTAAACAATTTGCCACCTTGGCCAAAGTTCCCACGAAAACAGTAGGATTATATAATTATTCTGATAATTCAACGCCTGCTGTTACTAGTTGTTATCGGATATCGTTTGTTGATACTGATGGAACTCGTAAAGTGCTTGATACCAGTTCAATACAAGCAGGAGTTCCGAATGGTAAAGTTTTGGAAAAATCTAATGTTACTCTTAACAGAACGGAAGATTTACCTCCAAAATGTTCAATTTATCCAAATCCTGTTTCAGAATTGAATAACATTAATCTAGAATTAGAAAATTTAATACCTAAAAAACTGTCTTTGAGTACTGTCACTGGTACCCAGCTTGAAGTAATAATGAAGCCAATTGATGAAAAGCGATATCAGTTACAGATAGGTTCAAAGATCGAAAGTTCTAATTTTTATTATTTGGTTCTGAGTGATCAATTTGGGCGAAACTGCTCTCTCAGATTTGCGATTAAACAGAACTAGAGCCTAGATTGATTTAAAACGGATGGTAATTGAAAACTACTTTCCGTTTTTTTATGCCAATTTTTTTTCATAAATCTATAAATTGGTCTTCGTGGTTTTGCTTTCTTTAAATGGTTTTAATCGATAATTTCGTTAACAATAAAAGTATTTGTACTCCTCAGTGCTTTGTCTTGGTTTATTTTGAATTTCTGAAATTAAGACTTTCACAATCCCAAAATAATCCTACCTTTTTACACTTTTTTTTAGGTTTTTATCGGAATTATGAAATTTTCTTCGTTATTTCGCACCCGAAAAATCACCCTCTTTGAAGACTTTTCTCCAAAAAGGCGTTTTTAAATAGAATAAAATTAATAAGCATAATGAGCATGGCATCAGTTAGACCAGATGAAGTTTCGGCAATTTTGCGTGAGCAATTGGCGGGTGCAAAAACCGAAGCAGAATTAGAAGAAGTAGGTACGGTACTCCAAATAGGTGACGGAGTTGCTCGTATTTATGGACTTTCAAAAGTACAACAAGGAGAGTTGATCGTATTCGAAAACGGTCTGAAAGGACTTGCACTTAATCTTGAAGAAGACAACGTTGGAGCCGTATTATTGGGTGACTCAGCGGGTATCAAAGAAGGTGCTATAGCAAAACGTACCGGTGAAATTGCCTCTGTAAAAGTAGGTGAGGGCATCATTGGACGTGTTGTAAATACCCTTGCAGAGCCAATCGACGGTAACGGACCTATCACTGGTGAACTTTTCGAGATGCCATTGGAAAGAAAAGCACCAGGTGTTATTTATCGTCAGCCAGTTACTGAGCCTCTTCAAACTGGTATCAAGGCCGTAGATGCGATGATTCCAATCGGTCGTGGTCAGCGTGAGTTGGTTATCGGTGACCGTCAAACTGGTAAAACTGCCGTTTGTATTGACACCATCATCAACCAAAAAGAATTTTTCGATAAAGGAGAGCCAGTTTATTGTATATATGTAGCTTGTGGTCAGAAAAACTCTACTGTTAAGGCGGTTGAGCAAACTTTGAGACGTTACGGAGCCATGGATTACACGGTAATCGTAAACGCTGGAGCTTCTGATCCTTCTCCAATGCAGTTCTTTGCTCCTTTTACAGGTGCAGCTATTGGTGAATATTTCAGAGATACCGGTCGTCCGGCCCTAGTTATATATGATGACTTGTCTAAACAAGCCGTTGCTTATCGTGAAGTTTCTCTATTGCTTCGTCGTCCACCAGGTCGTGAGGCGTATCC
Organism: Lacihabitans soyangensis; assembly: GCF_024343775.1. Lineage (GTDB taxonomy): Bacteria > Bacteroidota > Bacteroidia > Cytophagales > Spirosomataceae > Leadbetterella > Leadbetterella soyangensis. Next base: position 34,220 of record NZ_RJUF01000026.1, on the reverse strand, counting down.
AGGAGACGTTTTCTACCTTCACTCGAGATTGTTGGAGCGTGCGGCTAAAATCAACCAGTCAGACAAAATTGCTCAGGAGATGAACGACCTTCCTCCTTCGTTGAAAGGAAAAGTGAAAGGTGGTGGTTCATTAACAGCCCTTCCAATCATCGAAACTCAAGCCGGTGACGTGTCGGCGTATATTCCTACAAACGTAATCTCTATTACAGACGGACAGATATTCTTGGAGTCTAACTTGTTTAACGCAGGTATTCGTCCAGCTATCAACGTGGGTATTTCGGTATCACGTGTGGGTGGTAATGCTCAAATCAAGTCAATGAAAAAAGTGGCTGGTACACTTAAACTAGACCAAGCTCAGTTCCGCGAATTGGAAGCTTTTGCTAAGTTTGGTTCAGACCTGGACGCCGCTACCAAATTGGTAATCGAGCGTGGTCGTCGTAACCAAGAGATTTTGAAGCAAGGGCAATATCAACCAAGCCCCGTAGGTGACCAAGTAGCTATCATTTTCGGATCTATCAACGGTATCATGGACTTAGTGCCAGTTGCGAGAGTGAAAGAATACGAGACTGAGTTCTTGACTATCTTGAAATCAACCAAGCCAGCTATCATCGATAACCTGTCAAAAGGTAAAATGGAGAAAGAAGATACAGATTATATCATTTCTTTCGGAAAAGACTTGGCTAAGAAGTACGCTTAATTTTTGATAAGTGTTTTTAGTAAATCTAAAATCGCAAATCGTAAATCATAAATAAAGAAAATGGCTTCATTAAAAGAAGTAAGAAATAGAATAACCTCGGTAAACTCTACCATGCAAATCACCAAAGCCATGAAAATGGTGGCGGCAGCTAAGTTGAGAAGAGCTCAGGATAGAATCATTCAGATGAGACCTTATGCCAAGAAACTCAACGAGCTTATTGCTCAGGTTTCTCAAGGCACGGAGGTTGGAGCATCAAGCCCGTACACGCAGGTAAGAGAAGTGAAAAACGTCCTTATCATTATGGTAACATCAGACAGAGGTCTATGTGGAGCTTTTAATACCAACGTTATCAAGGCTGCAGTTGCTTTTATCAACGAAAACTATCCTACTCAACTCGAAAAAGGCAATGTTTCGGTATTGTCATTGGGTAAAAAAGGTAGTGAGGCTTTTGCAAGAAGAGGTATAAAAGTAGACAATGAGTTTACCGATATTTTCCAAAGATTAAGTTTTGATACTGCAAAGGAAGCTGCTGAAAAAGTAATGGCTGCTTTTGCTGAAGGTACCTACGACGAGGTGGTTTTGGTGTATAACGAATTCAAAAACGTTGCAACACAAATCATCAGGACCGAGAAAATCCTTCCATTGGTAAGTGAAGAAACAGAAGAGAAGACTTCGAACACAGACTATATCTTTGAACCATCTGAAGAAGAAATCATTCTTGAGTTGATTCCAAAAGCCATCAAGTTGTCAGTTTTCAAAGCTGTATTAGACTCAAATGCCTCAGAGCATGGAGCTAGAATGACAGCTATGGACAAAGCAACAGAAAATGGTGGTGAGCTTTTAAAAGCACTTAAGATAGAATACAACCGTTCTCGTCAAGCAGCCATCACCAAAGAGATTTTGGAGATTGTTGGCGGAGCGGAAGCTTTGAAAGGAGCTTAAAAGTATTCAAACGAATATTTAAAGTGAACGTCTCGGATTATTTTCGAGACGTTTTTTTTATGGGTGACGTTCACATTGTACCTTTGTCAAAATTCAAAAGAAATGCAAATTCTAAATAGACGTCCAAGAAGAAATAGAGCCACAGGTGTTATCAGAGCCATGGTTCAAGAAAATACGCTATCGGTAAATGATTTCATCTTTCCCATGTTTGTACAAGAGGGTACCAGCACAAAAGTAGAAATTAAATCTATGCCAGGTATTTACCGATTCACTTTGGATACGCTTTTAGAAGAATTAAAAGAAGTCCAATCTCTGGGAATAAAATCAATTTGTCTTTTCCCAAATTACCCAGAAAGTAAAAAAGACAAATATGGTTCTGAAAGCTTAGTTTCAGATACTTTATATCTTAAAGCTCTTTCCGAAATTAAATCGAAATTCCCAGATTTGGTCATCATGACGGATGTGGCTTTGGATCCTTATAGTTCTGATGGTCATGATGGAATTGTAGACAATGGAAAGATAATCAACGATGAAACCGTTGAGATTTTGGTGAAAATGTCAATTGCTCAAGCCAAAGCTGGTGCAGATATCATTGGACCATCCGACATGATGGACGGCCGCATAGGAGCTATCAGAAAAGGATTGGACGCAGAAGGTTTTACAGATGTAAGCATCATGGCTTATACCGCCAAATACGCCAGTGCATTTTATGGACCTTTTAGAGATGCTCTAGAATCTGCTCCCAAATTCGGAGACAAGAAAACCTACCAAATGAATCCAGCCAATGTCAAGGAAGCAATTTTAGAAGCAGAATTGGACTTTGCTGAAGGAGCAGATATCATGATGGTAAAACCTGCCTTTAGCTATTTGGATGTCATAAAAGCATTAAAAGAAAACTTTAATATTCCCATCTCGGCCTACAACGTTTCTGGAGAATACGCCATGATAAAAGCTGCCGCTCAAAACGGCTGGATAGATGGCGACAAAGCCATGATGGAAATGCTGTTAAGTATGAAGCGTGCCGGAGCTGATATTATTCTGAGCTATTTTGCCAAAGAAGTGGCTGTTTTGTTGAATGATTGAGGATAAATCGAATCAATCATTAATCTAAAATCTAAAATCGAATCAATCGTCAATCCCATCATCCCCCAATTGCCACTTTCTTCAAAATTGCTTCCACAATTTGTCGGGTATTGATACCGTCGGCTTCGGCTTCGTAATTGAGGATGATGCGGTGGTTGAATACATCGCTCACTACAGCTTTGATGTCTTCTGGTAGTACATAATCACGTTTATCAAAGAAAGCTAGGGCTTTTGCGGCTTTGTGAATCGCTATTCCAGCCCTTGGCGAAACACCGTACTGAATATATCTCGCTTCTTCTTTCAGACCATAATCTTCTGGATTTCTGGTAGCAAAAACCAACTCCACAATGTAGCGTTCCAACATATCCGAAATTGTAATGCCGTTGATGATTTTCTTTATTTCGAGAATGTCGTTTTTGCCCAAAACCGACTTTACATTTTCCCTAAAATCCATGTTGGCAATCTTGCGAATCATCTCCAGCTCCGATTTTTTGTCGAGATAATCAACATATACTTTCATCATAAATCTGTCTACCTGAGCTTCAGGTAGGGGATAAGTACCTTCCTGTTCCACTGGGTTTTGGGTGGCCATTACTAAAAAAGGAGGATCAAGCTGAAAAGACTCCTCACCGATGGTAATCTGCTTCTCGGCCATGGCTTCTAACAATGCTGACTGCACCTTCGCAGGGGCACGGTTTACTTCATCCGCCAGAATTAAGTTTGCGAAAATGGGTCCTTTTTTTACTTCAAAATCACCAGATTTTTGGTTGTAAATCATGGTTCCGACCAAATCTGAGGGTAATAAGTCGGGTGTGAATTGAACTCTTCTGAATCCTAGATCCAATACTTTTGCGAGAGTATTGATGGTTTTTGTTTTAGCCAATCCGGGGACACCTTCAAGCAAAATGTGGCCGTCTGTAAATAACCCTATTAACAATCTATTTATAAGATATTCTTGCCCGATTACCACTTTGTGAACTTCGGCAAGTACATCGTCTATTTTTTTATATAAAGAATCTATTTTATTCATGGAGTAGGTTTTCAAAGATGTGAATTTAGCTAAATATATTTAAATGGGCGAATTTGAATTGAAAAACGCTCATTTTTTTGCCAGAACCATGCGGTCTTTCTCGAAAAAATCTTGAATTAATTCCACCTTCGAATATCCAGCGTTTGTGAACACCTCACAGGTTTCTTGTCCCAAATAACTGTTGATTTCTACCAAAACATGGCCTTCATCTTGTAGGTAAGTTTGCCCTATTTCTGCAATTTTTTTGTAAAAAACCAGAGGATCATCGTTACTTACAAATAGTGCCAAATGCGGCTCGAAGTTTAAGACATTCGAACGCATTTCGGGCATTTCATTTTCTTTTACATACGGCGGGTTACTCACTATTAGTTCAAACTTCTGTTCACCAAACGGACTTTCAAAATTTAAGATATCGGCTTTTTGGATGTTTACATTTGCTTTCAGATTAACATTATTTCTTTTTGCAATCTCTAATGCGTTTTCCGAAATATCAATAGCAAAAACCTCGGCATTGTTTAAACCCAATGCAGTGCTGATAGCTATACAACCACTTCCTGTTCCTAAGTCTAGTACAGTTTTTGGAGAAAGACTTATGGCCTTTTGGACTAATTCCTCGGTTTCTGGCCTAGGAATAAGTACGTTTTCATTTACAAAAAAACTATGCTCATAAAACCATGTCTTGCCTAAAACATATTGAATAGGTTCAAAATTATTGATACGTTTTATGATGTCAACTATTCCTGATAAGTACTCTTCAGGGATTGATTTTGAGGTAATTAAGTCATTTTTGCTTACGCCTAAAAGTTCATTGAATACCATAAAGACTATCTCTTTAGCCTCTGAAGGTTCATAAGCTTTTACTTGTTCACAACAGTGTTTATATTCGGTTTTGAGGTCTAACATCATAAAAAAAGGGAGAGTGTTAGCTCTCCCCCAAATATTAAATTTTATTCGATCACAATTTTCTAATCCAGATATTTCTGAATTGTGTTTTGTTGCCGTGGTCTTGAAGTGAAATCACATCGTCGCCATGAGCGGCAGGGTACATGTGTAGGCCAATGTAATTGGTCAAACCCGCTATCGTGGTATTGTTTTGTACCAAAACACCATTGTGCAATACCGTTATTCTTGCTGGAGCATCTACTCTGCCGTCGGCTTTGTATCTCACTGCGGTGTATATAACATCGTAAGAATTCCACTCCAACGGGCTACGCATGGCGTTTACCAATGGCGGAACGTCTTTATAAATACTTCCAGCCTGGCCGTTGGCATAAGTTCTGTTGTTGTAGCTGTCCAAAATTTGCAACTCGTATCTGTTTTGCAAAAATAATCCGCTATTTCCACGTCCTTGACCAGCACTTTCTACGACGTCAGGGGCACTGAATTCTATATGTATTTGGCAATCCCCAAACTTCATTTTGGTTTGAATTCCACCACTTTGTGGCACCACTTCCATGTGGTCATTGTCCACTATTTTCCAAGGTGCAGGTTTTGTGATGTCTTTTTGGCTCACCCACTGGTCAAGGTTTTTACCATCAAAAAGTATGATAGCATCTGAGGGTGCATCTCCTAGTTTTTTGGCAGGCGTTACTACCCGCACTTCAGGATCCCAAATCTCCGTCATCTCAGGCTTCATGGGCATTGGAGATACTTCTGGGGGCGTATTTGGATATTTATTTTGACCTATTGCAAATGTCGTGATAAGCGAAAGACAAAGAACTTGAATGAGGTTTTGTTTTTTCATTTTGTATAATAAGGTTATTGGATTTCAAATTTAGAATAAAAATTCATTATTCTAAATAATAATTGATACTAAGCCAAAAGAAATAGACGAAATCAAAATTCTAGGAAATTTTTAATCTGTTTTTCGGTAAAATTCTGATAGATCGGGTTGGTGAATACACCATCGACAAAGTGCTGGTTGATGTTACCAAGCTTTATTCTAAGGCCCATTACGTTGGCGTTGAGATAGCTCAAAACATCGTCGAAATGCCCTAGTCCAACGGCATTACCCAAAACACCTGAAGAAACTCCTACTAAAGCTACTTTTTTAAAAGCCAAACTGTCTGGGTGTCTCAATCCATCTACAAAAGTTTTTAGAACACCCGGATAAGAGCCATTGTATTCTGGTAAAACAAAGACTAGTTTATCGCACTCATCTATTTTGGCTTGTATTTTTTGAAATTCTGGGTTCTTTCCACCATTGTCATAAAGTGCAGAAAATGCAAAGTCGTGCGGCAAGTCAATCAGATTGATAAAATTGGTTTCAAAACCAGCCTCTTTGATTTTTTTGGAATAATAAGACGCTATTTCTTCTGTTCTTGAATCTTTTCTGTTGGTTCCTACTATTATTCCTATTTTGGTTTTTGACATTTAAATTCAGATTTTTACGGTTATTATTTCAACAAAAAATACCGTAAAGAGTTCTAAAATACTTGTTTTATGTACCAATCTGTCAAAAACGACTTACTTTTTCTATCAAATCCGGAGAAGGCAATCTCCAAAGCTAAGTATTTTAAAAGTGGCAAAGGTGAATATGCAGAAGGAGATGTTTTTATTGGTTTGACCAATCCAGAGGTACATCAGATATGCAAGCACTACAGAGATTTGGTAAACTTGGAGGATATAGAAATGCTAATAAAAGATGAAATTCATGAGGTCAGATTTGCTGCTTTGACACTCTTGGTTTTGAAATACAAGAAACTTAAAAAACTTGAAGAGAAAACGGATTTCGTAAATCTCTATCTTCGAAATATACCCTATATCAACAACTGGGATTTGGTGGATTGTTCTTCTATGTTTATTCTTGGACCTTATTGTTATGAAACAAAGGATAATTCTGTTTTGGAAAATTTGGCTAATATCGGCCATCTTTGGTCTGAGCGAATTGCCATTATTTCGACACACTATTACATCCGACAGGGTGATTTTGCCCTGACTTTTAAACTGTCCGAAATGCTGCTCAACCACAAGCACGATTTAATTCACAAAGCCGTGGGCTGGATGCTACGTGAAATTTGGAGCAAAGGAGGCCGTGAGGAGGTAGAAGAGTTTTTAACCGAAAACTTCCGAGTAATTCCTAGAACTGCACTGCGATATGCCATCGAGAAAATGGAGGAACACGAAAGAAAGTACTTCTTAAGCCTTAAATAACAATCTTTTCTGAGGGAAATCACTTAAAAGCCAAATTTTCGGACCTTAGAATCTTGTCTTTTTTTGATAGGATAAAGTATATATTTTGTACTTTTGTGTCATTATTAGCAGTTTAACTCCTTCAGCAGACAGAAAATACAAGAAAAACTTAATTTAATTCTAAAAATTTATTTATGAGCCAATCTTTGATCAAACCGGGCGTAGTTACAGGCGAAGCACTCAACCAATTGTTGCGTCATGCCAACGAAAATAATTATGCCCTTCCTGCGGTGAATGTTGTAGGAACTAACTCTATCAATGCAGTATTAGAAACGGCTAAAGCCGTAAATTCTCCAGTAATCATTCAGTTTTCTAATGGTGGAGGTATATTTTATGCAGGAAAAAGCCTTTCTAACGAAGGTCAAAAAGCTGCCATCGCGGGTTCTATTTCTGGTGCATTGCATATTCACCAAATGGCTGAGCATTATGGTGTGCCAGTGGTGTTGCACACTGACCACTGTGCTAAGAAATTATTGCCTTGGATTGATGGACTTTTGGATGCAAGTGAGAAACATTTTGCGGCTACAGGCAGCCCATTGTTTAGCTCGCACATGATTGACCTTTCGGAGGAGCCAATTGAAGAAAACATCGAGATTTGTGCTAAATATTTAGAGAGAATGTCTAAAATGGGCATGACTTTAGAAATTGAATTAGGTGTAACTGGCGGTGAGGAAGATGGTGTAGATAACTCGGATGTAGATAGCTCAAAACTATATACACAACCTTCAGAAGTTGCTTATGCTTACGAAGAATTGGGTAAAATTTCTCCAAACTTCACTATTGCAGCGGCATTTGGTAATGTTCATGGTGTTTACAAGCCAGGTAACGTTTCATTGCAACCAATTATCTTGAAAAATTCTCAGGATTACATCATCGAGAAATATGGAACGGGAGAATTGCCAGTAAACTTTGTATTCCACGGTGGTTCAGGCTCTAGCCGTGCCGAAATCAGAGAGGCGATAGAATACGGTGCCGTGAAAATGAACATCGATACCGACATGCAGTGGAGCACTTGGGAAGGTATTTTGAAATATTACAAAGACAAAGAAGGATATCTTCAGTCGCAATTGGGTAACCCTGAGGGTGCTGACTCTCCAAACAAAAAATATTACGACCCACGTGTGTGGTTGCGTAAAGGTGAAGAAACCATGGTAGCAAGACTAAAAGTGGCTTTCGAAGACTTGAACTGCATCAATCGTTGCGAGGGATTGTATTAATCCATTGTAAATTATATATTTCCCCATCATTTCTGGTTTTCTAAGATGATGGGGTTTTTTTTGTCAAAAATAGCTTATTTCAAAAACCATTTATTCAAAATATTACTATGAAAAACAGAAGAGAATTTATCAAAAAAGCGGCCCTTTTGAGCACTTTACCAGCCACGGCAGCATTAGCCAATACGGCTAAGTCAAAAGAATTGTTTATACATCACGTATATTTTTATCTAAAGCAAGACTCTCCAGAAAACCGTGCAAAACTTACAGAAGGCTTACTGAAACTATCTAAGGTGCCCACAATCAGACAATTTCATATTGGTGAGCCTGCCTCAACCACCCGCTCGGTAATCGTAAGAGACTACGCCATTTCATGGATGTGTTTCTTTGATAATCTAGAAGAAGAAGAGGTCTATCAAGCTCATCCTATTCACTTAAAATTCATTGAAGATTACTCTTATCTATGGTCAAAGGTGAATGTTTATGACTCTGTTGGGCCTAGGAGGTGATTTGTGTACAAAGGTTATTGCTTGAAAAGTCCATTTACAAATGGGCTTTTTTTGTTGTAAAGAGCTCTTAATACATAAACCCCAATAACCACAACGGCACACTATTTCCGTAGCCATATTCAATTTCATCCAATGCCAAAAAAGCATTAGAAATCCCTGAAATTTGTTTCTGGGTTTTGTTTCTTCCGCCTACTTCAAACGTCCATTTGTTGTTGATCGTGAAATCACCTTTTTCAGTGTAATTTACCTTATGGCCGGCACTTTCGAGCATATTTATAAAAAACGTTTCTCGTATGGTTCCCATTTCGGGCTGATTTTCTGAGAATACATAAAGCAAGTTGGTGTTATGCAAGAATATTTTCTCAGGTTTGTTCAAAACCGTAATGTTGGTGCTGCTGTGGTGTAGGCCATATATTAGTTTGGCAGCTTCCAGCATTTTTAGCATTTCGTACAGTTTTGGTCTTGCGGTGCCTACTTGCTCTGCTAGTTTGGTGATATTGGGCTTAAAAGGTACACTCTGTGCAATAATGTACAGCAGTTTTTTCAATTGACTCAAAGTCGAAAACTCCACGGGTATTGCATTGGGTATATCCGTATCTATAATCAAGTTCACGGTTTGTTTGAGTCGGATATCCACTAAGTTTGTTTCCTTAAAAAACGGATAAGCCCCAGATTTTAAATACTCTTTAAAAAACACCAAAGGGTTTTCAAGTTTGGTTTTTAAGTCTTTTGCTATTTCCACATGATTAGCTAGAACCTCTTCAAGCGTATATTTGGGTAGTTTTAACCCATATTTTATTCCCAGAAATTCTCTAAACGAAAGCTCAGGTAAATAATAATTCAGTACGCGTCTGCTCAAATCTGCATTAGATCTTTGTAATTCCAAAATCGATGAACCTGTAAACAGCATTTTCAGATTTGGCATTAAATCGTAAATGTTCTTTATTTCTCTGCTCCAATCAGGGTATTTGTGGACTTCATCCATCAGCAAGAGTTTTCCGCCGTTTTGCAAGAAAGTTCGTGCGGTATCTACCAGTGTATGTTGTTTGAAATAGATATCATCTAAAGTGATGTAAAGTGCCTCATCAGCTTTGAAGTTTTCTTTCAGGTGTTGTAGAAAAATCGTGCTTTTGCCTGTACCTCTCGCACCCATGAGCATGATGGCTCTTTCGTCCCACGGAAGTGCTTCGTAAAGAGAACGTTTAAAGTCCAAATTTACCTTTTCTAATACCCTGTTTTGGCTTTCAAATAGCTCTTGCATCTTCGATTTTACAATATTGTATTTTCAAAGATACAAAAAATATTCCAAATTGTATTATGAAAAATACAAAATATCATAAAAAATGTATTTTGTAAAATACAAAAAGTACATAAAAGTGTATTTTTGAAGATACAAAATGGTTTTTTGTGGGAAATTGTTATAACAGGAAGAATGATGTTTGGCTATTTACCAATTCTCTACTAAAGCATTAATTTTATCCAACAAAAACTGAGTTTTTGGCCCAATTCCGCCATTTCCTATGACCTTGTCATCGATTTTTGAAATAGGTAAAACACGCTTGGTGGTACTTGTTGTGAAAACTTCCTCAGCATCAAGTGTTTCTTGAAAACCTACCGAGCGAAGCTCTATTTCAAAGTCGTTTTTGGCTAATTCCAAAACTGTCCTACGGGTAATTCCCTCCAAAATGTTTTTGTCAGGCGTAATGAGTTTATTGCCATTTACAATAAAAACATTGCTGCGGCTGAGTTCGCTTATTTCACCATTTTTGTGGAAAAGTACATCAGCGGCACTATTGGCTTTTAGTTCGCCCTGGAGAATCATATAGTGCTTATAGTCAATGCTTTTTATAGTCGGTAAATCTCTCACATACTCGTAGGATATTACTTTTATACCTGTTTCATAGTCTTTTGGAGAAGCAAAATGCAATGATTCCGAAATAATCATTAAGTTCGGTTTGGCAGACGTCACAGAGTCAAATGTATAACCGCCTGTCAACAAAAATCTTATGGCAACTTCACCATCTCCGTGCATTTTTATCAATGAATGAACAACTTCCTGTGCTTCTTCCTTGGTTATTGGATTCGAAATTTTGAGCAGTTTGGCGGAGCGTTCGTAGCGTTCCCAATACCAGTCCCACTGAAACGGTTTTTGGTTGTAAGTCCTGAAATAATCAAACAGCCCATAGCCTCTCATAAGACCAAGGTCGTTGATGTTTATTTGCGTAGCATTTGCCTCGGTTATTTTTCCATTAAACCAACAGTGGTGCATTGTTATTGAAGTTTACGGTATTTAATTCTTTTAGGAGTGAGGTCGTTGCCCATGCGTTTACGGTGATTTTCTTCGTATTCTGAGAAGTTTCCTTCAAACCAAACTACGTTTGAATCACCTTCAAAAGCTAAAATGTGCGTGGCAATTCTATCCAAAAACCACCTATCGTGAGAGATAACTACTGCACAGCCAGCAAAGTTTTCTAGACCCTCCTCTAAGGCTCTTAAGGTGTTGATATCCAAGTCGTTGGTTGGTTCGTCAAGTAACAAAAGATTGCCGCCTTCTTTGAGCATCATGGCCAAATGAACTCGGTTTCTTTCACCTCCTGAAAGAACGCCAATTTTCTTTTCTTGGTCAGACCCTCCAAAGTTAAACTTACTCACATAAGCTCGAGCGTTTACCTGTTTGTTGCCCAACATTATCCAGTCGTTTCCTTCTGAAATGAGTTCATAGACAGATTTGTTTGGGTCAAGTTTGTCATGCTCTTGGTCCACATAGGCTATTTTTACTGTCTCACCCACATCGAAAGTCCCCTCCAGAGGCTTCAATTGACCAGTGATAAGTTTGAAGAGGGTGGTTTTACCTGCACCATTTGGCCCAATAATTCCGACAATTCCGGCAGGTGGCAAAGCGAAATTTAGATTTTCGTAAAGCAATCTGTCCTCAAAGCCCATTTTTATGCCTGTCGCTTCAATTACTTTATTGCCCAGCCTTGGTCCTGGTGGTATAAATAACTCTAGTTTTTCTTCTTTTTCTTTTACATCTTGGTTCAGCAAATTATCATAGGCATTCAATCTTGCCTTTCCTTTTGCAGACCTTCCTTTCGGGCTCATTTTTACCCATTCAAGCTCTCGTTCTAAAGATTTTTGACGCTTCGATTGCGACTTTTCTTCCTGGGCCAATCGGTTTTGTTTTTGCTCCAACCAAGAAGAGTAATTTCCCTTCCATGGAATACCCTCGCCGCGGTCAAGTTCTAAAATCCAACCGGCTACATTGTCCAAAAAGTACCTATCGTGAGTTACGGCAATTACCGTTCCTTTGTATTGATTTAAGTGCTGTTCTAACCACAAAACCGACTCTGCGTCCAAGTGGTTGGTTGGTTCGTCAAGTAGCAGTACATCAGGCTGTTGTAAGAGCAATCTACACAAAGCCACGCGTCTTTTTTCTCCACCTGAGAGATTGCCAACTTTGGCCTCACTTGGAGGACAACGCAGTGCGTCCATAGCTCTTTCAAGTCGGTTGTCGAGCTCCCATGCATCTGTGGCATCAAGTTTTTCTTGTACATCACCTTGGCGTTCCATTAGTTTGTCAAAGTCAGCGTCTGGATCGGCAAAAGCTTCGTTTATTTCATCAAATTCTTTGAGAAGATTTACTACCTCTTGTACGCCTTCTTCCACAATTTCCTTGACGGTTTTGTTAGGGTCAAGTTGGGGTTCTTGTTCGAGCATTCCCACGGAATAACCAGGGGAAAAAACTACCTCGCCGTTGATGTTTTTATCAATACCAGCAATAACCCTCAAAAGAGTAGACTTTCCTGAGCCGTTTAGACCTAAAACACCAATTTTGGCACCGTAAAAAAACGAAAGGTAAATATTTTTTAATACTTGTCGCTGGGGTGGAATGATTTTACTGACACCTGCCATCGAAAAGATTATTTGCTCGCTCATATTAAATTTTTAGTAATATTTATAACCGTTATATTAATTTTTTGTACAAATATCGTTAGCTTACTTTGTAATATGCAAAAAAACTACGATTTTTACATTTTTAAAACCATTTTATTACAAACAAAAAGTAGCCACTCCTTAAATTATGAAAGGCGTTACATTAGAAAACGAATACGCTTACATCCTTGATAGTAAGGTATTTTTAAAAGGGTATATGGGTATGCCCGACCGACAAATTGGAGAAGTTAAAAGAACAGAAGAGGAAGCTTTTCAGTACTTCGTTAATCGATACGACATAGCCGTATCTAAGGTGAATCAGCTCGAAACCGAAATCGAGGAAGCCCAAAACAAAGGTTCTTACCTTACCAAACTCATCCAACTTCGCAAGAGGTTATTGAACTTTGATGGCATCGGTAATTTTATTCCTTTACTCGAAAAACTGGATGTCTTAGAAGCCAGTCTTACTTCGTTGATTGGTGAAAATCAATCAGCTAACCTCGAAATTAAACGAGCTCTTATTGAAGAAGCAAGGCCCTACGAACACAGTGAAGATTGGAAAGAAACTGCTGATATACTTCAGGAAATCAGAACCAAGTGGATTAGGACTGGGCCGGTAGAGAAAGAACTGAATGACAGAATAGAGGAGGACTTCAAATCTATTTTGGATACCTTTTATCAGGCTCGTAAAGTATTTTTTGAAGAACAAAATCGTATTATTGACGAGCGAATCTTCAAATACAACGAACTTATCAGAAAAGGGGAGGAGTTGCAAAATCGTACAGACTGGGACGAGGCCTTTTTGGATTTGAAAAACATGCAAACCGAGTGGAAAATCATTGGAGATATTCCGCCGAAGGTATTGAAAGTTCTTTACAAAAACTTCAAGAAGCCCACTTCGCTGTTTTATGACAGATATTGCAGAGCTAAGGGTATTGTGCCTAAACGCAGAGTAGATCCAAGAATAGAAGCTCAAATGAAAATGGTGAAGGAGGTTGAAAAACTTGCTGAGTCGGAGGACATGGTGTCTGCTACAAACAGAGCCAAATATTTGCTCAATGAGTGGAAAACCATCAGAGTACCTGCACATTTGGCTGACAGAAATGTGGCTGAGAGATTCAGAGCTGCTTGTGATAAGATATTTGAATTGAGTTATTTGTTTAAAGTGATTGCTCGTAAATATCCTACTTTTAACTTCTTGAGCGATAAGCAAAAAGACCTCACGAAGTACAGAGAAATGGAGAACATCGTGAAAAGAGCCAGAACAGATTTGGAAGATTTGATACATAGCTATGATGGCCAAAGCCAAGGTTACGAAATGGATCAAATGATGCAGTCTAACCTTAAGACCCAAAAAAGAAAGCTCTTGATGAAAGAGGTGATTTTGGAAGAATTAAGACAAAAAGTTGCTGTTTTATAATTTTTAGAAAATATTTTAAAAAGTGATAGTTTTGATTTTTCAATTCTATCACTTTTTTGTTTTTCGTGACCATTAGATGTCCGAAAGTCTTTAATAAAGGAAAAGGAATATGAAGAAAGTTGCCATCATGCAACCGTATTTTTTGCCATATATTGGTTATTTTCAGTTGATTAATGCTGTAGATGAATTCATAGTTTATGACAATATTCAGTTTTCGAAAAAAGGATGGTTTCATCGGAACAGGTTTCTGCAAAATGGCTCCGACGAGTATTTTACACTTCCGTTGAAGAAGGACTCCGACTATTTGAATGTAGACCAACGCTTTTTGAGTGACCTTTGGCCATCCGAAAGAGAAAAAACGTTAAGAAAATTCAAGGAGAACTATCGAAAGGCTCCATTTTTTGAATCGGTTTTTCCGTTAATTGAAGATATTTATAACTTTCAAGACGAAAACCTTTTCGTATTCATCCTTAACTCCTTAAAGGCGTTATGCGGTAAACTCGATATCCAAACGCCTTTTGTGATATCCTCGGTTTTGGACATTGACCATACATTAAAAGGCCAGTCTAAGGTTATTGCACTATGTAAATCTGTTCGTGCAACTCATTATGTTAATCCCATTGGTGGTTTAGAACTTTATAATCGTTCCGAATTTGAAAGCAACGGTTTGGATTTGAGTTTTATTAAGTCTAGACCAATAGAATATCCGCAGTTTAGCAATAATTTTGTGCCTTGGTTGTCAGTTTTGGACTTACTAATGTTTAATAGTACGGACCAAATCAAACTTTGGTTTGGTGAATTTGATGTAATTAGAAATTGATTTATGAATAAGAAAACCAATGTTTTGGTGTTTCCGTGTGGTGCCGAGAGTGCCTTAGAAATCCACATAGCTCTCAAAGATATCATGAACATGAGGCTTGTAGGAGCTTCGGGTAGAGAAGATCACGGGCGTATGGTTTATGAAAATTATTATGGGGATTTTCCTAATATTTCTGAACCTGAGTTCATAGATAAACTCAATGACTTGATAGAGAAGGAATCAATTGATTTGATTTTACCCACACACGATACGGTTTTGGTTTTTATGGCAAAAAACGCCGATAAAATAAAAACGAAAGTTGCTGTACCCGGTCTAAGGCAAGCAGAAATTTGCAGAAGTAAGAAAAAAATCTACGACTTGTTTAAAGATTATGACTTTTGCCCAATCGTTTTTCATTCGATTGATGATGTAAAAGAGTATCCTGTATACGTAAAGCTCGACGAAGGCCAGGGAAGCAAAGGAGCGTTTATTCTGAGAGATAAAAAGACTTTTGATGAACTAAAAGACCCAGAGAATTACGTAATTACGGAGTTTTTGCCGGGTGAAGAATTGACGATAGACTGCTTTACGGACAGACACGGTAATCTCCAATTTGTGGGTCCAAGAATCAGAAAAAGGGTCTTTGATGGGGTGTGCGTAAACAGTGAAACAGTAGAAGCGACGGATGAAATAAAGACCATTGGGAAAATTGTCTCTGACCAAATTGGCATCAGAGGCTCTTGGTATTTTCAATTGAAAAGAGATCAAAACGGTAAGTATAAACTTCTGGAAGCCTCTAATAAGATAGCGGGTAACATGAACGTTTTTAGGGGTTTAGGGGTTAATTTTCCGATGTTGATGGTCTATGATTATCTGGACTACGACGTGCAGGTTTTCTCAAATGATTACGTTTTAGAAGGTGAGCGAGCCCTATATAGCAGATACAATGCTCGTTTTGAGTACGATACCATTTATATTGATTTCGATGACACCATAACCAAAAACGGGAAGGTCAATGCGAATGTCATGCAGTTTATTTATCATCAAAAAAATAAGGGTAGGATTATCAAGTTGATTACAAAACATAAGCATGATATTTTCCAAACTTTAGAGAGCCTGGCCATTCACAAAGGTATCTTTGATGAAATTATCCACTTGAAAATGGAGGACGATAAGTATAAGTTTATTAAGGAAACTGAAAAGGTAATATTTGTGGATAATGCTTTTGGCGAGCGACTCGCCATAAAAAAACATTTAAATCTGCCTGTATTTGATGTAGATGCATTGCCAACTTTGATAGATTGGCGAGAATGAGGTTTCTATAGAATACAAACAAAAAAGGTGAGCGTTGGCTCACCTTTTTTGTTTGATGAAGTGTTTTATCAGTCTTTGTTGAATTCACCTGAAATTTTGATGGCTACATCGTCACTCAATGTAGCACCGGAGGTACCCACACCAAAAGCTATACGATTAACAGTTCCTGTTGCCGAAATACCCATCATAGGTTTTTTGCTTCTTGGATTTTCTACTGGTCCTTTTATAACTGCTTTCAAAACCACTGGTTTAGTAACACCGTGCATCGTTAAGTTTCCGCTGATAGTGTAGTTTTGACCTTTACCTTTTTTGATAGAGGTGCTTTTGAAACTTACCGTCGAAAATTTAGCTGCATCGAAGAAATCAGGGCTCTTTAGGTGTCCATCTCTCATGTCATTTGCAGTGTTGATACTGTTTACCTCAGCTGAAAATTCAAATTTAGCATCTGTAAAATCTGGTTTAGTTGAAGTTAATTTAGCATCGTAAGTTTTGAAACTTCCGTCTACATCAGAAATCATCATGTGTGTGATACTGAAACCAACATTTGAGTGAGCTTTGTCTAATGACCATGTTTGTGCGAACGACGCCAACGAAAACAAGCCAGCGGCTAGTGATAAAATTACCTTTTTCATTTTAGAATTTGTTTTAAGTTTTAACAATTAATGTATATACATATATCAGGCTTTAAAAGTTCAACGGTTTAGTATTATTTATAAAAAAAAGCCAGAATTTCTTCTGGCTTCCGAGTAAATATCTATTATTCCTTCTTATGAACGCTTGTTAGAGAGCATTTTACCAGTAGAATCAAAAATCACTGTATATTCTTTTGATCCCGATTTAATTTTGACCACATAAGTAACTGCTTCGTTTTTGGTAACTTTCTTGACAGATATGAGTACCATTTGAGTAACGGTAGTTTTCAAATAGCTGGCTGCATTGGCAGGTAAATCCGCCAAATTAATCTTTACCTCGGAAGTCTTATTACTTCCTGAAACGCTCTGAAAAACACCTTTTTCATCAAACTTCAGCTCAAAGGTTACGTTGTTTTGCTTGATTTTAATAATTATGATTGTTCCAGTGGCCCTTTCATTTTTTTCTCCCGAAACAAAAACATAACCGGCATAATTGGCCTTTAAATATTCCAATATACCCGCTGGAATGGTATTTGGTGTTATGGCAGTTGATTTGACATTTGTATCGGAACTCTCCATTATTACCCCGTTGGCATTGAACTGTATCTCATAGGTTTTAGTACCAACTTTAACTTTGAGTTCATAGTAAATGGCTCCGTTTTTGGCAATTTTGGTGGCCGAGACTAGGCTGTAGGTCGTATATTTTGTCTTTAAATAGGTGACGATGTTCGGCAATAACTCCGATTCCTTGACTATCGTGACTACCTGTCCATTTGAAGAACTTAGAATGATTTTGCCAGTACCGTCAAATTTTAATTCTACCGTAGCCCCAGAGCTATTTTTGATTTTTATTTCAAAGTATGTTTTTCCATTTGACTCATATTTTTTGGCTGAAACAAATTTGTATCCTGCATAATTGGTCTTAAGATAAGTTGTTATGCCGGCCAAAAGGTCTGTTTCTTTCAATGTAGTCTCTGGCACTCCGGCTTTTTTTGACTCCAAAATTTTGCCTTCCGTATCAAATTTTATTTCGTAGGGTACATACTTCAGTAGGAATTTTACAGTGTAAAAATTTACTCCGGCTGTGGTGGTTGTTTTTTTTGCCTCTAAAAATACAAAGCCTGTATAAAGGCTTTGGAGCTGGGTTTTAATGGGTGCGGGTAAATCTATTAACTTTAGTTTAATTTCTACAGGATCTACAGTAATGGAGTTTTCTGAGTTTACAAAATCTGCTGAATTGATTTGATCTTGCTCACAAGACATCAGGTTGGAAGCCAATGTAATTGCCCCCAAACCAAAAATTAATTTTAGGTTTTTCATTTTTTTGTAATTGTTTTTTCACTCGATATTCGACAAGTAATTTCTAGCAAAAATCTAGCCAACAGTATGTTATGAGGCATTTCTTTTGTTTAAAAACTTTAAAAATTTATTGTGTATTTTTTTTGCTTTATTTGTAAAGTTTTTGACAAACTAAAAATTATAACCCTAAAAATGAAACTGTATGTCTGGATTTAAACGAGAAATAAAGCTTTTTGATGCTGTTATGTTGGTGTCAGGGTCGATGATAGGCTCTGGAATATTTGTAGTTAGTGCCGATGTAGCACGTCAAACAGGTTCGGCTGGATGGCTGTTGTGTTCGTGGTTGTTGGCGGGTTTACTTACCATGACTGGAGCCCTTTGTTATGGAGAACTCACCTCCATGTACCCACAAGCGGGAGGCCAATATGTATTTCTACAAAAAGCTTATGGCCGTCTTCTAGCCTTTTTATATGGTTGGTCGTTTTTTGCAGTAATTCAAACTGGGACCATAGCTGCTGTGGCGGTAGCTTTTGCCAAATATACGGGAGTTTTGTTTCCGACTATTATCAACGACACTGATGTATGGTTGGCCTTGGGAGAAACATCTTTCAAAATCACACCACAGCGAGTTTTGGCGATTTTAAGTATTATACTTTTAACTTGGGCCAATACAAACGGAGTCAATTATGGTAAGATAATCCAGAATATATTTAGCAGTACCAAACTCATGGCCATCGGTTTATTGATTGTGCTTGGTTTTGCCCTGGGAGCCAATGCCGACGTGATTTCACTGAACTTTGGGGATATGTTTTCTGCAAGTAAATCAGAATCTGTAGATGGAGTCCTTAATGTGACAAATCTTTCGTTTTTAGGAATAATTGTGGCTTTGGGAGTCACGCAAGTGGGTACGTTGTTTTCGTCAGATGCTTGGAACGGGCTTACTTTTGCTGGTGATGAGGTAGTAAATCCGAAGAAAACCATTCCTCGAGGCATGGCCATTGGTACCATATTGGTTACGGTTCTATACTTTCTCATGAACCTTTCTTACCTGAGTATTTTGCCTTTAAAGGGCGACCCTAATGGAGTTGATGTGATGGCTCGTGGTATTCAGTTTGCTTCTGAAGACAGAGTTGCGGCAGCTACAGCAATCATTATTGGTGGTGCAAAATTCGCCATTTTTGTTGCTATTTTGATTATGATTTCAACTTTCGGCTGTAATAATGGGCTGATTCTTTCTGGTGCAAGAGTTTATTATACGATGGCCAAAGATGGCTTGTTTTTCAAGAGTTTTGGTCAACTAAATAACAATGGAGTTCCTCAAAACGCCCTATGGTGGCAATGTTTTTGGGCTTGTTTCCTTTGTTTTACTGGTAAATACGGTGATTTGCTAGACTACTTGATGGGCGTGGTTATACTTTTTTATGCATTTACAATCTTTGGTATTTTTATATTAAGAAAAAAAGAACCGAGTCTCGAACGACCGGTTAAGGCACCTTTGTTCCCCATTTTGCCTGCTTTGTATGTGTTTTTGGCCATTGCCTTGGTGGTGATTTTGTTTATTGAAAAACCTCAATTCACTGTTCCGGGTTTATTCATTGTGGGTATTGGAGTACCAATTTATTATGGCTTCACCAAATTGAACCGAAAGGAAGAGTAGTCCGAATTCTCAATTCTAAAGAACCTATTTTTTGAGTTTAGAACACTTGCTGAATAGGTTCTTTTGTTATTTATGAATAATATATCCTAATTTTGAGTTTTAAAATGTTTCCTTTTGAGAGTACTCGCTTTTTCGGTTTGTTTTTTTATACTTTTTTGGGCCTGTAAAGATCCTGTTGCCGAGCCACTTCCTATACCTGATCCCAAACTTTCTGTTTCAAAAAATCTCGTTGATTTGGGCAATATATCGTCAACCTCTAAGGCCTATATAAAGTTAAAGAAGGATGGTATAGGGAGAATAAAATACACCGTTATTTCCAATAAATCTTGGCTGATTGTGGATCAAAAAGAAGGCTCTTTGGGTTTTCTCTCAGATACCATAAAGTTTCATACTGATATGCTAGCCAAGGATTTGACTGAGGGAGATAATACTGCTTTGTTAATTGTAAAGTCAAGCATAAATGATGTCAGTATGCCTGATTATCAGGTGGAGATAAAGGGCAAGTTTACCGCAACAGTATTACAAACTACCACACCAACGGTTGCTCTGGGAACCATAAAAAATGCCACGAGGGTCAAAATAAGCTTAAAAAAATTAGGACTGGAAGTTCTCAGCTACGAGGCTGCTTCTGATAAACCATGGGCTAAATTGAACAAAAGTAATGGTACTGTTTTAGCTCAGGATTCTTTAGAAGTCGGAATAGACCCAACCTCACTTACTGCAGGGGCATTTGAAGCGAAAATAACCGTAACGCCCAAAGTACTCGGCGTTATTGGCAAGCCAATTGTTGTTTCTGTCTCAGGGATTTATGACGACACCATTACGGGTACCATAGAGGGCCACACACTCACCAAAAATGAAACTTGGACGGGGAATATAAGTCTGAATGGTGATATAATTGTTCCTAAAGGATTTACATTAAGCATAAAGCCTGGGACGATTATAAAAGTCAAAAAAGCACCTACACCATTGGTTATAAATATTTTGGGAAAATTTGTGGCTAATGGGGAGTCTTCTAAAATTATCGAATTCAGATCCAGTGAAAGTGCCGGAACTGATGGAGATTGGGGCGGTATTGTGTCTCAATATGACCTTGAGTTTTCATATGCCTTGATTAAAAACGCCAAAGTTGGTCTCAACTTCGAGAATGTTTCTTTGTCCTCGTTCGGTACGGCTTTACCTAGTATTCATCATGTCTTTTTTGATAATTGTGTAATCGGAATATTGGACTTAAAATCAAACTTGGAGTCCACTTTACGAAACCTCAGCTTTAGAGATATTTATTTTTTCAGTTTGAAATTCGCCGATACAAAAAAGGTTAATATTCAGGATTGTGAGTTTTTGGGTGATTATTGTTACATTGATATTAATTTTTCAACCAATAATAGCACTGTTAACATTACCAATTCAAACTTCGCAAGGAAGAAATTCAGCCATCAAACACACCTTGAGGTGATCGATGGCTTCAAAAACAATACGATCTCAGCTAGTAACTGTTTTCAATTAATTCTAAACCAAACTTTGACGGTTAATGGCAACAAGTATTTGGTGAGCAATTCAAGCAGTTTTGCGAATCAAAATATTGGATGTGGTTTTATGAACAGGTATCCTCAAGCGAGGAAAAAGGCAAAATAAAAGAGGCCGAAGCCTCTTTTTGTCATTTAATGTATTTTCTTAATGCCTCTAAAAACCTTTCTGCTTCGGCCTTGGTAAGGGCCAAACTCGGTAAAAGACGAATAGTATTCGCTCCTGCAACGCCCGTGAAAATATGGTCTTCGAAAAGTAATTTGTTTCGTATTTCAGAAACTGATTCTAGTAGTTCAATTCCAATCATAAGACCTTGGCCCCTAAGTTCTTTTATGCCTTTGAGCTTGCTTAATTCTGAAAACAGGTAGTTTCCAGTTTCAGCTGCATTTTCTATCAATTTTTCTTTTTTGATTACATCCAAAACTGCTATTCCTGCTGCACAAGCCAAGTGATTTCCACCAAATGTTGTTCCTAAAAGCCCATGCTTGGCTTGGAATTTTGGAGATATCAAGATTCCACCAATCGGGAAGCCATTGCCCATACCTTTGGCCATTGAAACAATGTCTGGCTTGATTTTATAGTGTTGGAAAGTGAAGAATTTTCCAGAACGCCCGTAGCCGCACTGCACCGAGTCGTGTATAAAAATTGCACCGGTTTTATCACACGATGTTCGGATGGCCTTCATGAATTCTTCAGTAGCTACCTGAATCCCACCCACGCCTTGTATACCTTCCACGATAACCGCACAGGTTTCATCATCGATTGCCTTTTTTGTAGCTTCTACATCGTTAAAAGGTACAAACACTACGTGATCAGCAAAGTTTATGGGTGCTTTTATTGATGGATTGTCTGTAACTGCCACGGCTGCGGAAGTTCTGCCATGAAAACTTTTGGTAAATGCCACAATTTTAGTTCTACCTGTATGAAATGAGGCCAATTTTAGTGCATTTTCGTTAGCTTCAGCTCCAGAATTTGCCAAAAACAGACTGTAATCTTTCAGTCCGGAAAGTTTTCCAAGTTTGTCAGCAAGTTCGTCTTGTAAAGGAATTTTTACAGAATTGGAGTAAAATCCCAAGTTTTTCAGCTGCTTGGTGAGTTTTTTCACATAATGAGGATGCGAATGGCCTATAGAAATAACTGCATGACCACCATACATGTCTAAATATTCTTGCCCTTTTTCATCCCATATCGTGCTTCCAAGAGCTTTTACTGGTTCTATATTGTTTATTGGATAGACATCAAATAATTTCATTTTTCTTAATTTTAGAATCCTACACTTTTTAAATTTAACCCAGTTCTTTCTGCCAATCCAAAGGCAAGGTTCATGTTTTGCACGGCTTGACCTGAAGCTCCTTTTACCAAATTATCAATTATGGCGGTTATCAAAAGTTTGTTACCGTGTTTTTGAATCTCCAAAATACACTTATTGGTATTTACCACTTGTTTCAGGTCTATTGGGCTTTTTGATATGGTACAAAATGGATGTTCCGCATAATATTTCTCGAAAATAGCTTCAGCATCTTCTTGCGTTCCATCATAATCCAAATATACATTGGCCATTATGCCTCGTGTAAAATTGCCTCGGTAAGGAATAAAGTTTATTTCTTTTTCAAACCCCGTTTGAAGTTGCTTTAAACTCTGACCAATCTCGGCTAAGTGTTGATGAGTAAATGCTTTATAGATTGATATATTGCTGCTTCTCCAGCTAAAATGAGTAGAAGCACTTAATGATTGTCCAGCACCAGTTGAGCCAGTAACTGCACTTACATGCACTTCTGATTTCAGTAGACCATTTTTCGCCAAAGGTAAAAGGGCCAGTTGGATTGATGTCGCAAAACAACCTGGATTTGCGATTTTATTGGCGGATTTAATTCTTTCTCGATTCAATTCTGGCAAACCGTAAACAAAACCGTTTGATTCATCTCTATAATCTGTACTTAAGTCAATGATTTTTACCGATGATGGAACTGCGTTCTCTGCCAAAAACTTGGCAGATTGTCCGTGTCCCGAACAAAGAAATATTACATCAACAGATTCAAATGGCAATTGATCAGTGAAAAGTAAATCGGTATCGCCCAACAAATCAGTATGTGTACTGTAAATTGGCTTACCAGCTTGACTTTGCGAATTGACAAAAACCAACTCTGCTGACGGATGATTGATTAGTATTCTCAGTAGCTCGCCGCCTGTGTAGCCAGCTCCACCTATGATTCCAACTTTTATGGAGTTCATGAAAATAAGTTTTTTGAAAAAATGATAAAAAAGAATATTTCAGACGAGGTGAATCTCATCGGAGGGTGTTTCGAATAGGTCTTCGAAGGGGCGATATGAAATGGTATGTTCTCAATTTTGCTTCTTATCCCTGCAAAAATAATTAAATCTTGTTAAGAAATTTAATAATTTTAGTTTGTTTTGACGATATGGGTTAATTTTACTTTTTCAAAATCATAAATTCTAAAGATGCTGATAAATCAAATAGTATGGGATGTGTCGCCAACTATTGTTAAAATAGGAACATTCGAAATTCGTTGGTACGGTCTTTTGTTTGCCATGGGTTTTCTTATTGGCTTCCAGATAATTGCCCGAGTTTTTAAATTCGAGAATAGAGACGAGAAGGATTTGGACAAGTTGCTGCTAACCATGATTCTATCTATCGTTTTGGGTGCTCGAATCGGCCATTATGTATTTTACGAAGGCGGCCATTTTATGGATAATCCCTTGGCTTTCTTGTGGGATATGCTCGTTCCACCGTATTCAGGTTTGGCTAGTCATGGTGCTGCATTCGGAGTTTTGATAGGCTTGATAATTTTTAAGAAAAGGAATCCAAGTTATGATTATCTGTGGTTGACGGATCGCATGGTTATCGTAAGTGCGTTGGGAGGTGCTTTTATAAGATTCGGTAATTTTATGAACTCCGAAATCGTCGGAAAGGCTACCGATAAGCCTTGGGGCGTGTTGTTTAAAAGAAATTTTGAGTTTGAGCAAGTTCCACGTCATCCAGCACAATTGTACGAATCCATCAGTTGTTTAGTGCTTTTTGTGATATTATTCTTTTTATATGAACGCTGGAAAGAGAAAACGCCAAGAGGTTTATTGACTGGTATTTTCTTTGTTTGGATATTTGGTTTACGATTCTGCTACGAGTTTTTGAAAGAAAACCAAGAGAAATTTGAAGACACCATGGCTCTTAACATGGGTCAAATTCTAAGTATTCCAGTAGTTCTTTTTGGACTTTTTGTGATGGTGAAGGCACTTAGGGAGAAGCCGATTGGGTGAAATAATAAAGGAAGCAAGGATTTGGTTAAATTCCTTACTGCCTTTTAAACTCTTATAATCCTCAATTTATCATCCCCAAAGCTCTCCTAATTTTTCTAGTTATTTCCATTATCCATTCAGGTATTATGTGGTCCCTCAATACCAATTTAAGATGAGGAATATTGGGATACATTAGAGAAATATATTTGGTGGTAATTCTCAATTTTTTGAAATATAATCCCCTATACTGCCTAGAGTTAAGTAGTAAATAATACCAACCACCCAGGTTTCTTTTGAATTTATCATGAAACTTGTAACCAGTATCTCTGTCAAGATTGGTGTACATCATTATTCTATTCTCTAGAAAAACGGCGTCGTCTTTGTGGTCGGTGTTGCTTGCCCCGGCAGAATGCCTTCTGTAAGCTGCAGTCACATCCGGTAAATATTTGATTTTTCCGTGTCTAGCTGCTAGCATAATCATGGGTATGTCGCCACTCTTGGTTTTATGAAACCACGGTTGCACAGGAAAAATTGAAGACATCGTGTAAAATAGGGTAGCAGTACCCATAAACCACACTTCGGTCTCGGCTATCAAGTCTTTTAGCTCGAAAACATCCTTTTCTATGCTGGCATTCAGCAAATAAGGTTCTTCGTTATTTTCAAAAAACTCTACGCGGGTATTGGTGAAACAAATGGCAAAATCTGGATTTTGCTCCATAAAATCTGCTTGTTTCTGTAGTTTCAAGGGGTCTATCCAATAGTCGTCGCCCTCGAGAGCCGCCATATATTTGCCTTGGGAGTTCTCAAGTATTCGTATAGAGTTCGGTTGTGGACCACCGTTAGTTTTACCTCTTACTACTTTTATGAGCTCAGGGTATTTTGCAGCATATTGGTCAACAATCTGGCTGGTACCATCTGTTGAATGGTCGTCGCCAATGACAATCTCGAAAGGAAAGGTAGTCTTTTGATTTACAACACTTTCTATCGACTGGGCAATAAATTTGGCGTGATTGTAAGTGAGCAAATGTACACTTACCAATGGCTTTTGCTTTTGCATTCTTTCTTAAAAAAAAGAAACAGGAAGGTTAATTTCCTGCTTCTTTGTAAACTTAATATTTTATTGAAAACATTTCTAATTTTTCGTGAAAATTAGGCCGTCATCAATTCTTTAATATCCTGTATTATTTTATCTGCAAGGTTGTCGGCCTTGGTTTCAAATTCACTTTCGGCGTAAATTCTAATAATGGGCTCGGTATTGGATTTTCTTAGGTGAACCCATTCTTTATCAAAATGAATTTTTACACCGTCTCGTGTATCGAGGTTGTACTTGTTGTATTTTTTCTGAATTCGCTCCAAAATTGAATCTACATCTGTACCGTGGTCCAGTTCAATTTTCTTTTTGGCAATGAAATAATTCGGGTATTTTTTCCTTAGAAAGCCAACAGGTTTATTGAACTTAGCCAAATGCGTCAAAAATAACGCTATACCCACCAAAGCATCTCTACCGTAATGTAGCTCAGGGAAAATAATACCACCGTTACCTTCTCCACCAATAATTGAACCAGCTTCTTTCATTTTTTCAACGACATTTACCTCGCCAACAGCCGCTGAGAAATATTCCCCACCGTGTTTTTCGGTTATGTCTTTCAATGCCATTGTAGATGACAGATTAGACACCGTGGTATTTTTCTGCTTTTTGTTGATGCTCAAAATATAGTCTGCAACTGACACAAGTGTATATTCTTCCCCAAATGGTTCCCCGTCTTCACAGATTAGAGCCAGCCTATCTACATCTGGATCTACCACAATTCCTAGATCATAATCTCCTTTTTTCATTTCACCAGATATTTCTCTGAGGTTTTCAGGAAGTGGCTCGGGATTATGGGCAAAAATACCAGTTGGCTCACAGTTCAGTTCCTTTATTTCCGTAACACCCAATGCTTTGAGCAGCATAGGTACTGCAAACCCACCAGTAGAATTAACTGCATCTACTACTATTTTAAAGTTCGCACTCTTTATGGCCTCTACATTTACTGAAGAAAGCTTCAGGATGGCATCTATATGTTTTTGGAGATAGGTATCATCGGTTTGATATTTACCCAATTGTTTCACTTCGGCAAACGAAAAGTCTTCTTTTGCGGCTATTTCAAGTAGTTTTTCGCCGTCGTTTCCAGAGATAAACTCGCCTTTTTCGTTAAGCAATTTAAGAGCGTTCCACTGTATGGGGTTATGACTGGCTGTAAGGATAATTCCACCGCCAGCATTTTCTAAAGGCACGGCTATTTCTACCGTAGGTGTGGTTGATAGACCTAAATCTAACACATCAATACCCATGCCTATAAGCGTAGAAACTACCAAATCTGACACCATTTTGCCCGAAGGGCGAGCGTCACGACCGATAACTACTTTTTTGTTTACCTCGGGTTTGCCAAGGATGGTTGCTGCAAATGCAGCTGTAAATTTCACAACATCCAACGGAGTTAAACTTTCTCCGCTTTTTCCTCCAATAGTTCCTCTAATTCCAGAGATAGATTTAATTAACGTCACGTAGAATATAAATTAGGTTTCAAAAATAACACTACTTTTTGGTTTATTGGTCTTATAATTTTAGCAATTATAGTAATTTAGAAGCAATTGAAATAGCCGTGTTAAATTTAAAAACGCAATTAAACCTCCAATTACATTCTCAAGGCTATTTTAGCTAATTTCTTTAATGGTCACTAGCGTGTTCAGTACTGATTCAACATTGCCCGACGACCTAAAAGTTCCTCGTACTGGATTGAGTCCCGCAGATTCTATAGAGGCGGCCAATGCTATATAGTTTTTATCCACTACCCGACCTTCTGTTGGGTCAAATCCTCTCCAACCACCTCCTGGAAGTAGAACTTCCACCCAAGCATGCAGATCATGCTGATGGAGCTCACTGCCGTATAAATAACCGCTTACAAATCTGGCCAGAATACCCATAGAAGCACACACCTCCATCATAAATACCGAAAAATCTCTACAAGACCCACTTTGGTTTTTTAAGGTATCATCGGCTTTTTCGGCATCACCTCGTTCTCTCGATATATAACGAAAGTTTCTATGTATATGTGTTGTTACTTCCATTAAAAAATCAATGGTGCTGTGGTTTGCCCTTTCAGCAGCAGCCAAGGCGTAAGCCTTCACTTCTTCGGAAATTACCTTGGTGGCTAATATAAATTCCACATATTTTGCCATCCTTTTGGGATATACAAAAGGTATTTTGGCACATTCAAAAGGGAAAAATACAAAGTTTAGTCCTTTAAAGTTTTCTGATTTTATTATAAACTTTGAGTTTACCTCGAAGGTCTTCAATTTGAGATTGATAAAACATACGTGCTGAAGATTTCCCTCTTGGTCGATGTTTTTATTTAGCAAATCAGGCGAAGGGAGTATACTCATTTCATGACTAACCAAATACTGATACGGAGTAGGCTTCGGACTTAAGAAAAAGTAATGTGGGTTGAGGCTCACATAGTCGGAATACGAATAGCTTAGTTGATGCTCAACCTCTAAAGTCATATTATTTTTTTCTAAGTAAAGGATCTATCCAATCTATGGGTAGTTTTTGCACAGAATTGTTCAGTAAAGCGTTCCATTGATAAGATATATGCTCTAAATCTTGTTTTTCGAAAGTGTGTTCCACAATGTTAAAACTGTCTTTTTCGTAAATTAAAACATCAATCGGAAAGTCCACGTCGTTGGCACTCACACGTGTGGAGTCAAAAGCCAAAAAGCCAAGTTTCAGAACTTCCTCAAATGGGCTAGAATACTTAATGTTTCTGTATAAAATGGGCTTTCCATAGCCCGAATTACCTATTATTATAAACTGTGAACCCTCTGTAACTTCTATCCAGTTGCCTTCGGGATACAACAGAAACAGCTTGTGTTCTTTGTCGTTTTGAAGTTGACCACCCACAATAGCTGACAGGTTAAATCTCAGCCCTGCGTTCATTAAAGACTCTTTGTCTTCTGCCGCTACACGTTTGAGCTGTGTTCCGAAAGCATTAACCGCAAGAAAAAGCTTATCGAAATTGTTGTCTTCTTTATCAAGAACTTCTTGAAAATAAGTGATGGCTTTGTCTCTTACTGACCTCAAACCAGCTGTCATTATAAACAAAGAGTGGTTTTTAACCTGATGAACCGATAGTTTTTTTTCGCTCGAAACCTCACTGCCTGAGGTTATTCTTCGGTCTGAAATGGCCACTAAACCCTGGGCTGTCTTAACTCCTAAACAAAAAGTCATTCTGATATTCTGATAATAATTCGATGCAAATTTAGTCTTTTCAATCTATTAAATCCCCGAATTCAGGCAAAATACACCTTAAATATTTCTTGGTCTATGATGTTGTTTTTGACCTGAAAATCATTCAAATATTTGTGTAAGCCATATTTAATAATCTCATTGGTTTCCGTAAAGTCTATCTCATGCTTCAGCTGAGTGATGGCTTTCTCGGCTTGGTTGGAATAGCTGTCTTGTGGCCTAGAACCGGAAATCCTATATATGGCATACTCGGCTTTTTTGATGCTATGGCAAATAGCTCTCGGAAAATCTCGGTCTTTTATCAAAAACTCGATGATATTCTCTTGTTTCAGGCTTTTGTATTGTTGGCGATACATATTAAAGGCACTCACTGACTTCAATACGGCTGACCAGACCAATAAATCCTGAGGGTTGGCAGTTTTAACGTCTGAAACTGACTGGAAGTTGAAATACCCAATATCCAAAAACCTAGAGGTTTTGTCGGCTCTTTCCAAAAACTTACCCATGTTTGCAAAATAGTAGGCCTCATCTCTGAGCAAGGTGCCATCTATCATGCCGGCGAATAGCTGACATTGCTGTTTTATGTTTTCATAAAATCTCGGCAACTCCTCAAAATCGAGCTTTTTGTTGGTAGAAAATTGCTTGAAACTCAAATAGAAACTATTTAAATGCTCCCAAATCTCTTTTGGAAGGGTTTCTTTTACGGTTCTGGCGTTTTCACGGGCATTGCCCAATATATTGTAGATGGAGTTGGGATTTTGCGAATCAAAGGTTATAAAATAAATTATCTTATCTTCGGTTTCTTCGGGATAGAGCTTGTCAAAAGTATCTCTGTCATGCGTGGCTTCGAGCAGCAATCCCCAATGCTCAGAAATCATTCCGGGCAAATCATACGATAGATTTATGTTGACACTAACGAAACGAGCGTAATTTTCAACTCGCTCAATGTAGCGATTCATCCAATAGATGGAATTAGCAACTCTACTTAACATTTTTCTTTGGTTTTATTATATTTCAAATATACCCAAATATTGAATACAGGCAAATTGTTAAGGAATTATTAAAACAAATTCATAAAAAAATATCAAATTTTGATTTTTCAGGCAAAAACCGACCAATCTATTAGGGTTTTGGTGGTTCTTGGAGGTTTTTAATTTATTATATTCCTTTAGTTCAAAGATTCGGGTCTCAAATCTGGTACCTGCAACCTATACAAGTTTTTGAATAAAAAAAAGCATAAAAAAAGCGAGCCTTAAAAAAGACTCGCTATATACGGGGAGGCTAATGGGGCTCGAACCCACGACCCCCGGCACCACAAACCAGTGCTCTAACCAACTGAGCTATAACCTCCGTATTGAATTGGAGTGCAAAATTAGATAAAAAAATGATTCAGTCAAATTTTGAGTGAGTTTTTTTAATTACTTTTTTCTTCAAAAAAACTACCTTATTTTTGGATAAAATTGGGTTTTCTCTGTAAATCAAAAAATGAGATGTTTAAACTACACAAAAAAGTAGCAGTAGTCACTGGAGGAGCCAGTGGTATAGGACTCGAAATTTCTAGGGCTTTTGCCAAGCAAGGAGCCACCGTGCATATTTTCGAACTCAACATTGACCTTGCTGAGCGTGAAGCAGATCTTATAAATGCCAGTGGCGGAAAGGCGTATTGTCATAAAGTGGACGTATCCAACCAAGAAGTTGTTATGCGAAAAATGGCCAAAATTAATGCCATTCAGCCTATAAATATTTTGGTCAACAATGCCGGAATAGCACACATAGGCACAGTAGAAACCACAGAAGAGGCCGATATGGACAAGATATACAATATCAATATAAAGGGTCCTTATAACTGTATGCATGCCGTGATTCCATATATGATTAAAAATGAAGGCGGAGTAATCATAAACATGGCGTCCATTGCGGCTACAGTAGGTATACCTGACCGGTTTGCGTATTCAATGAGCAAGGGGGCCATTTATAGCATGACTTTGCAGGTGGCTCGCGACTATGTGGCGGACAATATCCGTTGCAACAGCGTATCGCCAGCACGGGTGCATACGCCTTTTGTGGATGGATTTATCAAGAAAAATTATCCGGGCAAAGAGAAAGAAATGTTTGAAAAACTTTCAAAAACTCAGCCTATAGGACGTATGGCTAAGCCAGAAGAAATAGCAGCTTTGGTAGTTTATTTGGCCTCCGATGAAGCCAGTTTCGTAACAGGAAACGACTATGTGATTGATGGAGGATTTGTGAAATTGAACAATTAATGGCGTGTAAATCGCTGAAAACTATACATTTATTCAAAAAAGCCAAGTATTGAAAGTTGGGAAATTTTAATTTTTCATGTCTAGGCAACTTGGCAGTACAAAACAAAAAAATATGAAATTAATAAGATTTGGAGCTTTTGAAAACGAAAAACCAGGAGTTTTAACAGTTGACGGAAAAAGGCTTGACGTAAGTGCTTTTGGTGAAGATTATAATGAGAAATTCTTTGCTACCAACGGTTTAGAAAGATTAGAGGCATGGTTGAAATCAAACGACTGCCCTGAAGTTTTGGAAAGTGAAAGATTGGGTTCTTGTGTAGCGAGACCATCTAAAATCATTTGTATTGGCCTCAACTACGCCAAACATGCAGCTGAATCGGGTATGGATGTGCCGAAAGAACCTGTGGTTTTCTTTAAAGCTACCACTGCACTTTGTGGTCCAAATGACGATGTAATTATTCCAAGAAATTCAGTAAAAACGGATTGGGAAGTAGAATTAGCGGTTATAATTGGCAAAAAAGCCTCTTACATTACCGAGGAATCAGCTATGGACTATGTGGCAGGATATGCCTTGCATAACGACTACTCAGAGCGTGAGTTTCAGCTGGAACGTGGAGGCCAATGGGTAAAGGGAAAATCATGTGATACATTTGCACCTTTGGGACCATTTATGGCAACCAAAGACGAAGTGGCTGACCCGCATAATTTGCACCTTTGGCTAGAGCTAAACGGAACTAGATTACAAGATTCTAATACCAATGATCTGATATTCAATATACCACAGGTGGTAAGTTATTTGTCCAATTTTATGACTTTGCTCCCGGGTGATGTGATATCTACTGGTACTCCAGCGGGTGTAGGACTTGGACTCAAACCACCGACTTACCTTAAAGCTGGGGATGTAGTTGAGCTGGGAATTGAAGGCCTCGGCCAACAGAAACAGACGGCTGTGGCTTGGACTTGATTGTTTGATGTAGTTCAGATAATGGTGTCTATGGAGCAATAGACACCATTTTTATTCTGTTTCCCTATTTTGAGTTCCCCCTTTGCTAAATTACTTATCATTCCACCACTCTTTTTTTATTTTCATTACTTTTGTGAAATTGGGTTTTTCAAGAACTCATCTGAATCATAAGTGAAATGTCTTAAGGCTCATTAGGAGATTTCCTCCTTTGCGTCCTAGCAACCTAGCGATAAAATATAAGCAATGAAACAAAACCTTACTACTTGTCCTAACTGCGGCCATCAATTTGATGCTGGCGAAGCTTTGCAAAAACATTTAGAAATAGAACTCAAGAAAGGTATCGAAGCCCAAGAAAAAATAAATGCTTTGAAAATAGAGGAGTTGAAAGCTAAAATGGCTGAGGAGAAGCGTGTTTTTGAACAAGAAGAAAAGAAAAAAATGTGGGCTATAGCCCAAACCGAAGCCCAAAAACGTTCGGATGAGAAAAATGCAGCGATGTTAGCCGCACTCAAAGAAGACAATGAACAGAAGCAAAAACTAATAATTCAGAGTAGAGAGAAAGAGATTGAGCTTTTGAAAAAAGAGCAAGAACTGAAAAATCAACAGGAATTGATGAAAATTCAGCTCGAAAAAACGATGCTCGAAAAAACAAAAGAGATAGAAGAAGCAGCCAAAAAGCGTAAAGACGATGAGTTTGAGTTGGTCAAAAAGGACTTTGAACAAAAACTGAAAGCTCAAGTAGATCTTGTGAACGAAATGAAACGAAAAGCCGACCAGGGCTCCATGCAACTACAAGGCGAAGTGCAAGAACTGGCCATAGAATCTATGTTGACGCAGGCTTTTCCTTATGACCAAATAGAGGAAATAAAGAAAGGGCAACGTGGTGCCGACGCCATTCAGACAGTCATCAACGAGTTTGGGCAAATTTGCGGCAAAATTATTTTTGAGAGTAAACGTACCCAGAATTTCGGTGGAGATTGGATAGAAAAACTTAAGACCGACCAACGTGAAACGGGTGCTGAAATAGCGGTGTTGGTTACTCAAACCATGCCGAAAGAATTAGAAAGATTTGGTGAAAAAGAGGGTGTTTGGGTATGTGGTTTCCACGAGGTCAAGAGTTTAGTGTTTGTTTTGAGGGAGATTTTGATACGTACTCAAATGGCCAAATCAGTCAACGACAACAAGGCCGACAAAATGGGGATGCTGTATAGTTTCCTGACCAGCAGTCAGTTTAAACAGCAGATGGAAGCCATTGTGGATGGTTTTACCAATCTCAAAAGCGAGTTGGATAAAGAGAAGCGAGCCATGCAAAGGATTTGGAAAGAACGCGAAATGCAAATAGAGAAGGTTATTGGCAACACCATTGATATGTACGGCAGCATTAAGGGTATTGCGGGCAACGCTATAGCTCCCATTCAATATCTCGAACTTGGTGGCGGCGACGACATTGAAGTGGATTAAAATGCTGTTTTTCTATGAAAAATGGCCTTTGAATAACAAATTTTTAAAATTATTTCTTGTTCTAAGCATTTAGGCACGAATTTGGATTTCATGCTTTCTAGCCAAATTACTATTTTTCTAATATGAAACAATTTATAATAGCCTTGCTTGTCCTATTTTCCGCCACTGCAAACGCCCAAAGTGACTGCAATTGCCAGAAAAATTTTGATGAAATCTATCAAAAAGTGCGTGACAACTACGGTGCTTTTAGCATGAAAGTCAACGCCACTACAAAACCAGCATTCGATGCACTTTCTAAAAAAGTCAAGGAAAAGTCTGCAGGTGTTACCGACCCAACAGCTTGTTATTTCATACTCAAAGAATGGACGGAGTTTTTCAAGGACGGACATTTGTTTATAAATACCATTAATCCAATAGTACCAGCGGAACCTGCCGATGCATTGCTTAAGAGAGCCGCTGCCGTGCCAGTCCAAAAGTTTAATTCGGAGGCTAGTTTTCAAGCCTATCTGAATGCTAACTTGGCCAAATTGGCCTATTTGGAGGGTATTTGGGAAAGTGACGACAAGGCATATAGGCTCGGAATAGTTAAAGATGCAGCTGTTGCCACTAAGTTTTATGGTTTTTTACTAAACAAAAAAGATGATAAATGGGTGGCAGGGAAAACTAAGTTTGTGTTGGAGCAATTGTCCGAAACCAAGCTAAAGACCACTTATTACTACGCTGATTTCACGTCAGAGCTTACC
>NZ_RJUF01000025.1:34686-35935 GCF_024343775.1 Lacihabitans soyangensis | reverse complement strand
TCTCAGGATCCTGTAGCGTTCTTGTGTTTTTCTAAGGCCTTTTTCTTCTATCTTTTTGTCTAAAATAACTTGGGCTTTATTGTATATGTCTCCGTTCATGCTTTTACTTTATTTCTTCGTCCCCACCAAATCATAAATCCAGTAATTGGCAAACTTGCAGCCACCAAGGACAATAAAAATGCAAGGATCTTACCCGCAAAGCCCAATATACCGCCCGTATGGATATCGTAAGTCATCCTTATTAGTTTGTCTGCGAATTTTGCGTCTTTTAGTCTACCATATACGTGCTTAACTGGTATTTCTTTTAATGTGTACTGATCGAAATACCGATAGTCTGTGCTCCAATACATATCTTCCTTTGTGTTTACGTTTGCCCCAATTGTAGATGAATCTGATTCAATGGCGTGGACTTCAAGAGAAAGTGCATTAGGGTGTTCCTTTTTCATCTTTTCCCAAACCAAATCCGCGACAGGTTTTTTGAAAGATGTTGTAATGGGTTTTTGTGATATGGGTTCGGTAAAAAGTAGTTCTTTTTCACCCCCGGTAGCTGAATAAATGAGGTAAGTAAACCACTGTATACCAAAGAAAATACCTGTCACAGCGATAATGAGCAATAATGTAGAACTGTAAAATCCAAGGATATTGTGGAGGTCGTAATTCTTGCGTTTCCACTGAGTAGCGTCTTTCCATCTGAACCAAAACCGTTGTTTAGCGGCAGCTTTGTTCTTTGGCCACCAGAGAATAATACCTGTAATAAGCATAAATACAAAAATTAGTGTGGAATAAGAGGTAATAGGTTGCCCAATTTTAGGAGGTAACCAAAGATAATAGTGTCCGTTAAGAACCCAATGAAAGAACGTTTCCTCTATATTTTGTACTTGTAGTATCTTGGCGGTATAGGGATTATGGTAAATGATATAGTAATGTTCGGGGTCAAAACCATAAAATATGGCCTCTACACTTCTGCCTTTTCCTGGGTAATTGATGGCATGAAGGTGAGCCTTTGGTAATGCCTTTCGTGCTACATTTTCAAAGGCGGAGGGTGGTAAAATTTCTCGATTTTCTATTTTCGAAAACCTGAAAGTCTGAGTGACATCCTGAATTTCTTTTTGAAATGCATACAAACAGCCTGTTATGCTCACTATAAACACCACCAGCCCGGTGCTTAGACCGAGCCAGAGGTGTAGTTTTTGGATGATTTTCTTGAAATTCAAAACTTATCAAAATTTATAATTGATACTTAGACGAA
>NZ_RJUF01000025.1:0-34507 GCF_024343775.1 Lacihabitans soyangensis | reverse complement strand
TTATGCTCACTATAAACACCACCAGCCCGGTGCTTAGACCGAGCCAGAGGTGTAGTTTTTGGATGATTTTCTTGAAATTCAAAACTTATCAAAATTTATAATTGATACTTAGACGAAAGTTTCTGTGGGCTTCAATTTGGTAATAATAAAACTTACTCCAAGAATAATAAGCACCTGAGAAAACGTCGGCATTGAACAGATTATTAACGTTCAGAGCAACACCGAATTTTCCGAAATTATAAGAGGTAGCGGCATCAAATTTTGTGTAAGACGGCATACTTGAATCTATCGATTTGTCATACTCGGCATACCAGGCTGATCTGCCAGCGGCGTGGGAAGCACCTAGCGAAAATCCTAAACCTTCGGCATTACCTGATGGAACTCTGTAGCTTAACCATGCATTGGCAATGCTTTTATCCGTTCCTGGTATTTGCGAGTTTACCTGCTTTCCGTCAGTATCTTTGGTTACTTTCCCATCGGTATAGGCGTAATTTAGGGTAACATCAAGACCTGTTACTAATTGACCTCTTACATCGAATTCTATACCCGAGGTTTGGGTTTGGCCCAATTGAATGGAGAAAAATTGGTGATTAGGATCTGCGGTTAAAACATTGTTTTTGGTGATTTGATAAACGGATGCAGAGGCAGTCCAACGGCCATTTAACCATTCTTTTTTTAATCCTAGTTCTTTGTTATTTCCTGTAATTGGGTCAAATTCTTTACCCTCAAATGTGGCACCAGCTTGTGGAATAAATGTCTCATCTATAACTGAATATACACTTGTGTTTTTGTTTAAGGAATAGCTGGCACCTATTCTAGGTGTAAACTTGCCGGCATCAACTTTTCCAGAGAATGGATCTTCATCGCCAGTGGTGGTGTATCTACCGGCTAATGTAAGTCTTAACTTATCATTCATTAGTCTGATTTCGTCTTGTGCATACAAGGCTGTATAAACGTTATTATAATGTACACCTCTTTGTTTGACGCTTAATGATCTGTCAAAAACGGTATAGGCCGTGGCGGGCACTTTTCCATAAACAGGTGCCGTGACTATAAAAGGTGCGGAGCCATTGATGGCTCCTGTCTGGTTCCAATCATGATAAAAGTCCTTGTTGCCCATGTCTACGCCAGCCAAAATCCGGTGTTTTATTTTGCCTGTTGCTACATCGCCATTTACAAAGAATTGACCTACTCTTATTTGACCCAAAATATCCCATACAGACTCGCTTCTTCTCAGAGTATCGCCGCTGATACTAGTTGGCCATAAGCTACTTCCTTCTTGATTGAACTGTAAATACGCAAGTTGTCCGGTTAACTTCCAGTTGTCGTTAATACTGTGCGACAATGTGGCTATAAACGAGTGGTCGTTTATTTTGGTAGGCGACATGTTGGATTCAAGTGTTGAGAAATTTACGGGTAGTGTGCCAATTCCATCGGAAGTGTAGGCATATGCAGACCCAAGTGGAGACATGTTTACATACTGATAGTTGTACTCTGTGGTTAAGGAAGTTCTTGGATTAATTTGGAATTTCAGCACTGGGGCTATCGATACCCGATTGTTGTATTCAAATTTGCGGTGAGTGCCTTTACTTTGGCCCATCAGGTTAAGTCTGTATTGTATTTTACCATCTTTGCTTAGTAATCCATCGAAGTCTAAGGTATTTCGGTAAGTTCCAAAGCTACCAATGGTCATGCCGACTTCTGATTTGGTGATGCCCGTAGGTTTTTTGGTCACTACATTGTAAAAACCACTCGGCTCGCCACTGGCCAACATAAATCCAGCTGGGCCTTTCACAAACTCTATACGTTCTACCATGCTCATGTCTTCGTTCAGTGGCCCCCAAGTTTCGGTTACATTCATGCCATTTCTGAATGCCGCCACTCTTGAGCCACGCATCACGATTCTAGCATAGTTTTCCCAATGTTCAGACCTTGTGGCACCACTTACGTTGCGGATTACGCCTTCTTGCATGTCGAAAATTTGTTGATCTTGAAGTAATTGACGGTTGATTACTTGTATGTTTTGGGGTATTTCTAAAAGTGGGGTTTTGAGACGCAACGATATTGAAGGATAGTCTGTAACGTACTTGCTGGGGTTAGCGGTTACCAGTACTTCCTGTAACTGATTGGCATCCTCTTGTAGACTAAAATTTACCGTAAGTGTCTCGTTGTCTTTTAGTTCAGCTTTTTCTGATTTAGACTTAAGACCTACAAAACTTGCAAACACGGTGTAAGAACCCGCCTTGAGATTGCTTAAACTGTAATTTCCTTCAGCATCGGCTATAGTGCCTTTTGTAGTTCCTTTTAAAATGATATTTACATACTCAGCGGGTTTTCCATCAGAAGTGCTGATTTTGCCTTTTATTGAGGAGGTTTGGGCAAATGCGAATTGACTAATAAAGAATAGGAATATTACGTTTTTCATTATATTTATTTAGACTAATTACAGATAATGAATTAAAAAAGAGGGAGAATTTTAAAATTCTCCCATGAGAGTTGTTAAAATTTTATACCGGCTGACAAATAGAACGTACGGCCATCGGCTGGTAAAATTCCTGGGCCAGGATATCCACCGGCACGACGAGTGAAGTAGCGTTCATCCGTAAGGTTGTTAATTCCTGTTTTTAGATTGTAATGTTTTAAGAATTTGAAACTTGCAGAAAGATCTTGTACAGTATATGCAGGAATCACGCCAGTGGTAGCCGCGGCATTTGCAGTTTCTGTATTTGACGCGTCGGCATAAGCTTTACCAATATCGCTCATTTGCCAAGTAATCGAGAAACCTTTTTTGTTATAAGTAACTCCGAAACGATTGATTTTCCTAGGAGCATTTTCAACACTTTTACCGGATAAATTGCCTTCAACTATTTGACCATTCACTATCGAGGTAGTCTTGAAATTTCTGTAGGTGGCATCTATGAAAGCCACTGAGGCAAACATACTTACATAACCAATTTTAGATTTTTTGAAGAACGCAGATATAGGGTCAAATTCTACGTAACCTTCAAAACCTTGACTTACCGAACGACCCAAATTGGTGCGGAATTGATAACGTTGATTGGCGGCATTGGTTTGGGTGATAGTACCAATGCGGTTGTTGTAGTTTACAAAGAAATAATCTACATCGAAGTTTAAATAGTTGGCTACTTTACCACGATAACCGAAGTCAAAGTTATAACCACGGGCATCTTGAAGGTTTTCGTCAATGACATCTGTAGTGGCCGGAGGAGTAAGGTCTGATATCAAAACCGGGCGATAGGCCTGAGAGATATTGCTGTAAAACTCTGATTGAGGAGTAATATGATACTCCGCTCCTCCTCCGAACAATAGGAAGTTTCTTTCACGAGTGGCAGGTGTAAGGTTGTTCGGCTGTCCGTTGGTTAAACTTAATCTACCTTCCATGGTAGAGCTAATGCTTTCCACTCTCGCACCTGCGGTTATCAAAAATTTCTTCGAGAATCTGAAAATATTTTCTACAAAAGCGGCCTTATTGATGTTGTTGAAGGCCAAGTCACGTGGATATTGTCCTTCCACACTAAAATCTATTTCTTTTGAGGTTGAGCCTTTTCCTTGTTGTTGACGGTCAATATTGCCATTGTAATAACGTAGGCCGCTGGCAACGGTATTGGTATTTCCCAGAAATTTGTAGTCGGTGATAAATCTGAGTTCTGATCCGAAATTGTTATAATAGTCTCTGTCCACTTGGCGGTTGGAGGTCAGAATATCCACATTGGTTATGGCCGAAACATTGCCCACACTGCTTCTTTCTGCAATAACTCCGAAAGTCTTCCAGCTTACTTTGGTCTTTTCACTGAAAATATATTCGGCTGAAAGCGAAGGAACTAACCAAGGCGTGCTAAACCAGTTTCTGCTACGCACACTTTGGCGTGCATTTGCGGCAAACTGAGCATCCGTCAAACCTCCAGCTTGTTGACTTTCATAGGTCATGTAAGTTACCTCAGCTCCAAGCTTAAATTTGTTAGTGATTGCATAGCTCAATTCGGCATGAGCGTGATCAGTGTTGTAGTAGCTATTTTCTCTCCAACCATTACCAAAACGTTTTTGGTAATAGGCAGTGTAGCTCAACCTGCCTTCGGTACCTCCTATGTAGTTAAAGGTGCTAAAGAGGCCATTGCTTCCAACTGTATTTTGTGACTCCACTGTTACTCTTGTAGAAATGTCTGGTTTACGAAGTACAAAATTCATCAGACCGCCGAACTGTGGACCATATTGTAAAGATGAGGCTCCACGAACAATTTCTATGCGATCAACGACTTCCATCGGCGGGGTGTAATAAGCCTCAGGATAACCCATTGGGTCAGGAGTGATATCATATCCGTTCATTCGTACATTAAACTCCCAGGAACGATTTGGACTTAAGCCTCTCGAGGCCACACCCAGTTGAATTCCAGAACCATCATTTTCCCAAACCGTGATGCCTGGCGTACGGCTGAATATCTGGCGACTGTTGTTCATCGCCAAGTTGGCATTGATGTTGTCTAGTTTGATTACCTCATTCTTTTTGGTTGCATTTATCGAGTAACCATCCACTTCTGCCAAATGCTCATTTCCTCTGACTCCTCTGCTGGCAACTATTTGAACATCCTTCAGGGTGTAGGTCTCGTCGTCTAGTTGAAAATCTATGGTTTTTGTTTCATTCTCCAATAAATTAACATTGATTTCCTTAGTTTTCAGACCAATAATTGAAACCATCACAGTATAATCACCTGCACTAAGGCCTTTGATGATAAACTCACCGTTAGTGTTAGTCTGAACTCCTCTTACCGTTCCTTTCAGCAAAACATTTGCACCAAATAGCTCTTGTTTTGAATTGTCCGTAACCTTGCCAATGAGGGTCGATTTTTGTGAAAAACCCACAAAGTGAAGACTCATTAACAGTACAATTGTAAAAATCCTTGAAAACATTATATTATCTTTATTTTTGTTTAGACTCATTATAAATAACGTGACAAAAGTAAAGTTAGATTAGAATCATTCCAAATAAATTCTATTTTTATTTAGAATAATTTTAAATAGATGTTTTCTGAGTAAAGTATACCCTATTTTAAAAGTACTTTGCAAATTGATTAAACTTCTAAAAGAGATTTAAATTTTGTTCCGCTGAATTTCTTCAAGAATGCCATCCCAAAGTAATATTCTTTTTTCTAGAGACTTTTTGGCCACTTCTTTAACTTCCAGCCATTTCTTTGCATCATTATCACATAATTCTTCAATCATTTTAAGTGATAATGGTCCATGGTCACCCGAATCAACCTCTATGTGTCGGTCTAAATAGTACTTCAATTTGTCAAATTTCTTTTCATCTGTTTCTGATTTACTCAGAATTTCATAGAACATATCAGGAATCAAATCCTCTCTGCCGAAAGTGAAAGCCGAAGCTATTTTGTGGTCTTTTTTGCTTCGAATTACTTCAAAAGTGTAGTTTAGGAATTCTTTTACTTCAGGAATGCATTTCAGGCGTTCTATGCTCAACGAAACAGCGTTTACTTCCTTTATATCAAACACAAAATCCGTAATTATTGACACATCCGCACCTATTTCCAGCATGGCTTCGCGATACATCTCGAAATGACTCTTTGGTTCGCCTTTTTCGTTAACGTCGCTCTCTTCTCCCCATACAATTTCATTTATAAACCTACTCAACACCGGGTTACGCGGAGGAATCCATGGAACTTTTGTGCAGGTTAAGCTTGCTTGTAAAGATTTTAACAATGACATAAAATCCCAAACAGCAAAGACATGATTTTGCATAAAAATTTGCAGGTCCTCTAAGGTTTTTAGATTGGAATACAATGGGTGATTACGTAGTTTCTCCCTTAATTCTATCAATTCGGTTTGAATTGCATTTATTTGATTCATAGGTTTAAATTTTCTAATCTTATATTTACGATACTCCTGTTTTCTAGGATTACTGTTAAACTTGTTTTTTTACTTAAAGTTTTAAATGCCATTTCAACTCATCATGTAATTCGAGTTTTATGAATTGAGCTTTTTATGTTATTTTTGACTAACAAGGTCAAATAAATCTTTATTGAATACATTTCTTTTTTTTGAATATTTAGACTCCATTATGAACCAAAAACGTTTCTTTACGCTGCACATGAATTTTAAGTACCTGTTTACAAGTCTTTTATTGCCTTTTTATGGTTTTGCTAATCTTACGTTGCCTGCGTTTTTTAGCTCAAGTATGGTGCTTCAGCAGAATTCCACCGTAAAAATCTGGGGTTCAGGTAAAACCAGT
The DNA here is from genome assembly GCF_024343775.1 of Lacihabitans soyangensis. Taxonomy (GTDB): domain Bacteria; phylum Bacteroidota; class Bacteroidia; order Cytophagales; family Spirosomataceae; genus Leadbetterella; species Leadbetterella soyangensis. The sequence goes on along the minus strand of NZ_RJUF01000025.1, from coordinate 28,245 downwards.
GAGCCTATTAGTATCACAACTTCTTGGAATCAAAAAAAATATACATCCAAGGTTGATGTTTATGGAAAATGGACCATGGAAATAGAAACCCCTATCTATGGAGGACCTTATGAAATAAAAATAAGTGGCTACAATGAAATAGTCCTGAAAGATATTCTCATAGGAGAAGTTTGGGTGGTTTCAGGTCAAAGCAATATGGAATGGAGTGCGGCTTCGGGCATCGAAAATGCGGAAGCTGAAGTTCAAAAGGCCAATTTTCCTGAATTAAGATTGTTTACAGTTAATCACTCCACGGCCAATTCGCCTCAAAATAATCTTTCTGGTGATTGGAAAATCTGCACACCAGAGTCTATGAGAAACTTTAGTGCCATTGGCTACTATTTTGCCAAGCATATTTATGAAAGCATCCAAGTTCCTGTAGGCATTATCAACACCTCTTGGGGTGGAACTCCAGCCGAGGCCTGGACACCCGAAGAGAGTATTAAGGCCGATGCTGTACTGCTCAAAGATGCTTTAAGTTTGAAGGAAGTGCCATGGGGACCTGTGAAAACGGCAGTTATTTACAATGCTATGGTGGCACCTTTGGCTGGCTTGAAAATCAAAGGATTTCTGTGGTATCAGGGGGAGTCTAATGTTTCTAATGCAGCTCATTATGATAAATTACTAAATACGCTGATCAACAGTTGGAGAAAAGCTTGGGGCGAGGAACTGCCTTTTTATTATGTGCAAATTGCCCCATATAAATATGGCAATCCTGAGGAGGGGGTGGTTTTGAGAAATGCACAAAGAATGGCCGAAAATACATCCACAACGGCGATGGTAACCATATCGGACATTGGAAATATTGATGATATTCATCCTAGAAACAAAAAAGATGTCGGAATTCGTTTGGGTAACGCGGCTTTGAAAAATCTTTACAGTGCTTATAAAGGTGAAATTTCTGGACCCAAGCTTCTACTTTATGAATCTAAAAAAGGACAAATTACCTTGTTTTTTGACACACAGGAGTTGAAATGCGATAAAAATTGCATGAACAACTTCGAAATAGCGGATACTTCTGGAGAATTCAGAAAGGCAAGTGTCAGGATAAAAAGTAACACCATTGTCCTTACTAATTCTAAAATATCTTACCCTGTTTTCGCAAGATTTGAATGGAACAATACAGCAGAGGCCAGTCTAAAAAATAATCAAGGGCTGCCTGCATCGGCATTTATCACGGATAATTGGTGGCAATTTAAGAATTACTAAGTTTTAGTTTATATAAAAAACTTAATGGCCGAAGCAGCCACGATTACAATCAATAGTCTGTATATCCAAAGATTGGCGTTGGGGATTTTCACGATGTATTTTACGCCTATCCAAGCTCCAACTGCTTGAAATATGCCCATAAGCAGGCCGTATCCGTAGTGAACCTTGCCGTAATACATAAACAATGCAAGTGCAGGAGCAGTAAAAGCCAGCACCAAGGCTAGTTTAAGGCCATTGCTTTGGGTTAAGCTGTATTTAGAGATCAATACCAGCCCAGCTAATAGGAAGAACCCAACTCCCGCTTGGAGAAACCCGCCATAAATGCCTATCAGAAAGAAAGTTACGAATGTGCCAATGTTTTTATTCTGGGCTTTTGTGAGCTTGTCTTCTATAAGCCATCTTTCAGGCTTAAACAATAAAACAATGAGCATAAAAACCATTAGGCCACCAATGGTATAGTTCATCATTTTTTCGTCTATATCCACTGCTATTTTTGAACCCAAAATGGCTCCTAAAACCGACGGGATAATTAACCAAAGTGATCCGCGAAATACTTCTGGCTTTGATTGAGCATACTTTCCTGTCGCCACCACACTTTGCAAAAAAACACCTATCCGATTACTGGCGTTTGCGATAGATGGAGATAAGTCACACATGAATATAAAAACTGGCAAAGTAATGAGCGAGCCGCTACCAGCTATCGTATTGATGATGCCTGTAAGTGTGCCTACCACTACAAATACTAGGAATTGCCAGATATTTAGATCAATATGGAAGTATTCTTGCATCTTACTGTTTCAATCTATAACTCAAAGTTAAATTTATTTGTCTAGGCCTAAACTGACGGTTACTTACGGTATAAAATCCTGGTCCTTCGCTGATGGTACGCATCCAACGAGTATTGAAAATATCTAGAACCGTAAAGTTTACTGAGCCTTTTTTCTTCAGGATATCTTTTTTGAGAGAGTAGTCGAAGAAGTAAATGGTTTTTCTGCTCCCTTGAGCTGTTTTTTGAGCTGCTTCATAATTGAATCTCAGCTGCATATCTAAACCATTTTTGAGTGTAAATCGCGAAGTTTGTCTCGCAAACCACGAGTTTGTTTCAGCTACGTATTGTTCGTTTATGTTTGAGCCGTCAATATTGGCGTGAAAAAGGTTAAAGTTCAGGTCCATTTTCCACCATTTTGCGAGCTTGTAATTGCTAGTGAAATCAACTCCATACGATTTTTCTGAATTGAGATTCTCCGGCAATGAAGTCGAAAATCCTTGGCTATCAACACTCCTAATATTTGATATAAAATCTAAGGAATTTCTGTAAAATATGGAGGTAGTGATGGCACCTTTCTCAAAGTTTTTCAAATGACCAATTTCATAGACATCACTAAATTCTGGATTGAGATTAGGATTTCCACTGGAGAAGTTTCGACTATCAGAGAGGGTCATAAAAGGACTCAAGTCGTTATAAACTGGTCTGCGGATTCTACGGCTGTAACTCAACTGAAGCGAATTGTCGGCATCCAGTGCATAAGTAAAATGTGCACTTGGGAATAGATTGAAGTACTTTCTTGGATTCACCTCATTGGTCTTCTGCAAGGTGGTGGTAACGCTTGTCCACTCCGACCTAAGGCCAAGTTGATAACTCATTTTTTTAGATTTATTTGAAACAATTCCATATGCCGCCGAAATGTCTTCATCATAAATAAAATAATTATCAAGCCAATCTATTGGCACATCTTTTCCGTCGATTACGTCATTTACCACAAAATCATTCACCATGTTTCTGAGCGAAGTCCTTGCTCCAAACTCCATTTTTCCTTCTTTAGAAAATGGCTGAACATAGTCTAACTGGAACAGATATTGTTTCTCATATTCGTCATTTACCGAAGTTTGCAAAAGTGTATTTTTGGCATCCACACCACCGTTTGGCAATACGGCAGTTTGGGTGAAAGTTTGGTCGGAATTTTCAAAATGATCTAAAAACCTAAATTGACCAATGAGTTCTTGACCCTTTCTTTTGAACATTCGTTTGTAATTCAAAACATATTCAGAAAGCGGCTCGCTTTCAATTTCGTCTTGAATACGTGTTATAGATCCAAGCGGATTGTTACTGAAGTTCAAGAAATCGTTGTAGATGTTTTTGGTGTACCTGATTCCGCCTGCTCTGCTATACATGAATGAGCCGGTAAGAATACTATTCTCCGAAAAATAGTAGTCAATTCCAGCTCTGATGTTGTTGTCTAGTCCGGATACATCTCCAGTGTTGTCTTGTTGAAGTATTTTTAGGGTGTCGCCAGCGGTTACTTCTTGGTACATATCGCCGCGGTAAGGATTCCATCTGTAAGCCAGACCGTAGTTGACAAAGAAGTTCATTTTTCGGTGACGGTAGTTGACATTTGCCGCAAATCCATAGTTGTCAGGTACGCCACCTATTAGCTCAAAAGAACCATTGAAGCCTTGTCTTGAGTCTTTTTTAAGTATAATATTGATAATGCCAGATTGTCCTTCAGCCTCGTATCTGGCTGATGGATTGGTAATTACCTCTACTCGGTCTATCATACTGGCTTGGAGTTGTCTTAATCCTGCTCCTCCTTTGAATGACACCATACCTGAGGGTTTTCCATCTATCAGTATCCTCACATTGCTACTTCCTCGTAGTTTTATGGCTCCGTCAGGATCTACGGTTACGGATGGAATATTTATCAGAATATCTTGTGCTGAGCCTCCGGCATTGGCCAAGTCTTTGCCCACGTTAAAAACTCTTTTGTCTAAAGCCAACTCCATTGAACTTTTTTCTCCCTGCACAACCAGGGCATCAAGTGATTTGTCTGACTGACTGATACCAATCTCACCTAAATCTAAGCCGCTTTCCGTCAGGTTGATTTCGGCAGAAGTGTATTTTTTATAACCTATAAATTCGGTCTCAAGGGTATATTTACCAGTTGGAATTTTGAAATCGAATTCGCCGTTTTCAGACGTAATATTCCCAGTAATCATTTTTTGATTTTGGAATATCTTTACACTGGCAAATCCAAGTGGAGCTTTGTTTTGTGCGTCTATGATTTTTCCTTTTAGGTTGCTATTGTTCTGAGCAAAAGCGAATTGAATAGCGGATATTAAAACTAAAATCGTCCATAAGGATAATCTGAATTGGTGCATCTTAACAAGGTTGATATATGAACCACAAAGATAGTATTTTAGGAAGGTTATATTCCTATGCTAAATCTCCATATAATCGTTTTTTATCTGTCAAAAGCGTGGTTTTTTATAAAATTCGTTCAACATGCAATGAAAAATCCATAGAATGTTTGGCAGTTTCAGAATTGATTGTTTGATCCAAGGACTCAAAAGCCATTTATAAACCTGAAAGAATACCCTGAATTTCGGCCTTTGATTTGCCTACTTTGGTTTCTATTTTGGCCCAAAGTTCTGCTTGTTTGCCATTTGAGAAGGTGAGGTCCACATTTTCCAAAACTAAGAAAAGTCGCTTTAATTTGTTACTCGTTTCTACCCAATTTCCTTTCAAGTCACTGTAATCTGTCATAATTTTTATTTCATGTAAATTACGAAAAGAATTGTCTTTCTGAACCGAAATTGCCCTTTAATTTCAAGATTAGCTCAGTTGAATTTTTTTACACGTTTATTCTAGAAATCAGCGTGCTTTCGTGATAATTTTCTTGAAGATATTTTTGACTTTTTGTTCACTTTTCTCTTGTGTGTCCATTTCACCTATCAGGAATCCGAAAGGTTTTAATGGCTCAATATGATCACAAAAGATTTTCATCATGGCAGCTACAGGTATGGCCAGTAGTATTCCTGGAATCCCCCAAATCCAGTCGCCAACAATGAGAGCAATGATAGTGAAAAGTGGGTTGATTTTTACCTGTGGGCCTAAAATGAGTGGTTCTAAAACCCAGCCTTGAACAAATTGAACAATACCGTAAGTGATGATAATACCCAACAATAGGGTGAGGTTTCCGCCATGAAGTGCCGCAATAAGTACCGTAATGGTAGTGCCAGTAATATTGCCAATAAAAGGGATGATTTCTAAAAGTCCACAAAGAATTGCAAAGAAGACTGCATTTTTTACACCAATGATACTGAAGCCAATACTATATAAAATCCAAAGACAAACAATCATTTTGGCCAATCCAAGAAGATATTGTTGTGAAACCCTTGTTGTTCCTTTGAGGATTTGTTCCACTTCATTTTGTTGGTCTTTTTTGGCAAGTTTTAGGAAGAATTGCTTGATGTGTACACGGGAGTAAAGGAGAAAGAAAAAATAGGCCAATATCAAAATGAGGTTGGTCATCAGGTCTTTTAGCGAACCAGCCGTCAACTTCATTAGACCTGATATTGAAGGTTTTTCACTGTTAAATATTTCAGATTGCTTTTCTAGACTAATTCCAAAATGCTGAAAAAGATAGGCTTGTGTTTGATTGAAAGTTTTGATGGCTTGGCTTTTGAGCAAGTCAAATTCACTGAAAAGTTCTGAGATTTTCCATGAAAGTAGGGAAATAATTATTCCGAATACTGCCAATAGGCCAAATAGGCTGATGAAGACTGATAAAATACGGCCTAGCCCAATCCTTTCCATTTTGTTGCAAAAAGGGAGAAAGAGGGTAGCCAATATTCCTCCAATCACCAATGGCATCAGGAATCCTTTGGCATAAATGAGGATTACTATCACCAGAATTCCAGCGAGTAATTTCTTTAAAATGGAATCAAGATTTAAAGTCATTTCAAGCGTTTTTAGAGGTTTTTCTTTTCCAAACTTTCACCAATTCATACCAAAGCACGCTCGCAGAGCCAACAATTAGGCAGAAGGCGAGTTGAATTAGACTCAGTTTCTGAAACTGAAAAAAGCCTGAAACCGCAGGTATAAATAATATCAATGAGGTTAATGCCAAGGTAATGCCTATGATTATCAAAACTAGATTGTTCTTGTATCGAAGCGTCGTAAAAATCGAATAAAAGAATGAACGATTGACCAAGGTTAAAACGATATTGGCGATAACCAACGTTGTAAAAACCATGGTTCGGGTGGTGTTTTCTCCAAAATTTTGACTTGTGGAATACTGATAAATGCCCAAAGTGCCTGCCGTTATAAACAAACCTTGTAATATGCTGGTCGTGAGCTCTTTCCAACTGAAAAAAGTATCACTCAAGGGTCTTGGTTTTAGTTTCATGGTGTTTTTTTCTAGTGGCTCATTTTCATAAATTATGGAGCAGGTGGGCCCCATGATGAGTTCTAAAAAAACAATATGAATGGGTGAAAATATATTGGGATAAATCCAACCCAAAGCCAGAGGAACAAATACTGTGAGAATGATAGGTATATGAATAGAAATGATATACTGAATAGCTTTTTTTAGGTTGGTGTATATTTTTCTACCCATCGACACTGCTTTTACCATTTTTGATAAATCATCATTCATCAAAATCAATGAGGCCGCGTCTTTGGCTATTTCGGAGCCTTTTTTGCCCATAGCTATGCCTATGTGGGCAGATTTCAATGCGGGGCCATCGTTTACACCATCGCCAGTCATGGCTACTATTTCGTTTTGTTCTTTGAGAGCATTTATGATTTTTAGTTTGGCTTCGGGAAACATCCTCGTGAATATCTGGGTTTCCAATACTTTTTCTGCAAGGTCTTTTTCAGACAAAAGCATCAGTTCTTTACCTGAAATATGCTTTTCAAAACCTCTAAAACCTATCTGTTTGGCTATAGATACCGTGGTGGCCTCGTTGTCACCAGTAATGATTTTTACATTGATTCCGGCATCATAAAAATTGTTGAGGACTTTGTTGATGTTCTTTTTGGGTGGGTCATAAAATGCCAAAATACCTTTAAATTTGAATTTAAACTCTTGTTGAGTTTTCGGAAAGTCTTGGGAGCTAGAATTGACTTCGGCCACGCCAAGCACCCGATATCCTTCCGCTGAAAATTCCCTTATCGCTTTTTCAACCTTTATTTTTCCCTCAGAAGATAATCCAGAAACATGCATGATGGCCTCTGGGGCACCTTTGGCTGCCACAATTAAATCATCGTTTTTGCCTTTGAAAATATGCGTCATCATGGGTGGTGTACCACTCAATGCATATTCCTTAATGATTTTATAATGAGGACGTTCGTCTGTTTCAGTTGATAATTTATAAGCATTGTGCAAAGCTACTTCCATCGGGTCAAAAGGTATGGGTTCAGAAGCAAACATGGCTATTTGAAGGAGATTCCTGTTTGACTCGGTAAGGTTTTCTTGAATTTTGAATATGACATCAGTTTCAAAATCATATACTTTTGCCAAGTCCATCACGTTTTCGGTTAAAGTGCCCGTTTTGTCGGTACAGATTACCGTGGCACTTCCCAGGGTTTCCACGGTTTTCATTTGTTTTACCACTATGCCACTTTTCATCAATCGCCAGGCACCCAATGCCATAAAAGTGGTGAATGCCACGGGGATTTCTTCTGGTAGTATGCTCATGGCCAATGTCAAAGACTGTAACAAACTATTCAAGATTTCTCGGGTATTGAAGTAGTTTATCGCCCATACAATAAAGAAAACCACACCACCGGTCATGGCCATTTTCTTTACAAAGTTTGCTATTTGGTTTTCCAGAGGAGTTTTTTCTTCCTCTATACCTTCGAGGCTTTTACCAATTTTACCTAATGATGTTTGGTTGCCAATGGCCGTTACCTCGGCAATCGCGAGTCCTCCAACCACATTGGTGCCCTTGAAAATTTGCTTGTTCTTGGTATTTTTTTCTATCGCGAGAGATTCACCCGTAAGTATGGATTCGTTTACCGAAAAGTCATTTGAGTGTAGAATGATTGCATCAGCCGGTATGGCGGTTCCTTCCTCTACTACAATGGCATCACCAACGACCAATTCCTCACTTTTTATTTCTTCTATTTTCCCATTTCTGATGACCCTGGTTTTGGCCACCATAAATTCTTTCAGTTTTTCCAGAGCATTGCTACTTCGGGCATCTTGAAAAAATGAAATACCAGTTTGGAACAGTATGGCTGATGCCAAGAATATGCCATCGGCTGTTTTGCCACTGATAAAGTAAATGACTGATGCTACCAAAAGTATCAACACCATTGGATCTTTGGCCAACCTTTTGATGACATTCCAAAAGCCGTTTTCTTTTTTAAAAATCAGTAGATTGTCGCCATTTTTTGTTCTAGAGGCCAGCACTTCTTGGTTGGTGAGGCCTTTTATGTTGTGGGTCGCAAATGGTAGATCTGAATTCATGGTTTTCGGTCAATTGTTTGGTTATTTTCTGAGGCGAATATTTCCAATTCGAGCTTTTTGTCGAAATTATACAGGTCTTTTCTGAAGTTTAGCTGTCCCGAATTATCCACCCAGGCTGTCAAATAAAGAATATAAACCGGCAGAGTAGGTTTTATCGAAATATGTTTTTCGGTATCCGTTTTTAGAACAGATTCAATGTTCTGAAGCGTCCATTTGGGGTCGTTTCTCAGAATATACGTTGCAAGTTCCTTTGGATTTTGAACCCTGATGCAGCCATGGCTAAATGCTCGATTGGTTTCACCAAACAAACCTTTGGAAGGTGTATCGTGGAGGTAAATACTGTAATTATTCGGGAATAAGAATTTTATTTTTCCGAGTGCGTTGTTAATGCCGGGCTTTTGTCTAAAGTAAAATGGAAGCTCTTTATTGTACTTGCCCCAACTAATTGTATTTGGGTTGATGACTTTGTTATTGCTAAATACCTCTATATTGTTTCGGCTTAAATAGGAAGTGCTTCTCTTTAGTTTTGGTAGAATTTCTTTAACGGCTATGCTCTGTGGTATGCCCCAAAAAGGGTTGAGTACAATGGTTGAAAGCTCGCCCTTGAAAACGATGGTTTTGTTGGCTTGTTTTCCTACCACCACTTTGCTTTCGCTGATGGCTTTGTTGTTTTCGAATATATGAAGTTTGAATTCTGGAATATTCACCAAGATAAAGTTCGGTTCTATTTCTTGGGGAAGCCACCTGAGTCTTTCCAGGTTTATCATTATTTGCTTGATTCTGAGACTTGTAGGTGTATTAAGTTCGGCTAAAGTATTTATATTTAAGGTGCCGCTTTCAGTCAATCCATGTCTTTTTTGGAAACTTTTTAAGGCTAACTCTAAGTTTTTGTCAAAGCCAATGGAGGTGTCTTTTGTTGTGAGGTCTCCCGTCAGGGCTAGGTATCTTTTAAGATTGTAGGAATTGCTATCTACATCTCCTAGTTTTAGGTCTTTTTTTGTAGGATTTACAAAAGGCAATCCTCCGTTTTTTTCGATGTTTTTATATTTTCTAAGTTCAATAATAAGCGACTTAGAGAATAGATTAACAGGTTCTTGTAGTACACTGGCTTTGTTGGAGGATAGCATACTGTCTAACAATGCCTGAAAGTTTTTCTTTTTTCGAGGTATAAACCATTCGAGATCAAAAGTACTTTTGGCTGAGCCAGCAAATGCTTTTTCGGCGTATCGGAAATAACTCGTGGTGAGCATTAGCTCTATATTTTGTCGGTCTATTTCTGACAAAATCTTCTTTTCGTTTTCGTCATGAGCAAAGTTGATGAGAGAGTCTACCAGTTTGGGATTAACTGATAGGTCATCGAAGTCGGATGAATAACTCTGTAACTGATTGTAAAAAATGTGACAGGTTTCTGTTATTCCGTTTTGGTCAAACCAGGCATACTGGTATTTTCTTCTGGTATAAAAATCTGTAATATAAGCTTTTAGAGAATCCTCAATTTTATGTTTTGTGTAAAAACTCGCCAAAATACTGCTATCAAGCGATATTGGACTGTAATTCTCCTGCGAGTATATCGTAGAGTCAGGTAAGATGCCTTTGTTAGAACTTTTGGCTTTTCCACAGCCTGTAATAGCAAAGCCAAGTATAGTCAAACATATAAGGTATGAAGATAATAGTTTTATTGTTAGGTATTTACGGGCTAAAGAGGTTTCTTTAGCTTTGCTGTTGAGAATGTATGTAGAGTAAACTTCCATTTGCTAACACAGGTACAACCTGTGGAATTAAGTCGTTTGGTAATGCTGGGCAGCCAAAACTTCGCCCTAAATGACCATATCGTTTAATAAAACCAGTACTTACATATTCGGCTCCGTGGATAATTATTTCTCTTTTTAAAGCATTATCATTTTTGCCTTTTTCTAATCCATTAAGCAGTAATGCCTTCCCATGTTTTGGGCTTTGGATTATACTACCGACCATATAAAAACCTAAGCTGCTTTGGTGCGACTCCATTTTGTTCGAAAACGAAGTAGCCATTATTTCTCCCGATTTTTTGCCATGGGCCACCAAAGACTTAAATAACAACTTCTTTTTTGCAAGGTCAATCACAAAAAAACGTTCTTTATTTGAAGGTAAACTAAAATCAACTATGGTGATAATTGATTTTTTGGGTCGATACCTCTGAAAACCCTCCATAGATTTTTCGAAGGTTTGAAAATTTATCATTTCTGATATTTCACAAGCTTCAAAAAGCTCAAGATTTTTAGTCCTTGTTGTCTTCGGTTCTTTAGTAAATGTGCTAAAAAAAATCGATAAAAGCAAATATTTGATAAGCATAATTTTGCAAAATTTAATAAGCAAATTTATAACTCACAATAAATTAATTCATTGTTTATCAGTTCGATATTATTTTATTACTATTCATTCTTTGATAAAATATTGGAATATTCTCCTTTGGCTTTTTAAAAATCAACCATTTCAACCTCGGCCTGATGGCGGCTATTTTCATCTCTGATCATCACCACCACCAATACTTTATTTATTTTTTTAAGGTCTACTTGTTTAACCATTTCTTTCCAAACTACTGCCTATTTATATTGATTTACATGAGACCACGAATAAAAGTGCTGTGGCAAATAGTAAAAACTTTCTCATTGTTTTTGGTAAGTGGCTGCGATAAAATATTTATTGACCCAAGCATGTTTGTGATTGTCAGTCATTTTCACGACACATTGGAGTATGATTTTTTTGTTTGCAAAGAGTGGATTCTCATTTAGATATTGTTCAAAAGTGAACTTTGCGTTATCAGGTCCAAAAATTAGAATTTCGTCATAGTCTCTTAGTTGCTCAGAGATTTTTTTAAGAAAATTTTCGTGCTGATGGTTATCACCTGAGCATTCATCCCTCGGCTGAAGGAACTTCTCTCTTTCTTTAATTCTAGACCTGATTATTACGGTTTCTACTCTTAATTTTCGGAATTCAATCAAGTGTGCCGAACCGTCGTCCATCCATATTCCAATACTTTTTTGTGTGTACATGAAATTGCTATTATAATGCAGTTTATTCAATATCAATCATCAAAGGAGTTTTTGCCAGTTGCGGCTGATTCAGTTTTTTTGTTTACAAAAGTCGGAGCAATATCATGTAGATTTGTTACATTATTCAGCCATAAATTTACAATATTCACATTTTGGCTATTTTAACACTTATGGTTTTGAGGATATCGAGTTGACTTTTTTGAGATTCAAAAAGCGTTTTTATCTGTTCTTCAAGAAGCAAATCCATCTTTTGGTGCAGACTACGTATTTGCATTTCTGCCTTCAAGTTTATCAAATAGTCGTTTTCGTTCATCATTCGGTCCTTTTCTTCTTGCCTGTTTTGACTCATCATAATTATAGGAGCCTGAAGGGCTGCTATGCACGAAAGAATGAGATTCATTAGAATAAACGGGTAGGGGTCAAATCGGAATTTCACCACTATGAGAGCATTGAATATAATCCACAGGCTCAAAACCACCCCAAAGGCAATTATAAATCGCCAACTTCCACCAAATTTCGCCACTTTGTCGGATATTTTTTGACCCTCACTCAGTCTTTCTATCGGCGGATGAAGAAGATTATAGACAATCAGCTCTTCTGCCTCAATACTGTCCTGTACAATTTTTCTGAATTTCTCTAGATGTGTATTTTCTTCGGATATGAAATCTGGCGTCTTCATTTTTATGAATGGTTATTTCGGTAAAATTGCTGATTTTTAACAAATTAAGTATTGCAAGATTGTATTTGGTTTTTGTGAAATTCACACATTGATTTATTGAAATCGATAATCTAAATTCGATCAACCAAGAATTTGAAGGTTTGGAGACGCTGATAAAAAACAACAATAATGTATGGAGAATAGCGAAAACAAAACTATGTACAAAACAATGTCCTGTTCTACTTGGTATTTACGTAAACGGATTAAACAAAAAAGCCCAAGTTTCCTTGAGCTTTTGGTAGGTTAATGATCGGTAATTTGATTATTTAATTTCCAGATTGTAAGGTAGTTTGGCTTGAAGCTTCTCCATATTTTTCAAGTACTTTATTTCTTTGGCCATTGGAGCAAATACGCCTAAATATTCCTTCAATTTGGCCTCTTCTTGGCTTTTACTGAATTTCTCCATTATTTGCTCGAAATCCGACTTAGGATAAGGATAGTATTTTACTTGGTATTCGCCAGCTTTAAGTTTGACCCTCTTAGCTGCAATTTCCACAGCGTCGTCAAGGCCACCCAAAACATCAACCAAGCCCACGTTTTTGGCCTGAACACCCGTCCAAACTCTACCGCCTGCTACTTCTTTCAACTTTTCAATTGGCATTTTACGGCCAGCCGCTGCTTTTGAAGTGAATTTCTCATAACCTCTATTCACTGAGTTCTGAATTAGCATTTTTTCAGCATCCGACATTTCTCTGGTTAATGATGGCGAATCGGCAAACTCGTGTGTTTTTACACCGTCGAAAGTGATTCCTAGTTTGTTGTTCATCAATTCTTGGGCGTTGAATAACATTCCAAAAATACCTATAGAACCCGTGATGGTAGTTGGAAGAGCCACAATGGTGTCGCAGCCCATAGCCATGTAATACCCACCTGATGCAGCCACACTACCCATAGAGGCAATAACTGGTTTGACTTTTTTGGTCAATTGAATTTCTCTCCACATCACATCTGAGGCCAAAGCACTTCCTCCTGGCGAGTTGATTCTCAATACGATAGCCTTAATTTTCTTGTCATTTTTTGCTTTTCTGAGTTCTTTTAAGAAGGTCTCAGAACCTATCGACTCCGAATTTCCTTCTCCTGAAATAATATCTCCTTCGGCTACTATAACCGCAATTCTGTTGTCTCTTGAGCCTTCTTTGACGTACTTTTTGGCTTTTTTGTAGCTTCCAAGTTTTACAAAACTTAGTTTGGCCGATTCTTTTATTCCAGCTGCTTTTTTCAAAGCTGCATCGTATTCGTCTTCATAACCAACATTGGTCAATATTTTGTATTTGACTGCATCTTCAGGTTCTTGAATCAAGGCTTTGTTTAAAACATTGTCAATTTCTGTTTTAGAAATACCCTTTTCTTCGGCTATTTTGGTGTAAATGTGGTTGGAGATAGACCCCAAATATTCCGAAACCTGCATTTTGTTCTCAGGACTCATGTCTGTTCTGATGTACGGCTCTACGAAGCTTTTGAACTGACCTACCCTGAAAATAACCGGTTTAACACCAATTTTATCGAAAAGTCCCTTCATAAAAGTGATTTCAGCGTCTAAGCCATTAAATTCTATTCCTCCGGCTGGATTTAAGAAACTTTTAGTAGCCACGGATGACAGATATACGGCCTTCTCGGTCATAATTTCAGCATAGGTGTAAACGAATTTGCCTGATTTTTTGAAGTCAATAAGTGCATTCCTGATTTCCTCTATTTCAGCAAAACCAGCCATCGGGTATTCCAGTTTTATGCTGATTCCCTTGATGTTTGGGTCTAGCTTGGCATTGGCTATGGCCGCTTTAAGGTCAACTAAGCCTGTTTTTTGTTCACCATTGCTAAAGATTTCTGAGAATGGATCCTCCTTCGTCGAATTCTCGGCTATTTGGGTATTCAGGTCGAGCTGCAAAATCGAGTTGGATTTTATGGAAGTCTCATCCTCTCCACTCGACATGGCTGAACCGATGCCAATCACCAAAAACAACGACAAAAGGGAGAACAGGAATATTCCGATTATCGTGGCTAAAACGTATTTTAAGAACTGAAGCATTTTATTTTTTATTGAATGATAAATTACAAATCTACAAAACAAAGTTATGTTGGTATCTTTTTGCGGAGGCTAAAAATTTATTTAGCGGAAAATTAAAGTTTTAAATGGCAAAATAGAGATTTACCGTTTAATTGACTCACAATTATTGCCTAATTTTAGCTTTTACAAATTGGTTTAATTCTTTGGACTTCTAACCTTGTTTTTCGATTTTTGTTTATGGTAGAATTTGAAGCTGAGATTATTAGGTACGCCAAAAACGGCGAAAAAACGGGATGGACTTTTGTGGAAGTTCCTTGGGATATTGCTGAGCAAATAAAACCTAAAACCAAAACCACCTACCGCGTAAAAGGTAAATTGGATGCTTTGGAGATCGGTCAGGTGGCTTTGGTGCCAATAGGTGAGGGGAATTTTATTCTACCGCTGAATGCTGAAATGCGTAAACATATCAAAAAGCAAGTTGGTGATAAACTGAAAGTGTCTTTGGAGGAAGAAAGCGAAGAATTACCAATTTCAGCAGATTTATTGGCGTCATTAGAGCTTGAACCAGAGGCTCTTGAGTTGTTCAACTCCTACCCGAGAGGTCACCAAAGGTATTACTCCAACTGGGTGGAATCGGCCAAAACTTATGAAACCAAATCAAAACGGATTTATATGTGCGTGTATGGATTGCTGCACAAAATGGATTACGGGCAAATGATCAGGCATTTCAAAAAGGAACCACTTTTATGATTTCTTCGCTTCTAAATCTTTCATTATTTCTAAGACAATATTTGATTCGTACCCCTTGGAAATCATGTAGTTAAATATTTTTTGTTTACGTTTGAGGGGATTAATTTCGGTTTTGAGGTCGTTCATTTTTTTTTCTATGAGCAATGTTGCGGTGGTAAAATAATCATCGTTTGGTATTTCCTTCATAGCCGACTCCAACACATACTTACTCATTTTTCTGGCTTTAAGTTCAGCTTTTATTTTTAGCCTTCCCCATTTTTTTACTCTGAATTTGCCTCCCGCAAACGCCTTGGCGAAACGCTCTTCGTTTAAATAATTTTCTGTAATCAAATAAGCAATGATTTCTTCCGCTTCATCGCCCCAAATCTTCCAATCCTGTAGTCGTTTACGGACTTCGGCTTGGGTGCGTTCTTGATAAACGCAATAATTGGCGGCTTTTTTAAGGATGGCGGTGTCCAAGGGGAGAGGGTGCGTTTAAAATTTTAGTTATTTTGAGAAAGTAATTTTAGTTTTTAGTCTATTAGAATATATGGGAAGTATTAATTCCTTTTTTTTGATCTCAATTTGCTAATTTTTCGAAAACGAAACTAATTGCAATAAGAATTGGTAAAGCCAACCAGCCGGTAAAAATTAACTCTAAACCATTTTGTCCATCGCCCACGTAACAAAGCGTTTTAGGATTGCTGTAAAATGCCGATAAACTGGATTGAAGCATAACATATTCGAAAATATTGAAGAGTAATAATTGTTTTTTTACTTTTTCATAATTTTCTAAACTGACTGATTTAACAATCTTTGAAAAAAATAAAAAAGGGCCAATAACGCAGGCTAAAATTGTTAAAAACCAAGTAAATTTCCAGGCGGTTGTACATTCCAAACCTATTAACATGAGAAGCATTTGAAATCCTATAATTAACATAACTGTGAAACTGGGTATAAAAAAGCCCGCAATTGAGAAAATAATAGTTGGTTCGATAAATTTCAGTTTCATATATGAATTGTTGTTTATTGTAAGATTATGAGCGGCTTATCTTTTTGTTTTTATTAATTTGTTTTTGTAGAATTGATTGAAAACGAAGATTAGGATTTCTTGCAAATGTTAAATTCAAAGTAATTTATTGAACCACTTTCCCTTTCAATTACAAAACAAGGCAAAACTATTTAATTATTTGAGAAAATTGTAATTACCTGGAATCGAATTCTTTTTTCAAACGTTAAAGTCAAGACCATGTAGTAATAGAACAAATTATTCGACTTTGCTAGTAAAAAATTTATACTTGTTATGACAAGAAAATACAATCAAAGTAAAAAGATTAACCAGTCTGGAATTCAAAAATTTAGTTTGGTAACAACGGGAAGATATAAAGAAGTTTATATTCAAAAGACACCTGTGGTAAAAAGTTTAAGTGGGATTATTAAGCTTGAGCAAGATTTTGATATCAAAAAAGAATACTCAGAGTTTTTAATTGATAAATACAAATGAATAGCAAATTTAGTTCCTCATAATTTACCCTCACTCCCTAAATCACCAACCCATCCAGCAACTCCACATACCCATCAATACCTCGATAAATTTCTTCCACAAAAATATATTCATCAGCCGTATGTGAGCGAATCGAATCTCCTGGACCGATTTTTATGCTGGTGAAAGGCATCAATGCCTGATCAGAAAGGGTAGGAGAGCCATAAGGCTTCATTCCTAAAGCTATTCCTTTTTTCACTATCGGATGATCGAGCGAAATGCCTGATGGATTGAGCCTTATACTTCTTGGCGTTACCTCTGACTTTACATTTTGTTTGATTATTTCCAAAGTTTCCTCCAAACTATAAGCGTCTGTGGCTCTGACATCCACCACAAAAGAACATTCATCGGGAACGACATTGTGTTGGGTGCCAGCATTGATAACCGTTACGGCCATTTTAATGGGTCCTAAACTCTCAGATTCTTTCTCAAATTCATAGTTTCTGAACCAATTAATATCTTCCAAAGCCTCATAAATAGCATTTTTCCCTTCATTTCTGGCTGCGTGACCGGCTACTCCTTTTGCCTTGCAGTCTAATACCATCAGTCCTTTTTCAGCCACCGCCATGTCCATGAGCGTTGGTTCGCCGACGATGGCTAGGTCTATTTTAGGAAGCGATTTTATCAAAAGTTCTATGCCATCCTTTCCTGATATTTCTTCTTCTGCGGAGGCCGCAAATATCAAATTGTAAGGCAATTCAGTCTGTTCATAAAAATAAAGAAAGGTAGCAAAAAGTGACACCAACGGCCCGCCAGCATCATTGCTTCCAAGTCCAAAAAGCTTACCGTCAACTATTTCGGCTTTGAAAGGGTCTTTGGTGTATGAAGCATTCGGTTTGACGGTGTCATGGTGCGAATTCAACAAAATAGTCGGTTTCGATGAGTCGAAGTGTTTGTTTTTGACCCAGATATTGTTTTTGTTGGTTTCGAAATCGATATTTTTTTCTTTGAAAAACTCCTCAAACAATAAAAGCGTTTTATCCTCCTCTTTGCTTAAAGAAGGAGTTTCTATCAGTTTGGTTAGAAAACCAATAGCAAAATCACCTAATTGTTTAATTTCCGGATTTTTCATCTGATTATAATTTTCACAAAAATAAATTCTCCCGTGCTTACAACCTATTTTCAGCTAAAAGAATCTTAAATTTGAATGAAAAAGCTATAATTATGAAAATGTTTGCACTGTTCTTGAGTTTAATATTGTTGAGTTGTGAGTCCAATGAAGTGAAGCCCTCGGTGGTTGGAAGCTGGAAATGGGTTGAATCTCAAGGTGGTATTGCTGGTCTCACGATTAAAGCCTCAGAGTCAGACCAACGAGAAATGATTTTTGACTCTAAGGGTAATTTTACCATGATTCAGAACGGAAAAACCATTACTCAGGCCAAGTATGAGCTCAAAAACGCAAAGTCTATTACTTCCACTGAGCTAAAACCAATGATAACTTTCCCCAATGAAGACGCTATGAATCTGTCTTATGAAATCAAGGGAAATAATCTTTACTTATTTGAGGAAGTTTACGATGGTTTTAGTCATACTTACGTGAGAAAGTAGTCTTGATTTTGGTTAGCCGTAAGTTTGTTTCTTATTTTTGAGTAAATATTTACCCAAGTTTGAAAAAAAAGTCGGCGGCTTTACCTGATACAAAAACCGAAAATTCTGCTGAATTTCGAATTCCTTACTACAAAAAACCAGCAAATTTGTCTGTTGACGAATGGCAATGGAAGCTGCGGAAACAGTTTGGGGAGGAAAACGAATTTGTGATTACAAACATTGGAGACGAGGCAGTTTTCTCCGATTATTTGGTTTACAATCCCAACACCATTAACAACTACAAGGTCTCAATCAGGGACTTTAATCACCAAAAAAATTTCTGTAATTGTCTGGATTTTAAGACTAACCGACTTGGGATTTGTAAGCACATAGCCGCTACTTTAAAATTTTTAACTGCCAATCTAGAAATTACAGAATACCTGAGTAAACAATTTGTCGGTAGTTATTCGAGTATTTATCTCGATTACCCCGGAGGAAGGCAAGTTAAACTAAAAATAGGAACTGAGAAATCTGCAGAATATGAGGGTTTAAGAAAGAGATATTTCTCTGATAACAACGAATTATTGGCTACTTCATTTCCAGTTTTTGAGAAAATTCTACATGAAGCCAAGCAAATAAATGCGTCTTTCGTCTGTTATGAAGATGCTCTTGCGTATGTAATTCAAATCAGAGAAAATATAAACAGAAGGCTAAAAATTGGGGACTTTCTAAAGAAAAATCCAAAGATTTCTGACATAGCCGGTGCTTTGAAAGTAAAATTGTTTCCTTTCCAAGAAGATGGAGTAAAATTTGCCGCAAGAGCAGGCCGCAGCCTCATAGCCGATGACATGGGTTTGGGTAAAACTTTGCAAGCCGTTGCGGTGGCAGAAATGTATAAAAAAGTCCTTCAAATTCACAAGGTTCTGATAGTTTGTCCCACTTCATTAAAATATCAGTGGAAGTCAGAAATTGAGCGATTCTCTAACAGCAGCGTAGAAATAATAGACGGAAATGTCAGCAGGAGAAAGGAGCAATATTCCCAAAGCGATTCGTTTTACCAAATAACGAGTTACAGTTCAATAGCCAACGATGTCGATTTTATTAATGATGCTCTGGAATTGGATTTTGTGATTTTAGACGAAGCCCAGCGAATAAAAAACTGGAAAACTAAGGTGTCTAAAAGTGTAAAAAGGCTTAATTCTACCTACACCGTTGTACTAACAGGCACGCCACTGGAGAATAAACTGGAAGAGCTGTATTCCATCATGCAGTTTATAGATGTTTACCAACTTGGGCCTTTGTATCAGTTCGTCGACAGATATCAACTTAAAGATCCAGAAACTGGAAAAGTAATTGGCTATCAGCATTTAAACGAAATAAAGGCATTGCTTTCTGACACACTTTTAAGGAGGACTAAATCAGAAGTTTTGAAGCAACTTCCTGAAAGAATGGACAAAAATCTTTTTGTTCCTATGACCCACGAGCAGCATGAAATACATGATGAAATGCAGATGGTCGTGAGCAAATTGGTGAGTAAATGGCGTAAGTTTGGTTTTCTCAATGAAGCCGATCGTCAAAGACTTATATTGTCGCTCAGTAGAATGCGGATGGTTTGCGACAGCACCTTTATCATTGACCAAAGAACTCGGAAGGATACCAAAATAGAAGAATTGATGAATATTTTGGAGGAGTTTTTTGAAACCAATGACAGCAAGGTGGTGATTTTTAGCCAATGGGAACGCATGACCAGACTTGTAGCCGATGAATTGGAGAAACGAGATTTTGGCTTTGAGTATCTTCATGGAGGAATTCCGAGTCAGAAAAGAGAAAAGTTGTTGACTAATTTTAAAGAAAATCCCAATTCGAGGATTTTTCTTTCTACCGATACTGGTGGAGTGGGTCTCAATCTTCAATCAGCAGCACTTTTGGTAAACTTGGATATTCCATGGAATCCAGCGGTGTTGGAACAAAGAATAGGAAGAATTTATCGTTTAGGACAGAAACGAAATGTGACTATCATCAACTTAGTTTCAACTGGCACGATTGAACACAAAATGTTGGATGTTTTGAAATTCAAATCATCCATGGCCAGTGGTGTTTTGGATGGAGGGGAAGATGCTATATTCCTTGATAATGAGCAGTTTAAAGGATTTATGGAGTCTCTTGCAACTTTAACAGATGAAGTATCAACTGATATAGATTTTGAAATTGAAGCTAATTCTGAATTCGAACTTCCGTCCGATTCAAAGGGAATTGATGCTAATAAAGAAGAAAATCCACTTTTAGGCGATGATGATATTTTTGATGTAGAAGAAACGGATAAATCTACTGACTTGCTAAATCAGGGATTGTCCTTTTTTAGTAATCTGATGGAAACATTAAAGAATCCAAAGGCTACGCAAGAACTTCTGAACAACATTACAGAAAAGGATGCAAACGGGAAAGTCTTCCTGAAAATTCCAATAGAAAATAGAGAGGTAGTAGAAAACGGTTTAAGAGTAATGAGGAATCTTTTTTCTGATTTAACTAATCAAAAGTAGTGAATTAAGGAATCACCAAATAAACCGCCACAAAATGAAAAATAGCTGCAAATAGTACAAATAGGTGCCAAATGAAGTGATTGTAGGGTATTTTTTGATTTTGATAGAAAACTACTCCGACTAGGTAACTAAGCCCTCCTGCCACCAAGAAATAGAATGGAACATCAGGTATCCTTCCCCAGAAACCTCTGTCAAAAAAGAAAATCATACATCCTATAAAGATGTAAATCAGGCTAGAAAGTAGTCGGAAGCGACCAGTGTAAAATACTTTCTTGATTATACCCAAGGCAATCAACGACCATTGGACTATAAAAAATGTCTGTGCCGTTTCCGAATCAGTAAACAAAATAATAAAGGGAATGTATGTTCCACCAATCAAAAAGAAAATGCTGATGTGATCTAAAACCCGAAGGGCTCTTTTGGCAACTGGATTAAAAACAGCATGATATAAAGTAGAAAAACTAAAAACCATAAACAAACCTAAAGTGTAGGCCGCAGTACCCAATCCCAAGTTCGTAACTCCTTTATTGTGAGCCATCGTAACCAGCAGCGGGCCAAATGCAAAGGTTAAAATAACTCCAATTCCGTGAGAAAGAGCGTTGGCTATTTCGGTTTTTAAAAGTCTGTCGTTTTCCAAGTTTAGAGTGTTATTTTGGTTCCGGCATTCCCTGTTTCTAGTGCATTTTTAAGTTCGTCCGCATGACAAATCGTAACTTGACTTACCCCGTTTCTTAGCGAAGAAAAAGCATTATCCAGCTTTGGAATCATTCCTTCATAAATAACACCTTGATTTTTGAAGGATTCATAATTGGCTGGATTTAATTCACTTATCACCGAATCTTCATTTTCGGGGTCAGACAAAACGCCTTTTTTCTCGAAACAATAAACCAAGTTTGTAGGCAATAATGAGGACAAACCAGTAGCCACAGCCGAAGCTTGTGTGTCGGCATTGGTATTGAGCATATCGCCGTTCATATCAAATGTTAAGGGTGCAAAAACAGGAACAATGTCAGCGTCTAGCAGAGACTTT
Source organism: Lacihabitans soyangensis (assembly GCF_024343775.1). Lineage (GTDB taxonomy): Bacteria > Bacteroidota > Bacteroidia > Cytophagales > Spirosomataceae > Leadbetterella > Leadbetterella soyangensis. The sequence goes on along the minus strand of NZ_RJUF01000025.1, from coordinate 6,620 downwards.
ATAAATAGAGCATTAACTTCCAAAATATCCCCAACAAAACCATAATCGATGGTTTTTACAGGTCGTTTTTGAGCTAGTATCGATTTGCCATCCGCACCGGTAAGCCCGATGGCATTACAGTGATTAGCTTGAAGTTTAGCCACAATTTGCTTATTGACCAAACCTCCATATACCATAGTCACCACATCTCTCATGGCTTCGTCAGTTATACGGCGACCTTCTACCATTTTTGTTTCTATGCCCAGGTCCTTGGCTATTTTTGTGGCTATTTTACCACCGCCATGAATCAGTATTTTTGGGCCTTTTATTTTTGCGAAATCACTTAAAAATGAAGCCAGCTTTTCGGGGTTATCAATCACATTTCCCCCGATTTTTACGATGTTTACCAAAACTTTCTTTTTTCTTACAAAATTGGCTAATTTATCTAAAAATCACATTCAATTTTCGTTAAAAGAATTGGTTATCGCTTTTCTAAGAGCTTGGTGAGGTCTTAGACCATTGGTTTTATAGGTTCTTGGAGTTCTATCTCCAGAATCTTCCCGACTTTGTTTTATTTTATCGAGCATATATTTCCTGTAACTCTCCAAATCTTCCGCTGAAAGATTCTCTCTGTTGGTGTTACCACTTTCGTAGCCCTCATTATAGGTGCTTACTCTGGCAGATTCTATCGCCAACTTTATTTTTTCGTTTATGGCTAAAAGATCGCCTTCAAGTTTGGTTTTTTTCTGCGTAAGTTCTTCCAAATTTGGTAATAATTCAAGCTTTTGGTCAGCCAATTCAAGAAGTGATTTGCCTTTAAACCATGGTTTTTTGATTTCATTCAGAGCCTTGGTTTTCTTTCTAATTTGTCTGTTTGCACTGTTTATGACAGGGTTATACTGAAACCACCGTTTCCAATAAACTTGCAAGACGGGGAAAGCAATTCCTAAACAGATAGCCCCTGCGATGGCAAACAATACACCGCTCAAAACAAATGACCAAAGTGCCCAAGGGCTATTCACAAGTTTCTGATTTAGAGCATCATACTCTCTAAGTTTTTGTTCGATTTTCTGGGTTAAAACGGGATTTTCAACCGTTTGTCCACCTGAAATCAAAGGCGTAGCCTCCATTTGAAGAGACTTTATTTCCCGATTTATGGCTTCCTTTAGTTTATCTGTTTTGTATGCTTCATATCTGAACCAACCTAAAATAGACAAGGTTCCGATGGATATAATAACCAAGATCAGTTGAAAATAGCCATGGGCTTTTTTCGACGAAGTACTAAGCTGTGTCAGATAAGGTTGCTCAATAATTCGTTCGTAGGCCGGTTTTAGCAAGATAGAAACTCCCGCCAAACCGAATGCAAATGCCCAAGCTTCAAAAGTGTTTCTGATATTGAGGGCATACGCCACTATTTCGTGGGAAATAATCAAATCGCCAAAAATAAATGTGATACCAGCTGCCAGATAGATAATGCCGGCCAGCATTGGATAAGGCGACTGATTCTGCTTTTTGAGTTCTTTTATTTCCTCTATTCTCTGTTTTTTCTCCGAAATTTCATTTTCGAGCTGGGCAGTTAAATGATTTTGCTCTTCATATTCAGTCAAAATCTCTTGTTTTTCTTTCAGAATTTCCAACTTTTCTGTTCTAGAACTTTCCAGAGAGGCTTTGGTTTCGTCCAAATCCTTGGTGATGATTTCTTTGTTTCCAATCAACCAATCAAGGCTCACTTCGCTCGACAAATACCCTTCGTAATTCGCTCTTTCTACGTTATCTATACCGTTTTCAAAACCTTTTTCAAAATCCTCAGTGTTTTGCTTCATTCTCCTATGATATTTTTGATTTGACTGCTATTCAACTTCTGCTTGTAATTTTTTGCAAGATTGTACTCGCTCATGAACACGTTCACTATGGCTTCTTTTTCTGCATTTATTTTGGCCATCTGAGCCTCTATTTCATTGAGATCAGGCAATATTTTCCATTTTTCTACCCTTATTTTCTCTATTTCACTATTGATCTCGTCTTTTTTTGCTTGCCAATCAGTATTTACTTTTTTCTTGTTCTCTTTTATGTTTAGGTTTTGATTCAAGGCTCTTAGTTCATATTTCAGTCGGGCTATACTTCCTAAAAGAATTTTTCCCGAAATCATAAATGCAAAAAAAGTAAAGAGCAAAAACGCCAAAGATTTGTACAGTGGGACGGCCTCATAAACTTGAACAAATACAAAAATGGATGCTGCCAATGGCATTCCAAATTCCTCCAAAAGTCTTTTCCAGGTCAATTTGGCATCGTTGTGAATCACCGCCACGGGATTATACAAACTAAACATGCCCGTCAAAAACACTCCCCAGGCTATCCAATTGTGGCTTTCTAGGAAAGAGTTTTTCAGACCCTCGTCTATCAAAAAGTAATTGCCAGCACACATGCCGATGGACAAAAGAAGTCCAACGGCTACTCTCAAGAGATTTTCCTCTTTTGCCTCCTGCTCGATGGCCAGCTTAGATTTTTGGTCGATGGCGATGATCTCTTCATTCTGTTTTTCCATGAAAAGATTTAATTCTCCAATTCTTTCAGATAATTCCTCCCGTTTTTGTTTCAGACCTGATGCTTTTTTCTGGAAAATAGAATCTATGATTTTGAGTTTTTCTTCAGGTTTGGTGTCCGAAAGTCCGAAAATCACGCCTTCGTCTCGTAAAGCATCTTCATTGCTAAGCCAATACGGGAATTCTTCTTCTTCGTTTATTAGCTCCTGAATGTTTTGTTTGGGGAAAGCCATCATTTCGGTACTTACAATTTCTGAGGAAGGCATCTCCACAATTTCTGAATTTTCGGTCTTATTTTTTGAAAATAAGTTTTTTAACCAATCTACAAAAGGCATTATTTTAGAATTATTTGGGAACACATATAACACAAATCTTCCTAAAAAATTATCGGTCCTACAATAAATTTGTGACGAAAGGTGCAATAAATGATTTAAAAATCAAGGAATTGCCCGATGCGATGTGTTATTTTTGTTTTTCAATAGAATATTAATTTATGCAATTGTTTTCGAGAAAAGTAGGCGAGGGGCAACCTTTTGTGGTTTTACATGGTGTTTTTGGTTCATCTGATAATCTTTTTACAGTTTGTAAAAAAATAGCCGAGGCGGGTTTTGAAGTTCATATTCTGGATGCACGCAATCACGGGCAATCACCAAGAAGTGAGGAGTTTAGTTACGAGGTGATGGCCGCTGACCTGAATGAATATTTGGTTGCAAATAACCTAAATAATCCCATAATTCTAGGTCATTCAATGGGAGGTAAAACAGTGATGACTTTCGCTCAGCATTATAATAATTTCTCAAAAATCATTATTGTAGATATCGCTCCAAGATTTTACCCCACTCACCACGACCATATTTTGGCTGGCTTGGCTGCTATAGATTTAGAAAAAATCACAAGTAGAAAGGAAGCGGAGGATATTTTCTCTGGCTACGTTTCAGATTTCGGTGAAAAACAATTTATTCTGAAAAATCTTTATCGCACAGAAGAAGGTGGTTTTGATTGGCGTATTAACGTTCCGGTTATCAGTAAAGAAATTTATCAAATTGGCGGCGAAATAATCTTGGACAAAAAAGTAGATAAACCAGCTTTGCTAGTCAGAGGTTCTGAATCTAGTTATGTAACAGACGCTGATTTTGAGTATTTTAGATCCTCGTTCGTAAATGCGGAACTTCAGACCATCGATGGAGCCAATCATTGGGTGCATGCTACTAAACCAGTGGAGTTTGTTGAAGCTATTTTGAAGTTTTCGGCTTGATATTATCTGGAAATCAAAACCTTACCGTTTTTTTTATAGGTTTTATCGCCAATTTGGTAAGTGATTACATACAAGTACTGACCATTAGGTGCATTTTTTTCTTTGATTTTACCATCCCAAGACAATTCCTTGGTTTCTATACTGTGTACGATTTCACCCAGATTATTAAAGATTTCCAGCTTTTTTATTTCTCCATAAAATCCATCTACTAAAAAGAAGCTAAAGGTATTGTTAAGGTTGTCTTCATTTGGGGTGAAAATATCTGGCACAAATATCAACAAATCGGGGTCAATGGTGTATCTAAAACTCTCCTTGGCCGTGCATCCAAAATCATCTTTAATATTCAGCTGATACGTAATTTCTTTTGTAGCTGTAAAGGTTGGTGAAAAAACGTTGGACTCAGAAAGGTTGGTTTGGGGAGACCAACTGTAGGTAAACGGACCTTCATTTTTTGGGGTCAATTTAATTTCTTGATTCAGTTGTACCTCCGTAGTGACCATTTCCTGGTCTTTCATAGGGAAAAGTTCAAACCTTTCTGAATTGTTCAAAAGCTCACTTCCACAAACATTTGATGAAACCTTTACAGTTCCGGTCATAAACCCCTCGTTGTATACCATGAAATCCGGATTTTTAACATTTACCATACTTGAATCTCCAAAAGTCCACTGAATATTTAGGTCGCTTAATGGGGCATTTGCTTCCAAAACTGGCTTCCACTTATAAGGATTACAACCCCCGGGTTTAGAAAATTCTGCCTTGGCATATGGTGTTTCTAGAAGTATAGAGTCGGTGATGGTATAAACACCATAATCGATACTAACTTTGTAATATTTACTTTGTTGTGGCCTTACGGTTATTGTTTGCGTGGTTTCTCCTGTTTCCCATTTGATTTTCGGGGAAATAACTGGTGGAATAATGTTGGTTTTGCTCTCAATAATACCAATGTATTTCTTTTCGCCAGACTCGTCACACCAAAGTGGATCTCTTCTACAACCTTGTATAGCGTACATGCCGGGGTTATTTAACTCATCATTATTCGGTTCTCCATCTACCCAATATGCCCTAGCAAATGAGGCCTTGCTCATCCATTCCCATCCTGAGGCGGGATTTGGAGGGTCATTGAAGTTTTTAGCCTTTGGATTTTGAACGAAGCCAATCCAATGTATGTCATTTGGTAACAGATTAAATAGAAAACTATTCTTTTGCTCGTCGTTGGCGGTGGCGAGGTGACCGTTCATCATTTTGGCCATAATTATGGCATCTTCCACCGTTACTTGTTTACAAGTTTTAAAATAATGCAAACCAAATCTTTCGTTGAGTTTGGTTACACAAAAATCAAAAGGATTAAGAGCTTTGTCGTTTATTTTGAGTTGTGTAGGCTCGTTTGGACAAACCAAAGTTTTAGAAGCCACAATTAACTGAGCATGGGCAACACGAATACAAAAAAAAGTCACCAAGCCTAAAATCTTAGCGATTATTTGGGTATTTATGTTTTTTGAAATCTTCATTTAAGCTTATATACTTGCTAAAATTATGAAATTTATTTCTGTGTTTCAGCATTTTGGTCTTTATTTGAAATAAACTCACGTTATACAAATATGTTATTTCAAAAAGAAATAAAACTTGCACCCTTTCAAAGAGGCTTTCACCTTATTACGGACAAAATCATAAAAGAGTTGGACGAAATCAAAAATGTAAGAATTGGTTTTTTACAAGTATTTATAAAGCACACTTCTGCTAGCCTGACTATCAATGAAAACTGCGATCCCACCGTTAGAGGTGATTTCGAAAGACATTTCAATATTTTGTTTCCTGAGAGAGCACCTTATTATCAGCATGATTATGAAGGCGATGACGACATGCCAGCACACCTAAAAAGTTCGACATTGGGTTGTCAAGTGATGGTTCCGATTACCAACGGAAAACTGAATCTTGGTACATGGCAAGGCATTTATCTCTGCGAGCATAGAAACCATGACACAGGCAGAAGGCTAGTTCTGACCATTATGGGTGATTAAAGTTTCATTTAGGGAACTTGTTTCCACGAAAAGACCTCCCAAATTAACCAATTAACCAATTAACCAATTAACCAATGTGCTTGCCTAAAATAGGTTGACGTTTTTTTAGACAAATGTAATATAGTTAAAATTGTAATATACATTGATTTGGGTTGATATTTTTCGTTTCATTACAAGTCCAAATTGGTAATATCGGTCGATTTTCGACATATTGTTCTTTGATATATTGTTCAAACGAGTTTGGTGATAGCTTATTCAAAGCTACATGTGGTTTGCTATTGTTATAGGCTTCAATTGTTCGGCTCAATTGTTTTTTAAGTTCTTCAAAACTTGTAATATTTCGATATCTGAGGTACTGGTTCTTTATAGTTCCATTTACTCTTTCAATATGAGCATTTTCATGGACTTCGTTGCACATACTTATTTTGATTTTGGCAGCATTTAACATTTCTACGTACTCATTGCTGACGTACTGCCCACCTCTATCAGAATGATGAATTAGTTCTGTAAAAATAGTCTGTTTCCGAGCTTTAAATGCCATCTTTAGAGCCTCACAATTGTTTTCTGCTCTCATATTATCTGCAGCGGTATAACCTACTATTTTGCGGGAATAGACATCCATTATCATTGTGATATAATAGACTTTTTCACCAACATTAAAGTATGTTATATCACTCGTCCAAAGTTGATTAATATTATTTAGTTTTATGTCAACCAAAAGATTTTTGTATCGACTATATGGACTCGAAAATGTGGTTCTAACTGGGTTTTTATAAGCCATTAACCTAAAGCCATAATGAATACCAATACTTACGAAAGCATCTC
>NZ_RJUF01000024.1 GCF_024343775.1 Lacihabitans soyangensis | reverse complement strand
TGAATAGGAATTAGCTTCTTACTCAATTTTATAAGTTTCTTTTTATTGACGTTTATCTACTGGAATTCAGGTTGGAATTTTGCCCATTTGCTCCTTGTCTTGGGGTTTATAAGTTGTTTGATTTCTTCTTTTATTTTGAAGAAAACTGCCAAATTAGATAAAGTAAATTAAGATTTTATAACATTCAAACAAAGTCAGTTGAGCATCCCCCAAACTAAAATCTTCCCCACAGCAGCTGGGGTCGGGCCATCACTACTCGCTTTTTTGCGTTCCGCCTAAAGGCAGGCCAACAAAAAGAGCTCAAACAGGCCGTTCTGTCCCTCATGGGTCATGTGAATTCGTCAAGAAATAAACAAATTCATTTAATTCTAATCCTGAAAATTAACATGTATATTATAAACACAATTCTCCTCCCCACCCCAAAACAAAAAACCTCTCCCCCACCCATTTCCTCACTAAAAATCCATAAATTTCGGGCTAAATATCTTTCTTGATTTTAATGAAAAAAATAGCCCTTTTTGTATTGTTGGCATTTAATGCCTTTTCCCAAAACGCCGACTTGGCCAAATACATCAACCCACTCATCGGTACCGATTCTGACTTTAGTTTATCAAATGGCAACACATACCCGGCCATTGCCTTGCCTTGGGGAATGAATTTCTGGTCGCCACAAACCAACAAAATGGGCGACGGTTGGGCTTACCAGTATGCCGCCAAAAAAATCAGGGGCTTCAAACAAACCCACCAACCCTCGCCGTGGATTAATGATTATGGTGCGTTTTCGATATTCGCCACCACCGAAAAACTCGTCTTCGATGAAAACAAGCGTGAATCGTGGTATTCACACAAAGCCGAAGTGGTGCAAGCACATTACTACAAAGTCTACCTCTCAGACTATAACATGACAGTAGAAATAACCCCTACTGAGCGTGCCGCAAGATTCAGAATTACGTATCCCGAAACCGAAAAGGCGTATTTGATCGTAGATGCCTTTTTCAAAAACTCGCACATAAAAGTGTATCCAGAAGAGCGAAAAATAGTGGGCTACTCTTGCAATAACTCTGGTGGTGTACCCGAAAACTTCAAGAACTATTTCGTGATATATGCCGACAAGGCCTTTGAGCAAGTGTACATCGCCAAAGACGGCAGTTTGGATATAAAATTGTTGGAAGCCACTGGCAAACACGTAGGTTCTGTGATACAGTTTAAAACCAAAGCCAATGAAGCCGTAAATCTCAAAATAGCCTCCTCTTTCATTAGCCCCGAACAAGCCGAACTCAATTTACAACGCGAAATTGGCAACAAAACCTTTGGCCAAATAGCCACCGAAGGCAGAGCCACATGGAACAAAATGATGAGCAGAATAGCCGCAGAAGGTGGTTCAGAGGCAGAAAAAGGAACTTTTTATACGGCACTTTACCGCACAATGCTTTTCCCAAGGAAATTTTATGAGCTAGACAAAAACAACAAAGTGATGCACTACAGCCCTTACAACGGGCAAGTTTTGCCCGGTTATATGTTTACCGACAACGGCTTTTGGGATACCTTCAGGGCGGTATTTCCGTTTTTTACGCTCATGTTTCCTGAGCTCAACAGCCAGATAATGGAAGGGCTCGTAAACACCTACAAAGAAAGCGGTTGGTTACCCGAATGGGCCAGTCCTGGCCACAGAGACTGTATGGTGGGCTCCAATTCGGCCTCTATTATAGCAGACTCCTACCTAAAAGGCATCAGAGGATACGATATCAACACGCTTTACGAAGCCATGCTCAAAAACACCCAGAATGCTGGTCCGCTGACCTCGGTTGGTCGGTATGGTGTGGAATATTACAATGGTAAAGGCTATATACCCTACGATGTAAAAATCAACGAAAACACCGCCCGAACACTTGAATACAGCTACGATGACTTCACGCTTTGGAAACTCTCCAAGGCCCTTAACCGACCTAAAGCTGAACAAGATACACTTTACAAAAGAGCCCATTATTACAAAAACGTGTTTGACCCAAGCGTGAATTTTGTGCGTGGACGCAACTCTGACGGAAGCTTCCAGTCGCCTTTCAGGCCTGACAAATGGGGGGATGCCTTCACCGAAGGTTGCTCGTGGCACTGGACTTGGTGTGTTTTTCATGATATTAAAGGCCTTCAAAACCTAATGGGCGGAAAACAGAATTTTGTGGGCAAAATGGATTCGGTTTTCACTGCTGCACCCACTTTCGACTACTCCTATTATGGCCAGCAGATACACGAAATTACTGAAATGTTAGTCATGAACATGGGTCAATACGCTCACGGGAATCAGCCGATTCAGCACATGCCTTATTTGTACAATTACGCTGGTCAACCATGGAAAACCCAAAAACTCGTTCGAAACATTATGGACAAACTCTATAAAAATGCTCCTGATGGCCTCTGTGGCGACGAAGACAATGGCCAAACCTCGGCTTGGTATGTTTTCTCGGCATTGGGTTTTTATCCCGTTTGTCCGGGTTCTAACCAGTACGTTTTGGGTTCGCCGCTTTTCAAAAAAGCTACGCTCACGCTTGAAAATGGCAAAAAATTTACAATAAATGCTCCCACAAACTCGACAGAACATGTGTATGTTAACGATGCCAAACTGAACGCTCAAAGTTATTCGAAGAATTTCTTAAACCACGAGGACATCACCAAAGGCGGCGTTTTGGACCTGAAAATGTCAAACAAACCCAACGAAACGCGTGGAACTAAGGAAAGCGATTTTCCGTACAGCATGAGCAATGAGAAATAAATAATTGAATGCCTTGAATAGAATTTCTGTAGACTTAATTCAAAACTTTACGTCATCTGAAAGTTCAATTTGAGGTTAATCAAAAATTAATATATACCAAACCCAATGAAAAAACTGGCAGTCCTTTTCCTTTTGTTGAATAACTTTTCTTTCGCACAAAAGATAAAAATTGACACCTCCATTACCTACCAAACCATGCACAGTTTTGGTGCGTCAGATTGCTGGTCAATGCAGATGGTGGGCAAGTACTATCCATTAGAAAAACGGGAAAAGATAGCTGAGTTATTATTTAGCCAAGAAATGGATAAATCGGGGAATCCTAAGGGCATAGGTTTGTCGATGTGGCGGTTCAATATTGGTGCAGGAAGTACAGAACAAGTTACCAAAAGCATGATTACCAACGAATGGCGAAGAGCAGAGTGCTTTCTTGAAAATGGAAAATACGATTGGACCAAACAAGCTGGACAACAATGGTTTATGGATGCCGCCAAACGCCATAAAGTTGATTTCACTTTGGGATTTTTGAATTCAGCACCTGTTTCGTTTACCAAAAATGGTTTAGCCATTGGCACTGGTAAATTAGGTGAATGGAATTTTGACAAAACAAAAATTGATGAATTTACCAACTTTTTGGCGGAAGTTTCGACTAAGTTAGAACTGGACTATCTGAGCCCTTTCAATGAGCCGCAGTGGGATTGGGGACCGAAATCTAAATCAGGCTATGGAACGCAAGAAGGTACGCCTATCGACAATTCAGATTTGGCTTGGGCTGTCCGGAAAATAGATGAAAAATTTACCCAAAATAACCTAAAAACCAAGCTAACCATAGCCGAAACGGCTCAGATAGATTATTTGTACAAAACCGAAACCAATCGCTCAAAAGAAAATCAAGACAATCAAATTGAAGATTTCTTTGGAACAGAAAGTCCGAATTATGTTGGAAATCTGAAATCTGTAGAGAAAATAATTTGCGGACATAGCTATTTTACCACTTCTCCAAATGATGAATTGGTTAAGAAAAGGATGGATTTAGGAGAGAAAATAAAGAAACATAACATCAATTACTGGCAATCGGAATATTGTATTTTGGGTGACAATGCAGGCGAAATAAATGGAAGTAAGATGGATTTGGGAATGAAAACGGCTCTTTATGTGGCTAAAGTTATTCATACTGATTTGACTTTGGCCAACGCCTCTGCCTGGCATTGGTGGCTGTCTGTAAGTGCCAATGATTATAAGGACGGCCTCATTTATATTTCAAACAAAGGCAAATTAGGAGAAGACGACAATCAAAAGTTTGATGGAGATGTTTTAGAGTCAAAGTTGCTTTGGACGCTAGGGAATTTTTCGAGGTTTGTTCGCCCTGAAATGCAAAGGATTCAAGTGGATTTGGAAAATAAAAAAGTGCTGTATTCTGCTTACAAAGGCAAAAATCAAGTCGTTTTGGTTTTAATAAATAATGTTGAAAATCAATCTATTGAATTACCCAGCATCTGGAAAAAACAGAAAGCAGAGGCTTACATAACTTCATCTGAGGATAATTTGAAGAACAAAAAAATAAACGGTCAGAGATTCACTTTACCCCAAGAATCTATAACCACTATTATTATTTCGAAATTGTAACAGTCATTTCCAAATTTGTGAGCGACAATTTCTAGAATCAGAATTTAGATTTTCTAAAACGATTTGATAATCGTTTTACGCTTAAAGCATTTACTTTTTCAGAACCCTTACAACCTCCTGATAATCATTGTTTCTGAATCTCGCCAGATATATTCCAGAATTCAGGTGGCTAATATTGAGCGTGATTTCTTGACTCCCAGCCTCCCTTTCCTCATCTATTTCTGGAATTACTTCTATACCTCTCATATCCAGCAATTGAAAAGAATTTTGGCCTCCATCAGAGATAAATCTTAGATTCAAAATGTCTTGAACAGGATTTGGATAGGCCTTCAAACGAGCGTTTGTTAATTCAGGCTCAGTACTGGTCACATAACCGCAAACACTTCCGTTAACGAGCGGAATCGTTGCAAAATCTCTGAACAATACACTTTTCATTTCTACCGAATCGCTACAAAACCAATATTTCATAATAGAGGCATAAACCGAACGAAAGTCGTGTTGCATCGGTATATTGTCGTTATTCCCCACATTGGCAGAAATAGTGGTAGGTTTACCAAAATAAGTTGGGTTAACTTTCTCCCCAAAGAAAAACATTGGTGCTGCAGCCCCATGGTCAGTTCCAGAGCTCGCATTAGACTTTATCCTACGTCCAAATTCCGAATATGTCATACCTAAGACTCTATCAGCCACACCTAAAAACTTCAGATCGTCCTGAAATGCTTTAATAGAATCTCCTAGATTGGCCATAAGGTTGGCATGTGTGCCTGTGCTGGTGTCGGTCGTCACAACTTGTCCGCTATGGGTGTCGAATCCACCTAAGTTTACATAATAAATTTTAGTTTTGAGCCCTCCCGCAATAAGTCTTGCTACAATTTTAAGTTGAGAGGCCAAACTAAGATTCGGATATGTTTTCTGTTGACTAACTTTCAGTGCAGCCGCTTTGATAGTTTCAGAGTATTTGTTGGTTTGTTTAGATACTTGCCTTAGGTAATCTAACTCTTTGCCTGCTAAAGTATTAGGGACAGGCTCGTCGGCATTTTCAATGAGATTATAGAAATTTGTAGTATCAGAAATTGACATTCCCATACTATACAAGGGTCCCTGAAGGGCAGTAGAAACCACGGAACCAATCTGTATCGAAAGCGGATCTGGGTATTTACTAGAAGGATAACCTTCGGGGTAATTCGGGTGATCGAGTGCCAAAAGTCTTCCCGCCCAACCGCTTTCTAAAACTTCGTTTGAATTTGAGGCTGTGTGCCAAATATCAGTAGCCCTAAAATGCGAAAAGTTGGGATTGGGGTATCCTACATCCTGAATGATATTCCCTTTACCTTCGCTCATTAATGATGCAAGATTTTTTAAAGAAGGATGTAGGCCGATTAAATCGCTCTGAGGAATTTTCAGAATCTTATTTTCAACTAGAGCTATATTTGAACGTGCATTTTTGTAATTCCCATATTGATTTATAGGAATGACAGTATTCAATCCATCATTGCCACCGTTGAGCTGTATTACAACCAAAACATTTTCATTTTCGAGCAATTTCTGGTCTACATTCCCCATGGCCCACAAACTTTGATTACTCAAAAACGTAGGTGTAAGTGCACCTAACATTGTATTTTTTATAAAGTTTCTTCTTCTCATGGCTTAGCTTAATTGGTATTCAGGTAATGCAAGAAAATAACTTAAAAGGCTTTTTAATCTAGAAGTAACCATGCTAATATTATTGTTGGTCGGCTTCTGTAAAGCTTCGTTCCAAAGCTCAGTCCAATAATAATCAGAAGCTTGACCAGCAAGTAATATATCTGTTTTGAGTTTGGTTTTGAGCTTACTTGATATGGGTATCTGAAAAAGCAAAAATGTTAGCTCATCTATAAGTTTTACTGGATCGGAGGGGTCCTTAAGTTTTTTGGTAAAACTAATCGGGTCAAACAACAATGATTGGTTATTCCGTTTGTAGCCTTTCGAAATATAGTTATCTGTAAACTTGGTGCGTTCGGGGAAAGTACTTGCGTTTATCCATATTTCATGATAAACGGGGGCTTGATAATAGGCGGGCCAACCTGCTACGCTAGGCGGGTCACCTAAAACTTGCTGACCTCTGTCAGAAACAGTAGCAAGGTCATTCGCTAGTAAATAGTATTCATTAATGAAACTTTCATAAATTGGCCAGTTGGGTTCAAGTAGTTTGGTGGTACCTATCAGGTGCTCAATTGGACTTTTAATAATACTGCCTCTCAGTTCAGTATCAAAAAAATGTTTACTGGAAAACATTACCTTAAGGACTGGCAAAATTTCGAATTTACTGTCTCTGAAGATTTTAGCTAGTGGGTTTATAAAATTTGCTTCTATTTCAGGTGTAATATCGTAGTAGAAAAAGAATAAGTAAAGCCGACGAATGATATACAAGCTAACCTCTTCTTTTTCAAAAATCATATTTATGAGCTCATCTAGTTCGTTTTCAGCGAAGTCTCCTGGATGACCTTTTATGACTCTATTCCCATAGAATGAAGAGAAAGTCTTGTCGGTACTGTCGTGCCTATCTGCCTGAAAATAAGATTTTAATGGCTCTCTGGTATATCTGTATCCCGTTAGAACTTTGGCTGCGGCTTTGACATCTTCTTCGGTATATTTTGAGTTAGGGCCTTTGCCCAATGTAAACAACTCTTGAAGTTCGCGGGCGTAATTTTCGTCCGGGGCTGTTTTAGTATTTTGATTACCGTTGAGATAATTCAGCATTGCGGGTTCAAGTGTAATAGCCTTTACGAAATTTTTAAAATTTCCAAGGGCGAATTTTCTTATGGTACTAAGGTACATGTATCCCATACGTGCGTCGTCATATACATTTACCTCAGTAGCAAAATGATTATGCCAAAACAAATTCATTTTTTCATGAATCGTAGGTGCTTGGAAATGCATCTGTTGTAACCACCACGACTTCAATGATTGCCTACGCCTACTATTGATAGTGCCATCTCCGTAAGTACTATTCACCCAAGTTTGACCCAGCGGAACACCTGTAGTATCTTTTACTGTATTCTCATAATGATTAACAGGTGGTGCAGGGGTAGTGCTCTCTTTGAAGATAGTATTGATAACTTGATCTAGGTTCTGACCCGAAAACTTTTTAAAATCATCAAGTTTGATTCCCAGCAATGCCCTACGCATCAAATGCTTGAGAGCTTCATCATCAAATGTTCCTGCAAATTTTTCGTGACTGATAGGTCCAAATGCCTTCATATTGCTGAGAGTTTTTCTTTTGACTAAATTTTATTGAAAAGGTTTATAACGAGACATAAAGTAACACGATTTTCCAAATTGTCGAAAATAAAATCAACAATTAAAATTTAAAAACATTAAGCGATTTTTCAAAACGCTCTACCAAGTTGCCACACCGCCATTAGCCACTTTTATGGTTTTGCTTTTTCCTTTATAAACCAACTCGGTCTCACCACCAGGTTTTCCTTTAACTCTAGCTGATTTTAGCTGACCATTTTCCCATTCTAAGTCTATTTCAAAACCGCCTCTTGCTCTCAAACCTTTTACTGAGCCACTTTTCCACGCATCAGGAAGGGCAGGAAGTAAGTAAATCTTATCGAAGGTACTTTGGACTAACATTTCTGCTACAGCGGCGGCTCCACCAAAATTGCCATCAATCTGGAACGGCGGATGGGCGTCGAAAAGATTAGGGTAGGTTCCGCCACCTCTTTGGTAGCTTACTTTTACACCGTCAGGTTCTACATATTTCAACAATTCGCGGTACATTTTATAGGAGCGATTTCCATCCCAAAGTCTCGCCCAAAGGTTAATCCTCCAGCCTTTTGACCAGCCAGTGGTTTCGTCGCCTTTTATTTCTAAAGAAGTTTTGGCTGCAGCTGCCAGCCCAGGTGTTTCGGCCATACTGATGTGGTTGCCTGGGTACATTCCATACAAATGAGATTGATGTCTGTGTTTTGGTTCGGCATCTTCCCAGTCGTAGTACCATTCTTGCAAGTTTCCTTTTTTGCCTACTTGGTAAGGGTGCATATTGGCTAAAACCTCTTCCAATTTGTTTTTAAAATCATAATCGCCACCCAAAACATTGGTTGCCTCTATCAAATCGATAAACAACTCTCTGATCATCGCCAAGTCGGCGGTTGCTCCATAAAGCGTAGCTCCTTTGTAGCCTTTGTCAGTGATGTAAACGTTTTCTGGCGATGTTCCGACTGCCGTGATGAATTGATTTTTTTTGTCTTTGATAAGCATATCCAAGCAAAATTCGGCTGCTCCTTTCATAAGCGGATATGCTTTGTTTTTAAGAAAATCTACATCTTTTGTGTAAATATAATGCTCCCAGAGGTGTGTACTGGCCCAAGTAGCTCCCATGGACCAGTTGGCCCAAACTGGGTCGCCTTTACCAAAGTCACCTACAGGATTGGTCATCCCCCAGATATCAGAATTGTGGTGACAGACCCATCCGTTGGCATTGTAGAAGGTTTTTGCAGATATTCGACCCGTTTTTTCGAGGTTTTCAACAAAACTCAAAAATGGTTGGTGCATTTCCGAAAGATTGGTGTTTTCGGCCAACCAATAGTTCTCCTCGGCATTGATGTTCATGGTATAATTACTACTCCATGGTGGTCTCATGTGCGGATTCCACAGGCCTTGCAAATTGGCAGGAACGCCTTCTGTCCGCGACGAGCTTATCAATAAATACCTTCCGTATTGGAAATACAGTGTTTCAAGATATTTGTCCTCGGCCCCTGTGGCATATCTACGTAATCTTTCGTCCGTGGGTAGATTGACGCTCAGATCTGGCTTTAAATCAAGTTTTACTCTGTCGAAATACTTTTTATAGTCAGCAGCATGCTTGTCTTTAAGGACGAGGTAAGGGGTATTTTTGATTCTTGAAAGTCTTTGAGAAACAATGGCTTGTTCATTTTTGCCGTCTTTTTCGGGGTCTTTATCGAAACCATTGAAGCTAGTGGCCATACATACCATTAAAATTGCTTCTGTACCGTTTTGAACGCCAATAGAATTTTCTGTTTTTACGGTTTTACCTGTTTGTTTTTTAATAAAGATGTTTCCTGAAAACCTTGTACCTCTATTATCTGCAAAAACCACAGGGTCTATTTTGTTATTGACATAGTTAGGATCTGCCTTGATGGGTGCTCTTCCTGCAAAATGCAATAAATCATTTTCAGATTTAACAGAATGTTTTAGTTGAGAATCGAACCGAATAGTAAAATTTAATTGACCGGGTACCGAGCTTTTAAACTTGATAATAAAGGCTTTATCAGGATGTGAATAAAAATATTCTTTCGAAATAATGGTTTTACCAGCTTTATAATTGACTTTTGAAATGGCATCGTCTAGGGATAGTTCACGGTAGTAATTTGAAGGATTTTCATGGCCAAAATCAATGTACATGGTTCCTAAAGGTGCGAAGGACTCCGAATATTTTCCCTGTATTTGTCTTATTAGTGAGTCTGCTGCTCGATAATTTTCGTTTTGTAAAGCCTCTTTTACGGCTGGGAATGCCTTGTAGGCATCTTTGTTCATGTAGGGGTTTACGGGCTCACCAGACCATAAAGTGATGTCGTTAAGGAATATTTTGTCGGTTTTTGTACCTCCGAAAATTGTGGCCCCTTGGTTTCCGTTGCCCACTACTAATGCTTCCTCAAAGTATTCTGCGGGTTTGTTGTACCAAAGTTTTAGGGGAACTTTTTGAGCAATTAAACTTTGGGAGAAAAATACAAAAAATAAAAATCTTAGTTTCATCTTTAAGGGTTTGAATATTTTCCAAAAGTAACGGAAAACACAAAAGAAAAGAAAATTTAATTATTGATAAAGAAGCTATTATTGATATCTTTTTGTTCTTCTATGTTCGAAAATAATGAGAATTAAACCAACCAATACTCCTAAACCGAAACAGGCAATCATAAAGTAAATAGGATTGACTAAGCCCAACTTAAATAAATAATCGGAACCCAGTCGCATGATTAAAACCAAGAAGAAATAGAATATACCCAAAAATGCCCAGGTGTTGAGTTTTGAAAATGGTGGGTTGTCGTCTCTGTATTCGTAACTATGATTGGAAAACAAAAGCTTGAGTTTATTCCAGTCCCAAATTAATAAATAGACGTTGGCTAACAGCATTAAAAACGTTATTATCGGTGTTCCAGCGAATTCATAAGAAATGGTGATGAAGAAAATATTGGTTATGATAGGTAAAAAGAGGATCGCCCCGATTGTACTCCACCTCTGAGTCATAAGAATCAGACCTGATAATAGCTGCCCCCAACCAATGAATTTCCAGTATATTCCTGAGGCATACATCGTTTCGAAAAAATGCCAAGCCGAATTTATTGGACTTCCTGCACCAGTCTCGGAGGTAAATCTCAAACCCTGAATTTTAACAATACTCGCAAACACAAAAGCCGCACCAATCAAGTACCTTAAGAAAATGGTAAATATTTGAAGTACTGTATTTTTCTTTAAGTTCGATATTGTCATCGTGATATTTGTTTTTCAAAAGTAAGAAAAATGTTGTTTGTGGGGTATATATTTTAATAGAAAGCTGATTAAACGCTATTTTGGTATTTTTCTTATTTGTGGTTTATGGCATGAAAGGTAAAGTTTCCTTTATTTATTAATTTATAATTGTCGGTTTTGTCCCCTTTTTTAACTATTTCCGCTAAATATAGATTTATATTTGAAAAAAAATACCCTGTCTGATTTATGAAAATAGTTTTTTTAGACTCCTACACCATTCATCCGCAAGAGATTGACCTCTCCGTTTTTAGTTCTTTTGGTAAATTTATTCATTATGATAGAACTCCCCCAGAATTGGTTTGGGAAAGAGCTAAAGACGCCGAAATAGTTTTAACCAATAAGGTGGTTTTGGATAGGTTAACTATGCAAAAACTACCAAAACTCAAGTACATTGGCGTTACGGCCACAGGTTACAATATTGTAGACATAGCCGCTGCAAATGAACTTGGAATTACGGTTACTAACGCTCGAAATTACAGTTCTAACTCGGTAGCTCAGCAGGTTTTTGCAATGATTCTGTCGTTTTCTAATCGTTTAGCAGAGCATGCTAGTTTTGAAAAATGGGCTTCACAACCCGATTTTTGTTATTACGACAACTCCCTCACCGAGCTTTCAGGCAAAACTATCGGCCTAATTGGATTTGGAAACATTGCACAAAAGGTGGCGAAAATAGCTCTTGCTTTTGAAATGAAAGTGCTTGTAAATAAACGTACGCCACTAGATTCACCGATAGATGGAATTACTGAGGTAGACTTTGAAACTCTTCTACTTTCGTCAGATTACATAAGCCTACACTGCCCACTAACAGCTGATAACGAAAAATTTATTAACTCCGCAGCCTTCTTAAAAATGAAAAACACAGCGGTTTTAATAAACACTGCTCGTGGCGGGTTGATAAACGAAGAAGATTTGAAGATTGCCCTAAACTCACGAGAAATTTCTGGTGCTTATTTGGATGTTTTGACGGTGGAACCACCTGCAAAAGACCACATTTTGGCGGATGTTAAAAATTGCAAAGTAAGTCCCCATATAGCCTGGGCAAGTGTAGAGGCCAGAAAAAAATTGATTGAAATAGTGATTGAAAACCTGAAAGGTTTTTTAGAAGGTAAACCTCAAAACGTCTTAAAACCATAAAAGCCCTCCGTTTGGAAGGCTTTTATAGTTAATTCTTTATAGAAAATTACCACTTTAGAGGAATTCTTACCACTGTTTTGTCCCACTCAATGCTAATCTGAGCATCTTCAGCCGAAATGGTCAACTTTTCCATAACACCCTCATTACTCATTGATTTAACTTTAACCGATGCAACATTTTTGTCTTTTATTTTGTCGTAACCGTAAGAACCCCATTGCTTTAGTTCTGAGTTCAAAATTACTGTCCACTCGTCTTTGGTAGGAATTGTAAACAAAGTATAAGTACCCGCTTTTACTTTAGCACCTCCAAAATTAACGTCTTTCTTGAAAGTAACCTCTGTACCAGCGTTGGCACCTGTTCTCCAAACCTCACCATAAGGGACTAGTTTACCAAAAATTTCGCGATCTTTCTTCGAAGGTTGACCATATACAACTTTTACGTTAGCACTTTCTGTGGTAATAGTTGGGCTAGCAGCTGGTTTTTGTGCAAATGCAAATGTGCTGATTAAGGCAAAGAATACAAATATGCTTTTTTTCATTTTTGTTGAAATATTATAGTTTAAAAAATTGTTTCAAGGTATTAACGACCGAAAGTCTCAATTAGTTTTCTCAGCCAATTTTTTTGCCATTTCCAAAGGATTCGTTGGGTTAGGATTAACCAAGTCCGACTCTATCAATCCATCACGAAGTCGAATAATTCTGTGGGCGTAGTTGGCTATATCTTCCTCATGTGTAACCATTATTATGGTGTTGCCTTTCTCATATATTTCATGGAAAAGCTGCATTATTTCATAGGAAGTTTTAGTGTCGAGGTTACCCGTAGGTTCATCAGCCAGCAATATAGAGGGGTCATTTACCAGTGCTCTGGCCACAGCCACACGCTGACGTTGTCCACCTGAAAGTTCGTTGGGTTTGTGCTGTGAACGTTCCCCCAAGCCCACACTTGCCAAAACTGCCTGTGCTTTTTCTGTTCTTGCCGCTTTGCCATAGCCTGCATATATAAGTGGAAGAGCCACGTTTTCTAGAGAGGATTGTCTTGGCAAAAGGTTAAACGTCTGGAAAACGAAGCCAATTTCTTTGTTTCGAACTTCGGCCAGTTCGTTTTCACTCATGCCACTAACATCTTTATTGTTAAGCACATAAGTACCAGAGGTTGGTGAATCTAAACATCCAATAATGTTCATTAACGTAGATTTCCCCGAACCCGAGGGTCCCATAAATGCCACATATTCGCCTTTTTTGATGGTAATTGTTACATCTTTCAATGCATCTATAACCTCAGATCCCATCACATATCTTTTAGCTATATTCTTAGTTTCGATAATAACCATACTATCGGTTTTTGTTTATTTTATTGAAAGCAACAAAGTTATATTTTATTTTTTGGCGAAGCATTTATTTTCTACCAACGAATTATTTGGCGGATGGGTGGTAGGAAATAGATTTCAAATCCCATACAAATTCAGCGAAGTCCTTTTCTCCCCAAAATGAATGGTTTTTTCAAAAACAAACCCGAGTTTCTGTAAAAGGGAATTGGAAGCCGTGTTTAGGGGATCCACTATAGCTATTATTCGGCCAAGTTTCAAAACCCCTTTTCCGAAGTTCAATGTTGCTTGTGCAATTTCAAATCCGAAGCCTTTTCCGATAAACTCCGGCAAAAAGGCAAACCCCAAATCGACATTTTCCAGTTCCTGTCTTTTGATGAAACCGCACATTCCTATAGGTCTTTGTGTCAATTTTTCAGCCACCAAATAGAATCCAAAGCCGTGTTCTTCATAACTTTTCAATGAACCATTTTTGAGATAATTTTCAGCATCTTCTAAACTCTTAACACCTTTATCCCCGATGAACTGTAGCCAAGTAGGCGTATTTAGTAATTCGAGGATAAATGGAGCGTCGGCTAAGACAAATTTTCGCAGGATAAATCGTTCAGTTTCATGAATGAACATTTTATGAAAATTTATGGTGTTCGAAAATTAAGAATTATTTCAAAGCAAAACATTTTTAAAACCGAATTGCAGTCCAAAAAAGGCCGTTTGTCCTTAAATTTGTTTCATGGAAAAATATGATGTTGTTATAATCGGTGGTGGTCCAATAGGCTTGGCGTGCGGAATTGAATGTCAGCAGGCTGGCTTGAGTTATGTAATTTTAGAAAAAGGCTGCTTGGTGAACTCTCTATATAATTATCCAACAACCATGACTTTTTTCAGTACATCCGAAAGGCTGGAGATTGGCGGGGTGCCTTTTGTGTCTATTTCAGCAAAACCCACACGCTCGGAAGCCTTAGAATATTACAGAAGAGTTACTCAAAATAAAACCTTGAATGTTAGGCTTTTTGAGGAAGTTCAGTCTGTTAAAAATGTAGGAAATTTATATCAAACTACAACAAAAAAGAGTGAATATGAGGCCAAATATTTGATTTTGGCTACTGGTTTTTACGATATTCCGAACACACTGGGTATCGAAGGTGAAAACTTACCCAAAGTAACCCATTATTATAAAGACCCACATTTCTATGCTTTTCAGAAGGTTTTGGTAGTTGGAGCCAACAATTCAGCTGTAGATGTGGCCCTTGAAACTTGGCGAAAAGGAGCCGAGGTAACAATGGTTATTCGAGAACCCGAAATAGGCAAAAGCGTGAAATATTGGGTTCGGCCTGATATTGAAAATAGAATAACAGAAGGTTCTATAAAGGCATATTTCGAATCTAAAATTTCTAAAATAACCGAAAGCAGCGTAACAATAAATACTACTGGGGGCGAAATCACAGTAGAAAACGACTGGGTTTTGGCCATGACTGGCTATAAACCAAATCTACCTTTTTTAGAAAAATTAGGCATAAAACTATCCGATGACCCACAGCGAAAGCCTCAATATGATGAAACCACCATGGAAACCAACCTCCCGAACGTATTTATCGCTGGTGTAATATGTGGAGGAATGGACACCCGAAGTTTGTTCATAGAAAATTCCCGTGTACATGCCGAATTGATTGTGAAGAGGATTTTGGAGAAAGAAAAAGTTTAAAATCCAAAATTGCACTTCTCCAATTAATTATTTGACAATCAATAGTTTACTTTAAATTAATACATTGGCTATGAGTTTATTAAAAATAAATTCGTACCTTTGCGGACTTTTTAGGGCTAAAACCCTCAAAAAACTCAATCTAAAAATCCTTTTTTGAAGGGAATCAAAATGCAAGAAATAAGAAATATCGCCATCATTGCTCACGTTGACCACGGTAAAACTACCCTTGTTGACAAAATCATCCACGCATCTAAAATCTTTAGAGAAAACCAAGAGTTTGGAGATTTAATCCTCGACAACAACGACCTTGAGCGTGAAAGAGGTATCACTATCGTGTCGAAAAACGTATCGGTAAGATACAAAGGCATCAAAATCAATATTATTGACACTCCTGGTCACGCCGACTTTGGTGGAGAGGTAGAGCGTGTATTGAAATTGGCTGACGGTGTTATTTTGTTGGTAGATGCTTTTGAAGGTCCAATGCCTCAGACGCGTTTTGTATTAGGCAAAGCACTTGATTTAGGATTGAAACCTATTGTAGTTGTTAATAAAGTCGATAAAGAAAACTGTCGTCCTGACGAAGTTCATGAGAATGTTTTCGACTTGATGTTCAACTTAAATGCCACTGAAGACCAATTAGATTTCCCATGTCTTTATGGTTCATCAAAACAAGGATGGATGAGCACAGACTGGAAAGTTCAGACAGATTCAATCACTCCACTTTTGGATGCCATCATTGAATTTATACCGGCATCTCCGATTAATGAAGGAACGCCTCAAATGCAAATCACTTCATTGGATTACAACTCATTTGTGGGTAGAATAGCCATTGGTAGAGTAGCCAGAGGAACTTTGAAAGAAGGCATGCAAGTATCGCTTTGTAAGGCCGACGGTTCTATTAAAAAAATGAGAATCAAGGAATTGCAGGTTTTTGAAGGATTGGGAAGAGTTAAAACTGATTCAGTGGGTTGTGGAGAAATATGTGCGATCACTGGTTTGGACGATTTCGAAATCGGCGATACTGTTGCTGATGCAGAAAACCCTGAGGCATTGGAAAGAATCTCCATAGACGAGCCTACCATGAACATGTTGTTTACCATCAACAACTCACCATTCTTTGGTAAAGAGGGCAAATTCGTTACCTCACGTCACGTACGTGATCGTTTGATGAAAGAAACAGAGAAAAACCTTGCTCTTAGAGTAAAACAAGGTGAATCAGAAGATAAATTTATCGTATTTGGTCGTGGTATTCTCCACTTATCAGTTTTGATTGAGACCATGCGTCGTGAAGGATATGAGTTCCAGGTTGGTCAACCACAAGTATTGTACATGGATGGACCAAACGGAGAGCGTATGGAGCCAATCGAAACCTTGGTAGTTGACGTTCCCGAAGAAACCGCAGGTAAAGTAATTGAGTTGGCCACACAAAGAAAAGGTGAGCTTTTGATTATGGAACCAAAAGGAGATTTACAACACCTTGAGTTCAACATTCCCTCAAGAGGCTTGATAGGCTTGCGTTCAAATGTCTTGACTGCAACACAAGGTGAGGCTATTATGAACCACCGTTTCAAGGCCTATGAGCCATATAAAGGTGTTATTCCTGGACGTACTAATGGTTCAATGATATCTATGGGTAATGGCCCCGCTGTACCTTACGCTATAGACAAATTGCAAGACAGAGGTGTTTTCTTTATCGATCCAGGTGAAGATATCTACATGGGTATGGTAGTAGGTGAGCACAACCGTCAGAATGACATCGTGGTAAACTTACAGACTTCGAAAAAATTAACCAACATGCGTGCTTCTGGTTCTGATGACAACGTAAAAATTACGCCAAAGTTGAACTTCTCTTTGGAAGAATGTATGGAATACATCCAAAAAGACGAGTACTTAGAAGTAACACCTAAGTCGTTGAGAATGAGAAAGATCTACCTTGACGAAAACGAGCGTAAACGTTCTGAGCGTATGTCTGAGACTAACGCTGCTTTGGTTTAAGAATTTGATTTGACAATTAGTTAATTTGTAAATTAGTCAATTTGAAAATATGGAAAGGCCCCGATGAGATTCATTGGGGCTTTTGTTTTTTTGCGTTTATTCTAAATATGATGTAATTGGGATATATATCTTTAATTTGCTACTTTTGATACAACAAACATTACTTGAGAGAATAATGGAAGATTTTAAAATAAAAGGTATTTCAATAAACAATATTGGAGTTTTTGAAAATTTCAATTTAGAATTTAAGCCTAAAAAAAATGAAGATAAAGCAGAAATTCACATCATTACAGGTGAAAATGGTTCTGGAAAATCAACTTTGCTTATGTTATTGGCAGGAATGTTAAATCCACTTCAATCAAATCCTACTCTAATTTCAAGGTTTAGATTTAAAGATGAAAAAAGTAACTATAAAATTTTATTTTTCAATAATGAACATATAAAATACTACAACAACAATGGCAACCTATTGAATGATAGCATGCCGTACTATCTACAAAAATACTTTCAATATGTAAATTATTCCCCTAATGTTGAACCTATTGATTTTGTAACTTTTGCCTATTCAGGGTACAGAAAAGTTGAAGGGAGTACAATTAACGGAATTAATGAAATTCGAAATTCCCCATTTGAAAACATTTTAAGTTTCAGTAACTCCGTTAATCCTCAACTATTGTTACAGTGGATAGCTAATATGAAAGCTTATGAGGCATTAGCGTTCATGAAGCATGATAGAGAAAAGTCAGTAAAATATAAAACAACCTTAAAAACTATTGAAAAGGCAATCTCTGAAATAATAGATAAAAACGTAAGATTTGATTTAGGTGAAAATCCTTTCAGTGTAAGTATGATTATAGACGAGCAATCATTAACATTCGATAATTTACCAGATGGATTAAAATCAGTTATTAGTTGGATAGCTGACCTATTAATGAGAATGGATCGAATAAAATGGAAGGATGATTTAGGGGTTTTTGATAGAAGCTTTATTTTATTTCTTGATGAAATAGAGGTTCATTTACATCCAGCATGGCAACGAAAAGTTCTTCCAATAATTCAAAAACTTTTCAAAAATGCTCAAATTTTCATTTCAACTCACTCTCCTTTCGTTGTAGGCTCAGTAGATGATGCATGGATTTATAAACTGAAATTTGACGGGAAAAAATCTGAAATTTCAGAGGAGATTTTACTTTCGCAAGATGGAAATAGTGTTCTAACAATCCTCAATGAGGTTTTCGGAATAGAAAGCATGTACGGAATTGAAATAGAGAAAAAGTTCAAGGATTTTTATTCACTTCGGACTGAAATAATTAGGAATAAAGAAAATCAAAAACTAATTCTAGAATTCGTAGACTTGGCTCACTATTTAAGCGATCAAAGTGATGAAATTAAAAATATAATTTCTATGGAAGTTCGACAATTAAAAAATCATTTTGGAATTAATTTAGAATTTAAAAATGAGGCAGTTAACTAGATTACCACAACCAAATGATTTAGAAAATAACTGGAAAAAATGGGGTGAAAAGTACAGTAAAAATAAATCTTTAAGTAATTCTCATGTTTTTCAATGGAGGACAATAAATGGAGTTAAGATTAACTCAAAACTTATCCCTATTCTTTTGAAAATGTCCGACAATCATTGTCATTATTGTGATAAATTTCCGCTTGGGGAAGGAGATTTGACTATAGATCATTTTTGTCCAAAAAGTCTTCCAGAATTTTATACTATAGCATATAAATGGGAGAATCTTTTTTTGTCTTGTAATCATTGCCAGATGTGTAAAATGGAAAATTTTGACCCAGTATTGTTAAGGCCCGATGATCAGAATTATAAATTTCAAAAATATTTTATTTATAATTATTCTACACACAAACTTGAGCCTAATCCTCAATTGAGCCCTTTTGAATCTGTAAATGCTCAAAAAACAATTGAAATTTTTAATTTTAATCACCCGAGTATGCAAACTATGAGAAGACATGCTTATGAAAGATTTCAAAATGATTCCATAAAAAACCTACTTGATTATCCATTCAGATTTATTTTTGAATAAATATTATTAAAATGCCTCAATATCTCCTAGTCGCCTTTGATGGTGACGCCCCGAATGCACTCGAAAAACGTATGGAAGTTCGTCCACGTCATTTTGAATACGCCAGACGCATGAAAGCAGAAGGTAAAATTATTGTTGGAGGTGCTCAACTTTCTGAAGAAGGAAAAATGAAAGGTTCGGCTGTTATTTTGAATTTTGAAGACGAAAATGACCTTCTAGAATATCTCAAAAATGAGCCTTACATTTTAGAAGGTGTTTGGACCAATTACACCATAACACCGTTTAGAGTAGCCGATTTATCTTGAGCGAGTCCGAAAATATGAATCAAATTTTCATGCAACGAGCACTTCAGCTAGCCGCCTTGGGTAGAGAGTGGGTAGGTTCCAATCCCATGGTTGGATGCGTGATAGTGCATAAAGGTTTGATTATCGGCGAGGGTTTTCATCAAAAATATGGGGAAGCTCATGCCGAAGTAAATGCCGTTAATTCCGTAAAAGACAAAGATTTACTACCAGAATCTACTGTTTATGTAACGCTAGAACCCTGCTCTCATTACGGTAAAACACCTCCTTGTGCTGATTTATTGATAAAACATAAGGTCAGAAAAGTAGTAGTTTGCAACTTAGATCCATTTCCGCAAGTATCGGGAACAGGTATTAAAAAATTGCAAGATGCTAGAATTGAGGTCGAAACCGGCGTTTTGGAAGCAGAGGGCGAAGAGCTCAATAAGCGTTTCTTCAAAGCACATCGAACAGGTATACCTTACATAATCATAAAATGGGCCGAAACCGCAGATGGATTTGTGGCACAAAATGATGGGAATCCAATAGCCATTTCGAATACCACTACCAACATAACCGTTCACCGTTGGAGATCCGAGGAATCCGGAATTTTGGTGGGAACCAACACTGTTTTAACCGATAACCCCCAACTAAACTCCCGAAATTGGCCAGAAGGCAAAAACCCTACTCGAATAATTATTGATAAAAATCATAGAATTACTCGAAACGCACATGTTTTTGACCAAAAACAAAAAACTTTGGTTTACAATCTTCACAAAAACGAAACTATTGACAATCTGGAATTTATACAATTAAATGCGGAAAAGAATTTCCTAAACACCATGCTTTCTGATCTCAAAAACAGAGGTATAAACAGCCTTTTGGTAGAGGGAGGCCCACAAATAATTCAATCGTTTTTTGATGAACAGCTTTACGACGAAATACGAGTTATTAAAAGCAACTTGGTTTTGAAAGAAGGAATTTCGGCTCCTAAAGTACCAAGTGGCATACCATTGATCAACAATTACAAAATTCTCAACGACCAGATTTTTATATTTACAAGTTGGGCGAAAGCTTTTAGAACCCAATAGACAATTCAAACTGATTTGACAATGAAAATCATTCTGACTTTTTTTTCAACAATAATTTTAACTATGGGACTTTTTAGTTTTTTCAAGAAGAATAGCAAAAAAGAAAAACAAGATAAAAATGAGATTTTATTAGGAATGGTTTTACTTAAAGAACCTAACTCAATGAAAATCAAACCAGTTATTGAAGAACTTAGGGATAAATGGAAACTTAAAGTTAACGACAAAGATTCAGGTGATGAAACATCAGTTTTGATAATTGATAATTATCAAATCGCTATTGGTAATATGCCAATACCTATTCCGGGAAATGAAATAGAAGAAACAGCTTCTTTTAACTACTATTGGGAGAACGGCAAAACAGAATCAAGCGAACATAAAGGACACATCATTGTTTCAATTACCAACTGTGGAAAAAATCCAATAAAAGAAAACTTACTTTTTAACAAAATTATTTCTAGCATTCTAAACAACAGTAAATCGTTAGGTGTATACATTGGAGGTAGAACATTACTATTAAGTAAAGATTTTTATCAAGGAAATGTAGAGGACATTTCAGAAGAAAATTTGCCAATAAACAACTTAATTTATTTCGGAATTAGGTCAGAACATAATAAGAATTCAATTTATACATATGGACTTAAAGATTTCAGAAAACAGGAAATGGAAATTATTGAATCTAAACATAGTTTGGAGGACCTTTTAGGAATGATGTATAATTTGACAAGTTATGTACTTGAAAATGATGTGATTCTAAAGGATGGAGAAACTATTGGAATGTCAGAAACGCAGAAATTGAAAATTAAACAATCAAAAGGTAAAAATTTAGAAGGACAGACTTTAAAAATTGATTATTGACGACGAACAAAAGCCTACAACTAATACATTATTGGCTTTACAGCGTCCAAATGTTATTCAATGAGCATTTGGAATACTATTTACATCAGTTCGAGCTGTCAGTTTTTCAAGTTAACATTAGTAATTTACCTTCAGCTTAACTACATTTAACAGGCTATTGTTAAGGGCTGATAGTAGTTCTAATCCCGCCACATCGCCAATATTTATAATATAATTCCAACCTTTTTTTCGTTATTGGAATCATTGTTGTACCCTTAGAATACAGCATTTTGTGTTCTGCCTTTTATAAAATATGTCAAACGATAAACTTGTAGTGGAGGCCTGCATACGCGAGGAGCGGGTGGCTCAAAGGCAATTGTATGAACAATTTGCTGGAAAGCTCTATGCGGTGGCGTTGCGGTACATGAAAGGCAAGGATGAGGCTCAGGATGTATTGCAAGATGCGTTTATAAAGATTTTTAAAAACCTTCATTCTTTCCGATTTGATTGTCCTTTAGAGGCTTGGCTTAAGCGAATAGTCATAAACACGGCCCTAAAAGCTATCCAGAAACGTGGACAAATGCCCACTGTCGATATTGCAGATTATCATGGCGAATTCGACGAAAGTCCAGAAAATTTAGGACTCGAAAATCTTAAAATGGAAACCTTGCTGGGTTTGATAAATGAGCTCCCTGAGGGTTGTAGGACGGTTTTTAACTTATATGCTATTGAAGGACATAAACACCAAGAAATTGCTGAGATGCTGAACATTACCGAGGGAACCTCAAAATCGCAGTTTTCGAGAGCACGGATGCTTTTGATAGAAAAAATAGAAAAAGAAAATATTAGACTGGCTAAAGCCAATTAAATAAATGGAATCAGAATTTAAAAGTTTCGAAAACCAGTGGAATGAGGCCTTCAAGGACGCCTCTGTGCCACCCCCTGACTTGGTTTGGGAAAATATCGAAAAAGAGCTTGACAAAAAGAAGAAGAAAAGAATAGCTTTTATTTGGTGGAAAAACCCTGCCCTATTGTCAGGCATAGCTGCGGCTTTGGTCTTAGGACTTACGGTACTTTTTGTAAATAATAATCAAACCAAAAACATATCACAAGTTATTGATAGCAAAGAAACTAACCAACAAATAGATAAACAAAACACAGACGAAAAGACTCGGATTCAGAGTAAGCAAGCAGAAATTTCAGAAGAAAACAACAAATCTTTTGACACTCAAGAAAAAGGTAGATTGGCGACATTGTCTTTTACTAAAAACAAAGAACAGAAGTCAATTGGAAGAAAACTAAATTTGTTTGGAAGAAATAGAAAAATGGGTTCTGTTGGTACTTCAGACGAGGGAATTTCACAAAAAAATACCCTAAGTAATGAACTTCTGAATCCGGCCAAACCGAAAGCTGCAGAAAGTTATTTAGCCGCAAACGATTCGGAGAAAATTGAGATTAATCCATTGAAGCAAAGAGGAGCTAAATATTTTGCCAATAGATTTCAACCTTTTCGTTCTCACATAAGCGTAGATTTTGAGGATGCAGTGGCTGAGACCAAAGAGTCAAAAGACAAAATGTGGTTTGGTTTAAACTCTGGTGTGGCTCCTTTTAATCCCAACTTTCAGAATACTGGTTTTACCGGAGACGCATTGGCTTCAGCAAGAAATGATGCCGCTTTTGTATCGAAAGGCACGCAATTTGAAATGTCACCTTCAAGCCCTTCGCCTCAAGGAAACACTGCCGGTTTTTTGTCCAATAGCTTGCCTGAAAGCAGCTTTAGAAACGGAAGAGCAGTGAATTTTGGCTTTTCTTTTGGCAAAAAAATAAAAAACAGACTGGGTATTGAAAGCGGTCTTAGATATATGCAAGCCAATGCTTACATGAGCACAAACGTCTATGCTATCAATCAAAATACGGGTGAGGTTAACAGCTATTTTCAGTCGAATTATCTGGATTCTAAAAGCAGCAATACACAAACCGTGCTTTCGGTAAATGCTACTAATAAGCAGTTGTACAACTACTTCAATGTGCCAGTTCTTTTAAATTATAGTATTCCTCTCATTAAAAAACTTGACATGGAGGCTCTGGGTGGAGTTAGTGGTGATATGTTTGTTTTTGGTAATTTCGACAGTCAAAATTCTGAAAGTAGCAATCTCACTGCTGCTAATTCAAGTTTTAATTTGCTAAATATCAGCGGAATGGGAGGCCTGAGAATCAATTACGACATCAACAATAGCTGGGAAGCCAATCTGGGCTCAACCTACCAACAAGCCTTGATTTCCGGAGTTAGGAGCGAACAGAATTTAAGGTTCAAGCCAAGAACATTTGGGATAAACTACGGAGTGAGATTTAAGATGAAGTAGAAGGGTATTTTCGTACAATCAAAAAAGGGAGAGAATTTTAAAAATCCTTTCCCTTTTCTGTTAACAACAAACTACTTTTTATTCAACAAAAATAGTACCCGACGAGGCAGACATTGTAACTTCTGTTCCGCCGCCATTTACTTTTCCTTTTACTCTTCCTGAGGTTAGGTTTGAAGAAACCTTTGATAGTTTATCGCTTTTAATTCTGTTTCCTTTCAAGTCTAGATCCATACCTTCAGAAAAAGGAATATTAGCTCGAATATTACCCGCACTTGTGCTTAAGCTCAATATTTTGCCCAATTTTACGATGTTGGCATCAATACCACCACCAGATGTTCTGGCCACCACATCACCACTTATTTGATTCAGTTCAATACTTCCACCTGAAGTAGATACGTCCAAACTACCTTTAATTTCTTCAGAATCAATGCTACCACCACTTGTATATGCCTTAATGGTTCCTTTCAATTGACTGAGTTCGATACCACCGCCTGAAGTTGACAAATTGATATTTCCTTTTGAGTTCTTTGCAGAAATTCCCCCACCACTGGTTTTCATGCTGATTATGCCATCGCAACCTTCCATTTTTATTCCGCCACCACTCGTTTTTCCCTCAACTTTACCTTTAAGTTTGGATACTGTAATTCCACCACCACTGGTTTTGAAATTCAAGTCTCCTTCCAGATTATCCAAGGTTATTCCTCCCCCAGCGGTACCCAAGTTTACATCCACTTTTGATGGCGAATACACCTCGAAACCGATTGAAATCTTTTGTCGCTTCATCTCAGGGTCTTTTGGTTTAGCTAGGCAAATTATAGCTCCATCCTTGTATTCCATTTCAAGGATGTAGTTTTTTAATTCTTCCTCAATTTCACCTTTTGAGGCCGTTTTGTTCCAGTTGTTAGTGTTGACAAAAACCTTTACTTCAGCGTCTTTAGCTGCTGTTCCGAAAACCTTAATACCACCGCCAGTAGTATTTACTTTAACGCTCTGGATGTTTACACCCGTGAATTTCTTGGTAGTGAAAGGCTCTTTGGTCTGTGCCATACAAAAGCTTATGGCCAAGCTTAAGAAAATGATAATGTGATACTTTTTCATATTTATATTTTAGTTTTTCTGAAAGATGCATTTTTATGCCAAAGGTTGCATGGTAATTTTCAGCGAAATGATTTTTGAGAATCATAAATTTTGTAGGTTTGCTTAATATTTAATTAATCAGACAAGCGTTCGACCATGATCAACGGCATAGAACTAGAAAACATTTACACCGCGGCTTCGAGATTAAAAAATGTGGCTTTGAAAACACCTCTCATGTTTAATCAAAACCTTTCGGAAAGATACCAAGCCAACATTTATCTCAAAAGAGAAGACTTACAAGTGGTCAGGTCATACAAAATCAGAGGAGCCTACAACAAAATGGCATCTATGTCTGCCGAGGATTTAGCCAAAGGAGTGGTGTGTGCCAGTGCTGGAAATCACGCCCAAGGAGTGGCTTATGCCTGCCAGAAAATGGGTGTACACGGTAAAATTTTTATGCCCACCACCACACCCGCTCAAAAAATAAAGCAGGTGAAGATGTTTGGCAAAGAATGGGTAGAAGTTCGGCTGACAGGTGATACCTACGACGACTCGTTCGATGCAGCTCAAATATACGTAGAAGAAAACGGGGGCATATTTGTCCACCCTTTTGACGATATTCAGGTAATGGAAGGGCAAGGAACAGTGGGCCTTGAAATATTCAAAGATGCGGATTTTAAAATAGATTACTTGCTTTTTGCGATTGGAGGCGGTGGTTTGGCGGCAGGTGTGAGCACTGTTTTCAAGAATTTGAGTCCAAAAACCAAACTTATTGGTGTAGAGCCGCTTGGTTCGCCCACTATGAAGGTTTCTATAGACAATGGAAAAGTAACTCCGCTAGAGCATATCGATAAATTTGTAGATGGTGCCGCTGTAAAAAAAGCTGGTACATTGACCTATGAAATAGTAAAAGACAAATTGGATAACATCCTTCTGATTCCCGAAGGAAAAGTATGCTCCACCATTTTACAGCTTTATAACGAAGAAGCCATCGTGGCTGAGCCAGCAGGTGCCTTGAGTGTGGCGGCTTTAGACACAATAAAAGATAAAATAAAAGGCAAAAATGTAGTGTGCATTATCGGCGGTGGAAACAATGACATTACACGCACAGAAGAGATAAAGGAACGTTCGCTACTTTTTGAGGGATTAAAACACTATTTCATTATACGGTTTTTGCAGCGTTCAGGAGCATTCAAAGAGTTTTTGGAAGTAGTTTTAGGGCCAACTGTAGATATCGTGTTTTTTGAATATTCTAAAAAAACATCCAGAGAACGAGGCCCAGCTTTGGTGGGTATTGAACTTTCTAAAAAAGAAGAATTCTCCGAACTCATCAAACGCATGGAAAAAGCCAATGTGCAATTTACCTATATCAACGACAAGCCCGATTTGTTTGAGTTTTTGATTTGACTGAAATATTTTTATTCCAAAAGCGAAAGAATATCTTTCTCTGAAAGTGACTTAATAAATCCTTCTTCGGCAGTTATGAGCTCATTGAAAAGCTGCTTTTTGGTGTTTTGCAGATCCAAGATCTTTTCCTCTACCGTGTTTTTTGTAATAAACTTATAACTAAAGACGGTGTTGGTTTGACCTATTCGATGGGCACGGTCTACCGCTTGGGCCTCAATGGCTGGATTCCACCATGGATCTAACATAAATACATACTCAGCCGCTGTTAAATTTAATCCCACGCCTCCGGCTTTTAATGAAATCAAAAAGACCTTTTCTCTGTCCTCATTCTGAAATTTTTCCACCAACTCCATGCGGTTTTTTGTAGCACCATCAAGGTACAAATACGGGATATTTTGTTCGTCCAATTTCTTGGCAATCAACGAAAGATGTTTAACAAACTGACTAAATACCAGCGTTTTGTATCCTTCTTTCACCACGTCCAATAGCTTATGCATAACGTCTCTGTCTTTACCAGAATCGCCCGGGGAGCTTTCGTCGACCATTAGTGGATTATTGGCCAATTGTCTCAGTTTGGTTAATCCTTGAAGCACCAAAATGCTCGATTTTTTTAATCCTCCTGAACCAGCTTCGCTTAACAACTGGTTTCTTACATATGCCTTGGTTTCTTCATACATTTTCTCCTGCTCTTCCGACATTTGGCAGTATTGAATAGACTCTATTTTCTCCGGTAAGTCTTTGGCTACTTGCTTTTTATGTCGTCTCAGCATAAAAGGTTTTATGCGTGCAAAGAGTTTTTGAAGCGTCTCTTCGTCTTTTTGCTTTTCTATCAGATTCTGGAAGTTATCCCTAAAATAGGCCATTGAGCCCAATAGTCCGGGATTGATAAAACTCATCTGCGACCACAAATCCATAGTGCTGTTTTCGAGCGGAGTACCTGTCAAAATGAGTCTATTTTCAGTATTGAGCTGAATAACCGACCTAAAAATCAAAGAACTAGGGTTTTTGATTGCCTGAGATTCATCCAAGATGGCGTAATTGAATCTATAATTTTTCAGGAAATCAATATCTAACCTCAAAACACCGTAGCTACAAATGATAAGATCATAAAACTTAAATGCTCCCGCATCTTTGTGTCTGTTTTGCCCAAAATGTATGAGGATCTTTAGCTTTGGCGTAAACTTAGTGGCCTCTTTTTGCCAATTATAAATCAGCGAGGTCGGCATGACCAATATACTCGGATTTTCTGGCTTATCTTCCTTGATTTTTTGCAAAAAAGCCAAAGTAGTAACAGTTTTTCCAAGCCCCATATCGTCCGCCAAGCATCCGCCAAATTTGTAGTTTTTTAAGAAATGTAACCAATCGTAACCCGCTTTCTGGTAAGGCCTTAGACTGCCCTTGAAGTTTTTTGGAAGCTCTATTTCTTCAATTTCCTCAAAGTTTTTCAAGCCCTGCAACTTGCGGTTCATTACTGTTACAGCCAGACCGTCTTCTTCCAAATAATTTATTATCCCCACATGATGCTTTTTCAGACGGCCCTGTTCCTCGTCTTCTACCTCAATGTTTTCGAAAAGTTCGGAATATTTACTGAACCACTCAGCCGGAATCATCGCCATTTGGCCATTTGGAAGTTCAAACTCTCTGATATTATTCAAAATGTAGTTTCGGAGTTTCACAAAAGGCACTTTGTACTCGCCAAACTGCACCAGAGCCTTGATATCAAACCAGTCACGGTTTTCCTCTATCTGTATTTCGAGTTTTGAATAACCCAAGAAATACTGTACCGTATTTTCTGTATTTTGCCTTATTTCTATCTGCAATTCTTCCAGATTTAGTGCATTTTTCTGAAGCCATTCTATAGCTTCACTTTTGGGTTTGGCTATGCGTCCATTTCTTAAATCTAAATGTAGGTTTTTAATGAAAAGTATCGTTTCCTTTTCTTTTTCTAAGTTCTTTTTGATTTTATGAAAAACCCAAGAATCTTCTTTTTTCTCCAAAAAAACGTAGGCCGGAGCACTGAAATTATCGTATTTAAAGTTGTATTTGCCGTATTGAAAAGACAGCTCCAGATAAAATTTACTTTCTTCAAAACTGGCATTCTCAGAGGTGCTTTCGAACAAATTACCGTTAGATTTCTGGGATTTTACTTCCGAAACGAGCAATTGGGCTTTTAATTCTTGTTTTTCCTTAATGATTTCAAAACCTTTGGCAAATACATTAAAATTTGCAACCAATGGTACTATAAATTTCTGATAATAAGTATCTTCTATTTTCTTGGGGATAATTATATTTGGCTTATTCAGAAACGGTTTTAGTTTCCTGCCATCCGCAAAATCATCAAAAATATACAGTTTGGTGTCTATCAACATGCAGGCAGGCAAGTCGTTGATGATGTAGGCATTTTTAAACTGAAACTTGACTTTTTCCTCTCCACATTTGATGATGGGATAATACACCGTCTGCTCCTCTTGTCTGTCAAAATGAAAGTAAGCTTTAGCTGGTTCTTTCATTATTTCTATTTCTTTCCAAGTGGCAACACCATCGCTGCCCATTATGAACAAATGCTTGTTTTTAATTCTTGAAAAGATCTCTTTTTTGTAATTTTCTAGATAAGCAAAAATAGAATCTCGCAGCAGTTTATCGCCTTTTTCTGCATGGAAAGTTTTCTTAAAAAAGTCCTCGGCTGTTATTTTCTTAGTGTTGAATTTCTTTAAAATTACGTCTTGCTGAATACCATCAGTAAGCTTTACCAATTCAAAATCATCCTCCTCTAGGCCAGTTGCAAAGTCCGAAATATTTTTTGATGAGATGTTTTGGGTTTGAAAAGTGACTTCTCCCCTAGCGTTGAGCTGCACCACATACGACTCTAAAAGAAAACCGAGGTACTCGTGTTCGTAAAGGCTGTAAATAATTTTGAATGGCTCTGTTGGCGATACAATCATCAGTTCGATTTGAAAAAAGGGAATCAAATGTAATGGATTGGCTTTTGATGGCAAAAAAAAGATTAGGAAACATATCCACATTGCGGATGGAAGTGTGCTTTGAAGTAATTTTAGCGAGCAAATCAAAAAAATGTCTTAATTTTGCGATTCGTTATTTAAAACATAAACCGAACAAACCAACCAATATTATGGCTTACGGATTACTAAAAGGTAAGAAAGGTAT
This sequence comes from Lacihabitans soyangensis, assembly GCF_024343775.1. GTDB lineage: Bacteria > Bacteroidota > Bacteroidia > Cytophagales > Spirosomataceae > Leadbetterella > Leadbetterella soyangensis. Next base: position 23,015 of record NZ_RJUF01000024.1, on the reverse strand, counting down.
CATATCAGGTGCTTTAGACGAGAATTCTATCGCATGGAAAGTTGCATTGAAAGCTAAAGAAGAAGGGGCAATATTCACTCTCACCAACGCACCTATAGCCATGAGAATGGGTGAAATCAACAAACTTGCTGAGGCCTGTGAGGCTGAAATAATCCCTGCTGATGCTACCAGTGTAGAAGATATTGAAAATCTTTACGCCAAATCTATGGACATATTGGGCGGAAAAGTGGACTTCGTTTTGCACTCTATCGGTATGTCACCAAACGTACGTAAAGGCAGGGCTTATGGAGACCTTAACTACGATTTTTATAAACAAAGTGTGGATATTTCGGCCATGTCATTCCACAAGTTTTTGCAAACAGCCGAAAAAATGAACGCCATCAACGAATGGGGCTCTGTAGTGGCTTTAACTTACATGGCGGCACAAAGAACATTCTCTTTCTATAGCGACATGGCAGATGCCAAAGCTATGTTGGAGTCTATTGCCAGAAGTTATGGCTACAGATATGGAAAATTGAAAAACGTAAGAGTAAACACCGTTTCACAGTCGCCAACTAAAACTCGTGCGGGTGGTGGTATAGCTGGGTTTGACTCATTCTACGAATTTGCCGAAAAAATGTCTCCACTGGGCAATGCCTCAGCCGATGCCTGTGCGGATTATGTTTTAACACTTTTCTCTGATTTAACAAAGATGGTGACCATGCAGAACCTTTTCCACGACGGTGGCTACTCTATGACAGGGGTATCGGCTGAATTGTTGGAAATGATAAAGCCTGCTGAGTAATAAACTTTGTTTATTTTACCGCAGAATTGATTTTGGTGGACATTTTGTTCACCTTTTTTTTTAGATAGATTTTTGTTTTCAGTAGTTTTCGCTAAATTGAGTTAAATATTAAATATATGGCTGCTTCAGATCAAATAAAATCCTTAATAAAATCATTTGGAGAAGATAATGAAATTCGTTTTTTTTCTACAGCCCTCCAAATTGCTGCAACCGAAGCAAAACAAGGACATACAACATTTGCTCAAGAATTAAAAAAACTAATTGATGTAGCAAAAAAGGATAGGTCTGTAAATGCTATTCACAGCAAAGCATTACCATTAAATTTACCAAAAAGAGAATTACAAGAATTAATTGAGGTTTTTCAACCTAAAATTAATTTAAGTGATATGGTTTTGGATGAAAATATTAAAAACACACTTTATAAAGTTATTAAAGAACAAGAAAAGTGGCAAATTTTAAAGGCTCATAATTTAGAACCAAAACGCAAACTCTTATTAACAGGAGCTCCAGGAACAGGCAAAACAATGACTGCTCAAGCCATAGCTGGAGAATTAGGCATAACTGTTTTTATTATTAGATTAGATGGATTAATGTCTAAATATTTGGGAGAATCAATAGCAAAACTAAGATTGATTTTCGATGCCATGAATGACCAAAGAGCTGTTTATCTTTTTGATGAATTCGATTCTATTGGTTCACATAGAAATCAAAATCAGGATATTGGAGAAATAAAGAGAGTATTAAATTCTTTCTTGATTAATATCGAAAAAGATCAGAGTAATAGTATAATAATTGCTGCAACTAATTTACCCGAATCTTTGGATAAGGCTTTGTTTAGACGATTTGATGAAATTATAGAGTACCCATTACCCGATGAAAATCATATAATTGAAATTATAAAGAAGCAGACAAAAGCATTTTCGTTTTCAACTAAAATTGACTATAAAGCACTATCAAAACTAGCTTTAGGTCTGAATTATTCAGAAATTGTTAGAATTTGTAACGATACAATAAAGGAGATGATTCTTAATGACCTTGATAAATTAGAATTAGCAACATTAAAAAAACTATTAAAATTGAGAAATGTTGTAAATGAAAAATAAGCCACATATTTCATTTGAAGGTAATTACGAGAAAAATACTTATAAGACTCCTAAGTCTAATCCAATTTCTCCTCCACCATTAAGAAGAGACAGGTCTTATGGTAATTATTTACTAGGAAAAATTGAAAAGATAAAAGATTTATTCGATATTCATCAAATAGAAAATAATGATTTAGTTTTTGATAATTCAATTTATATTGAGTTTGTTTCAGAATGGGGAACAAAACTTGATTTTGATAAATTTGATAAAGATGGAGTTGGAAAAAACAAAATCCTTTTCCAACTTTTAAAAACTGAAGAAGAGGAACGAGAAATTGAAAATAAAAAAGAATTTAGGTATTCTTTGTTAGTTGTAGTTAATGAGAATGGAGTTTCTGAATTTATAAAGAAAATAAAACAATTTTTAGACCCAAGTAAAGATTCTGCTAAAGGGAATTTTAAAAACCAAGCTTTATTAAACAATATTAGTAGAGTTGAAATAGCTACTCTAAAATCTTTTTGGGTTGATGAACCAGAAATCCCTTTCCCAAATGAAAATGAAAATATTTGGTGGGAAGTTTGGTTTAGAAAGTCTGAAAATTATCAAGATAAATTAGTTCATGTATATAATAATTTAGAAATAATAGGCTGTCAAATTGGTCAATCACAAATAGAGTTAGCGGAATATATTGTTAAATTGATAAAAGGAACTTCAAAGCAACTCTCAGATTCATTAATGTTATTAGATAATTTAGCAGAACTAAGAAAGCCTCAAGAGATTGCCAATTTTATTGAATCATTTGAAGACAGAAGAGAATGGTTAAATGATTTAAAAGATAGAACAGAAAATAAATTTGATGAAAATAGTGTGTTAATATGTATTTTAGATACTGGAATAAATAATAGGCATCCTTTATTAAAAGATTTTATTTTCGATGAAAATTTGTATTCTTATAATGAATTATGGGGTTTTCAAGATAGTTATCCAAATGGTGGGCATGGAACTGGTGTCGCTGGTTTAGCGATTTACGGTGATTTAACTGATGCGTTGAGTTCTTCTGAAAATTTAAAAATTTATCATGGAATAGAATCTTTTAAAATATTTAATAACATTCAAGAGGATGAGAAATTTGATGGACCAAAGTTTGAAGATGCTATTAGTACATCATTTATTAATAAGCCAAATAATTTAAGAATATTTTGTTTAACTATTTTAAGAAATAATGTTTTTAAGGGAAGACCATCATCAAGCTCTTCAACAATTGATAAAATTTGTTATGGAAAAGAATTAGGACAGCAATTATTTATTGTAAGCGGAGGAAATGTTGAAATAAATAAACATGAAGATTATCCTAAATTAAATGAGTTACAATGTATAAGTGATCCTGGACAAGCTTATAATGCATTAACAATTGGTACTTACACACGAAAAGACAAAATTAATATATCAACAGGTCATTGGGCATTAGCTGAAAATGGTGCAATGTCACCAAGTAATTCAACCTCAATTCTTTTTGATAATAGTTGGCCTAATAAACCTGATTTGGTTTTTGAAGGAGGAAATAGATCTACCGATGGAATTTTAACATCAGATCACTCAGAACTAAGACTTTTAACTACCGATTCCGAATTTTTAAATGATATTTTTATTTCTTTTGGAGACTCAAGTGGAGCAGCTGCTTTAGCATCAAAAATGGCTGCTGAATTGAGAAGTTTGTACCCAAATTATTGGGTTGAGACTATAAGAGGTTTAATGGTTCATTCAGCAGATTGGACTGAAGCAATGAAAAAAATATCAGGAAAAAGAAATCTATTACGATCTGTTGGTTATGGTGTGCCAAATATTCAAAAAGCTATGTTTAGTGTTGAAAATTCTTTAACATTAATAGCAGAAAGAGAAATTCAACCCTATAAATATGAAGATTCAAGAGGTAAATATAATGAATATCATTTGTTTAATCTTCCCTGGCCAAAAGAAGCTTTGGAAAATTTAGAAGAGAAAACTGTAAAATTATCAGTAACACTATCATACTATATAGAACCAAATCCTGGAAGTAGAAGATTAGCCACTCATTATTCCTATCATTCACATCAATTAGATTTTGAACTTATTAAACGATATGAAAGTGTTAATGAATTTCAAACAAGAATTTCAAAACCAGATGATGAAACAAAAGAAAATAAACCAACTAGATCTGGTGTTAGTTGGGAAATTGGTAGTACAATAAGTTCAAAAGGGTCAATTAGAAAAGATTTTATTATTTCAACTGGTAGGGAAATGTCTGAAAGAAGTTTTCTAGCAGTTTTTCCTAAAAATGGTTGGTACAAGAATTTGAAACGACAAAATAAATTTAATGAAAAAGTTCGTTATAGTTTAATTGTTAGTTTAGAAACAGAAGAACTTAATACAGACCTATATACACCCGTTTATAATTTAGTAAATATTGAATTGGGTGTTTAAAATAAATATAATGTCCAAAATAGTTACACTCACCATAAACCCCGCTGTAGATAAAAACACCAAGTTTGAAGGTTTAGTGGCTGAACACAAAATCAGATGCGAGCAGCCTGTTTATGATGCGGGCGGTGGCGGAATCAATGTATCCAAGGCCATAAACCGACTGGGTGGTGAGTCTATTGCTTTTTTTCCTGCTGGTGGGCCCATTGGCGATTTGCTTAAAGATTTGGTAAAAAAAGAGAATGTACTTTTTGAAACAGTGGAGACAGTGGCTTGGACAAGAGAAAATTTTATTGCTGTTGATAGTGCAACTAATGCTCAATACAGATTCGGAATGCCCAGCCCTGAGCTTACGTTGGAGGAGCTTGAGGAAATTTTGGCGAAGGTTAAAAACCGAAATCCTGAAATATTGGTAGTTAGCGGAAGTTTACCAGAAAATCTATCTTCGATAATCTTTAAACGCATATCAGAGATTTTTGGAGAAAATAAACCGAAGATTATTGTGGATACATCTGGTGATGCTTTGAAATATGCACTTGAATGCGGGGCGTATCTAATTAAGCCTAACCACAAGGAGCTAGCTAAACTACTAGGCCTCGAGAAAATAGAATCCAGCCAAGTGGAAAGTGCTGCCAAAGCAATAATAGAAAAGTACAAATGCGAAATTGTAGTGGTTTCTATGGGGCCTGACGGAGCTATGCTCTTTAACAACGACCAAACACACTTTGTGGCAGCACCAAAAGTTGAAAAGAAAAGCACAGTAGGAGCTGGAGATAGTATGGTAGGTGGAATGGTGTGGGCATTGAGCCAAAATTTGCCTCTCTCAGATGTATTGAAATGGGGCGTAGCTTGTGGCTCGGCAGCCACTATGAATGAGGGCACGCAACTGTTTAAGAGGGAGGATGCGGAGTGCTTATATGAATCGAAAATCTAATTCTCTTTTGTATTAACTTTTCTTTTGCAAATGCATATTTTTCAATAAATTTGATTCCACTATAATTCTACTTTTTAAAACTTATTATGATACCTTATAAAACCCTCTTCAAATCCATTTTATTATTTTTTATAATTCAAAATTCATCTTCACAAATTTTCAATCAATCCCAAATTGATAGTATTGAAGTTGAGAAACAACGATTTGTTCTGCAATATGCGGACCCGTCCACAGGGAAAATTCCATTCACCGAAATAGAAAAAGCACGTGAGGAATTGTTGAAGAAAACCTCTGTTAACAAGTCTATAAATTCAGCTATTTCTCCAAATTTGACTTGGTACGAACGAGGACCTAAAGACTTAGGTGGAGATATGAGGTGTGTCACTCGGGATCTAAATGACGTTGCGGGCAAAAAGTATTGGGCTGGCTCAGTTGGCGGTGGCTTATGGTTTAACAACGACATAACTGATTCTAATTCGAGCTGGCAAATGGTTAATGATGGAGATAACTGGCCAAGCCTAAATATTAGTTGGATTACTTTTAATCCTTCCAATACTCTTGAAATGTATGTGGCAACCGGCGACTACGGAGCTAATTTTGGTCAATACTCTGGTTCGGGGATTTACAAATCTACTGATGGGGGTATAACTTTTATAAGAATTAATAGTACCATTCCTAACTCTTCGGTTACTGGCACTGTGGCCTATGCCATGCAATTTATCAATAAAGTAATCATAAATACAGAGGGCATCTTTGTTCAGACATGGCAAGGGCTGTTAAAATCAACAGATGGAGGTGACAATTGGTCATTTTTATTGACCACTCCATACGGTACCGACCTTGAAATTGGAAATGATGGGATATTATATGCGGCTTTTGGTGATTTCAATAACTCTAAGGTTTATAAATCCACTAATACTTCAGGAACTTCATGGTCAGATATTACTCCAAATTCAACCGGCGGAAAAACCCAAATAGGTTTAGGGAATTCCGCAAATAGTGCCACTCAAGTAATATACGCTGTCTCAATATCTAATGGAACGGCAGCTTGGTTTAAAAAATCTATAAATGGAGGAATTACATGGACAAATATAAACGTGCCTAACAATGCCTATGGTTACAGTCTTTTTAATCACACCCTCGGACATTCTTTAAATGTTCATCCACAAAATAGTGACATAGTTATTTTGGGAGGATATTATATCGCCAAAACGCTAGATGGAGGTGCCAGTTGGACATCATTAACTGCAAATGGCAGTATAAATAGCTATAATACAATAGCTCTTGGGTCTGATAATCAGTCAATTGTGGTTGCGTCTGCAACAGGGATTTATTACTCCCCAGATTTTGCCAATATCACCACCACGGGGTCAGCTTTAATAGCAAGAAACAAAAATATAAGGCTTGGGTTTTCTTCGGCCATTGCACTAAAAAACATTGTGGAAAACGGTTTGGTGGTTACACCGGAATTCGCCATAAACAATGCGTTGCATTCATTGGGCACGACAAGCAAGACTTTCAATAGCTATTTTGTAAACTACCCTGCCATGGTAAATCAAACAAATAATAATCAGGTTGTTTTAGCTGGAAATTTGTACGATGGAAGTCTTAACTACTTAAAGTCCATACCGGTAAATACCAAAATCTCTGATTGGGATTATTTCAATAATAAAATCTACAGTTTCGTAACTTCCAATTTTGGTAGTAACAATACAACTTTTAGGATAACACAACTCACAACGGATAATTTAATAACATCACAAGATGTAGTAATTTCAACTTTGATGCCTGTCAATTATATTAAAGTCGGAAAAACCGCCAATACGATTTTTGTAGGCTATCAGTTTAATATGTCTTCCACCAGCTTGGTGAAAGTGACAAACATCAATACAACACCTGTAGTGACCAGTTTGTCAAATGGGCAACTACCAAGTGGTTCGGTTTCGTCCATAGATTTAGGAGCAACAGAAAATGAGATATTGGTTACCTACAGCAATTTTGGCGTGAGTTCGGTTTGGTACACCAATAATGGCGGAACTACTTGGGTAAATAAAGACGAGCTAAGTCATGGCTTGCCAAATATTCCAGTGAAGCACGCAGTTTTTGCCCCATCTACTCCAAAAGTTATTTTAGCCACCAGTTTGGGTATTTTTACAACCAATAATATAACAGACACTAATCCAAGTTGGGAACAAAGCAACACTGGATTGCCAAATGTGCCCGTAAGTAGGATTGCTTTTAGAACTGCTGATAGTGTGTTGGCTATCAGTACAGAAGGCAGAGGTGTTTTTACAGCTGCTATGAGGGGTTTTATATATCCTACAATTGACAATAAATTCAACAAATCAATCCTTTGTTTTGGCGGAACTGCAAACATACCATTTGATCTAAATGGTACTTTTGCGAACGGTACAGTTTTTAATGTTGAGCTTTCTGATGCGTTAGGGGTTTTTACTAGCCCTACGGTTATAGGTAGCGGAACTACCAGTCCTGTAAGTATAACCTTACCCACAAATATTTCTACAGGTACGAATTACAAAATAAGAATTAAAGTAAATGGCGGTACAACCACCAGTAATGAGTCTTCATCATTTTTATTACAAAACAAAGATTCTTTTGGTTTAATAGCCAATGCCAATGGCTCTAATTCGAATGGAACATATAAGTATTGTAGCGGCTCTAATGTCAGTCTTTTTGCCACTTTTAATATTAGCTTAGGCTCATCATCGTTACCATTTGACTGGTCAGGTCCAAATGCTTTCACTGGGACGGGATACCCCGTTTCTATAATCAATGCGGGTATTTCAAACCAAGGAACTTATACTACAAGTATCGCAATGGAGTCTTGTAAGTTATATACCGCCACTGTGAGTTTGACCTTAACCTCAACACCGACATTGAGTCAAATTTCTCCAAGAATCGTCTGCCCTGGTCAATCTTTTAATTTGAACAGTTCCTCTGAGGTGATATACAGCCAAACTCCCAGCTACGCATGGTCTGGGCCAAATTCTTTCTTCAGCACTCAATCAAGTCCGACTTTGACAAACGTTACCACGCAAGCCTCTGGAATTTATACTTTAACAGCAACATATGTCGGAGGGTGTTCAGGCAAAGCCACTGCAACGAATTCGATTACCGTTTCGAACAATTTGCCTGGTGCGGCTTTTTATTCTGGTCTCAGTTGTTCGGGAGCCAACATTTCATTTCAAACTTTTTTGAATGCCTCTACTTCTGGCCTAAGCTTAACTTACTCTTGGAGTGGGCCTGGTGGCTTTTCAAGCAATATTTCTAATCCAACCATCAGTAATTTTAATTCATCGAAAGCTGGAGTTTATACTTCTACCATAACTTACACAGGTACATGTAGTGGGTCGAGTACAAGCACCATTAATCTTACTATGTTTACCCCCTCTGTTTATATATCTGGCACAACAGCTATTTGCCAGGGTGGAAGTTCCAACAATATCGCACAATTTAGTAATTCCAGTCTTTCTGTTTTATATTCTTGGGCCGGGCCAAATGGGTTCTCTAGCAATGGTGTTTCTCTAGGACTTACAGATTTTAATGCTTCCAAAGTAGGTAGCTATACCGTTACGGCCTCGTATTCAGGAGCATGTACCGGAATAGCTAGCAGCAGTGTTACATTAAGCTTAGAAAGTTTTACTGCTTATGTAAATGGTAGTCGTCAATATTGCATAGGTGGTACAACAGAATTAGTGGCAGGCACTAACAAATCTGGACAAGTGACATATAGTTGGGCAGGACCGAACTCATTTACAAGTACTGGGCAAAATCTATCCATTTCTAATTTTTCGTCCATTCATGCCGGAATATATACTTTAAGTGCTACTTTCACTGGTTCCTGTATATCTACCGCTACAGCTACTGTTACACTTTCTATTTTGACAAACCCAAGGGTTTATATCAACTTAAATGGGACAAATCTATGCCCAGGTGCTAACACAACTTTAAGTACTTCGGGTCCTATTCCAGTTGTTTCTTATCAATGGTCGGGCCCTGATGGATTTAATAGCACCCAAGCCTCCGCAACAATAACAGGAATGAACGCAAATAAAGTTGGCTTATATAGTCTGACAGCAGTATTGGGTGGTGGTTGTAATGTTACCAGTACGGCAAGTGTTAGTTTAAACATGGTTAATTCAGCCCCTTCATTTGTATTGAGTACTGGATCATATGGAGGCGAATATTGCTTAGTAAATACAGGAGGGATTTATATTCAGGTTGAAAATTACAGTAATTTTTCAAGCGATAACATTAGCAGTATCAATTGGACTGGCCCAAATGGCTTAAATGTTACAAACTCCAGTCGTGGGTATAGCGTATCGCCTGTTTCGGCAGCTTCCTCTGGTTTGTATTCAGCAACAATATCGTTTAATGGTTGCCCAGAGACGAGGGTTGCTTCTAATATTGTTACACTTTCAAATATCCCTAAAGTAACCCCCTTTATTTACTCTGAGACGGTGGGTAACATCAATCCACAAGCCACAAATAACTTTGTAGCCAACGCCTGCGATGGTAATATTGTGATTTTAGATGGCGGTTCAAATCAAGAATATAATGGAATTGCGAGTACTGCTTATTCTTGGACAGGTCCAAATGGCTTTAGTGTAGCTGATCGATTTTTTTATTTTAATGCACCCATAACTGCGGCTATGGCAGGCATCTATACCCTTACAGCCACCATTACAGGAGGCTCGTGTGCTGGAACGGCCAGTTCAACCGTCCAACTAACCTATACAGAAACTCCAGAACCTACCATCACTTACTCTCCTGAAAACGCAAGAATTGGCGATGCGGTTACTTTCGCATCTAATTGCACACAATTTTCAGATTGGAGTTTCAATAGTTCATTAAGTGAACCCAACAGTATTGTCCATACTCCGACCAGTAATGTATTTCAAACTGTTAAATGTGTTACAAATGGGTGCATTAGTAAACCATCACAGAAAATAGTTTTTAATGATTGTCATAACTCCCCTATTTATAGCGGTTTTTTAACGAATACAAAATCGAAGTTTGAATCAAATGACCAAATAAATTCCATAACGAAGATTAGTCCAGTGAGTAATATTGTTTATGACTCACAAAAGAGTATATTGCTGAATCCTGGATTTGAGGTATTGCCTGGATCCACTTTCAAGGCAGTAATAGATGGATGTGGTAATGATTAAATTAAATTTATAGTGAAAATTGTTAAGATAACTTTACTGTTATGTGTTTTCGAAATGGCAATAGTGCAATCTTTCGCCCAAGATTTTCGTCCCAATTATCACTATACTCCACCCAAAAACTGGGTAAATGACCCCAATGGGCTGGTTTATCTCGATGGCGAATATCATTTGTTTTATCAATACAATCCGTTTGGAGATAAATGGGGGCACATGAGTTGGGGGCATGCGGTGAGCAAGGATTTAATAAAATGGGAGACTTTGCCACTTGCATTGCCTGAAATTCAAAATGGTGATGGTAGCACAACCATGATTTTTTCAGGTTGTGTGGTGGTAGATAGTTTCAATACTTCCGGATTGTTCAAGGCAGGTTTTAAGAAAGGCTTGATAGCTGTTTTTACTTCTCATGTCTCTAAACCTGGACAGGATTTGGCACAACATCAGAGCTTGGCTTACAGTTCAGACAAAGGCCGTACTTGGAAATATTTCGACAAAAACCCCGTTCTGGACATAGGTCTCACCAATTTCCGTGACCCAAATGTAATCTGGTGGCCGTCTGAGAAAAAATGGATCATGACCGTGGTGAAACCTTTGGAATATATAGTCCAATTTTACTCCTCAAAAGACTTGAAAAAATGGACTTTTATGAGCGAATTTGGCAAACAAGGCGATATGACCAAGATTTGGGAATGTCCATCACTGGTAAAAATACCGATTGTGAATACAGCGGAAACCAAATGGGTATTGATGATTTCGAGCGGGCACCGTCAGGCTGGTTATTTGGCCATGCAATATTTTGTTGGCGATTTTGACGGAAATTCTTTTAAACCTCAAAAGCAGAACGAAGTCTTTTATGTAGACGAAGGTAAAGATTTTTATGCAGCCGTTCCATTCTATAATCTCCCCAAAAACCAGAAAAATCCAATTATAATAGGCTGGACAAACGACTGGGAATATGCCAATGATATACCTGCACCAGATGGCTATCGAGGTGGTTTTTCGGTAGCCCGAAAATTATCACTCTACAAAACAGGAAACACGTATAAGCTTCAACAACAGCCCATTATAAGCGAAAAACTAACGAAAGAGGAATTGTTCTTGTCGCCAGGTTATTCCTTAAATAGCAAGCTTGGCGAGAAGACTGCAAATTCCTATGCTTTAAGTTTGGACATTAATCTTGGTACATCCAAAGGCTTTGATTTAGAACTTCTTAAAACTGCAGAACATTATCTTAAACTAAGATATGATGTGGCTTCCAATATGCTTTCGCTAGATCGTATCAACTCAGGTAAAACTGACTTTCACCAACGCTTTCCGAGTGTGGAGTCTGTTAAAGTGATGCCTGAGAAGAATAAACTTCGGTTGGATATTTTGGTAGATAGGACCCTTGTAGAAGTTTATGTAAATGGAGGAAAAGTTGTTTTAACGGATTTGGTATTTCCAGAAAGACTGAAAACCGTAGAAGTTTTGAAATGGAGAGAATAGCCTACGATAAAGCCTAAATTTCGAACAAATACTTTGAGAGATTGATAAAAAAATAACCACTCCATTTTGTTTTGGGTGCAATTTTCGACACATTTGTATTAACAAGACTTTAAAAAAAGCCGCTATTCAAATTCCTTAACACAAATTTTTAGTTTCTATTTTTCAAAATAGAAATTAACGCTCTTCCCCATAGCTTGTTAAGGAATAATTGTCATGAAAAATTAAAAATAATGCCGCTAAAGCGAGTACTCCAGTGGTTCAAGAAATTTGAGAAGTATCTATTTTATTACGAAGATGGTTTTTTCGTACTTCCATACCTAAACAATACGCCGGCATTGATGGTGGAAAGTTTCAGAAGTATGCCTTTTGTGAGCCAAGATCCTAAAAGAAATATATTGTATTCCAACAATCCGTTCACCAAAGGCGTATTACACTATAATGAAGTAGAAGCTGGCCTTTGGTTGTTGGTTTCTGAGCTGGAGTTTAAGGCCAACGTACGTACCAAAGCTGTTTATGACAATGTACCCTCCGATTATTATTTTTTGGCCTTTTCTATGTTTGAAAACCCCACAGCACCAGTTCTTGAAATAAACATCAATAATCAAAAAGTCAAAAATAATAGTTGGGCTATCTATAGACCGGGAGTATCGATCGATGCCTTTCATCTTAAAGGAACGAAAGGTCTATTTTTTAATTTCGCTTTTAGTCAAAAATGGGTAAACGAAAATTTTCGAATAGAAGGATTTTCAGATGAATTTATTCTTCAAAAACTTTTAAAAAATGAACTTGGATATTTAAGTTGGGAAGGATTGTTACAAGATGCCAATTTCTATGCTTTAGAAATATGGAAAGGATTCTCTGAGCAGTCTGAGCAACTTTTTAGCAAACTAAAACTCAAGATTAACACTTTAGCGGTACTCAAAAGGTTTTTGGAAAAAATAGAAACCGATCAAGAAGGTATTCTTGGCACTCCAGATGAATTGGGGGCTGTTTCCATAAAGAAAATTGAACAAATACTTTTGGAAAATTTGAAAAATGGATTTCCAGGGATTGAAGTTCTTGCTGAAAAAATAAATATGTCTCCATCAAAGTTGAAGTCTAACTTTAAGAGAACGTTTAAAATGCCACCATTTCAATTTTACAGGAATGAGCAAATGAAATTGGCGATGAAAATGTTAATAGACGGCGATGTTCAAATAAAAAATGTTGCCCTATATTTCGGCTATGAAAATCCTTCCAAATTCTCGAATGCATTTAAGAAAGTGCATGGAATGCTGCCTTCGCAGGTTCTTAGTAATTTAAAACCAAGTCTACTTTAACTTATCGGGCTATCGAATTACCTTATCGGGCTACACTATTAATGAAGACCTTCGATAGCTTTGCATAAATAAAAAGTTCTAGTGGTTTTCAGTTATTGTGACAACCTTTAGATTTTTCCCTAACCCATTAGTCATGAAAATTAAAAGAAGAGGATTTATTGCTTTAGCCATGCTTGCAGTCAACCAAGCCTTTGCTAGAAAAGATATTTTCTCCAACAATTCAAAAAGCCGAAGTCAAACTTTCAAAGACTTGTTTGGTTTACATTCCCATTTTCTTCCTTTAGAACTGGCAAGTTTACATCAAAGTCATACGGATTCATTCAGAAAACTAGGTTATAATAATTCTCCAGGAGGTTGTTTGCTCAATGCATCCAAAAATTATGCAGTGAGCCCAATCAGATTAGAAATTCATGGCGAATTGATAGACGAAGTTGTATTGCTTTTTTGCAAACACGAAAATTGGAAGTATGTAGGTGTTTTGAATCAACATGAAGCTGATTTGTTTCTGATTTTATCCAATGAACTTACAAAACTTTCGAATTTTCAGTCATCTGATATCTTACCTCAAAGACGGGTGATTGATGGTCTTAATAATTCTTTTATGTGTAATACCTCAAGAATGATTATTAAAATAAATCTGGCGGAAAATGGTATTGTTGGCAGTCTGGCATTTGAAGGTAAGGGAATGAAAAGGGTTGTTTTTCTGGAAAAGCAGAAAAACGAGACAAGTATATTGGTCTAGTGAATATTTCGGAAGGGCCAAACTGAAAACAGGTATTTTTACCCATGTGTCGCCACTTGAGCTTGGGTAATTTTGAAAAGTATTTCGACCGATTCTTTATAACCATGTAAACACTTAAACTATGGCAGAACCTTTTTTAGCCGAAATTCGATTGATGTCCTTTGGATTTGCCCCCAAAGGATGGGCATTATGTAACGGGCAATTACTTCCCATCAATCAAAATCAAGCCCTTTTTTCACTATTGGGTACAACTTTTGGTGGAAATGGTCAAACTACTTTCGGGTTACCAGACATGAGAAGTAGAACTCCAATATCGTTTGGAAACGGACACACGCTTGGTGAGAGGGCGGGTACTGAAAACGTAACCCTTAATTTAACACAAATGCCAGCCCATTCTCATTTTGTGGGTGCAAACAATGGAACTACTGGTAATGTCACCAGTCCCATAGGTAATTTTTTCTCTAACTCTGCCCCTCCAAACATTTATACCAATGGGCCTGCAGCGACATCATTACCAGCCAATACTGTTTCGCAAGTCGGAGGCAGCCAAGCTCATAACAACCTGCAGCCCTTTCTAACGATTAATTTTAGTATAGCCTTGCAGGGTATTTTTCCGAGTCAAAACTAATTATTAACCTTAAAACAAGAAAATTATGGCACAACCATATGTAGGCGAAATAAGAATGTTTGCGGGGAATTTCGCCCCCGCAGGATGGGCTTTTTGTGATGGAAGTCTTTTGCCAATAAGCGAATACGAAACTCTTTTTCAGTTGATTGGTACCACCTATGGAGGTGATGGGCAGCAAACTTACGCTGTACCTGACATGAGAGGAAGGTTACCAGTGCACATGGGGCAGGGTCCTGGTATCGGCAGTAATTATATAATAGGACAAACAGGAGGTTCTGAGTCAGTTACTTTGACAAACAATCAGATACCGGCTCACAATCACCTTATGTTAGTATCAGGTACTGCAGCATCGGCGAGCTCGCCACAAGGTAACTCTTTGGCTAATGCTACAGCTAATTTGTATTTGAGGGACACCCCCAGCGATACCATGAATGCTGCTTCGATTAATAATACTGGAGGTAGCCAACCCCATGAGAATATGATGCCTTATTTATGTGTTAGCTTTATCATTTCATTATTTGGTATTTACCCAAGTCCTACCTAATAACAAATTGATCCATATTTCGATGCAAATGCATTCTGATTGTGGGTAGAATCTTTTCTAAAAAATATTATCAATTCTAAAATTGGCCTTTAAACTAAAAACATTATGGCAGATCCATTTGTAGCCGAAATAAGAATATTCGGCTTTAATTTCGCTCCAAAAGGTTGGGCTTTTTGTCAAGGACAAATATTGCCTTTATCTCAAAATACGGCTTTATTTTCACTTCTTGGAACAACATACGGTGGTGATGGTAAGTCAAATTTTGCACTTCCAAATCTACAAGGCTCGGCACCTATGTTTTGGGGGCAAGGGCCTGGCTTGAGTTTGCACGATATTGGTGAAATATCTGGTTCTGAGAATATAACACTTCTCCAGTCTGAAATGCCAATACATAGTCACCAAGTTAGTGTGGTAGCTGATTTGTCAAATTCTGGAGGAATTCCGGGGCCTCAAAGTTATTTGGCCATTGCCAATATTCCGACCTACAACAGTGTGGCCAATACATCGATGTCTCCCAATCAGTTATCTATTACCGGTGGTTCATTACCTCATAATAATATGCAGCCCTATTTGACACTTAACTTCTGCATTGCTTTGCAGGGTGTTTTTCCGCCTCGGCAGTGAGTTTTAGGTTAAGAACTATAAGAAGGCTATGATTTTATCTTTGAAAAATAAGGATTTAAAACTTAGGTTTTTTTCAGAAAGGGATGTTCCCTTTCTGAAAAAAATTTATTTCGGTACCAGAGAGGCCGAGCTTAACCAGGTTAGCGATTGGACTGAAGGCATGAAGCAGGCATTTCTTACGCAACAGTTTGAAGCTCAACATGAGTATTATCAAAAGAATTATTTGGGTGCCAATTTCTTGATAATAGAAAAAGGTAGTGAAATCATTGGGCGATTGTATTACCAAGAAAATTTTGAGGCCACTTTGAGAATTATAGACATCGCTTTGTTACCTGAGTTTCAAAAAAAAGGTTTAGGCACAACAATCCTGCATGATATTATGGAACATGCAAAAATAATAGAGCAGCATATAACTATTCATGTGGAGAGTTTTAATCCAGCAATGGCATTATACAAAAGATTGGGTTTTCAGAAAATTTCCGAAACAAACGGAGTATATCATTTATTACAATGGAATTACAAAAACTAAGTACACTGACACATAATGATTTTAAAGACTTTTTGGATAAAAGTTTTGACATTCAATTTGAGCCAACAGTAACCCTTCCTGCTCAATTGGTAGAATTGATAGCACTGAATGGTTATTCTCCACTCGAGCGAAAACCGTTTTCGATTATTTTCAGAACAAAACAAAAAAACGAATATTATCCACAGTCAACTTACATCATTATACATCCCTTACTAGGCGACATACCAATGTTTTTATCTCCCAAAGGCTATGATTCTGAAGGGATGAAATATGAAGCAGTTTTCTCATAAAAAATAATTTTTAAAGGCCTTTTATATGAAACAAATTTATCTTTTAATTGCGAGTATCGGATTTGTACTTACCATGTTTGGTATTTCGAATTTAGATATAAATAGGGTAGATTCTACTGCTTACCTAAAAAGCAAGCCAGCCAATGCCGCAAAACAGACCAATCCTCCAAGAAAATATCGCTCTATGGTTTTGAAACCGCAAGTCGGCGAAACAAATTACTTGAGCAGAACACAAAACTGGGTTGAAGAAACCTTCTTTTTACCTACTATAACTGCTACTAAATCTGTAACAGTACAAGGTGGTGGTAATGCTTTACCTGGAGGCATCCTTAATTACAGTATTATTTTGAGCAATACGGCCTCTGGTTCTGCTAATGATGCAACAGGCGTGTTATTTACAGATCAATTAATTAGTGACTTGACATTGGTTGCTGGTAGTGTAAAAGCTACTCCAATTGCAGGAGATGATGCTTATTCGAGCATAGGGAACGTGGGTATCAACGTGCCTGCTGGAAGCGGACTTTTGGCTAATGACAACAGCCCCACCAATGAGCCAATCACTGTAACAGCCGTAAATACCGCAGGAACTAGCGGTACAGTTACGTTTAATCCTAACGGAAGTTTTACTTTCACACCAAACGCAGGTTTTAGTGGGACCACTACTTTTTCATATACTGCTACTGGCTCTTCAAGCAGCCTAACAGGCACCGGAACAGTTACTATTACAGTTACAAGCCCGATATGGTTTGTTGATATTGCAGCAACGACTAGCACAAACATTGGAACATTGGCCAATCCGTTTAAAAATTGGTCTGACTTTGCTGCTTCTAATGCACTTTCTGGAGCGACGAATCCAGCCGCAAATCAAACAATATTTGTGTATTCGGGAACTTACACGGGGGCCGCAACTCTTAAATCAGGACAGAAAGTATTAGGAGCAGGAGCAACTGTCTCCCTAGCAAGTTTTGCGGGTGTTACGGTACCTGCCCATTCAAGCCCTGCATTGCCATCCACTAATCTCTCCCAGCCTAACCTTACCATTAGTAGTGGAACCACCATTACTCTAGGAAGTAATAATACACTAAGAGGATTCGATATGGGCAACAGTACCAAGGATATTGTAGGCAATAACTTTGGAACCCTCACTGCATCCGAAATGGACTTAATTGGTACAGGTGCAGCCCTAGATTTAACCAATGGTATATTGGCCTGCAGTTTTCAAGAAATATCTGCCAGTTCATCAACTGCAACTGCTCTCAAAGCAACCTCTGTGACCGGAAGTTTATCAAATACCACTGGTACCATTTCGGCAACAAACAATGTTGGTGTAAATATTACAGGAACAAATAGTTCTAACAAGGTAGGTTTAGCTCTTACATTCGTCAGTGTCTCGGCTAGTGGTGCTGCCAATGGTCTCAATATTCAAAATACTACCGGTGCACTAAATATTACTGGTTCTGGAACTACGGCTGGTAGCGGTGGTACTATACAGAATACTACTGAAAATGGAGTTTTTCTAAATAATGTGAGTAGCGTAAGTTTAAATTACATGAATATCACAAATACCTCCAAGAGCTGTTTTTATGCAAATAATTTATCGGGCACTTGTGCTATTAACAATTCTGCACTATCGCTTGGAGCTAATGCCTTGAACGTACCAACTACTCCCGCAACCACGTCATACGACCGTCGATGTGTACATATTCTAAACGAAAATGTAGCCATGACACTCAATGTAAATAATTCGACATTCACTGGTCAGCTAACTACCAGCCCGAATGACAATCATGGTCTTGCTTACGAAACTACAACTGCTGCCAACAGCAGTACAGTGGGAACACTCAATATTAAAAACTCAGCCTTCTATAGATTCAACAACTATGCTGTCTACACCACTTCTACTGGTTCAGCAATAACTGATGTAGGTATTCAGGGAAGTAGTGTAAATTATGATGGAGGAACTACATATGTGGGTGGTGCTTTTCACTTGTATAACCTCAGAAGTGCCAAAACCACTTTTAATGTATTGAACAATACTTCTATACTTACAAAAGGAGGCTTACCGATTGAATTTTATAGTAATAACTTTGATGGGTCTGACTTCACACCTGCCTCTGGCAGAGGAATGGAAGGTAAATTTAATGGCAATATCCTAACCCGACACTCGACAGATGCTGGTACTGCTGTTAATATCTTAGTAAGAGGTAAAAGTAATGGAGTAGTTCAAGTAAATAGTAATACCATTACTAAAGGAAACCTAACTTTACAAGCTGCTGAAAATACTCCAGAAGCCGCAGCTGAAACGGCTCGCCTTGATGCAACAATTACCAATAATATCATAGAAGAACTATTATCTAATTACGGTATTGATGTGCTTAGTGGAAATGGCAGTAGTGGTGCTACATGGTCAAATGTAATCAATTGCGTAAAAATTTCGGGAAATACAATCAACCCTATTGATGTAAACGGACTCGGTTTATTAAGATTTAGAACTGAAGGAGTTTCAGGAGGAAATGCCAGTAGAATATGGAGAGAGGGTATAAATGGTGTTGGTGAAACGAATTCTACAACATATTGGAACGGTAACAGTAATACTCCAAATAGCCCAGGCTCCTCCCCTTTTAGTACTCGTGTTAGAGATAGTGGTTTTGGTGTTTTAGAATTTAGAGCGGGAGGTACATGCCTTACCCCAAACAATGCTGCACCATCAGCTTTAATTGCAGAACCAGGAAAGGCAACAATGGCCTCTTTAGAATCCTCCAAAATTTCAGACGATTTAGCTAGGTCTGAAAGTAACTTAAGAATTGATAAGCAATCCTCAAACGAAGAAGCCACGTTAGTAGAGAAAAAAGTAAATGTAAACGATTCGGATAATACGCAAAAATCTTTGACAGGTATAGAGGCCGGCGAGACCGTAACTGTTAACGGTGCAGGCTCAGGTTTCCTTCTTCCAGCCGGAAAATCCACTACTATTACATTTAGTGCTACTATCAGCAATTCGCCAAGTACTTGTGCAATCACAAATACAGCTTCAGTTTCGGGCAGTAACTTTTCTACTGTAAATTCAAATACTACGACAAGCAATATAGTAATACCACCTCCAACAGCGGTTACAACAGCTACCTCGATATGTACAGGACAAAGTATTTCGCTTTCAGCTACTTGTTCGATCGGTACGGTTCAGTGGTATACAGTTGCTGCACCGAGTACTCTTTTAGGCACATCAGCATCTGGAGCTACTTTTAGTCAATCTCCGATCACAAACACCACTTACCAAGCAGCTTGTAAAGTAAATGGCTGTGAAAGTGCCAGGACTAATTCAGGCCTTATTACAGTGAACCCTTTACCAACAATTTCGGTAAGTGCAAGCCCTGCCATTTGTGAAGGTGTATCTTCATTCATAATACCTTATACCGCTACAACAGGTTCTCCAACAACCTACTCTATTTCGGGTACTGGTATTACAACAGTAACCAATGCTTCTTTGCCTGCTACACCAATAACAGTTAATTTGAGCAGTGCCGCCACTGGTAGCTCGTATTCATATACGCTGACGGTTAGAAATGCCAATGGTTGTGTTTCAAGCAATGTAACGGGAAGTGTGGTTGTAAATCCTATACCAACCATTACTACCAGTGCTAGTCCTGCTATATGTACCGGAGCAACGCAGTTTACGATACCTTATACTGCTACAACAGGTAGCCCGACTACCTATTCAATTTCAGGAACAGGCATCACAACAGTAACTAATGGAGCTTTACCTAGTTCATCGCCTATCACAGTAAGTTTGAGTGGTCCAGCATCAGGTTCAAGTATTTCTTACACATTAACAGTAAGAAATGCTGGAGGGTGTACTTCAAGTAATGTAATCGGTAATGTCACAGTAAATCCATTGCCTACACTTACTACCAGTGCCAGCCCTGCAATTTGTTCGGGAGCGACCTCGTTTACAATTCCATATACCACTACCTCAGGTACACCAACCACTTTTTCAATTTCGGGAGCTGGTATTACCCCTGTGATAGATGCTACAATGCCTTCATTATCACCAATAACTGTAGGTCTAAGTAGTGGTGCATCTGGCCCAAGTATTTCTTATGTCTTAACTGTAAAAAATGCAAACGGTTGTACCTCAAGCAATATTAATGGAAGTGTGACTGTTAACACTACGCCTGCCACACCATCCATTTCATCTAATTCTCCACTTTGTGTTGGAAATAACTTATCGTTGTCTTCTCCCTTGGTATCTGGAGCCACCTATTCTTGGACTGGCCCGAATGGTTTTAGTTCATCCTTACAAAATCCTGGGATAAACAATGTAACAACAGCTGCTGGAGGAACATACAGTTTGAACATCGTGGTTACTGGATGTACATCCAGTACATCTCAAACAGTAGTTACTGTAAATTCTACTCCAGCTCCAACCAGCCCTGTAGCCTTACCCTCCACCATTTCAGTTTCTGGCAATACAACGACTCTTACGGCTTCCGGCTGTAATTCACCAAATACTATCTCGTGGTATGATTCAGCCAATCCTTTGGTAGCTTTACCGAATAATACCCCAACAATTTCATCAAACAAAACATTTTTCGCCAGATGTACAGGAACAAATACTTGCGTGAGTGAACCAAGTACAAATGTCAATGTATCATACAATCCGTGTACACCACTCGGTTCATCACCCGGAAATGTAAATATCACTTGGACAGGGCTATTGAGTACAGATTGGAACACGGCTTGTAACTGGAACCCCGCTTGGGTGCCTGACCTCACCACTGGGAAAGTTATTATTCCTAATACTGCTAATAAACCAGTTGTCTCTTCTTCAGTCCCTGATATTAAATCGATCGAAATTCAGTCGACAGCACTTCTGACAATCAACAGTGGAAGAACACTAAACATAAGAGGTGATGGTGGTCTAAGCAAAGGATTTACAATTGCGGGAGGAACATTGACTAATAATGGAACTATAAATATTGAATCGGCAACAAATACTGCTATTCCAGCCTATATTTATCTTCAAGCAACAGATGCGGTTTTAACCAACAATGGTACTATAAAAATTAATAGCACCGATGAAGCAATCGGTGTTGGCTCTGTTTCAACACCAGCAACAATTACCAATAGCCTAAACGGTATCATAAACATAGTGGGGGGCATCGGAGTGGAGATGGCTTTACCAACAGATGTTGTAAACTTCAGTAATGCGGGAACTATAAATTATGACGGTACGGTTTTGGCCTTTAAGTTTTTGGGAACTACAAACTTCACCAATACAGGTACAGTAAACATAAATTCGGGAACTGGTATTGAAAACCCTACTGGCAATACAATTAACAACAATGCCTGTGGTAAAATACTTATGGCGAGTGGTACTTACACCAATGGTGGTACAACCACCAATACAGGTTTAATTCAAATGCCAAATACATATAGCTTTACAAACACTGGCACATTCACAAACAATGGTGTATTGAAAGCTAATGCTGTTTCGGGTATAACAAATAACAAAGTAGTAATTACAAATTCTTGTCCAATCTTTACTTTGGGTGGAAGTAATAATTATTCAGTAAGTGGCATTTTCACGGATGCAGGAGCAACTACCTCGGCAGGAAGTTATACTTCGGTTGGAAATATGTTTACAGCAAACAATACTATCCCAACTGGTACACAAACACTTTATGCCCAAGTAACAGATGGTACTTGTACGTTTGTGGTACCTTTTGATTTTGACAATAAAAAGCCTACTTCTGTTTCAGTCAATAACACAACTGTTTGTTCAGGTACAAGTGTAACCCTATCGGGTACTTGCCCTAGTGGTACAACGCTCACTTGGTACACTACTGCTACAGGTGGCTCAAATATCGGAACAGGAACAAATTTATCCAATTCTCCGACTGTTTCCACTACCTATTATGCAGCCTGTGAATCAACAAACTGCGTGAGCGGTAGAGTCGCCACCAATGCAATAACAATTGTCTCAACACCTGTAGTAAGTCTATTTTCCAAAACGGATGTGAGCTGTAATGGTGGAAATAACGGAACTGCAACAGTAACAGCATCAAGCGGTACTGCTCCCTACACTTATTCGTGGGCTCCTTCAGGTGGAACAGCGGCGACGGCAACGGGTCTAGCAGCTGGCACTTATACGGGTACTGCAGCAACAGCAACCGGCCTATCAGCCGGAACTTACACCGTTACGGTGACGGATGCCAACTCTTGTCAGAAAACAGCAACGGTCAACATCACTCAGCCTACGGCCTGGTCGCATCTATTTCTGCACAAACGAATATTTTGTAATGGAGCAAGTACCGGATCAGCTACAGTATCGGCATCTGGTGGAAATCCTAATTATACCTATTCATGGGCTCCTTCAGGTGGGACAGCTGCCATTGCCTCGGGTCTAG
>NZ_RJUF01000023.1 GCF_024343775.1 Lacihabitans soyangensis | reverse complement strand
AAATTTGAGATGCCCTTTTTTGTTAAATACTCAGCAATCAGGTCTACCGTATAACCTTGGGCGATGGCGTTGAAGTCCAATTGAATTTCAGGATATTTCTTGGTTATCCCCCCGTCTTTAAGGCTGACATTTTTGTAATTTACAAGCTTTCTGAGGCT
This sequence comes from Lacihabitans soyangensis, assembly GCF_024343775.1. Taxonomy (GTDB): domain Bacteria; phylum Bacteroidota; class Bacteroidia; order Cytophagales; family Spirosomataceae; genus Leadbetterella; species Leadbetterella soyangensis. Next base: position 51,168 of record NZ_RJUF01000023.1, on the reverse strand, counting down.
ATCTATTTGTAAATCAGTAGGGCTTGCAAAACCTTTGGTTTTAGAGAATCCCCAAGCCTTTACCAACGGACCAACGGTTATGTCAAAATAGCCTTTTGTATTTTTAGAGATCTGTTGGGATTTAATGAAAACCTCTTCGAAATGTGCATCGAAAGGCCCGAGGTTTTTATTGGCATTTATTCTAGATATCAAAGAATTGCTATCCCACAGGGACATACTGGCATCTATTAACTGGAACAAACTATCTATTGATTTTGAAAAATCGGCACTGGTTTTATCCTCATAAATTATTCTGTAGGTACTACCCTGAGCTTGACCTTGAAGTGTCCTGTATGGCGTGGAATCCCAACCAAAACTTGCTGACAAACACAAGAGAAGAAGTATTTTAAAAGGCATTGGGAGGAATTATTCCGTATAATTTATCAAATCATCCCTAGAGCAACTCATCGTCGTCGGCAGGTTTTAAGGCAGGTTGTGTACCTGTTTCACCCTGCGGCACAGGGAAACCTTCATTTGGATTCAGAACACAATCACCTACTATTCTGATTCCTTCAGGAATTACAAACTTCGTCTTCTTAAATTCTATGCCTTTGTCTGCATATACTTTTTGCATAAACATACCCCAAGCCGGCATGGCTACGCGTGCACCTTGGCCTTGCTCAATACTCTGGAAGTGAATGGCACGGTCTTCTCCACCTACCCAAACTCCACCAATAAGGTCTTGGGTCATACCCATAAACCAGCCGTCAGAGAAATTAGAAGTAGTACCTGTTTTGGCGGCCACCTCGTTGCCATCCAAAACCCCAAAACGACCCAAGCCCACTGCAGTACCGCCTGGAGCCGTGGCTCCTCGCATCAGGTGAATCATTTTATAAGCGGTTTCTTTGCTAAGAACCTCCTTTTGATCTGGCAAATATTCTTTTATAACCTCTCCGTTTTTGTCCTCTATTCTGAGCAACACCATGGGTTCGGTGTACTTCCCTTGATTGGCAAAAACGGCATAGCCAGAAAGCAACTCAAATAGTGATACCTCACCAACACCCAAGCATAGCGACGGTGAATTGGGCAATTCGCTCTTAATTCCCAACTGATGAGCATATTCTATGACTTTGGAGGGCTTAAATTCCTTTATTAACCTTGCACTGACCGTATTAATAGACTGTCCCAAAGCTTGTCTTAGCGTCAGTGAAGCATAAGAGTATTTACCGTCTGAATTTCTTGGGGTGTAGGAACCCATAATGCCGTCTTCGGCACCGAAAGTGACAGGTTCGTCAGTAACTCTTTCACAGGTAGAGAAACCATTGTCAATAGCCGTAACGTACACAAAAGGCTTAAATGTAGAGCCTGGCTGCCTACGACTTTGGAACACGTTGTCAAACTTAAAATGCTTGAAGTTAATACCGCCCACCCAAGCTTTTATATTGCCATTGCGAGGATCCATGGCCAACATTCCGATGTTCAAGAACCGCTTGTAGTGCTTTAATGAGTCAATATGCGACATCACAGTGTCACGCTCGCCATTCCATGTAAAAATCCTCATAGGCACTTTCTCACGCATACGAGCCAAAATAGCCTTGTCGTCATTACCGTAGGTTTCCTTCAGAATACGGTACATCTCGGTACGCTTGGCATTATTTTCAATGAAGTTCGGAATTTCGACATATTGACCTGAATTCTCGCTTTTACGCTGAACCCATGGATTTTTGTACTTAAATGCGTTATTGAATTTTGTCTGTTGATCACGCATGTGGGTTTTCATAGCCTCTTCGGCGTAGTTTTGCATGCGTGAGTCTATGGTGGTGTAAATTTTAAAACCTTTGGTATATAAGTCTGACTCCGAGTATCCCAATTTTTTCAAATCACTCTTGACGATATCCTTTAAATATTCTCTAAAATACTGAGCCATGCCATAGTTGTGACTCTCAGGCGAATAATTAAGCACAATAGGCATCTCAGACATCGCCTCGCCTTGCTCAGGGGTTAGTTTATTAAACTTCACCATTTGCGAAATCACGATATTTCTTCTGGCTTTGGAGTTTTTAGGAAAAAACTTTGGATTAAATCTTGAGGGATTTTGGATCATGCCCACCAACAATGCCGATTCCTCAGGTTCCAATTCTTTGGGCAGTTTTTTAAAATAAATTTTTGCGGCCGACTTCAAACCAACTGCCCCACTACTGAACTCTATGGTGTTGAGATACATGGTCATTATCTCGCTTTTGGTGTAGCGTCTCTCGAGTTTAATGGCCGTAACCCATTCTTTGGCTTTAATAGTCAAGGTTCTGAGTACGGGTATTTTGTAAAAAATCCCTTCATAAGATTCGTCCTGACGAAGTTTAAAGAGATTTTTGGCCAATTGTTGAGAAATTGTACTACCACCACCTTTCTTGTTAAGCGTAATCAATCCTCCAAAAACACGCAGCATACTGCGGGCATCTATACCCGAATGTTTGGTAAATCTTACGTCTTCAGTGGCTATCAATGCGTCAATAAAATTCTCAGGAATGTCTGAAAATGTAATAGGGCTACGGTTGCCATTTTCGAAGAAAAACTTGCCGATAACCTTCATATCTGTAGAAATAATCTCGGATGCTATTTCGCTTTTGGGATTGTCTAGATCATCCACTGAAGGCATTTTCCCGAAAAGCCAGAATAGATTGAAGTTGAGGGCGATTATAAAAAACAAGAATCCAGCCAGACCCAAATAGAAAAATCTGTAGAATAATTTTATGAGAAAACTATATTTTCCAGAAGCCAAATTTTTGAGAATTGGAAGATTCATATTTTAAGGGAAAGATTGTATTTAGAACTCAAAATTAATATTTTAAATGATTGAACGCAGCAGTTAACAATTAATTACCAAAAAAATTAAAAAAACAAGCGGTCAAAGTTGGAACCTCGGCATGGGACTTACCAGTTGATCGGTAAATTCACCTGCTAAATATTTAAAATGAGCAGCCATCGCTATCATGCCGGCATTATCAGTACAATACTGAAAATCAGGGATATACAAAGACCATTTTTGCTTTTCCGCTTCAACTGTAAGTGCCTTGCGAAGTCCTTTGTTGGCCGAAACTCCCCCAGCTATTGCAATCTCCTTTATTTTCAGCTCTTTAGCAGCTTTTCTGATTTTTCTAAGCAATGTAGTAATTAGAGTTTTCTGATAAGATGCACATATATCGTTGAGCCTTTCCTCCACGAATTCCGGTCCGTGTTTTTGGATAAAATACAAGAGCGAAGTTTTTACGCCGCTGAAAGAAAAAGTGTAGGAAGGCATCTCTGAAATCGGAAATTCGAAGGCATCTGGATTACCCAAAGCTGCGTGATGATCTATTTTCGGCCCACCTGGATAGCCCAAACCGAGCATTTTGGCTGCCTTATCGAAGGCCTCGCCCACTGCATCATCGGCTGTTTCTCCCAAAACTTCCATATCCAATGGACCCTTAACGAGCACGATTTGAGTATGTCCACCGCTTACGGTTAAACACAAAAAGGGAAACGAAGGCTTGGGTTCGTCAATAAAATGTGCCAAAACATGAGCCTGCATGTGATTCACTTCTATCAACGGAATATCTAAACCTAAAGCAAAGGCCTTGGCAAATGACGTACCTACCAACAGCGAACCTAACAAACCTGGCCCTCGTGTGAAAGCAATAGCTGAAAGTTCATTTTTATTGATTTTTGCCTCCTCTATGGCCGCATTAACTACCCGTACGATGTCCTGCTGATGAGCCCTTGAAGCCAACTCTGGCACTACACCACCGTGTTGCTCGTGGATAATCTGCGATGCCACAATGTTTGACCGCATTTGGCCGTTGTAAATAACCGCCGCCGAGGTTTCGTCGCAAGAAGATTCTATCGCTAAAATGACTATATTTTGAGTATTTAAGGGCATTTAGTTTTTATTATCATTATTTTTAAGAAATTTTGTGGGTTATTTCGGTAGGCAAAGATACGGAGAAGTGAATTAGCAGCCAAGTTAGTGGGTTCTCCTGGGAAAGAGAAATTTCGGACAGACGAAAATTCATCTTCGAATTGTCTAAAATCTCAAAAGTTTGGTTTGAATTTTGAAACAAAAATCGAAACAAATTATAAAAAATAAGGAATTTGAAACGCTTCATAAACATACTGATCAATACCGTAGGAATATTATTCTTACTGATTGTATCGTTGGCTATTTTGGCGTATTACTCCTTACAATTGCCTGAAGTACAGACCAATATCACCCAAAAAGCCACCGAATGGCTAAGTGAAAAAGTGGGTGGCAACGTAACTATTTCGCAAGCTAGAATTTCTTGGTTAGATGAAATAACTTTCGAAGACATCAACATCAAGGATTTGCAGGGCAGAGACATGATTTTTGTGAGAGAACTTTATGTAAACTGCAAGACGAATTTCACCCTTGATTTGGTCAATAATCTGAAGATATCTCTGGACGAAAATTACCTCCCGTCCATTACTTATAATCCCAAAAAAATATTCAAATTTGATAACAACCTCGACTATGTTTTGCTCAAAAACCCAGAGGTAAAACTGGTAAAGGACAATACAGGCAAACTTAATATCGATTATTGGATTGCGGCGATTGAAAAAATCGGTAAAGACTCTACTAAAAAATCTATTCCGAATCAAAATAAGCCCTTTACAATCGACAATGCTTATGTAACGAATGGCAACGTAAGTCTCAGCGACGCAAGAAGAGCACGTTTTCCTGAAAAAACCTTTGATTACTACAACTTTAGATTTGATAAAATAAACGCTAACCTCGAAGATGTACTTATTCTCGGCGATACCGTAGCTTTTAAAACCACTAACCTTTCGGCAGTAGATTTTCGAAGTGATTTGCAGATAAAAGACATCAAGACGGACTTTTTGTATTGCAAAACTGCCATGCTACTTGACAAGCTATCGGCATATATTAACAACTCGTTTGTTGGCGATAAACTTCATTTTTATTACGACAAACCGTCGGCATTCAATAACTTTTTTACGAAAGTAAAAATGAAAGCCAACCTTAAAAATACTATACTTGATGCCCAAGATTTGGGAAGATTTTCTTCGCAAATGTATAATTATAAGGAACGCTACCTACTTACAGCCAAAATGGATGGCTTGTATGTTGACCTGAATTTTAAGGAATTTGACCTGAAATTTGGCACTGGTTCTAGCCTCAAAGGCGACGTAAACTTTAAGGGATTTCCAGATCTTTTAAAAACGAATACCACCTTGTCTTTGAAACCATCCAAATTGCTTGCAAAAGACGTAAGTCAATACAGCAAAAATCCTGATTATCAGAAATATATCACCAAAATTGCTCAACTAGACTTGTCGGGTACTTTTGCTGGATTTTACAATGATTTTAAAACAAAGTCAGATCTGAATGCTACGGGCCTAGGTAAAATAAATGGTGAAATGGATGTGAAAATAGCCAAAGAAGCCACCTACCAAGGAGATTTCAAAATTCAACAATTAGACTTGGGTAAGCTATTTGACGAGCCTTCTTTACAAAAACTTACCTTTGACGGTAAAATAAAGGGTACTGGATTTGAAGTAAAAAGTGCATTGCTTGAACTAGACGGTCACGTCAGCGAAATTGCCTACAATGGTTATAATTATCAAAATATACTGGTAAAAGGGAATCTTGGACAGTCTATATTTGATGGTTACGTAGACATAAAAGACCCCAATATTACCGCCCAAGTAGAAGGAAAAGCCGACCTCAACAAAGAACTCAATACCTTTAAAATTAAGGGTTTACTTGAAAACGCCAATCTAAAACCGCTTGGGATTGCAAAGGAAGATCTGAAGGTAAAGTCTACTATAAATTTTGACTTTATTGGAAACAAACTTGACGATTGGATAGGCCGAGCTCGATTTTCAAATACCGTTTTGGAGAATGAGAATCATATCTTGGCGGTGGATTCATTGTATTTCAACTCTGGCATTTTTGAAAACCAAAGACGATTTTCGTTGGTATCAGAGTTTTTTAATATTCATATCAATGGCGATTTTGTTCCGAGCAAAATTATAGCCGATGCCAGCACACTAGTGAAGGAATACAAATTGTATTTTGATGAAACCGAGGATGAGCGACTAGCTTATTATAAAAACAAAAACTCTCTTAAAAGTCCACCCAGCAAGTTTTATGATGCCAATTATCAACTCTACTTCAAAGATAGCAAACGTTTTTTTGGCTTTTTTGACCCCAATATTTATGTCTCTGCAGGTTCGAAGTTAAGTGGTAAGTTTTCTTCAAGAGCCACTTCGGAGTTTTCCTTAGAGGGTGAACTGGACAGTCTGAGCTACAAGGGTAATCAGTTTAATAATTCAACGATAGACTTCAACACTTCCAAATATGCCCGTTCACCAGAAGTACTGACATCGCTCATACTCACCTCTGCTAACCAGAGAATTAGTAATGGAATTTTGACCGAAAACCTCTACGCCAATGCCTATTGGGGACAAGCTAACACCATAAATTTTGACACTTCCATAGACCAGCAAAACAGTAATAGCAAAATCGGGCTATTTGGCTCGGTGAAATTTACCCCTGAAGGTTTTGACATCCGATTCAACCCCAAAAACAGTGAGGTTTATTTGATAGACAAAAAATGGACTTTTTCTGAGAACAATCTTATCAATGTGTTGGAAAACAAAGTGGTTTTTAATGATTTGAAGCTTTCAAATAATAACCAAATTGTACGGTTCAACGGCGTGGTGTCGAACGATCCGCAACAGGAGTCAGTGTTAAGCGTTCAGGATTTTGATTTGTTAACGCTAAAACCATTTACCAATGTAGAAACCAAGGGTATTGCAAACGGAGAATTGCGTTTGAGGGATTATTACAAGAATCCCTTCTTTACCAGCAACTTACATGTGGAAAATTTAGAATATCGCAATAGTTTGATAGGAACAGTAACCACCGAGGCCAGCTGGGACAACTTGGCCAACAAACTCAAAATAAACGGAAGTGTTTTTAGGCAATTTGAGGAAATATTCAGAATGAGTGGTTATTATGATCCTGCGATTAAGAACAACCCACTAAACCTCAAAGCCAAAGTTAGGAACTTGAACTTGAACATGTTTGAAGGTATGCTAACCAGCGTAATGACCAACATGACGGGTGTTGCAGAGGGCGATGTGGAAATATTCGGCAGTCCCTTAGACCCCATTTTCAAAGGCCAAATAGACATAAGCAAAGGTTCTTTGAAGGTGATTTCATCTGGAACAACACTCTATTTTGACGACAAAATTTTGCTCAACGAAGAAGGCTTTGTGGCTGCACCTGAGGGTGTTACCGTGCGTGACGCTCCAACTGGAGGTAACTCTGCCATTATTCAAGGGGGTATTTTCAATGGCGGGTCAGGTAAATTTATGGTAGGTCTCAATGCCACTATCAAAGGCAAAGATGGCTTTAAAGTATTGAATTTAAAGTCTTTTGAGAGTGATGTATTCTACGGAACAGCCTTTGCTGGTGGAGATTTACAAATGACTGGTGACTTTGAGAACATCGTGGTAACGGGAAATTTGAACAGTAAAAAAGGTACGAAGATTACAATACCAATGGACAGCGGCAAAAAAATTGACTTAAAGCAGGAAGGTATTCCTTTCCTGAAAAAAGTCGAAAAAGTCGATTCCACCTTACTCCTAAAATCAAAGAAGCCAAAAATAAAGACAGGTGGCGTAAAATTAGCATTCAACCTGAGTTTTACACCTGATGCCGAGTGCGAAATCATATTTGACAGAACCAATAACGACGTTCTCAATGTCTTTGGTGAAGGACGTTTGAGTATTTTATACGATACGCGTGGAGACTTTACCATTAATGGCCCATATGTGGTTAGAAACGGAAAATATAACTTTAGTTTCCAGAACCTCGCCTCGCTCCGTAAATTCAACATTGTAGATGGTAGCCGTATTACATGGACAGGTGACCCCTATGAAGCCAGTCTTGACCTGAGAGCAAACTATACGGCCAATATTCCGATTCCGAGTTCTATTTCGCAAGATTTAGCCAATACTTCAACACGTTTTCCAGTGAACGTTTCTGTGCTTCTGTCTGACAGATTACTGACACCAACCATCAAATATGACGTAAATTTTGACTTAAAGCAGATACCTTTAACCGGTCAAACGGACCTCCTAGGATTTGAACAAAGACTTCGAAATGACGAGCAACTTTTAAGTAGAAACGTTTCGAGTATTTTGGTTTTTAATGAGATTTTCCCAGATAATTTATCAGAGGCCATTACACAACAGTTCCTCATAGATAACGTGAGCAATTTGCTATCCAACCAAATCGGTAATCTGGCCAACAAGCTGAATCCTAACCTCGAATTAGGTGTACAGTTTGGTGATTTTAGGGAAAATATACTGAACAATATGCAGCTAAACTTTAGTTACAGGTTTCTGAATAACAGAATAAAACTCAGTGGAAAAAGTTCGTTTATAAATAGTCTTGAAAACAATATAAACGTGGGAACCACCGGCCAATTGTCTGTAGGTGGGGAATTGGAATACAATCTTTCACAAGACGGAGAATATAAATTTAGACTTTATTCGCGTAGTGTTCCTACAAATTTTTACACGTTTTCTTCCACTGGAAATGTAGTAGTGTCTGGTGGAAATTTCATCATTTCGAGAAACTTCAATTCGCTTCTTAACAACAAGAAAACGAAAACAATTCCACTTGGAGTTGGTAAAAAAGAAGAAGTTTCGATGCTAAAATTAGATTCCACAGGCAGTAATTTTGTAAAATAAATGAAGAACTGAAAAGACCACGAAACCTGTTTCAAATAAGAAAATTACAAGCAAGCGGCAAAAATCATAATAATGAAACAACAAAGAAGAAGATCTCCTGAAAAAACCAAACGAAACCCTGAGCAAATCTTTGATTTTCAGCAGTCTTCGCACATCATAGAATTGGAGGCAGCCGTGCTGGGAGGTGTCATAAAAGAAAAAGACGCACTCACCACGGTGATTGATGTACTTAAACCCGAAAGTTTCATTTCTGAAAAACACGAGGCCATTTATCAAGCTATTTTGACACTTTTTGGCAAATCCGAACCCGTAGATTTATTAACCGTTACCAATCAACTCCGACTCAATGGCGAGTTGGAATTCATTGGTGGAGCTGCTTATTTGGCCCGAATTAGTGCCAAATCAATCTCCAGCCACATAGAACAAGATGCTCGTATCATTGTACAATATGCTATTAGGAGGAGTATTGTAAAAATAATGGGCGATGTACAAACAAAAGCCTACGAGGATACCACAGACGTATTTAACCTCCTCGATAGCACCGAGCAACATCTCAGAGAAATACAGGAAGGAAATCTCAATAAGAACATCCCAGACCTTCACTTGGTGGTGCAAAAAACCATTCAAGAAATTAAGAATAAAGCCGAACAAGACGGCGGATCGGCCAGTGTACCGTCTGGTTTTCCATCGCTTGACAGGGTAACGGGCGGATGGCACAACACGGAATTGGTCATCATCGCTGCCAGACCCGCAATGGGTAAAACAGCCTTTGTGGTATCAGCACTTCGAAATGCCGCTATTGACTTCAAAATGCCAGTTGCTTTGTTTTCTTTGGAAATGAGCAGTCAGCAGGTAATGCTTCGTTTGATATCGGCTGAGGCAGAAATAGACTCTAACAAACTCCGAAAAGGTGAACTAGAAACGGAAGATTGGCATGCCCTACATTCCCGACTAAACAACCTTGCCACAGCACCGATATATATTGACGACACCCCGGCACTTTCAGTGCTCGAACTACGCACCAAAGCACGTCGTCTTAAAGCATTTCACAATATTAGACTTCTGATTGTGGATTATTTACAGCTCATGACGGCAGGTAACGGCAAAGGCGGAATGAATCGTGAGCAGGAAATAGCAGCCATTTCGAGGTCACTGAAAACCATCGCAAAAGAACTTAACATACCTGTACTGGCACTTTCGCAGCTGAGTAGATCGGTAGAAACCCGTGCGGGTGATAAGCGTCCGCAACTCTCTGACTTGAGGGAATCGGGCTCCATAGAGCAAGATGCCGACGTGGTGATGTTCTTATACCGACCTGAATATTACCAAATTACTGAAACCGAAACGGGTGAAAGCACCAAAGGTATGGCAGAAGTAATTATTGCAAAAAACCGAAGCGGTTCTGTCGATAACGTAAACTTGAGATTTGTTGGAAAATACACCCGTTTTATGGAATTTGACGGTTTTACGGTGTCACAAGACAAATATGAGGAAATCAGTGGTACCAAAATATTGGGAAGCAAAGCCAATGATTTGTAGAGTTTTAGAAAAACTGATTTTCTACAATTGCGAGAAATTGCGAGATTCTTCGAGAATCTCGCAATTTTTTATCTTGCCATTCTGCGTTCCATTCTCCTAATTCGGGAGTCATTTTTCCCATCCACTCGTGAGGCCACTGCCCAAAGTGCTGCCGGAAGCCACCCAATAATGGTAATCTGAAGCAACAAACACAAGATTCCACTTAGTATTTTCCCTCTTAAGAAAAAAGATAACCAAGGGACTAAAACTGCAATTAATAACATAGCTTTTTCATTTTTGCGTCAAGATATACCGAGCATTATTCTCCTTAAAATACATTTTTACGAGTGGTAAATTCTTTATTTGAGTCCTTGGGAATACTTTATGAGGCAATTGCAAAAAAAAATTTTAAAAAAATAAATAAAACTTTGTGAAACCAAATAGTTGCACATATATTTGCAACCAAATAGTTTCATATAATAATGCGAAGAGATATTTTCCAAGCCATAGCCGACCCTACCAGAAGAGCCATTATAGCCTTAATAGCCCTTCAAGCCATGACACCCAATGCCATTGCAGACCATTTTGAAAGCAGCAGGCAGGCGGTATCCAAACACCTCAAAATACTGACAGAATGCGAGTTAATAAAACAAGAACAAAAAGGGAGAGAGATTTTTTATAAACTTGAAGTAGAAAAAATGAAAGAGATTGATATTTGGCTAGAGCAATTCAGGAAAATTTGGGAAAGCCGTTTTGAGCAATTGGATGCCCTACTACTTACCCTTAAAAATGCTAAAAAATGAAACCCGATATTGTAATTAGTAGAGTATTTGACGCTGACATTAGCTTGGTTTGGAGAGCGATAACAGAGAAAGAACTCATGAAAGAGTGGTATTTTGACCTCGAAAAATTTGAACCGATAGTCGGTTTTAGGTTCGAGTTTAAAGGAGGCCACGAGGACGGCATCCAATACAATCATCTCTGCGAAATAACCGAAGTAGAGTTTGAAAAAAAACTTACCTACAGCTGGAAATATGAAGGTTATGAAGGCTTATCGTTCGTGAGTTTCGAGCTCAGCTCTGAAAACAATAAAACCCAATTAGATTTTACCCACTCTGGTCTTTTGAGCTTTCCAAGTTCTAATCCAGACTTTGCCGTTCACAATTTCGAACAAGGGTGGACACACTTTATTGACCATGCGTTACCTCAGTTTTTAATAAAAAATATATGATATGAAAAAGCACCTATTATTTGATTTCATTGCCGACAAAGCCCAAAACACGCTCACTATCAGAAGGGAGTTTACTGCCAAACGTCAACTCGTTTGGGACTGCTACACCAAGGCCGAATAACTCAGTCAGTGGTTTGCACCTAGTCCACTTACGTCCAAAACTAAGTCGATGGACTTCAGAGATGGTGGCCACTGGCATTACGCCATGGTAGAACCCAACGGTACGAAGCATTGGGGCTGGACAGATTTTATCCATATACAACCCATTGATTTTTATACCTCCACTGATGCCTTTTGTGATGAAAACGGAAAAGCCAACTCTGACCTCCCTTCCGCAGAATGGAAAGTTACTTTTACGGATTTCGGTGAGAGCACCGTTGTAGAGACGGTGGTCAACTACAAAAGCTTGGCGGATTTGGAAACAGTAATTAATATGGGTATGAAAGAGGGAATGGTTTCGACCCTCGAAAGACTTGACGACCTATTAGAAAAATTAGTTTAATATCAACCTTATTTCAGTAAGATACGATGAAAAACGTTTTAACATTCGATTTTGAAGTAGACAAAATCAACAACCAAATACACGTTAAAAGAGAGTTTACAGCTGACGTGCCCTTGGTTTGGCAAGCTTGGACCACCTCCGAAATGCTCGACCAATGGTGGGCCCCACGCCCCTATGAAACCAAAACTATTTCGCTCGATTTTAGAGAAGGTGGAAGGTGGTTCTATGCCATGATAAGCCCAGAGGGCGAAAAACACTATTGCGTAGCCGACTACAGCAGCATAGAAGAACATAAAGTCTTCAAGCATTTAGATGCGTTTTGCGATGAAAATCAAGTTTTGAACACCCAAATGCCTCGTACCCAATGGACAAGCCAATTTGATGCAAATGGAGATAATACTTTGGTAAGCCTAACGATGCAATACCAAAAACTAGAGGACTTGGAAAACATTATTGCCATGGGCTTTAAAGAAGGCTTCACCATGACCATGGATAATCTTGACCAATATATTGCGGCACAGTTTTACCTTAGAAAACAAAATAAAACTGACTATCAAGCCAGAGTTTGTGTTTACCTCAACTTTCCAGGAAATACAGAAGAGGTACTTAATTTTTACAAAAGTGTGTTCCGCACCGAGTTTTCGGGGAAAGGAATTCAGCGTTTTGGTGATTTACCTGCCGACCCAAGCCACCCGCCAATGGCCGAAGCTTTGAAAAACAAAATATTACATATTGAAATGCCACTGATTGGAAATCATGTCTTGATGGCCAGCGATGCACCAAAAGAAATGGGATTCGAAGTGACGATGGGCAATAATATGCACATACAATTAGAACTAGAATCTCGAGAGGAGACCACCAGACTTTTTGAGGGCTTGTCAGAAGGTGGTAATATTACCATGCCGCTACAAGACATGTTTTGGGGAGCCTTTTTCGGAAGCTTAACAGACAAGTTTGGCATAAACTGGATGTTTAGTTACACTGCCAAAGATTGAACTGAATCCTTATTGTGATTCTTACCAGCATTGTCAAAGATTTTTTATCGGAAAACATGAGAAGGTTTCGGAAAACGTAAATTATTCATAAATCACTTTTTAAACCCAAAGATTTCAAATGCAAAAGAAAATTTTAAACGTACTATCCGCTTTATTCGGATTATTACTACTTAACGGTGGCCTCGATAAGTATTTGCACTACATGCCTGTTCCGCCAAATCTGCCAGAGGCCTTGATGAAAGACAACGCGGCTTTTATGGAAATTTCTTGGCTAATGCCATTGGTTGGAGCTGCCGAAATATTGGCAGGATTACTTATAATTTTTCCAAAAACCAGAGCACTAGGAGCAATAGTTGCCTTTCCTGTAATGCTAGGGGTGCTATTCGTTCACCTTACTGTTGCCCCAGAAGGCTTACCTATTGCAGCAGTTATTTGGCTTATACTTGGTTGGATTATTTATGACAACCGCAAAAAATATCTACCCATGATAGGTCAATAGATTATGCCAAACAGATTATGAATTAGCAACACCGAGAGGGAATTTGATTCCTTCTTGGTGTTTTTTTCGTTAGATTTGTCTTATCCTTAAAAATTATTCAATGAAAGATAATTCTGTCCTCAAGGTCGAAGTTGTTGTTGCAAAACCGATTGATGTCGTGTGGAAAGCATGGACTACTCCAACTGATGTCAAACTTTGGAATATTCCTTTTCCTGACTGGCACTGCCCAAAAGCGGAGATAGATCTAAGAGCGGAAGGATTTTTTTCTTTCAGGATGGAAAAAATAGACGGAAGTGAGGGATTTGACCATTCTGGATTTTATGACAAGGTCATTGATAATCAGCTGATTGAATACACCGGTTTGGATAAAAGAAAATCTATTATAGAATTCATAGAGAACCAAAATACCACCACCATAAGTGAAATATTTGAACCTGAGGAAATGACCCCCATAGACCTACAAAGTGATTTTTGTCAATCGGTTTTGAAAAACTTCAAAAAACATGTGGAGTCCAAAACGTAGAAACAATGCATCACCTTAAATAAGACATCTTAATTATCACAAATCGTAAAACAATCTAGATTGTTTAAGATATTCCGACAAAAAACCAGCAAAAGTTAAACAAATACTTTGTACTGATTCTTGGCAAATTCTTGTTTTTATCTTAAATTTATTCTTCTGAAATATTAAAACTAAACTCAAAAAATGCAGCCCACAGATACCCATAATGAACGCATGGCTAACATGACATTTGCTTCGGTTTATCCTATGTATGTCACAAAAGTGGAGCGAAAAGGCCGAACTAAAGAAGAGCTTCATCAGGTAATTACTTGGTTAACTGGCTTTGATGATTCTAAAATTCAGGAATTTATATCCAACAAAGTGACTTTTGAGGCTTTTTTTGCACAGGCAAATCTACACCCTAATGCTCCCCTGATCAAAGGGCTAATTTGTGGGTATAGAATTGAAGAAATAGAAAATCTGTTGACACGTCAAGTCAGATACCTGGACAAACTAGTGGATGAACTGGCAGCTGGGCGTAAGATGGAGAAAATTTTGAGAGCTTAAAAAGATACTTTTGAACAAACCTTGTGATGAAAACTTCAATTCTTGTTATACTAATTTTGGAACTGATGTTTTCATGTCTATCGCGAGAACAGAACAAGAGTGAATTCATCAAAAATCAGACGGATAGCGTAATTGTTAGACCAGATTTTAATAAGTATTTCATAGATTGTAGAGTTGAAGGTTCGGTGGCTATTTATGACAATAGTAACAAAAAATGGATTCTTTCGGACACCATTGGAGTGAATTTGGAGACACTTCCAGCCTCCACTTTTAAGGTTATAAATCTCCTCATAGCACTCGAAACCCAAACCATAAAGAACGAAAATCAAATAGTACAATGGGTGGGTAGTACCGACACCGTCAAATATGGCTACAGACCAGAAATTTACCACGACATGACCGTCAAGGAGGCTTTTGAGGTTTCAGCTGGCTGGGTATTTGTGGAATTAGCAAAGAAAATAGGCAAAGAAAAATATCGAAAATATCTAAAAGCTTCGGGCTATGGAAACGGTGATTTATCTCAAACTGATGCAGATTTCTGGAACTTCGGAGCTTTCGGTATTTCTCCCATCAATCAAGTTAATTTTTTGAGAAAGCTTTATGAAAATAAACAGCCTTTTTCGAAAGAAAACATGGCGATAGTCAAAAAAGTAATGATTAATGAGCAAAACCAAAGCTACATTTTGCGTGCCAAAACAGGATGGACAAGGGACAAAGGCATAAATACAGGTTGGTGGATTGGATATATTGAAAAAGGCTCGAATGTCTATTTTTTTGCTACCAGATTGCTTCAAGATAGGAAAAACAACCGTGCGGATTTTGATAATTGTCGGAAAGAAATCACGAAAAAAATTCTAACAGATATCGGAGCTTGGGATCAATAGTTATTCGAACCCTCAGCTAAAAACCAATAAAAAATCGATTAACATGAATAAAGACATCCAAAATTATAACGACCAACTATCTAGCGAAGAAAAAGCAGTATGTGATACATTGGCCAATGAAATATCTGCAAATTTGACTGAGTCCGAAAGTAAAATATGGCATGGTCATCCCGTCTGGTTTCTGAATGGAAACCCTATTGTGGGTTATAGCAAACAGAAAAAAGGCATTAAGCTGATGTTTTGGAGTGGTGCAAGTTTCGACGAAGCAAAGCTCGAAATTGGAACCGGCAAATTTAAAGATGCCGGTATTTACTACAATTCGAAGGAAGAAATCGAAATAGTAGTTATAAAACGCTGGTTAGAAAAGTCGAGGAAAATCCAATGGGATTATAAAAATATAGTAAAACGCAAAGGAGTTTTGGAGCGTCTAATTTGAAATTGCAGTAGATAAAATATAAATTTCATTTCAAATTTGAGGGCCAATTCAAGTGGTATTTCTCGATGTATTATTTAATTTAGCCCCAAATATTTATTCAAAATGTCATTCCAAGCCTACATAGACAACATCAAAACTAAAACTGGCAAATCGCCCGAAGACTTTAAAAAACTAGCCGAAGAAAAAGGCTTTGTGGTGGGAGGAGAAATACCGAAAAGCATAAAAGCAACCGAAATAACCAATTGGCTCAAAGAGGAGTTTGAACTAGGACACGGTCATGCCATGGCCATTTATGCCAGTTTAAAAGGTAAAACCGAATAATATTTAACCAAATACATTTATGTTGACATCCATCAATCCCAAATTGCCGATGCGGAACAAAGCCGCCACATGGGAATTTTATATTGAAAAACTCGGCTTCAGCCTTTTTGGTGATTATGAGGTTTATCTAATGGTTGAAAAAGACGAAATTCAAATTCACTTTTTTGAGTTCCGAGACTTAAATCCCCTTGAAAACTACGGTCAGGTGTATATCCGAACCAACAACATTGAAGAATGGTACAAGCAAGCCATCGACAAAAAACTAATGATGCCCAAAGCAGGACACCTTGAAACTAAACCGTGGGGAATGAAAGAATTTTCACTCCTCGACCCCGACCATAACCTACTTACATTTGGGCAAGATATTTAATTGATTTGCCAATTCTAAATTTCACTTATTAAGAAATTCTTTGATTCAATTTTTGGGTCAAACCAATTTTCAATTAACTAAAACAAAAAATATTTACTAATTTTTAATGTATATTTATTGTTTATCAATAAATTTTATTACGTTTGTAACATAATTTAAAAGTAGTACAAAAATGTCAAACACAAATAAGTATGTATTTTACGGCCTCCGAGTGATAGCTTGGATGATCTTTATTGGTCTCTGTATTGAAGCTGGAGCATTGTTGGTTAATTTTGTAATGAGTATCTACAAACCAGAGATTGTTTCCAGACTTTACGAAAAACTAGATTTAAGTGATTTGTTTGCCTATTCAGAAGATGCTTATTATTACATGTATAGCTTCATTCTGGCCATAGCCATGTTAAAAGCCTACCTGTTTTACGTAGTAATCGAATTGGTAAGTAAACTCAGCTTGTCAAAGCCATTCAGTGAGTATGTGGCTGACAAAATTTCCAAAATTAGCTATTTTACATTTTCTATAGGGATCATTAGCTATTTTGCTCGAGAGTCTGTCAGGTATTTGGAGCATCGTGGATTAGACTTAGACAATTTAAATAGGTTTTGGGCTGACAGTCAAGCCTTTATTCTTATGGCGGCCATAATATATGTCATCTCTAATATCTTCAAAAGAGGAATAGAATTACAAAACGAAAACGATTTAACGATATAGATTATGCCCATAATAGTGAACCTTGATGTGATGATGGCCAAGCGAAAAATGTCGTTAAACGAACTTTCCGAAAAAGTAGATCTGACGCTTTCGAACCTCTCTATTCTGAAAACAGGCAAAGCCAAAGCCATAAGATTCAGCACTTTAGAGGCCATTTGTAATGCCCTTGACTGCCAACCTGGTGATATTTTGGAGTTTGTGGGATGAGCTAAATAAACTATTTTTGCACTTCATTTTACTAGTTTTGGTAAAATTTTAACATGATTGATGTTTAGACTCTTTAAAATCTCTACACTAATTTTTGTAGTTCTAGGGACTATAATTCCAAAAATTGTATTTTCACAAGCAGATAGCTCCGCCAAATTTGTATTAAGTGCTTATGCTGAACCCTATTTCAGTTTTAACCTAACAGACCGAAGGCAAAAGCTAAAAGAAGATTTTGTATACAACCATAAACGGACCAAGATGCCAAACTTAAATCTGATGTTCGTAAAGGGTGCTTATAATTTGGGACATATCAGAGCAAACCTAGCGATAATGGCTGGTGATTATGCCAAATATAACCTTGCCAATGAGCCTTCCTGGGCAAGAATAATTTATGAAGCCAATGCCGGTATCAAAATCGTCAAAAATAGAAATATTTGGCTCGATGGGGGTGTTATGCCCTCGCATATAGGTTTTGAAAGTGCTCTTGGAGCAGATTGTTGGACCTTGACCAGAAGTCTTTTGGCTGAAAACTCCCCTTACTACGAAACAGGCTTTAAACTCTCTTCCGCTTCAAATGACGAAAAATGGAATGCTTCCATTTTGGTTTTGAATGGTTGGCAAAAAATCAAGAGGCCAGATGGTATCAGAAAACCTTCTTTCGGGGCTCAGATAAATTATAGACCAAACGAAAAAGTGTTTGTAAACTACAGCAACTTTGTAGGTTCAGACAAGCCCGATTCCTTGGGAATCAGCCGTGTTTTTCACAATTTTTATACTCAATTACAAGTCAGGAAAAACTTGGATCTTTTAATTGGGTTTGATATCGGTACAGAATTTGGGTTGAATAGTACAAAAAAAGTTCATTGGTATTCCCCGGTTATAATTTCTAAACTCCGTCTCAAAAATGATAACCAATTGGCTCTTAGACTTGAATCTTACGCGGATGCAAACGAAATCATTGTACAAACCAAATCAAATCTGGGTTTCAAAACATCTGGAATTTCGGTAAATTATGACTACAAATTGTCAGAAAATATGCTTTGGCGAATTGAGCCCAAACTTCTTTATGCCGACAAGAAGATTTTTACAAACGATAATCAATCTAGTAAAACTGATTTTACAATTACCACCGCACTTACTTTGAAGTTGTGACTATTCATTAATCAAACTTTCTCAAAAGCTCCAATCCAAAAGGCCATTCACCATATCCAGCCGAAACATTGATATGACCAGCCTCACCGATATTTATAAATTCGCTACTCCAAGTTTCTGCAAAATATCTGGCTCGCTCCTCTGAAACCCAAATGTCGTTTGTACTTAAAACAACTATACTTTTGAATGGCAACTTCTCGGTTGGTATAGGCGTAAATCCCGTCATCGGAAATGTATAAACCGGATTTTCAATATCACTGGGAGCCACCAAAAGTGCACCTTTTATGGCTTTCGGAAACCTTTTTGCCCATTGAGCCACAGCTGTACATCCCAAACTGTGTGCAACCAGAACAACTTCGGAAGGTTCATAGTCTGAAATCGCGTACTCAATATTCAGAACCCAATCCTCACAATCAGGTTCATCCCAGCTTTTTTGCATGATTCTCACGAAATTCTCGCCCGAATTCTCAAAATGTGTTTGCCAATGATTTTCGTCCGAATTTCCTAGGCCTGGAATTATGAAATAAGTTGTCATCGAAGGAGTTTTTTATTCAAACAATACATTCGTTTGAAATGGTTTCAAATAAAGGTTATGATAAAAGTCAAGCTCGATTAACTAACGCAATTTCTACAAATCTTAGCAAGAATCGGATTTTTTGAAAAGAAAACTATATCGACATTTGTACCATCAAAATGAGAATATGGAAACGCAAGACAAACTGAACTACGATAGAATTGCCGAAGCAATAGCATATATAAAGGCCAATTTCAAAGACCAGCCGAACCTCGACGAATTGGCCGAAAAAGTTCATCTGAGTCCTTTTCATTTCCAAAGGCTCTTTAGCGAGTGGGCCGGCACAAGTCCCAAGAAGTTTTTACAATACACCACCGTTGAGCATGCCAAGAAACTTTTAAAAGCCAACCAAACCTCAGTCTTCGAAACTGCCCATGAAATGGGTCTCTCAGGCACTAGTCGTTTGCACGAATTGTTTATAAATATTGAAGGCATGACACCCGCAGAATATAAAAACGGAGGCAAAAACCTGAAGATAAACTACAGTTTTGCCGAAAGTCCTTTTGGAAACATCCTGGTAGCATCTACCGAAAAAGGAATCTGCCACATGGCCTTTTATGAAAATGAGCAAATAGGTCTCCAAACCATTCAAGGTCACTTTCCACAGGCAACTTTCCAGAGAAAACTGGACATTTTACAACAAAATGCCCTATTTATTTTTCAAAATGACTGGAGTAAACTCAAACAAATAAAACTGCACTTAAAAGGCACAGACTTTCAGCTAAAAGTTTGGGAAACGCTCTTGAAAATACCCATGGGACAATTAACCACCTATGGATCTGTGGCCCAACAAATAGAAAAACCCACTGCTTCACGAGCAGTTGGAACAGCGATTGGTAGCAATCCTGTAGCGTTTTTGATTCCGTGTCACAGGATTATCCAAGCATCTGGCAATCTGGGCGGATATATGTGGGGAACCACCAGAAAAACGGCTATCATTGGCTGGGAAAGTGCGAAATTGAACTTTTGATTTTATTAGAATGAATCGCGAATTAATCATAAAATTAGAAAGCGTTGATTGGGAAGCATTCGCAGAAACTATGCATGAAAAAGGATATGCAATTATCCCAAACATACTGACTGCCGCCCAATGTGAAGAACTTAAAAATGAGTACGAAAACCCTCTTCTTTACCGCAAAACAGTAGTAATGGAACGCTACAGATTTGGATTGGGAGAATACAAATATTTCAAGTACCCTCTTCCGAGTCTTATTTCAGAAATTAGAACAAATATTTATGCAAAGCTTGCTCCAATAGCCAATCTGTGGTTTAAAGTCCTAAATATCGAAACAGAATTTCCAGAAACTCATGAAGAAATGTTGGAAAAATGCCGTAAAAATGACCAATTAAAACCAACTGTTCTGATTCTAAAATATGGCAAGGGAGGTCACAACACTTTGCACCAAGATCTGTACGGCGATGTATTTTTCCCCATTCAAACTGTATTGTTCTTGAACCAACCTGATGAGGATTACACTGGCGGTGAGTTTGTACTTACCCAACAAACCCCAAGAGCCCAATCCAAGGCCATAGTTTTGAAACCAAAAAAGGGCGACATGTTGGCTTTTACCACCAATTTCAGACCCATAAAAGGCTCAAAAGGTTATTATAGAGTAAATATGAAACACGGTGTAAGCGAAGTTCATACGGGCGAATGTCATACTTTGGGCATCATTTTTCATGATGCTAAATCTTGAAGGAATGATTCGGCATGACGACATAAATCCTGCAGAATTGCGAAAACAAATACGACAAAAGAAGATTACTTTTGGAGGAAATGTAAAACTCAAAATCTTCGGAAAACTCAATTGCAAATCTGGAAAAAGAATGTTTAAACAGAATAGAGTGTTCTTTTGTTCTGAAGAAGAAGCTCTAGAAAGAAATTTCAGACCTTGTGGTCATTGTTTAATATAAAATCTGGCAGAATGGACTTGTTTGATTTCAAACCCGACTCATCAAAAAACTGGCTACCTTACGAGGGAACGGTAAACTATTACGGAAAACTGTTTGACCATCAGCAGGCCAATCATTACCTAGATGCGTTGCTCAATACCATAGAATGGCGTAACGACGAAGCCGTGATTTTCGGCAAAAAAATTATTACGAAGCGAAAAGTAGCTTGGTACGGTGAAAAACCCTTTGAATATACTTACTCCAATACAACCAAGCAGGCTCTTTTGTGGACCAAAGAATTGCTAGAACTCAAAGAAACCATAGAAAACGCAACCGGCGAAACCTTTAATTCTTGCCTCCTAAACCTATATCATTCTGGAGATGAAGGCATGGCTTGGCACAGCGATGGAGAAAAGGACCTTAAAAAAGACGGTGCCATCGGTTCCTTAAGTTTTGGGGCCGAAAGAAAATTTGCTTTTAAACATAAGCAATCAAAAGAAAAAATAGACCTTTTTCTAGAGCATGGTAGCTTGTTGGTAATGAAAGACACCACCCAAACGCACTGGCTACACCGTCTTCCACCAACCAAAATGGTGTCTAAGCCACGCGTTAATCTCACTTTCAGAACTATTGTTGAGTGATTGAGGCTATTCAACTCCTTGAACTTTATTATTTCGATTAGTTTGGGCAATTATGAGTAAGAAAAAGCCATTTCTTACGTTGGTTTAATATGACTTTGTGGAATTTTTATCCCCAGAATACCATTAATATATTAAACAAACCCTCGGACATCAGCCATGACTCCTTCGAAAAGACTAATAAAAGATACCGTTTTAATAACCATTGGCATTTTTTCGGCTGCCTTTGGCTTTAAGGGCTTTTTACTTACCAATCATTTTATTGACGGTGGAGCCACAGGAATATCACTTTTGATATCGGCCTTGACCAAAATACCCCTCTCCTACCTCATAGTGGGCATAAATTTTCCATTTATCATGATGGGTTACAAAATTGTTGGTCGCCAATTTGCCATAAAAACGGCATTGGCCATATCCGGATTAGCCCTTGTATTGGCCACAGTGAGTTTTCCAAACATCACCAATGATAACCTTCTCGTGGCTATTTTTGGTGGGTTTTTCTTAGGTGCGGGTATTGGTTTTGCTATCAGAGGTGGAGCGGTTATAGACGGCACGGAGGTTCTCGCCATTTATTTAAGCCGTAAATTTGGCACTACCATCGGTGATATTATAATTGTCATCAATGTGATGATTTTCGGTGCAGCAGCCTATTTTTTGGGAATCGAAATCGCCCTCTATTCCATGATAACCTACCTAGCGGCCTCCAAAACCCTCGATTTTATAGTTGAAGGCCTCGAAGAATACATTGGTGTGACAGTGGTTTCAGACAAAAACGAAGAAATCAGACTGATGATTATAGACAAATTGGGCAGAGGAGTAACGGTTTACAGTGGCAAAAGCGGCTACGGAAAAAGAGGTGAAATGAAGGAAACCGATATTCTTTACACGGTTATTACCCGACTGGAATTGAACAAATTAAACTCCGAAATAGAGAAAATAGAGCCGAGTGCGTTCGTGGTCATGAACAGCGTAAAAGATACCAAGGGCGGCATGATTAAAAAACGTCCCTTGCATTGATAACATTGGTTGGTTTTCCATATTTTCAATATCTTTACTTTCCAAAAATCAAAAATATGCAATCAAAAATAGAGGAATTCCAAGACCTCATACCAACGGGTGGCACTTGTATGGCCACCGGAAAAATTACTGAAGAGGGCCTAAAAGTAGGCTTTATGTACAGAGAAGAACCTGAGGACGAATTTGATACAGGCTGGAGGTTTTATTCCGGCACAGAAGACGATGAATACGTTGAAAACCTGGACAATATCTCAATTTATGACGTAAACACCATCGCCAATTATGACAGGGCCATAATTCCGATGCTCAAAAAACCGATAGGCTCTGAATGGGAGCGAATAGAAGGAACGAATAGATTTCAACCTTTAGAGGAAGAGTAAAAACGAAGGCTACTGACATAGGGTTGTCAGGAAGGGCACTTATTTTTGCAGAAAAAACAAAATGCAAAAGATAAATATCGTCGGAATCTCGACCAGAACAAGCAACAACAATGGTGAAGCCGCAAAAGACATTCCGGCACTTTGGGGAAGGTTTATGGGCGAAGGCATCTCGAAACTCATACCCAACAAAATTGATGAAACCATTTACTGTCTTTATACTGATTACGAAAAAGATCATACTGCACCTTACAACACGATTTTGGGCTGTGCAGTGAGGAGTTTGGACGAAATCCCAAATGGCATGGTCGGGAAAGTTATTGAAGTAGCAAACTATCAGCAGTTTACAGCAAAAGGAAATATCAATGAAGGAATAGTTTTCAATGAGTGGGTGAAAATCTGGAACACTGATTTGAACAGAGCCTATACCACCGACTTTGAGGTGTATGGTGCCAAGGCAGCAAACCCTGAAAATGCAGAAGTTGATATTTTTATTGCCTTAAAATAGCATTTTGGGCCATTTAAAACATAAATTATGAAAGAGCATACGACCAACTATTACAATACTTTCATTGAAATAGCCGACGATTGCCCCACAGAAAAGGCAGAGATACCGCCTATCAAAGCTGATGCAAAATCAGTAGCAAATATACAATTTGAATTTATCAATAAGAACCCATACAAATTCACGTCCGATGATGTTTTATTCTCTGTTTTTGCAGAAAGAAAAGAACTCTTGGAAGATGAACTAGAAAATGCTCGGAAAGAATTTTTCTCCAAAGGGCAAGCTTGTTTCAGGGCATCGCCACTTACCAAACGCTACGGATGGGGTCTTCACAGTAATTCTGAAGGAAGAATAGCACTTTACGCTGCTGGGTCAGAGGAGTACGAAAGACTAAAAAATGATCTAAGTCTAAAAAAATACAAAGCCATGAAATCGAAGAGGTAAGTATTTTACCGAAAATAAATGAAAAAACAGAAATGACCAGTCTTGAAAAACAAATTGAATTCATAAAAGAAATAGACAAACTGAAGTATATTCAGCGGAAAACCAAACTTTTGAATAGTGACAGAAACGAAAACGATGCCGAGCATAGTTGGCACTTGGCAGTCATGGCGGTCATTTTATCTGAATACTCCAACTCCAGCATTGACCTGCTAAAGGTCATCAAAATGGTGCTCATACACGACATTGTGGAAATAGACGCTGGCGATACCTTCATTTATGACTCTCAGAAAAACCACACCAATACCGAAGAGGAACTTTTAGCTGCAAAACGTATTTTTGGCATCCTACCCACCGAACAAGCAGAAGAACTAATAGCTATTTGGGAGGAATTTGAGACAGGGGAAACAAACGAAGCCAAATTTGCAAAATCGATGGACAGATTGGAACCACTTCTGCAAAATACCTCGAACAATGGCGGCACATGGAGAGAATATAATGTTGATTTTGAGACCGTTTACGAAAAGAAAAAAGTTATAAAAAACGGCTCAGAAGTGATATGGCAATATGCGGAGAACCTGCTTAACGAAAATGTGGAAAAAGGAATTCTGAAGAAAAAGCAGGAAAAAACCAACCCGTCGTAAAATTTAAAAACTAAAATCAGGCCAAAAAAAGTAACATCTATTTATGGACAAAAGAGTAAAATTTGATTTTGAGATATATTTCACCAATGGCGGAAGTCTCAAAGGTGAAGATTTCAGGTTAGACATCGCTGGTGAGGAAATTTCTGACAAAGAATTGGCCGACTACTTGGTTACTGATATGCGTCTTTTAATGGTTGGTAGGGTGGAAATATCGAACAAAGCCATTTTTACGGAAACTCATAAACGTAAACCTGTAGACTTAAAAACCCCAAACTCTTTACTGATTGATCTTAGCCACACCATTGAGCATGGCTTGGTTACCTACAAAGGCCTCCCCGCTCCTATTGTTTGCGATTATTTGAGCAGAGAGGATTCCAGGAAGTTTTATGAGGTAGGCACCGAATTCCAGATTGGTAAAATAGAAATGGTGACCAATACAGGCACCTATCTCGACTGCCCATTCCATAGATTTTCTGACGGAAAAGACCTTTCGGAGGTCGGTTTAGAGGCCTTTACAGACTTGGAAGGAATCAAGATTTCTGTTCCATTCACCCAAACTTTGGCCGTAACCAAGCAACATCTCGAAGGTTTTGAAATACGAAATCGGGCGGTATTGATACAAACCGACTGGTCAAACCACTGGAATACCGAAAAATATTACGAAAACCATCCATATTTAACTCAAGAAGCCGCTGAATACTTGAGAGATTGCCAAGTAAAGTTGGTAGGCATAGATTCACACAATATTGACAATACCCAGTTCAATAGCCGCCCTGTGCATACCACGCTTTTAGGTGCCGAAATCCTCATTGTTGAACACCTTTGCAACCTCTACCTCTTACCAACGGTTGGCTTTACCTTCAGTGCGATTCCTCCCAAGTTCAAGGGAGTGGGTACTTTTCCGGTTAGGGCGATGGCGAAAGTTAAATAGCAGAAATATGAACTAACTAATTTATTTTTAGATATTTGAATCAATAAATATGGAAAATAAACTTAATTTTAGACTGGCCTTAAATGATGACCTTCTGGATATTATAAAAATGCTTTCAGATGATACGCTGGGCTCTAAAAGAGAACAGTTTGATGAAAAGATTTCTGAAAAGTACAAAATGGCTTTTGAAAATATCATTAAAGACCCAAACCAAGAGCTTACCGTAGTAGAAATGAATGGTCAAAAAGTTGGCACTTTCCAACTAACGTTTATTCAATATTTAACTCATCAAGGTGGCTTGAGAGCACAAGTGGAGGCAGTTAGAACCCATTCAGATTTTAGAGGTCAAGGAATTGGTGGCCAAATGTTTGAATATATCAAAACGCATGCAATAGAAAAAGGTTGTAACATGGTACAGCTAACCACCGATAAGCAAAGACCTGAAGCTTTAAGATTTTATGAATCCTTGGGCTACGTTGCTAGTCATGAAGGAATGAAACTAAAATTAGTTTAGATAAAATCTCAAATCCTACACCTCATCCTTCCCAAATACCGCTCATAAAAATTAAAATTTTTCGTTTGCTTTCTATGCACTACCTTTACTGACTGATTAGTCAGTTTATGAAAAGAAGAACCGTAATTTTAATATTTATCATAGCAGCAGCAATGAGCATAAGTGCCTTTTTAAGGATGGCCGTTTTCGGAAGAATGCCTTCTGGAGCCAGATTGAAACGTATAAAAAAATCTCCAAATTATCGAGACGGAGCATTTCAAAATCAAAGTTTTACACCAGATTTGACAGAAGGTGCTACCTATTACACTGTAATGAAAGAATTTGCTTTGGGCGACAAAAAGAGACAACAACCCGAGGCCAGCCTCCCATCACACAAAACCGACCTGAAGACTTTAAGCCCGAATGAGAATGTCTTGGTGTGGTTTGGGCATTCATCTTATTTTATTCAAGTTGACGGCAAAAAAATACTTATCGACCCAGTGCTCAGTGGAAATGCCTCCCCACTCAGCTTTACCACCAAAGCCTTTACTGGCACCGATAGGTACTCAGTTGATGATTTTCCCGAAATAGACTACCTCTTCATTTCGCACGACCACTACGACCACCTAGACTACAAAACCATCGTAAAGCTAAAATCGAAAGTCAAAACAGTAATCACCGCTCTTGGAACAGGCGAACACCTCGAATATTGGGGCTACAACCCAAAAATCATCATCGAAAAAGACTGGTATGATAACGTAGATTTAGGAAATGGATTTAACGTCACCCTGACTCCGGGCAGACACTTTTCGGGTAGAATGTTTAAGAGAAACCAAGCTTTGTGGACATCATTTGTGCTGAAAACTCCAAGTCAGAATCTATTTCTCGGAGGCGACAGTGGTTACGACAAACACTTTGCCGAAATCGGGGAAAAATTTGGTCCTTTCGATTTGGCTATTCTTGAAAACGGCCAATATAACAAAAGTTGGAAGCACATTCATTTGATGCCACATGAGATTTTGCAAGCAGCTAAAGATTTAAATACCAAGCGTTTGTTTCCAGTGCATTCGTCAAAGTTTGCCTTAGCCAACCACGCTTGGGATGAACCATTGAACAAAATCGTTGAAAACAATAAAAAAGAAAATCTGAACCTCGTAACTCCCATGATTGGTGAAAAAGTGGACCTCAACAATTCAGAGCAAACCTTTACTGAATGGTGGAAAAGTGTAAAGTAATGGACAAAAAAGCAAAAGTATTAGACGCAGCTTTGAAGCTCTTTGTGGAATTTGGTTTTCACAACACTCCTACAAGCAAAATCGCTAAAGAAGCTGGTATTTCGAGCGGAACTTTGTTCTATTTTTTCCCTACCAAAGACGAGTTGGTAGTGGCTCTTTATTTAGATATTAAGAGCAAATTGGGCTGTGAAATAACAGAAAGCATTTCGCAGGAAACTTCATTTAAAGAAATTCTTAAGAAATACTACACCACAACCCTGGATTGGGCAAAAGAACATCGGGATGAATTTAAGTTCATGGAGCAATTTAATTCTTCTCCATACTTAAAAAAAATAGCAGAAGACGAAATCCAAAAATATGTAAAACCACTGAAAGAACTTTTACAAAACGCTATAGATGAGGGTGTTTTGAAAAATATGGATTTAGAAATACTGTTTACCCTTATAAGTGGTCATACGTTCAGCATCAATCAATACCTGATTATTTCGGAACCGCAAGAAAGCAAAAGAGAACAGATTATCTCCGAAACTTTTGATTTACTTTGGCAGATGATTTCAGCCTAGAAACCTACTTAAAATTTTCTATTTTGGTTTTTATCTTTAAAAGTTCCGATTTTACTTCTTTTTGAATGGCCAAAATCTGATCATCAGTATAGTTAATAGGTGCCGCATGACTGTGGTTATGGCCCTCATGATGGTGTTCGTGTTCAAAACCAGGCACTTCTACCATATTTTCTTCTAGTTCTTTTAATTCGTGATTAAGGTTTTGAAGGTCATTATTTTGGGTTTCATTTGTGCTAATTTTCAATAAACTATCCAATTTGTTTTCTAAAACTTCAAAGATGGCGGCATTTTCCAAGTGAATTTTGTTGGCCTTGGTCAATTCGACTTTCGGACTTGAGCATCCAAGTATCACAACAAAAAGATGGAATAGTCTGCTAATTTTCATAATAATATTTATTTTTGCAACGTTGTTGCAAAAATACTAATTCTTTTATGCTAAAAATAAAATTTGTTCTATTTCTGATAGTTATCTCAATTCAGGGATATTCTCAAGACATAAGTACCCAAAAAATTACTTGGGCTACACTGAGAGATGTAAAATTCACGAAGAAATTCAACAAGGAATATGAGCTAGACTTCCTCTACCCTACTTTCGGAGCTTCTTTACAAAAACTAGAAGGAAAATTTGTGGAAATAAAAGGATATGTAATTCCAGTCAGTCAAAACCTCTATGTGCTTTCTGCCAAACCCATGGCAGCTTGTTTCTTTTGTGGTGGTTCTGGGCCAGAATCCATCCTTCAGCTCAATTTCACTACCAAAAATCGATTCAAAACAGACCAAATCATCACCGTTAAAGGCAAGTTCAGACTCAATTCTGACAATGTCGATGACCTGAACTACATCTTGGACGATGCTAGCCTAATTCAATTCAATTAAATTAAAAATTTATGCAACATTGTTGCATTTGAATCATTTATGTTTTTATATTTGCAACATTGTTGCATTTATAAACATATGAATTTTAAATCAGATTGGTTAGGAATCGCAAGTGCATCACTTTGTGTGGTGCATTGCCTATTTACACCTTTTCTCATCTTTATAGCCTCTAACTTTTCTTGGTGGCATGAGGTTTCCTATTTGTTTCTAATCATCAGTTTTTTTGCCGCTTATGAAGCTTCCAAAAACTCAGAGAGTAAGGTTGCACTAGGCATAATCTGGTCAAGCTTCTTCTTACTCACTGTTTGTATTTTGTTCGAAGATGAATTTCACATTCTCCACGAAATAAGTTACTTAGCCAGCTTAGGCTTAATAATAGGTCATATTTATAACCTGCGTCATTGTAAAAAATGCCATCATGAATAAAAAACTCCCCGTAACCTTGCTCTCGGGTTTTCTCGGAGCTGGAAAAACCACTTTGCTCAACCATGTTCTTCACAACAAAGAAGGCCTTAAAGTGGCTGTGATAGTTAATGATATGAGCGAAGTAAATATAGATGCTGCCCTAGTCGAAAAAGAAAATACGCTTTCCAGAACCGAGGAAAAATTGGTAGAAATGAGCAATGGTTGTATCTGCTGTACGCTTCGTGAAGATCTGATGATAGAGGTAGAAAAACTGGCCAAAGAAAATCGGTTCGATTACCTACTTATCGAATCCACAGGCATTTCAGAACCTGTACCCGTGGCCCAAACTTTCAGTTTTGTGGACGACGAAAATGGTATTGACCTTTCAAAATATGCCCAAATTGACTGCATGGTGACCGTAGTAGATGCCTATAATTTTGGGAAAGACTTTGGTTCGGCCGATAATATTTGGCAACGAAACCTCAACGATGATCCGAATGATATCCGTACTATCGTAAATCTTTTAACTGACCAAATTGAATTTGCTGATATCATTATTTTAAATAAAACTGATCTCGTAAGCCCATATCAGTTGGGTGAACTTAAGGCCATAATTAAGTCACTTAATCCAATTGCTAAAATTATAGAATCTAGCTTCGGGAAAGTGCCAACCTCTCAAATTTTGAACACGGGACTTTTTGATTATGGAAAAGCGGAAAGTTCTGCCGGTTGGATTCAGGAGCTTGAAAACCGAAACAAAGGCATAACGCATACCCCCGAAACGGAGGAATATGGTATAAGTAGTTTTGTTTTCCGAGATAAACGACCTTTCCATCCTGAAAGATTTTGGAATTACATTGGAGATGAATGGCATGCAGGTATCATACGCTCAAAAGGATTATTCTGGATGTCATCACGTCCTGACGATGCCCTAAACTGGAGTCAGGCTGGAGGTTCTTTACGAGCCGAAAGTGCTGGAGTTTGGTGGGCGAGCATGACTTTTAGAGAAAGATCACAATACGCTTCATTTCTTAATAATCAACAGCAAATTGAAAGCCGTTGGGACAAACGTTTTGGCGATAGACAAAATGAGTTGGTCATCATTGGTCAAGACCTCAACGAAGAGATAATCTGTTCAGAGCTCGAAAACTGCCTTTGTACCGAGGAAGAAATATTAAGTATGGAATCCGGTGGCAAGTTTAAAGACCCTTTCCCCAAAATTTAAATAATTAACCAAAACAAATATTATGTATTTCAAAAAACTACTCTCTCTCTTACTGCTAATTTCAACGGTTTCATTTGCCCAAAATACCTTAAATGGCAGCATAAAAGAAAATGGGAAAATACCTATTATCGGAGCGACTGTCAAACTTAGCTCAACCTTAGAAACCAAAAGTGTTTTGAGCGATAAAAACGGAAATTTTGAGTTTACAAACCTTTCAGACAAAAATTACAAGCTGAGTATCAGTTCAATTGGTTATGAAGCATTTTCGCAGGAAGTTAAGGCCAATCAAACGCTTGAAATTAGTCTGAAACCCTCAGAAACCTTGCTCCAGGACGTAGAAGTACTGGGTAGAGCCAGAAAAGATTACAACTCTGACTATAGTTTTTCGGCTACCAAAATTGCCATCAAAAACAAAGAGTTGCCACAGGCACTCAGCACTGTTACCAAAGAATTGATTGCGGACCGTGGAGCGTTTCAATTGGCGGATGCCGTAAAAATAGCTTCGGGGGTTTCGCCTTCGAGTTTTTATAATCAATTCAATATCAGAGGAATCAGTCAAAACGAGGAAGGACAAATTATCAACGGAATGCGTACCCGCCAGTTTTACTTTTTACAACCGCTTACTACCAATGTGGAGCGTGTTGAGGTGCTGAAAGGCCCAGCTTCGGTTACTTTTAGCAGCGTTGACCCAGGTGGAAGTATCAACATGGTAACAAAAAAACCTTTGGCCGAAACTCGTAGAGAGGTGAGTCTGAGTGCTGGAAGTTTCAGCACAGTTCGTGGGGCTTTGGATTTTACAGGCCCATTGAATGAATCAAAAACCTTGCTTTATCGCATCAACGGTGCTTACCAAGAGGCACAATCTTACCGTGATTTGGTGAAGAATAATTCGGTTTTGATTTCTCCATCTATCACCTATTTACCGAGCGATAAAACTGCCATTAATACTGAGTTGATTTACTCAAATATGGTCGGCAACCTCGACCGTGGTCAGCCGATTTTCGGGGCGGTAGCAGGCAAAACAAACTTGAACAGTACGCCAATCAGCTTGAATTTAGGTGCGGCCAACGACTTTTTCAAGTCGAAAGAATTGATTCTTACGGCAAATCTTTCGCATAAATTCAGCGAGAAAATCAGTTTTAATGCCTCGTACATGAAACAAACTTGGTCTGAAGATTTGCAGGAACACCGCACAACTAACGCCTTTGCGAGAGACATCACAGGTGCCGAAGTTACTAGTTTGGTAGGAATGCAAATGGTGCAACGCAAGCAATTGTGGAATACTGATAACCTAAACGCTTACTTCAATTTCAATTTTAAAGCGGGCAAAACTTCGCATAAACTTTTGGTAGGCTATGACTTACAAAGCTGGAATAAACTCAAAGGTGGCGGACAGAACGCTGCCCGTGGATTTTTGTTGAAAGATGGCTCGGTAGCTGGAAGTTTTGCGATAGCCAATGCGGCTAATTATCAGACTGTTACCATTGGTGGAAAAACACTACCAAGACCTAACACAAATTATTTTGACTTGAGTAATCCAGTTTATACGGTTAGAAATATTAATGATTATACACTCAACAGTCGAATTGCAGTGCCATCGGCATTGACTACCACTGACGCTATTTATATTCAAGAGCAACTAAAAATTGGAAAATTCTCTGCTTTGTTGAGTTTAAGAAACGAATGGTTTGAAGATATAACAAACTATAACGCACCCAACGAGGCATCATTCAAAAACACAGCATTGATTCCAAGAATTGGCTTGACTTACGAAGTGACTAAAAATATAAATGTTTATGGTACTTACTTGGAAGGCTATCAACCACAATCAAACACTGTAACATTATTGCCAAGTACCGGAGCCTATTTTTGGACCCCAACTTCGGCGGCTACATTCAAACCATTAATCAGCGACTTGAAAGAATTGGGTGTAAAAACTGAGCTTTTCGAAAAGCGATTTACTTTAAATGCTGCTGTGTATGAAATCAACCAAAAAAATATCTTGATGAGTGCCAATGACCCAACCAAGCCTGACTTATTGGTACAACGTGGAGCTGACCGTAGTCGTGGTTTCGAGACCGATTTGGCGGGTTTTATCCTGCCAAACTGGCAAATCAATGCTTCATACAGCTTTATTGATGCTAAAATCATTGCTGACGCTAATGAGGCCTTAGTGGGCCAACGCAAAGAGAATGTGGCCAAACATAGCGGTAATGTCTGGACTCGCTACAATTTCGGAGCAAATTCTAAACTAAAAGATTTGGGAATTGGAGCAGGAATGAACGCCCAAGGCAGTAGAATTCCGTGGTTCAGTAGAGCGTTTGAAGTACCAGCCTTTACTACTTTTGATGCGGCTATTTATTACACGCCAAGCAAAAGCAACGTACAAGTAGCTCTCAACATGAACAATATTTTTGATAAAACGTATTGGATTGGAGCTCAAAATTATACCCGTTTGTTTCCAGGAGCACCAAGGAATTTTATGCTAACGGCGACTTATAAATTTTAAATCATATTGTTAAATGGCACGCAGATGACACGGATGCAAGCAACGCAGATTTAAACGGATACTTTAATCCGAATTTATCAGCGGTAGAATATCAGCGTCATCAGCGTTCCATAAATCCAGGAAAGAAATGCGAAACAAAATACTAAAACTCATTTCAAAACAGGTTTGGACCAGTAAAATCAAGAATTCCAGTACGCTTTGGCTTATTGGGATTTTTAATGGTTTATTGTTTTTTGCTTTGTTTTCTGGGTACAAATACCTTGTAAATCAACAAGAAACCGTAGAACATTACAGCCTCGAAGTGCGTGAACGCTGGGAAAATCGCCCTGATAAACATCCACACCGCATGGCACATTATGGCTATGTGGCATTCAGAAATCGTTTTCCTCTGAGTTTCTTCGATTTTGGCATGGATAGCTACGTAGGAAATGCCGTTTTTTTAGAAGCCCACAAACAAAATACCGTCAACTTTTCGGAAGCCAGTTTGTCGAATGGATTGCTGCGTTTTGGTGAAATTTCGGCAGGAATGATTTTACAACTATTGTTACCTCTACTCATTTTCTTTTGGGGCTTTGATATGGTGGCACGTGAAAGAGAACACGGCACGCTACGAATTTTGCTCACGCAGGGTGTGAGTTGGCAAGAACTCATTTTGGGTAAATCGCTTGGTTTGTTTGCCTTGGCTTTGAGTATTTTTGTGCCATCGGTCATTGTTGGCTTTATTTTGTTGATTTTCAATGAATTTGCCTCCGAAAATCCGCAAAGTTATATCCGTTTTTTCTTTCTTATTATCAGTTACTTAGCTTACTTTTTTATACTTTCTGTACTGGCTATTTTGGTATCGGCAAAGGCAAAATCTTCGAAGTCGGCTCTAACTTCGCTGATTGGATTTTGGTTATTTTTTACCTTGATGTTGCCCAAAGTTTCGCAGGTAGTAGGTCAAAATCTTTTTCCATCACCTTCAAAGATTGAATTTGACACTAACGTAGAACAAGAACTCATCAGGCAGGGCGACAGTCACAACCCCAATGACCCACATTTCAAGGCATTAAAAGACTCATTGCTTATTGCATATAATGTAGATTCTACGCATAAATTACCTTTCAATTACAGCGGTTATGTGATGCGTGAGGGTGAAAAACTCAGTGCCGAAACCTACAAAAAACATCAGGCACATTTGGTTGAAACCTACCAAAAACAGCAAAATGTGGTACGTTTTACGGCATTTCTGAATCCTTACATGGCTATCAAGAACCTTTCGATGGCACTTTCAGGAACTGATCACTCGGCTTACAACGATTTTCAGAATCAAGCCGAAGATTTCAGATACCATTTGGCTCAAACCATGAATGAATTACAGATAAAATACATCGGCAATAAAGTAAAAACTTCGGCCGATAAAAAAGCTATCATCAGCAAAAAACACTGGTCTGATTTACCCGATTTCCATCATCAGTTTTTGAGTTTAATTCAGGTATTTAAAAACGAAGTCATTTCAATTATTTCACTGATTGTATGGACTTTAGGACTGTTTTTCTTAGTTAATTATTCGATTAAAAACCTCAAAGCATTTTGACATGGAAGCACTATTATTAAAAAACTTTCTTCGTTCAAAAGGCTTGATGACAGGTCTTTTGATACTGTTTGTGGCGGGCTTGATTAGCCTCAATATCGGCAAACATTTTTTAGATAAAAACAAGGAAATCATTGAAAAAACCGCTCATTATCAGCAAGAAAGCATTGCCAAAAATGTTGAATTTCACCCAAAAGAAATTGGTTTATTGCTTTATTATGTGCGTTTTGGTTTGGTAAATGAAATGCCCAATTTAGCAGGTTTGGCCATTGGCCAGCGAGATATTAATCCTTCGTTAAAAAGCGTAACGATTCGTAATTTGGAAGAACAAAAATACGCCACCGATTTGATGAATCCCATGTATCAGATGCTCGGAAACATGGATTTTAGTTTCGTGTTGATTTACTTTTTTCCGCTCATCATTATTGCATTTTGTTTCAATCTGATTTCGGAAGAAAAAGAAGAAGGCACTTGGAGTTTGGTATTGAGCCAATCGGGAAATCCGATAAAAATGCTACGAATAAAGATTTTAATTCGGTTCGTGAGTGTGTTTTTAATTTTAGTGTTGCTGCTCATGATTGCCAAATTCTACTTAGCGATTCCGTTTGATGCTGTATTTCTGGCATTTATTCTTACTTCTATTTTGTACATCATTTTTTGGTTTACTTTGGCTTGGTTAGTAGCCAGTTTTCATAAAAATTCGAGCCAAAATGCCTTGATTTTATTGCTTTCATGGGTAACGCTCACCATCGTGGTTCCTGCTGGAGTCAATGCTCTTACGGTCAATCTTTATCCTGTTCCCGAAGCATTCAGCACCGTGCTGGAAAGTCGAGATGGCTATCACAACAAGTGGGATGTGCCCAAAGAACCTACCGTGGCGAAATTTCATCAACATTACCCACAGTTTAGTCAATTTAAACACCCCGAAGGCAAGGATTACAGTTGGCTATGGTACTACGCCATGCAACAAATGGGCGACGATGAGGCAGCAAAAGATGCTTTGGCATTCAAAGAAAAACTAAAAAAACGCAATGCCTTCAGCAGTACGGCGGGCATGTTTTTTCCCAGTATTCATGCTCAGTTAAGCCTTAATGCTTTGAGTCTTTCGGATATGGATAATTACCTGAATTTTATCGAAAAACTGGAAAGTTTCCATGAGCAAAAACGACTCTATTTTTATCCAAAAATCTTCACCGAAACGGCAGTTTCTGATGAAAACTGGAAGAAATTTGGTTTAGAATTTTATCAAGAAAAACCGAGTCTCAATTGGCTAAAAATGCTTTTGCCATTATTGATAATCAGTATTTTGTGTGTGTTTTGGGCGAAATTGAAATTTGGTAAAAACATGATGGCACGCTGATGAAACGGATTCTGCGAAACGCTGATTTTCACAGATTTAAAGCAAAAACAATCGTCAATCAAAAATCGAATCCCGATAGCTATCGGGACTTAAATCTAAAAGATATGTTACAAGCAACGAATTTAACCAAAACTTATGGAGAGCAAAAGGCTCTTAATAGTCTGAATTTGACCATCAATGAGGGCGAAATATTTGCCTTGTTGGGTCAAAATGGTGCGGGTAAAACCACCACTATTAACTGCTTTTTGGGATTTATCCAGCCTTCGGGTGGCTCGGCAAGCATCAATGGCGTTTCGGTAGCAGAAAATCCCCTTGAAACCAAGAAATACCTCGCCTATATTCCCGAAACGGTGATGTTGTACCCAAATCTCTCGGGTATCGAAAACTTGGAGTTTTTCTCATCTTTAGCAGGTTTTTCTTACGAAAAAGATGAATTAAGCTCGTTTTTGAGCAAAGCAGGTTTGCAAAACACCGCTCACAATCAGCGAGTTGGCGGCTATTCAAAAGGTATGCGTCAAAAAGTAGGCATTGCCATTGCCATCGCTAAAAAAGCCAAAGCTCTTTTGCTTGATGAACCCACTTCGGGACTTGACCCAAAAGCTTCCAACGAATTTTCGGAGATTTTGCGTGAATTAGCTCAAAACGGAACGGCTGTGCTGATGGCTACCCACGATATTTTCAGGGCAAAAGAAGTAGCCAACCGCATCGGAATTATGAAAGAGGGAAACTTAGTTTCGGTAATTGATGCCAAAGAGATTTCGGCCAATGAATTGGAAAAATTGTACTTACAAACCGTGTGATTCCATGAGAAATCTTATATTCTTAATTTTACTATTACCTGTATTTTCCTTCTCTCAAAGCACCATTAAATACAATCTTTACATCATTTCAGACCCCAAAATCCTGAAAGAAACCATCAAAAAAGACCCTAATAAAGCATTGGTGCCAATCAAAGATTATGTGCCCAATATTGCTTTAGATATCAAATATGCCACCACCCAAAATGTATTCTACACCCAATTGTACAAAAAACCTGTGGCTTTAGTGAGATTACCCGTGGCAAAGGCATTGGCAGCGGTGCAGAAAGATTTAAATGCTCAAGGATATGGTTTGAAAATTTATGATGCCTACCGTCCCTATTCGGTTACTTGTCAGATGTTTGAGATGCTGCCCGATACACTTTATATGGGTTTGCCATGGACAGGCAGTAAACACAATCGAGGCATAGCTTTAGATTTGACATTGATTGACCTCAAAACCAAAAAAGAGCTCAAAATGCCCACTCCATTTGACGCTTTGGTGTATGCGGCTCATCCTGAGTTTATGAAATTGTCCGAAGAGGTCATCAAAAATCGGGAATTACTAAAAACTGTAATGAAAAAACACGGCTTCAAGGTTGACCCAATGGAATGGTGGCATTTTAATTTTGTGAGTGATACGGTTTTTGAGCTGCTTGATATTCCGTTTGAGAAAATGGGTTTTTAGAAGTCCAATCTGAATGTTTATCATTTTTAAAATCAAACATACATAAGTAGGTTTTGAATATTCAAATTAAAGTTTAACAATCCTATTTTTTGATTTTTAACAATATGCTTTTAGAAAAAAGTTTGAAGTCCTAAGGCTCAATTACTTAGTTTTTTTTTAACCTTAAATAATTCTAATTT
Source organism: Lacihabitans soyangensis (assembly GCF_024343775.1). GTDB lineage: Bacteria > Bacteroidota > Bacteroidia > Cytophagales > Spirosomataceae > Leadbetterella > Leadbetterella soyangensis. The sequence goes on along the minus strand of NZ_RJUF01000023.1, from coordinate 13,592 downwards.
GATTATGATTTTTCGTCTAAAAAATTCATTTATATTTGATAGGATGATTGTTTAATATATTTTTCTTCAATCAAAATACTATTTATTTAACCTTAAATCAAAAATGAAGAAAGTCTGTTTTATTTTGGCTATTGTGTTGTTCTCCAATCTATTTGCAGTTGCTCAATCCTTCAAACCTAAATTCAAACTTTTACCTGCCGAAAAAGTGAAGTTTAACTCTTTTGTTGATTGCAATATGGCAGAGGCTTGGGTAGGAGATACTTTTCGGATTTTTCCTGGCAAATATGGCGAAGACCCAGTGTGGGGACTTGGTGTGGACAATCGCTATGCCGATGGAAAAAATGCAGATGAGGTGTTTAAAAGTCCTTCTGAAAACTTCTTTGAACCCATTATGCCCGAAAACGCCCCGGTTGGCAAACCTGGCTTGCATGGTGCAGTTTGGTTTGAAACGGTTTACCAAGATGCAAAAGATAAATCAGGCAAGACTCTTTATGGCATTTATCACAATGAAAATTACCCACAAACTCTGCCTTACAATCCAAAAACTGGCGAAGGGTATAAAAACAACAAATGGCCACAGGGATTAAGAGGGCCAAAAAGTGCCGCAGCAGTCTGTAGAATTGGCATCATGAAATCAACAGATGGGGGTAAAAGTTGGAAAAACAAAGGAATTTTTATTGAAGACCTAGATCCCAGAATGATTTTAAAGCCATTTAATACCTCCAATACTTTTGCAGGCGGAGTGGGTGATCCTTCGGCAGTGGCAAGTGGAGAATACCTCTATTTATTTTATGGAGAATATGGGTATCCGGGTACTTATAGCGAAAAAACGTATGACCCAAAAATCGAGTGGTCGGGACAGTGCATAAGTGTGGCTCGGATTGCCTTGAAAGACCTCGAAAATCCTGTTGGAAAGGCCAAAAGATGGGATGGAAAGGCTTTTACTGTGCCCTATAATGGTATAGGTAAACCCATAAGTTCTTTACAAATTCCTGTTGAAGAGGGCGGTGGGCCGTCCTCTTCTCCTACAGGTGGCTTTCATTGGGGCCCATCAGTAAGTTGGAATACCTATTTGGACTGCTGGGTAATGATGATGGGGAAGGTTGAAGGAAAATCATGGGTAGGGGATAAAATTTATATTTCATTTAACAAAAACAAAGACCTCTCAATAGGCTCTAACAGCCAAGAATGGACAAAGCCCGAATTGTTTTTTGAAAAGCCTGGCTACACACTCTGGTATCCATCATTGCAGCCCTTAAACACGGAAGAAGACATCAAAAACAAATATACCTGTTTGATTTTAGGCAAAAAGGCACGTTTTTTTGTAAAAAGAATCAAACCAGGCGACGACGAATACGCCTCAGAACATTATGTGGAGTTTGAGCGGTAGGGTTTCAGGCTTTTAAACTAAAAAACTTGAATTTGGAGAAATATAAATTCCTATAATTCTCCAAATTTAATAAAAAATGTTGAATTTGGAGAATTATAAAATAAATAATAATTACTAAAAACTGATTAAGAGCAATTTAAAGCCAGTGCAATCACAATGAACTTGTCCATTTCAAAAACTTGTAAATAGAACTTAATCTTGCACCAACACCTTAACTGTCTCAAGTACTATTGGCCCAGTTTGTTTACCTACCGACATGCGGGTGAGGTATTCGGCATGGGGTAGGCTAGGGTTTTCAAAATATGCTGGTTTTAAGATATATCCCAAAGCGTCGTTTCCAAGACCCAAAATAAACTTAGGGCCATTTTTCATCATTTTTTTTGATTCTAAAGAATAAAAAGGAGCCGTTTCGCCGGGATGTGTAACAAACTGAGCTTCGCCGATTTTAAAAAATGAAATCTCTGTTTCAACGGTTTCTGCAAAATTCCTTTTGATGGTACCTAAAGCCGCCAATTGTTGCCAAGCCTCGTTTTCTACTGGGATTTTTATTTTTTTGCTTCTAAAAACCAACACTGATTTTTTTAGTGGAATTGCTGTTTTTAAAACCATATTCACCTTTTCAGCCAATTCTTTGCCTCTTTTGTAGGCATTTTCAAACGTTTTTGGCTCGTTTTCAGGTTGCACCCAGCCACCTATGGCTCCTTGCAAAAAAAGTACCTCGCCGCCCGTGGTCTTTTTTAGCTCTTCATAATATCCATGAATAAAGTCGGCAGAAACCTCTGATGCCACGGCATCCATAAAAGTAGGGTGACAGGCAAAGTTGGATAAGGTGGCAATAGCCTTGTTCTTAGAATTTCGGAATTGGATGATATTTAAACTTCTATCCAATTCTTCATTACAAATATTTTGCACCCAAGGCTCACCAAAAGTAGTTTCGGCGGTGTAGGCTTTGGCACTTATTTGATTTTCAAATGCTTTTTTGATTTGATTAGCCGTGGTATTTATCAAAAATTGCATGTACTCATCGTCCACACCACTGGCTGAATAGTCTTCGCCCCAAATACCCACGACATCAGGCCCAGCATGCGTGTGCGTAGAACTTATCACAATTCTATCGGCAGGCATTTTGCATATTTCAGATGTCTTTTTCCTTATTTTCAAAACATCTGTATACAGCAAACCTATGCAATCTATAGTTACTATGGCCACATTTGAGTTGTTGTGGCTGATCACAACTGCTTTGGCGTACAGGTTGTCATGAATCCCTGTGAATTTCCTATCTTGTTTATCGCCAGCTATATAAGCCCCTATCTGGGGATTTATGATGGCTGAAGAAGCCCCAACCTTCAAATTCTGAGCTATTATTTGCTGGAAAAACAATTGAACCAAAAAAACTAAAAAAATCTTTTTCATATTATTTCTTTCCTCCTTTTTGTAAAAACTCCAATAAATCTGCCATTTCTTGATTAGAAAGGGCATTTTCAAAACCCTCCATCATCAAAGAAGTACCCATAGAGCGAAACTTCTTGATGTCACTTTTATTGATCAATACTTTTTCGCCACCAATTTTATGAATAGTAACAGACTTGTCGGTTTCGTTGGCCACAATTCCCATATGAATGGCACCGCTTTTGGTTTCGAGGCTGTGATTCACATATTTGGGGTCAACGGCAGCATTTGGGTCCAGTATGTCGTGTAGCATGGTAGCTTTACTTTTTCGGCTGATTTCTGTCAAAACGGGGCCAACTTCTTTGCCAATACTACCGTATTTATGGCAGGTAGCACAGGTATTGCTAAATACTTTTTCACCATTTAAATTATTTCCTTTCAGCGTCAAGGCTGGTTTCATTTTGTCCATTGCTGCCTGACGATTACTCACACCAGAGTCAGAAAAAAGCCTTTTGGCTCTGGATTTGGTGTTTTCATTATCGGTCCACCAAAGCAAGGTACGTCTTCTTTCAAGGTCAAAATTCATTTCACCGATATTGATAATGCCTTTTTCAAGGCCAGTGAGCAAGGCATCGTGGTTAGATTCAATATACAACAACAAGTCACTGGCATAGCGGCGGGTCTGTGGACTAAGGGCTTTCCACATGGCCACCACTTTATGCCCAATTTCTTTTTCTCTGTAATTTGAAAGCTGTCGCAAAGCGTTTTCTTGAAGTTTCAGCGGTTGATTGTTTTTGAGACATTCAAATAAAATTGTTGATTTTTGAGCATAAGGCAGAAAGTCAAGCAAGGAAAGGTATTGAACTCGAACCGAATCTGGAAGCGAAGCGTCTAACACATTTTTGGAGGCCGATTTGCTGTACTTTAAGAATTGTGATGACGGCTGTAGTTTAAGTTTTTGCCTTAATGAAGCCAACGAAGTCAGAAAATTCAGTCCTGCCTTATGTTCTAGTTGGCTTATCTGATTTTCAATACTTTTTCCATTTACCTTTTCGGTCTGCTTAGCCAATTGGCTTACCACCAAAGTCTTTTCTTTATCTGAAATTGGGCTTGTTGAAAGATGATTTAAAATGGAAAGAACATCATCTGTTTCACCAGAAATATTCAAAGCCAATGAAGCCAAAAGTGAGGCGTTAACGTTTTTTTCTTGAGAAATTCGAGCAAAAAGTTCCACAGTTTTTGTTTGAGCTGCCAAGGTAATGGCTGCTATATTCCATTCGTCATTGGGCAATTTTGCGGTTTTTGCCAATGATTCCAGAATCAAATCCTGATTTTTCTTATAAAAAGGGTGATTCTCAGGCAACATACTTAAACTCAAGGCAGCCTGCATTCTCACTCGTGCATCTGGGTCATTGAGTAAGCCAATTATTTTGTCCAAAATCGATTCACTTTCGGGTAAATAATTTTCGGCAATCTTCAAAACATTTTCTCGGTTTGCTGCATTTTTATCTTTTAGTGCCGCGGCCACTTCGTTTGGTGTTAGCTTGCCTGAATAACTCAAAATCCAAATGGCATGAAGACGAGCCAATTCATTATCAGACTCAAGAAGTTTTTTCAGACCCAAAAAAGTTTCATTGCTCAATACGTTTTCCATCAAAAGCCGTTGAGCTGTATTTCGTACCCATTGATTGGGGTTTTTAAGTGATTGAACCAAGCCTTCGCTTGAGCTAAATTGTTTAAAATCAAAGCTTTCATTTTCTAATGAAATTTTATAGATTCTACCTTGGTTTTTACCAGCATTGAGGTCTAATGTTTTTTCGATTTCATCAGGAATCCATTCGGGATGCTCAATTACTTTACGGTGAATATCTATCACATACATAGAGCCATCTGGCCCGACACTCATATTTACTGGCCGAAAAGCCCGGTCAGAACTCGCCAAAAAATCTTTGTTTTCAAAAATCCTCGATGCTGTAAAAGATGCACCATTGGGTTTTATTTTATCGACATGAATCAGGTTCAATACCACATCGGCTACCCAAACGGTATTTTTATATTTATCGCCAAAGGCACCACCTCCGTAATAAGTTACGCCACAAGAACCCGAAAAATAGCCCGACTGCTCAGGATGATTCACCCTATCTTCTTGCTCACCGATTGGGAAAATCCTAGCCAAACCATTTTCCTCATGATCAGATATGTTTTGTAAGGTATTTTCTGGTAAAATTTGCCTTCCTTTCAAATATCTATCAGGAAAAACCAAATGTGAAATATGGGTCAAATTATGTGTTTCAAAAAAACGTCCGTATTCATCCATGGCCAAACCAAAGCCCCCAGACGATTCGCCAAGGCGTTCCATTTGGCGGGTTTCGAGGTTGAATCTTAAATCTTGGCCACGTAAATCCATGGCAGTGGTGGTATCGCCCCACCAGTATGGTTTTCCGTCATTACCACCATTGGCGGCGTATATCCAATTGTCAATACCATAAGTCAATCCGTTATAATTATGTTGAAGATTTTCTTTGGCAAATCCACCCATGAGCGTATCAATCTTTTCTACTATATAATCGCCATTATCGTCATGTAATTGCAACAAATAGGGAGGTGCTGCTACTAAAACGCCTTTTTTGTAAGGCATAAATGAGTCTGCCAAACCCAGATTGTCCATAAAGACAATTGTGCTATCATATACGCCATCCTTGTTTTTATCTTTCAATATCAATATACGGCTTTGTTTATCTTCCATTGGGTAGCCGGGCATTTCGAGTACCATGGCGTCACCTTTTTCATTGAATTCTAAGTCAACGGGGTCCTTGATGAGGGGTTCGGAAGCTACCAATTCTAATTTGAAGCCGTCTTGAATCTCAAAGCCATCGGGTGTTTTTTGGTTTTTATTGCAGGAAAATAGGCCTAAAATGATAAATGCTATCAAAAAGTAGATGTTTTTTAACATAACCAACCAATAAAGAAATGAATTTTGTTAATTAAGTATAAATATACTATCAAGAAATTATATTTTATCAAGACAATTCATATTAAATATTTAGTTGAATTCAGCTCACCAAGTTTTGGGATTTTTAAAAACAAACTTGTAAAATTTAATTGAGGATACGTTGATAATGATTAAATATCAATCCTAATTTCTATTTACTGTATACAAAAATAGGCGACTGAAAAACCATTTTGGCTTTACTTATGATAAATTTTTGAATACTATTTCAGAAGATTGAGGATCAAATAGAATCACATAAACAAAAAAGAAAAAAACAACTGTTGTGGCTGGTTAAATGCATATGTTTTCTTATATTTAAATCTTCAAAAACAAGGCATAACATGAAAAATCTTTTCCTTTTCTTACTTTTATTTATAAGCAGTACCATCTTCGCTCAAACCACCTTTCAAGTTTCATTTCCTAACGAAAAAGGCCTATTGGATGGTCGATTACTGCTTCTTTTATCCAAAAATAATAAAGCCGAGCCACGCTTTCAGGTTTTAGACGGACACGACACCCAATTGGTTTTTGGTTTAACATTAGATAATTGGCCGAGTACCAAACCTCAAATAATGACCACGGGCAATACTTTCGGTTATCCTATTGAAGCCTTAAAAAATATTCCCGCCGGCGACTATTATGTGCAGGTTTTATTACACAAATATGAAACTTTCAATCGTAAAGATGGTAAAACTGTAAAATTACCCATGGACCGTGGAGAGGGCCAACAGTGGAATCTTGCTCCCGGAAATATTTATTCTAAACCTCTTAAAGTATCTATAAATCCCAAAAGTACTCAAATATTTAAAGTAAGTTTAGATCAAACCATACCACCAATAGAAGAACCCAAGGATACCAAGTATATCAAACACATCAAAATTCAAAGCAAACTTTTGACCGAATTTTGGGGCAGACCCATGTACTTAGGTGCTCATATACTTTTACCTGAGGGTTTTGAAGAGAAAAAAGACGTAAAATATCCCTTGGCTATTTATCATGGTCATTTTCCTAGCGATTTTGATGGTTTCAGAACCACGCCTCCAGATGAGAATTTAGCCAATGATTACAATTCGAGATTTAATATTTATGGCTACGAAAAAATAGTCCAACAAGAAGCCTATGATTTTTACAAAATGTGGACTGGGCCAAATTTTCCAAGGGTTTTGGCCATTGAAATACAGCATCCTTGTCCATATTATGATGATTCTTACGCTGTAAATTCCGAAAACATTGGGCCTTATGGCGATGCCATAACCTATGAATTGATACCTTATATCGAAAAGCAGTTCAGAGGAATTGGAGAGGGTTGGGCAAGATTTACCTATGGAGGTTCTACCGGTGGCTGGGAGGCTTTGGCTGTGCAAGTAAAATATCCCGATGAGTACAACGGCTGCTATGCTGCTTGTCCCGACCCTATAGATTTTAGGGCCTTTACAACCGTTGATATTTACAAAGACAAAAATGCCTATTACTATGAAAGCGAGTTCAAACCAACCTTAAGGCCTGGTCACCGCAATTATCTTGGTCAAATTTCAGCTACGCTCAAAGATATGAACATGAGAGAGTTGGCACTTGGAACCAAATCACGTGGAGGACAGCAATGGGACATTTGGGAGGCCGTGTACTCCCCCAATGGAGCAGACGGATATCCTGAGCCCATTTGGGACAAAAAAAGTGGTGTTATAAACAAAAAAGTAGCTGAATATTGGAAGGAAAACTACGATTTAACCTATATTTTGAAACGAGATTGGCCAAAATATGGCGACAAATGGCGTGGAAAAATCAGAATTTACTGTGGCGATATGGATAATTTCTATTTAAACAATGCCGTGTACCTGGCCGAGGAAGAACTCAAAAACCTAAATAGCCCTGCCTACGAGGGTGAGGTAGATTATGGCGACCGAGCAGAACATTGCTGGAATGGAGATCACACCCAGCCCAATTATATCAGTCGGTTACGTTATCACAGAATGTTTATTCCCAAATGGGTAGAAGATATGAAAAAAACAACGCCCCTTGGTAAGGATTTGAGTAGTTGGCGGTACTAAATCTTATACCCCAAATGAGAAAAAAACCATTTGTACCAATTTTAAGTTTGTTAATTCGAAATAACAATATTTTTACATCCTAAAATAATCTTTGAATAAATGAAAAAAACAATTAAACTTCTACTAGCGTCAGTACTGACTTTCGCAGCAACATTCGCACAGGCACAAACTGCCGAAGAAATAGTAAACAAATACATCGAGGTAACAGGAGGAGCAGCTAAATGGGCTGAGTTAAAGTCCGTTAAAATGACTGCAAAAGGCAAACAAGGAGGTATGGAATTCCCGATAACCAGTTTGCAGAAAGCTCCAAACTTGATGAAGCAAAGTGTTTCTTTTCAAGGAAAGGAGATTACGATGTCAGCATTTGACGGAAAAGAAACTTGGAAAACGAACTTCATGACCATGAAAGCTGAAAAAGGCGAGGCTGAAGATAGCGAAAATGCCGCCAAGTCAATGGATTTCCCAGATCCATTTTTAGACTACAAGGCCAAAGGCTACAGCATTGCTCTGGAAGGAGAAGAAAAAGTGGAAGGAACGGATTGTTACAAAATAAAACTGACCAAAAAGCCAATCAAAGTAGATGGTAAAGAAGAGGAAGACTTTAGCTTCTATTTCTTCGACAAGGAAAATGGAGTTGTCATCATGAACCGTAGCGTTATGAAGAAAGGCCCAGGCAAAGACCAGGCGATAGAAACACTAATGAGTGATTACCAAGAAGTTAACGGCCTATTTTTCCCATTCACCGTTAGTCAAAAAATGAATGGTCAGGTAGTATTTAGTATGGCCATGGAAAAACTAGAAATGAACGTTGCAATTGACAACAAAGAATTTGCATTTCCAATTGATTAATAATCTCTAAAACCTTATGCCTCATTTGAAAACTTGAATGAGGCATTTTTTTTACAAAAAAGTATGAAAAAATTTACACTTTTAAGTTCAATCTTGAGCTTGAGCATGGGAGTTTTTGCTCAAGAGGCATTGCCAATTAAAGGCGATGAGATTTTTGGCTCCATGCGGGCTAGGCACATCGGCCCTGCCTTGATGAGTGGACGTATCACTGACATCGAAGGCCATCCGACTAACAACAAAGTGCTTTTTGCTGGTGCAGCTGGTGGCGGTGTTTGGAAAACAGGTGACGGCGGAGTTACCTTCAATCCGATTTTCGATAAACACAATCAATCTATAGGGGCCATTACCGTTGATCCAAAAAATCCAGACCAAGTGATTTGGGTAGGAACTGGCGAAATCTGGACCCGAAACTCAGTTACCATTGGCGATGGTATCTACAAATCAACCGACGGCGGCCAAAACTGGACCAATATGGGTTTGGCGAATTCTGAGAGAATAAGCTCGATTAAAGTTAATCCAAACAATACCAAGGAAGTTTTTGTGGGTGTCTTGGGTGCTCTTTGGAGCGATAGCCAAGACCGTGGTGTGTACAAAACAACGGACGGGGGCAAAACTTGGGAAAAAATATTTTATGTAAACGCCTCCACCGGATGTTCTGATTTGGTAATGGACCCCAAAAATCCAAACATCATGTATGCTTCTTTTTGGGAATTCCGCAGAACGGCGTATTCGTTCAATTCAGGTGGTGAGAATAGTGCTCTCTACAAAACCACCGATGGTGGTAAAACCTGGAACAAGATTCATAATGGTTTCCCTACGGGTAAATTGGGTAGAATCGCCATTGCTGCGGCACCATCCAATCCCAATATTCTTTACTCTGTTATAGAATCGGAAAAAGATGCGGACAAGGGTCTTTACAGATCTGAAGACGCAGGAGCGAGTTGGAAACGCACCAACGGGGATTTTGAGTTGGTAGTACGTCCATTCTATTTTTCAAGAATTGTAGTCGACCCAAAAAATCCAGATATCGTGTTTAAGGCAGGCTATAATGGTTCGGTGAGTAAAGACGGTGGTAAAACCTTCAAGGCTATTGGCGGTGGAATTCACGCTGACATTCACGATTTTTGGTTCGACATTCATGATTCAAATCGTATTTATTTGTGCGATGATGGTGGTTTTTACCGTTCTTATGATGGTGGATCTATTTGGGACATGGCCAAAGGAATACCAGTTTCTCAATTTTACCAAGTTGCGATAGACAATCAAACACCGTTTAAAGTTTACGGCGGTTTGCAAGATAACGGCTCGTGGGTTGGACCATCTTCTAAGCCAGGTGGTATAGAAAACCGCGATTGGATTTCTGTTGGAGCGGGTGATGGTTTCAGAACATTTCCACATCCAAAAGACCCAAATATCGTTTACTCTGAAATGCAGGGTGCTGAGAATATTTGGAGAATAAATCTTGAAAAAAACTCAGTAAAAACCATAAAGCCATTTCCTGAGTCCAATGACCCGAAATTTAGATTCAACTGGAATACGCCAATTACAACTAGTCCGCACAATGCTGATAGATTGTATGTTGGAAGCCAGTTTTTACATAAATCAGACGATCGTGGTGAAACATGGGTAAAAATCTCTCCAGACCTGACAACAAACGACCCTGCCAAGCAGCAACAAGAAAATTCAGGTGGCTTGAGCATGGATAATTCGGGTGCTGAAAATCACTGTACCATATTTGCGATTAATGAATCTCCTTTAGACCAAAACATCATTTGGGTAGGTACAGACGACGGTAATGTTCAATTAACTCAAGACGGAGGAAAAACATGGACCAATGTAACGGCCAATATCCCGAATCTTCCAAAAAACACATGGGCATATTTTATAGAACCAAGTAGTTTTGATAAAAATACGGCTTATGCGGTATTCACTGGTTACACCAGTGGAGATTTTAAACCTTACGTGTACAAAACTACAGACGCTGGTAAAACTTGGAAATCTATCGTTTCACCTGATTTGAAATCATTCGTAAGAAACATCAAAGAAGACTACAAAAACCCTAATTTGTTGTTTTTAGGCACAGAGGGCGGACTTTATGTTACTATCGATGGTGGACAAAACTGGTCGCAGTTTAAGAACAATATGCCTCCAGTTGCAGTACACTGGATTGCCCTTCATCCGACCGAAGATGCTTTAGTGATGGCTACACATGGTAGAGGAGTAATTATCATCGACGATATTTCGCCTCTAAGACAGCTGACAAAAGAAATTATAGCCAAAGATCTGCATTTCTTCACTACAAAACCTACCAAAATGGCCGAATCAGGTGCATTTGGAGGCTATGCTCGTATGGGAGAATTCGTAGGTGAAAACCCAAACTCAATGGCACAAGTGGTGTATTATTTGAAGAGCCGTCACACTTTTGGCAAAATGTCTTTGGAAATATTCGACCAAAACGACAAGAAAATTGCCGATTTAGCACCTGGTAAATCGAAAGGCATCAATTATGTGGATTGGACTTACAGTCTCAAACCACCAAAGGTTGCAAAAGGAAAAACAATAATTCAGGCTGGATTCCAAGGCCCAACTGTTCTTCCCGGACCTTACAAAGTAAAAATAACCAAGGGAGCAAAAACTTACGAAAGCACCTTGAACCTAATCGCCAATCCGAAGTCGATACATACGGCAGATGATCGTAAAGTGCAGTTCGAAACCGCAATGAAGCTTTTCAATATGAGTGAGGAATTGGGTTATTTGGTTGACCAAATAGACAATTACAAAATAAAAATCGACTCCATTTCACCGAAATTGACCTCGACTAAATTGAAAAAACAATTCCCAGTGGCCGACATTGCAAGCAAAATGCAAACACTGAAAGAAACTTTGGTGGTATTGAAGGGAGACAACTACGTAGGTGCTGCCGAGCCGCAATTGAGAGAAAAAATCTCAGGTTTGTATGGTGAGGTTTTGAGTTATACGGGCCGCCCAACCAACGCACAATTGGCCAGCATGAAGGTATTGGACGAGAAACTTTCGGCAGCCAAAACACAGATGGAAGGTTTTAAAGCAAGTTTAGACAAATTGGCACCAGCCATGGTAAAAGCCAAAATGCCTGAATTGAAAGTGAGGAGCTTTGAGGAATTCAAAGCAGCTGAAAATTAAGAATATTTTGTTTTTTTGATAGAATTCACCCCGACTGAGAAATTGGTTGGGGTGTTTTTTTACATCATCTTCAATAATCGCAATTCAAACTTCTCCCTTCTTTAGCCTAAATTTTCACGCACTTGGCATATAAAAATATTGATATGGATGACCTCAGAGAGGTCAAAATTTATTAACGAAATAAACGAAAAATCCATAATAGACCTCAGAGAGGTCGAACTTCTATATTCCAAAATACCAAATTCTTCGACCTCGCTGAGGTCGAAAATGCGTTATTTCGATGACCTCTAAGCTAATATAGTATGACCACTCTGTGGTCAGCTTTGAGATTTAGATCATCCAAAAAATGAAAATCTGTTTAACCAAAAATAGTAAAAGTTATAGACAGAAGTTTCGTCTAATACAAAGCGGCTGAATAATAAGAATCTTTTGTTTTTTTGATAAAATTCACCCCGACTGAGTAATTGGTTGGGGTGTTTTTTTACATCATCTTCACCAAAATCCACTCTGGCAAATTACGCATGAGGAAACCTATTATTCTAAATCTCTTAGTGACATACACCACAGGTTTATCCGCTAAGACGGCGTCAAAAATCTGGTTTGCCACCTTGTCGGCTTTGGCGACCCAAAACATCCCTCTTTGACCGTCAGTCATTTCAGTTTCAACATAACCTGGCCGTACATCTATTACTTTTACGCCATGATTTCTCTTTTTAGAACGAATCCTTAGTCCTTCCATATAAGTGGAAGCAAATGCCTTGGTGGCATGGTATTCGGGCGAAGTTGGCCCTCCTCTTTCACCTGCAACTGAAGAAATACCTACAATTTTTCCGCTTCCCTTAGATTTAAAATAATAATAGGCCCATTGAGCCAAACCCATAAATCCACGGGCGTTGATATCAATGGTTTTGAGTTCGTCTTCAAAACTCGCCTTTGGAATACCAATGCCCGCATTGATGATGAGGATATCCAATCCGCCCATTTTTTCCACCAAATCAGCCAAAATGTTCCGAGTACTCTCCACTTTTTCCACATCCATTTCTGCAATGTAGAATTTGGCCCTTGGTAATTCCTCTACAATTTTTTGGAGCAAATTTGTTCTTCTTGCCGTTATTCCGACCTCAAACCCCTCTTGGGCATATTTTATAGCAAGAGCCTTGCCTATTCCCGAACTTGCACCTATGATAATTACTTTTTGTGACATTAGTTTGAAATATTATCCTTTTACAATTTGCAGTAATATTATGCAAAATAAAACATAATCCAAATCATGGAAGAAGTAAGCAAGCCTGCATAAAATATATCTGATTTAAATAAAGTCATTTCATCTTTTGCCCGTTTGTGAAACCAAACAAACAAAAGCAAACAAACAATTGCGGCTGGAGTGGCTGCTGTTTGAGGTGAAATCAGGCCCAATAATGCTACTACTATAAATGGAATTTGAGTAAGTAAAAACCAAAACAAGGTACTTCCAATGCCAGATAAGGATATGCCTAAATCGAATTCTGCAATCTTGGCCTTTCCATTTGCATTTAGATATTTACTCCATATCACCAGCAAAATTGAGCCTATTAAAAAAATTGAAAATACACGATACAAAAAGTTGAAGGTTTCGCCGAAGGTTTGTCTGATAAATGGGTATTGAATCAGTATGTTTTCAAATATCCAATCACATCCTAAACCAATAAAGGGAGAACCCGCCAAAACCATTACGGCAGCTATAGGATTGGTTTGTTTCCAAAGTACTCCCCAGAAAAACACC
>NZ_RJUF01000022.1 GCF_024343775.1 Lacihabitans soyangensis | reverse complement strand
CCATGAATTCTTTCAAAGTTATAGAATTCTCTGAATTCGTCTATTGTTCTTTTTGCTATTTTTATATTTTCAAACTCAAACCTCTGACAGACAGTTCTTTCCATAATTGAATGATAAGATTCAATATGAGCATTTTGTTGCGGTGTACCTGGTTTTGTAAATTCCTGTGTAATGCCATTGTTTTTTAGAAAATCTTGCACCACACTTGCTATAAATTGACTACCGTTATCGTTTCTTACTATAAAATTTTTAGGCAATCCAAACTCAGCAATGACCTTTTCAAATAGCTTTATTACATCTTCTTTTTTTATATTGTAAGCCATGTAATGGCCAATATTAAATCTACTGAATATATCTAAGATCGTTAATACTTGCATACTTTTACGTTGGCCACTTACCCAGACATATTTAATGTCAAATTCAAAAAAACTAAACTCTGTCTCCACTTTGGGAATCAAATCTTTTACTCGGTTTCGATTTGATTTTTTACTCGAAATCGGATTGCTTCCTCTAAGTAAATTGTTGATTTTCATTAATTTATAAACATAGTGTTTGCTTATTCTATATTTTTCTTTGTCCACTAAATGACGAAACGTTTTATAAGCTCCATAGTCAACAAAAGGCTTGGCGAACAATAACTTAATACGTCCAACAATTGCTGATTCTGTCACTTCTCTACCTTTAGAATCATATATAGTCGCATAAGGTTTTCTTCCAGCTTTGCCATCTGAGGGTTTATAATAAAATGAACTCTTCGATAATCCACAATGGCTCAAGACGTTTCTAATTGGAAATCCCTGGCTAATAAATTCAATAGCGACTTCCATTTTTAACTCTTTTTCAATTGACTTTTTTTTAAAAGCTCATCTTTTATTCTCAGCTCCAAAGCATTGTCGGCAACTATATTGCGAAGCTCTCGAATCTCACGCTCTAATCGCTTGATTGCTAAATCCTTGTCTGACTTCTTAATTGATTCTAAACCTGACTCTCCTGTCTGATCTAAAATCTTTTCCCAGTTGTAAATAGTTGTAGAGGATACTCCAAATTCAGCAGACGCTGCTCCAATACCTTTTTCTTTGTAAAAGGAAATTATCTGTAATTTCTGTTGCTGACTCCAGCTTTGACGATGCTTACTCATAATGACACAAAATTAAAAGTTAAAACTCTATTTTTGTGTCCTAATATTTATCGGGATGAAATCACCTATCCATAGATTCTACCTGTTGTATCGGAAGGTCTTTTTTTCGTTGAAGAAGTTTACTTAAATCACTTGGTTTTTCAATCAAAAAAATTTGAGGATTTTCAAAATCTCTTGGTTTTTCAATCAAAACTTGTGTGAACCCTAATTTTAATGCAGTAATGTTAATTAAAAAAAATAAAAATAAAGATTTCAAAATTATAAAAGTTTAAGTTAAATGTGTTAAGTTTTAATTTAATCTAACCCTATCAGATTTTCCCTAGTGACATTGGAAAGTATAATTATTGCAAAACTATGCTTAGTCTTCAGACAAAGTATGGGTGAACATCAGTCTTCAGCCCGAATTAAACAAATGCCTTTACCAAAAGTTAACATCAATATTAAAAATTAAAATACTTTTAAACGATTAATTTTAAGATTTAGTAACAAAATAGCGTATACAAATCTCAAACTGAAACACCCTCAGAATAAATAGTAAAAGGATCAAAATCTATTTCCTCATTTTTGCCCCAAACTACTGTGTCATATTTTACAGTTACGGTATTAAAAAAAGAAATATCTGCCAATGGTTTGTAAACTGTATATTTTAAATAGGTTAATACTGAAAATTGCTTTTGAACAGAAGGCTCAAATTCAACCTCAAGGATATAATTAGGTATTGGTTTTACTGACTTAATTTTTGGTAACATGATATTTTCACAATAAATCAATTCAAAATAGACTCTTTTGACACCAATTTATTGGTTTTTGCTTTCTCAATCATACTTCCAAAAATCAAGTCTTCCTCAATGTCTTTACTTAAAACACTAGTTTTTTCACCCAATTTTTTGGCCAAGTCCAACATCAACTTTGTTGTACTCTTTGATTCGGTTTGAATAATTATAGTTGCCATATTTCTTTTGTTTTTATACAAAAATGCTTATTTATTACTCAATTACAACTCTTCTAATTCTTACACTTTCTTTAATAGTAGCCGTACAAATTATGTTGAACTTCATGCAAAGACAATGCTGTCCTCGGAAATTCGCAGAGTCCCTGCGGAGACTCTGCTAGTACATGCCATTTTGCGAACTTTGCGTATTTCTTTGCGAACTTCGCGGTTAAAAACATCTCTGCCATCAATTCACCACCACACTTCCACCGCCCCAATAGCTACGTAAATTATTGTTGTACATGGCATCGGCTGAAACTGGGCCTTGTACGAATGTGCCTCTTGAGACAGCTCGGGCTAGGTAATAATAGTGTCGTTCGGTGTTGTCCACGTTTACGAAATAGTTGATTCTGTCGTCTCGGATATCGAAATATGTGGCATTTGAGGCATTTTTGATCCATGGCATGTCGCGGTCTTCTACCAGTCTTGGGTTTTCTATTTCTAGTCCAGCTGGTAGCATATCCGTCAGCACCACGTTGTCCACATTGTACATTAGGCCTGCTTGGACACTTACAGTTAATCGCACTACCACCAATTGGTTTTGTTTGAAAACTGGGCTTTTTATCACCTCGCCTGTGCGAGTGAAGTAGGTGCGACGGGCCTTCAAAAATTTGTCTTCAGCTATAAACTTATTGTCTTTTCTGATGCCTTCCGACTCGTAGTAATAATACAAATTATCGTTGAGCGACTTCACGCTTATGCCTTTCGGATATTTGGTCATGTCTATCCATTGTCCTTTGCCTTCAACAGTTCTAATCAGTTTTCCTTCTGAATAAATCTCGGCTTTTCCTGTCGATTTCTTGGTTTTCAAGATTTTGCCCATCGCCAACATCGAAAACGAAAGCTCCTGAGTATTCAAGTAAAGCGACTTATTGCTCAAAACGCCATTGAGCGACTGTGTCAAACTGGCTATTTGAGGGTTTAGTGGGTCAGTTTCAACCAAAGTGTTTAGCACCAAAGCAATATTTCTAATTGGAGAAGAGAAACTATCGTCGAGCATGCGGTCGTACACCTCTTTTACAAAAGTTTTTGGTAAAAGTTTTGAGTAAGAAGCATCATCGCCAATTTGTTTGAAGGCACAAGCCACCAAAAACTGTTGGTCGGAAGATAACTTTCCAAAATCGGCTTTGAGCTGATTCATGGCTGCAATGTTTGGGTCGTCAGTTAAAGATAAAACATAAAGTGAATATGCAATTTCGGTTTTCAAACGCTCTTTTTTCTTGTAAACCCCATTTGTAAGTGTCCAAATGGTTTCTTTGGTTTGCTCTTCGTTGGTGCGTTGAGTCAGATAATTTACCATCTGCATAATCACGGGTTTCGAAACCTCAAAGCCAGATTTTTGAGCTTCCAAAAGGAAATGCAAAGCATAGGCAGTTCCCCACCAATATTCCTCTGGCGAACCTGGCCAATAGCTCACAGCACCATTGTAAAGCAGCATCGATTCCAATTTTTGAATGGCAGCATTCACGTTGTATTGCGGATTCAACTCAGATTGGCCCGACTCAGAAATCTCGAGTTTACCATTAATCTGTTGAATCAAATCGTCGAGGTAAAGCTGCGGGAAAGCTTTGGAAACAGTTTGCTCTACGCATCCATGCGGATAGGCAAGCAAGGTTTCTAAACGATTGCCAAACTGCATCATCGGAGTATTTCCAATGTATATTTTCGAAGAAAAAGTACCTGGAATATAACCATCAGGTGCTGCAAACGCCAAATCAGTATTTTTTGCCAAAATGCCCGAAGTACCAGATTTTTGTAGAGAACCAGCTGGACGCACACTTATTTCGGTGGTTTTGGAGAAAGTTTCTTTGTCAGACTTTGCTATGACTTTCAGTTTCCCTAAACCCATTTTATCTTTTCCAGCTACTTCAAGGTCTAAATGTTTTTCTTTTCCTGGCTCTATTGGGATGTTGTTTTCTGCGAAATTACCCACTGAAATTTGTCCTTCGGTTTGCGTCGAAAGTTTTACTATTTGTGGAGTTTCCGTAGTGTTGAAAAACGTTACTGGCACTTTCACTTTGTCGGTTGGGCTTAAAAACAAAGGCATACCTACGCTTATGCTCACAGGATCTGAAACCGTCATTTTTTGTTCTTCAGAGCCAAATTTTTCGTCGTCATAGGCTACCACCATTATTCTAAGGCTACCTAAAAACTCAGGAATGTCAAACTCAAAGCTGGCTTTTCCTGAGGCATCTGATTTAATTTGACCACTCCATTTGGCTACCAATTCTGCACGACCATTGGCCAGTGGATTTACTCGCTTGCCCATGCTTCCGTCACCACCGGTGCTGCTTTTTCCGTTCAATTGAATTTCTGGTAAAAGCAATGGATACAAGTCGAATGAACGAACGCCCAAAGCCCTTTTTTGGTAAAAGTATTCGTTGATTTTCGGCGTTTCAGTGTTTTTTAATTGTAAAATACCTTCATCAACTACGGCGATAGTCAATTCAGTATTTGGTGAAGTTCTTACATCTACGCGTTGTTTGGTTTTTGATCGAGATTTTTCAACTGCTGTAATCACTATCGGTATCCTGCGTTTTGGGTCATCCACTTTGATGGTTTTCATTCCGTGAGCCGACATCAGCGGTAATTCTGGCTGATTCATAGCCCTTATCAAGGTGGCAGTGATATAGACATTTGGCAAATGAGCCGTTCCCAAATCAATCGTGATTTCTGCAGATTTGTTTTCAGTTTGCACAAATTTAT
The DNA here is from genome assembly GCF_024343775.1 of Lacihabitans soyangensis. GTDB lineage: Bacteria > Bacteroidota > Bacteroidia > Cytophagales > Spirosomataceae > Leadbetterella > Leadbetterella soyangensis. The sequence continues at coordinate 63,018 of NZ_RJUF01000022.1, read as the reverse complement.
GCTCCAAAATGCCCGCATTTTCTATCGTTATCAGCAGTTTCCCATCAAAAGGAGTTTTGAATATTGCCTTGGCTTTTTCACCTAAAAGATAATTTTCTTGATTGGTTTCTATTTGTACTTCACCGTCTGTATCGACCTCAAAAGAGGCTTTTGATCCATAACCATATGCATAAAAGTTAGAACTCACATAACTATCCGCATCGGCAGGTTTTACTCTGATTTCGTATTCACCCGATATTTTTGGAACAAAATTTTGTGTAATATTTTTTGTTCCAAATTTCAAATCCTGGCTTTTGATAAGCTTTTCTTTTTTCTTCGAAACATACCTGAGACCTTCGTCTGTTTTTTCCAAAACTGTTTGGTATTCAAGCAGGTAAATCTCCATTTTGGCATTGGCTGCAACGTTGGCTCCAGAAGGATTTAAAGCTGCCAATTCAATTGGAAAAGTTGCGTTAGTTCCCACGAAATAGGCTGGGATTTTTACCCCAAAGAATTGCTTTTGGGTATAAATCTCGAAAGTCTTTTGACGATGAACGGGTCTTCCAGTTTCATCAAATACAGAAACTAAAACTTTCCCTTCTAGCAATCCTTTGTTAGCAAACTTATCAGAAATATCAAAAACCTGCAAGCCTTGGCCTTGGCCATCTGTTATTCCGTTTCTGATTTCATTTTCAAACTTGGTTTGGTCATCTATTCCAAATGTAAATCCTTCAAAACCTTTAGGTTCGAAAGTTTTGCGTTTGATTGAAAAATCGAGTTCATACTTATTATCTGCCGCTGGCGGTCCAAAAAGGTTATTTGCTTGCAGCTTGATGGTGGCTTTTTGACCAATTTCCACTTTTTCTGGTGCATCAATGTTTACTTTTATGCGGTCAGGCATAAAGTCTTCCACCGAAATGCTTTTCGAGCCAATGAGCACATTGTTGCCCGTAAACACATCGACATTGTAAAAACCAGTGAGTGCCGAACGCTCCAATTTCACAGAATGACTAATGGCCCCCGAAGGATTGGTTTGCGTCATGAGCGAACTCACTTCTTTGCCATTGGGTTGTTTTACCTGAATTTTTATTGGAATATTTTTCGGAGTTTCCCAATTGTTGTTTCTGATTACAGTGTTTAGATTTATCGTTTCTCCAGGGCGATAAATCTCACGATCGCCATAAATAAATGCATCCAAACCAGCCTCGTTGAAGTTTTTGCCGGTAATGTCAAACTTCGAAGTTTCGATTTCGGTATCGTCAAATAGCAGATAATTGAAATCGTCTTTCGAATTAGCCGTAACCATTGCCACAGTAAAATTCGGATTATCTTTTTTTAGATTTTTGAAAACCACCATTCCATTGGCATCGGTTGTTCCTTTGGTTATTTCTTGATTGTTATTACTAATTAATTTTATCTCAAGGCCAGCTATCGGCGTAGTTTGCATGATAGAATTCGCCAAAACAATCACATCCTCTTGACTTTGAGACATTTTCGTTATCAAGCCAATATCTGATATCGAAACTATTTTTTGAATTTTTCGATAATATTCGTCTTCAGATTCTATCGAAATAAAGTAAATTCCTCGTTTGGCAGTTTGGTCTGGCAACGGTAAATTCAGAACCGAAACACCTTGTTTTACAGGCAAATCGGCGGTTTCGATTTTTTTGGAAGAAATCAAATCGCTGTAAATGTCAGCCTCTGAAGAGTAATAATATTCTTGTTCCTCATCCCCATAATAACTGCGGCGAGTGCCTTTCAGAAAAGGCAAAATGTTGTTTTCAAATACCTTAGAAATCGAAACGTTGACTTTCGGAATATTCACGATGTTGATGCCGATGTTTTTGTTTCCAACATTCGACATGTATTGGGCATTTTTGTTGGTAAATTCCAAATACGGATTCACTCTTCCGAAAAACGCTTCACCTTCATAGTCTTCGTCCATTTTTCCACCCAAAACCCCAACGATGCTTTTGTTCAAAGTGATTTTGTACAAATCATCTTGATTAAAATCACCTTTAATGGTAAATCCTTGGTCAGCAGCTTCAACTGAAAACCTCACAGCTGGCTCTATTTTTATATGCTTTTCCACTTGGGCAATATCTACTTGTTGAGTGGTTTTGATATATACATAGCCTTTCAGCTTCTTGAAACTTGTCTGCATTTTCAATATTTCCAGCTTATCTGCAGGCAAATAATCCAAATCAAGTTTCTCAGCATTTTTGAATTTTTGAGGATTATCAGCCTTTGCTTCTATTTTGGCCATTATTTCTCCTTTTCTGGTATCTGGAAAAGCCGTTAAGGCCAACACCAAATTGGTTGAATTTTCAGCCGGAACCATTTTGTAGTCAAGTTCCTTGTTGCCATCCAATATTTTTATTTCGTCTTTTATATTGTGGGCATCATATTTTCCATTTAGTTGCAAAAGCACTCTTGCCTCTTTTTGATTTTGCTTGTTTTTGGCAAAATATACTTGGGCATCCTTTACTTTCAGATAAGGTGTATGAAACTTGATGGTTTCGTTTTTATCAATACCCATTTTCCCTTTTTTCCTTTTCAAAAGGTTCTCTGAAAGCTTTGCTTTGTATTCGTTGGCAAACTTCATGGGTTTTGATGGCGAAAAAACCAATTCTTTTTTTCCTATCCATTTAAACTTTCCCTCAATTTTCGGCTCAAAATCCATGTAAGGTGTGCTTTCCCATTTGTTGAGGTCACCGTCAAACACGAGTTCTTCGTCAAACTCAAAAAAGAGATTCTGTAAAACTTCGATTTCATCGCCAAAACCAACTGATTTGATGCCGACTTCGGGAAGGTGATTGCAAGAATTGAAGAAGAAAACGAGAAGGAAGAATAGGATACCGCGTTTCATTTTAGGTAGTTTAAAATTTTGAGTTTAACGGAAATTTAGGCTATAAATTGAAGCAAGTTAGTGGTTTTTTTGATAGGGTAAAATATTTGAAAGCTAAGACTTTAGACCAACAAAAAAACCTCCCATTTCTGAGAGGTTTTTGTATTCAATTTCCGTCTTTTTTTTCTCAAAACATTGTTCCAATAGTCTCTTTCGGACGTCCACCTGGGGTTGTCACAAACGCCTCGATAAAAGAGTTGAAATCAGGAGAAATGGCCAAAATCTCGCTTTCTTCGAATAAGACCGCATAATATTTGCCACCCAAATTCTCAATTTTGTAGTTTTCTTCCAACAATATGGTACTTTCCATCAAATCGAAGGTATTGTCTCGCTCGTCCTCTGTCATGAAGCCCAGCGAACGAAGATAAAGAGTGGCGTCGGGATTGTAAACTCCGAAATAATATTTGTCGTCTTCGCCTTGAAATTTCACAAAACCAGTGATGCCGTAGGAGTCCCAAATTCTTGCTTTGTCGAGATAATCTCCAACATTCAAGAAGCCATCAAGACTTGCAAGCATGTTTGTAGAAACGCCAGCAGAAACTACTTCCGCAACCGACTCTTTGCTTGCGATTTTCTCAATCGCATTTTTGGCTTCCAATTCTGATGTAAAATTGCATGAACGAGCTATTTCCTTGTTGTTTCCTGCTTTCAAAACCACAAAAAACTTCTTTTTGTCTTTTTCAACAGATAGCCTACCATCAATACTTTTGTTTTTTATAACCGATGCAATACCATTTTTCCTTGATTTAAGATCAACGTACCCCTCACTTTTCAACAGCACATTACCTTCGTTGTCTACTAAAGCAAAATAATATTTCTTGGTCTTTTTATCTTGAAATACTGTGAAGCCTTCATTTTTCGGGTCGGCCTCTTGTCCAGCATAAGATTTACACGGAAGATAATCATCATTTACTGCCATAAACAGATTGGTTATTTTTGTAAAAATTGTTCTTTTTTGAAAGTCCGTAAAGTTTACATTTAATATTTGAAAAAAAACAAATAATGTTCTTCATTTTTGGGTCAAACGAACTAATTTTCAATTTTTTATAAAAATTGTTTTATTTTTTTGCCCATATCTGGACACCACTTGTATTCTGCTTTTTAGCATTTATCAGTTAAAGATTTCGATAATTGTTCACAATTTTGATTTACTTTCGTAAAAATTGAATTTTCGATATGAATACCCTCTTTCCCATTTTTTTAAAAGCCGAACAAATGACCATACTGATAGTCGGAGGTGGCAATGTTGGCCTTGAAAAATTGGAAGCCTTATTAAAAAACTCACCACTATCTCACATTGTTTTGGTGGCACCCGAAATCAAGTCCGAAATTGTAGAACTCTCCAAAAGTCATAAAATAGAGTTGTTTTATGAACCATATCGTGTGGAGCATCTTCACGACAAAAATATTGTAATAGTTGGGACTGATAGGCCTGAAGTAAACAAGCAAGTGCAAATTGATTGTAAAAGCATGGGCATATTGGTCAATGTGGCTGATACACCCGATTTGTGTGATTTTTATTTGGGTTCTGTCGTTACAAAAGGCGACTTGAAAATAGGTATATCGACGAATGGAAAATCACCAACTTTTGCAAAGAGAATCAGAGAGATGTTGCAAGATATTATCCCTGAAAACATACAAGAAACCTTAGATAATTTACAGAAAATTCGAAATAGCCTAAAAGGCGATTTTGAATATAAAGTAAAGAAAATGAATGAGATAACTACGATTTCAAAAGAAGAAAAATAATGAAAAAAGTGTTTTTGGTATTGGCAGTTTCATTGTGTTTGGGTTTTATCAAAATCCAATTGGTAGATGATAGTTTCGGTTCTGGTGAGAACTGGTCGGAATATCTTGGTGGAGCCGATCGGAATCATTATTCTAAACTCGACCAAATCAACCTCGAAAACGTAAAAAACCTTAAAGTAGCGTGGGAATATGCCACTCCAGACTCTGGCCAAATGCAGGTGAATCCGCTGATTGTGGATGGTGTTTTGTTTGGTGTAACATCGTCTGTTCAAGCATTTGCCATAGATGCTGGTACTGGCAAAGAGATTTGGCGTTTTGGTGATCCTTTGAAAAACTGGGCGAGTACCAGCCGCGGAGTAGCTTATTGGCAAAATGGCAACGATAAAAGAATTCTGTATACTGCCGGACCAAATCTTTGGGCTTTAGATGCCACTACGGGTAAGCCTATTTCCACATTTGGCAATGGAGGCAAAGTGGATTTACACACCGGATTGCCCGAATCAGCCAAAGACAAATTTATCATTTCTAATACGCCTGGTACTATTTTCGAAAACCTGATTTATATGCCGGTCAGACTTTCAGAAGACGCCGATGCAGCCCCTGGTGACATCCGAGCCTTTGATGTGATTTCTGGAAAACTTGTTTGGACATTTCATACCATTCCTTATCCTGGCGAAAAAGGCTATGAAACATTTCCGAAAGATGCTTACAAAAATGAATATGTAGGTGCAGCAAATAACTGGTCAGGAATGGCGGTGGACAAGTCGAGAGGGATTTTGTATGTACCTACTGGCTCGGCCGCATACGATTTTTATGGTGGCAACAGACCCGGGAAAAATCTTTTCAGCAATTGCTTACTTGCCTTAGACGCCCGAACAGGAAAGCTCAAATGGCATTACCAGTTTGTTCACCATGATATTTGGGATAGAGACTTACCCGCACCACCAAATTTAATAACCTTAAACAAATACGGCAAAAAAATAGACGCCGTGGCTCAAGTAACCAAACAGGGTTATGTGTTTGTTTTTGATAGAGTTACGGGCAAGTCATTGTTCCCTATCAACGCAATACCTGTACCAAAATCTAAGCTAAAAGGAGAAGTTACATGGCCAACCCAGCCTGTTCCAACACTTCCAAAACCCTATGCCAGAGAGTCTTATAAACTCACTGAGAAAGATATTTCGCCTTATGCACAAAACAGAGACGAATTGGTAAAAGCTTTCAGAACTTACAAAAAAGGACTTTTTGACCCACCAAGCGAAGAGGGAACGATAATTTTCCCTGGCTACGACGGCGGAGCTGAGTGGGGTGGAAGTGCTGTTGACCCTAACGGAGTAATTTATATCAACGCCAACGAGATGGCTTGGATACAGACCATGCGACCTACTCAAAATACAAGTGGCATGCCGCTTGGAGAACGTACTTACCGCAATTATTGTCAAAATTGTCATCAACCAGACTTAGAAGGAAATGTTGAAAGTGGCTATCCTTCGCTTGTCAATATTGGTAAAAAACATGATAATGCCGCTTTACTTAATTTCATAAACTCAGGAAAAGGCATGATGCCAGGCTTTGGATTTATAAAACCCGAGGAAAAACAAGCCTTGATAGCTTTCCTCAAAAATGAGGAGAAAAAGGAAGTGCAAAGCAAAGACAGTCAAATGAGCCAAAAGGCAGGTGTAGCTTACAAAATGACGGGTTATAATAAATTTCTGGATAATAGAGGTCTGCCCGCCATTGGCCCACCTTGGGGAACTTTGAATGCTATAGATCTGAACTCGGGAAAACAGTTGTGGAGAATTCCCCTTGGGAATGAGCCGATTTTGCAAAAAGAAGGCATTACGGGCACAGGTACCGAAAACTACGGTGGTCCAGTAATTACCAAAACCGGATTACTTTTTATAGCAGCCACCAAGGATGCTTCCTTGCGAGCATTTGAGGCGAAAACAGGCAAATTGGTTTGGGAGCATGCGTTACCAGCAGCGGCTTTTGCTACACCATCAATGTATTCTAAAAACGGTAAACAATATCTTGTAATTGCTTGTGGAGGTACAAAATTAGGCACTCCAAAAGGCAATAAGTATGTAGCTTTTGCTTTGGAGTAACTTGTTACAGATTTAGATTATTATTGTTATTTTTGTCAAAAAACCGTACAATTATGGGACTTGTTTATGCAGATATTGAACTGATAAATGCCGAAGATGTGGCCTTGGCAAGAAGATATGTCATTGGCGAAGATGAGATAAAAAAAATCAATGTGAGTATGTTGGTTGATACAGGTGCTTATAATCTTTGTATCAACGAATCTATACAAGAGCAACTTCAGCTTCCTTTTATAGAAAAAAGAAAAGCCCAGTTGGCCAATGGCCATATTGAAGAATATGATGTGGTTGGACCGGTAAAAGTAAAATTCAAAAACAGAAATACGGTTTGTAATGCTCTGGTTTTAGATGGTAGTAATGAACCACTATTGGGAGCAATTCCTTTGGAAGATATGGACGTTTTGGTTCATCCACTTCGTCAAGAATTAATAGTAAATCCTGAGCATCCTTATTTTGCTCAAATGAAACTTAAGTAAACCATTTTATTAAAATATTTTGACCGAAAACCTCAATACTGCTTGGCGACAAATAGCTTCTACCATCTACAAAAAACCAAATGACTCTAAAATATTTGGTTCTGTAGAAATTGATGTGACCGATTTAGAGCTTTATATCGAGAAAAAGAGAAAGGAAGGTATAAAAATAACGCTGACACATTTTTTTATGCTGGCTACTTCAAGAGCCATAAGCAACGATATTCCAGAACTGAATACTTACTCAAAACGAGGTAATATTTATGCTTTTCCATCTGTAAATTGTGCGGTAAGTGTACTCAAAGCTGATGGAGAAATGTCGTCTGTAATTGTAAAAAATGCGGATCAATTAACCTTTAGTGAGTCTGTAGATGTGCTCAATAAAGAAATCCAGAAGTCAAGAAAAGGGTCTGAGAGCAATACCATGCAGCTAAAAGACACCATGGCTGCCATTCCTTATCCGTTCAGAAACTGGATTGTGGGCATTATCAAAAAACTGTTTGTGGATTGGGGAATAAGTTTGCCATTTATCGATCTTCAACCGCATACTTTTGGCTCATTCATGCTTTCCAATATAGGCACATTGGGGCTGGACATTGGATTTCCTGCCTTATTCCCATTCGCCAATATTTCGTTTGTGATGATCATGGGAGGCGTACAAACCAAGCCTTGGGTGGTTAATAACGAGGTAGTTCCCCGCAGAATCATCACGTTAGGTGCAGCACTCGACCACCGTGTGGTGGATGCTTCACATGCCGGAAAACTTTTTAAATATCTGAAGTTCGCGGTTAAGAATCCTGAAGTTTTGGAGAGGTAATTTATAAAACGTCCTTTAGCTAAACTTCTTCAGTGCCCGATTGAAAGTAGCCTTAGAATTGAAACCACAATCTAGGGCAATCGCCAATTTAGTATAATTTTTGTTCTCCGGATTGCTCAGCTGCTTTTCAAATTCTCTGATTCTGTATTCATTCACGAAATCGTTGAAATTCTTGCCAAAGCCTTGATTTATGGCTGCTGAAAGCAACGATGTGTTAGTTTTCAGCTTCAAGGCTAATTCCGAAAGCGTCAGTTCGGGTTCCAAGAATACTTTCTCGGTTGAGAATATATGCTTTATTTTAGGTATCAATTCTTCAGAAATTTTCTTTGTGCTTTCCTCAATTTTTATTTCGGGCATTATTTCCGCTTCAAAATGCAGGGTTTTCGGTTGTGTTTGAGCGTAACCGCTGATTCCAACATAACAAATAATAGCTACTGTGTACAAATGCCACCACCAATCTTTCTCAAAAGGCATGTCTATGATATAGTCAGCAAGATTCCATCCGGTTTTAAAAACTTCGCCTGTTATTATCAAATAGATAAAATTACGAATCCATTCAAAACTAATCGTTTCGGTATCAGAAAACTGTGTTTCAGCCCATTTTCTATAGTTTTTGTAGATTTTTAGGGAAAGTATAAAAAAATAAAAATACAAGACCCAAAGAGTAATGGTTTCTAACCAATTGAGCCAGTTCAAATTGGGATTTCCCTGCCATTTATCCACATATTCCTTCCCTTGGCAGAAAACAAAAAGATTGATAATGAAATAAATAGCATAAGGGATATAGTAAAGAAAGTCGGTACGTTTAAACTTGAAATCTCGGTTGATTTGGGCATTAAGGTAAAAATAAACTGTTGGTGGGAAGGCCAGCGAAAAATGCCTTGGGAAGCCGTTTAATTCCTCCCAAAGCATATTTATTCCTGAAAAACCAAAAGTATAATCTTGGATTTCCATGGTCAATAAAAACAAAACCGCAGCCAAAAGCTTATCAGAAAGACGCTCTTCTTTGAAACCTCTATTCAATAAAAGGACTGAAAACAGTAAGCCCAAAAAATAGGCGAATTGGAGTGGAGTGGTGTAAATCGACATTTATTTCTTCTTTAGGCTAACTTCAATCAAATCGGTACGTAGATTATTCAAATTTACAGCGTCTGTATTTGCAAAAATCAAGAATGTTTTGTTTTCATTTATCATATGCAACCACGAAGTATTGCTTCCAGAAATACTCCCTTGTCGATCAGAACAAAGATATTTTTTACCCAAATATTCGTTTTCGCTTACCCAAAAACCATAGGCTACATTCCAGAGTTCTGGATAAGGTTTTAGCATCAAATCTAAGGTTGATTTTTTAAACAATTTGGAACCAAAGACTGCTTGGTCAAACTTTAGCAAATCTTGAACGGTGCTGTACATAGCACCTGAGGCATAGAAATTCTCGATCCAATAAGGGTCATCATTGCTAAACTGCTGGGATTCAGAATCGTATAAATAGCTGTTAGCAAGTCCTTTGATGACTTTTGCATTACTTAACATCCCAGAGTTTGCCATTTCTATTTTATCTAAAATTCTTTCTTTAAGGACGAGCTCAAAGGGCTTATTTTCAATTTTTTCAATGATTTTTCCAAGAATTATATACTCCGCGTTCTTATAATCAAACTGCTTCCCAGGCTCTGAAACCAAGACTCCAGAGCAATATTTGACCAAAATAGTATCAATAGGAAGTTTCAGGGCATACATATCTTCTGTATTTTGGTCCAGGTTTTTAATGCCAGAACTGTAAGTCAAAAGTTGATGTATGTTTACCCTATCCTTCGCTTCGCCTTTGTAGTTAGGTAAGTATTTTCCCATTTTATCTTCCAATGACAACCTTCCCTCTTCGTAGAGTTGTAGAATAATGGCTGCCGTAAAAGTCTTGGTAATGGAGCAAATTCTAAAAACAGAATTAGTTGAAAGTTTAATGTTTTCTTGTCTATTGGCCAGCCCTTGTGCTTTTAGGTACTGTATTTTGCCATTATCGGCTACCAACACCACTCCGTTAAAATTAGGATATTTCTTAAAAACGGATTCGAAGTCTTGAGCAAATAAAGAATTGCTGATCAAAAAGAAAAGAAAAAATATTTTTCTCATAAAACTAATTTTATTTTGTAAACCTAGGGTTTGTGACTTTGTTTATATTTTCCTCACATCTCCATTTCCTATCACTCCCGACATGGGATCTATCTTACCGGGCCCAGTTTGCATGATGCTACAGTTTCCGGTGCCATTAGCCTTTAAGGAAATTTGAGAATTTACCGTTACATTGCCGTTACCGTAGCTCTTTACTTTGGCCGTCTTCGATATAAGTTTTTCGGCTTTAACTCCGCCATTTCCACTTTTCTTAATATCCAGTTCGTCTATCGAGCCTGACAAAAACACATCACCATTTCCAGTAGTTTCTAGCCTGAAATACCTTCCTGCAATGCCATGAACATGCATATTTGTATTTCCTCGATGACTTATTACTGACACCTCAGGCATACTTATTCTCATTTTTATTCTGGTTTTTTCTAAATACAATCTACCATTTTTATTGCCTTCTAAAAAGATATTTAATTGATTTTCAGAATTGTCCTTGCTTACTCTTAGTCTTGGTTCTAGATTTTCATCTATTTCAATTTTTATGGCAAAAGGTTTTCCAATTTCTATTTCTACTTGACCGTCAAAATCCTCAATATTTACCTTGTCGAAATCTTTGAGGGTAAATTCACGAGTGATTACTTTTCCAGAACCAAACAGCTGAGCGTTTACTAGGCCCGGAAATATAAGAATTAATATGATTAGCTTTTTCATGATTTCAATTGATTTTATTAAATTTTGCCTGATATATTGTTTTTTTAGATTTATCAAAAACCACCCTTCTATTGTCTTGATCTTTAAATTCAAACTCACCATTGACCACGAATTTTATTTCGGTAAACAACAAGCCCGTTTTGCCTGAAAATGTGGCTGTGTAAAGACTGTCTTTTACCAATGGTTTCATCTCAAAATCCTCTCGCCAACTGAGTGGTTTGTCGCTACCTCTAACTCCTACCGTTTTTATGTCGGGAATTTCAGATACATCTAAGGTCACCGTAACAGTTTGATCGTGAGATTTTTGTACACAGCTCAATGCTGTCAAACATATAAGAAAGGCTAATAATAATCTCATTTTGATAATAATTTAGAAGTTATAAAATCTAATCCGAATCGTCCAGAGCCGGCAACCATGCTGATGGCCGATATCCATAAAATACCCATTCCAGGTAACATATTCCAATAGCCGTATTGTATCTGATGGACAAATACCACCACTAGCATGGTACAAAATATGAGAAAAGAAAAAATACGAGTCTGAAATCCTAAAATCCAAGCTATACCACCCACTCCTTCACTGAATGCGGCCATCCAAGCCAAAAAGGCGGGCATCATGGCAAAAATACCTCCGTATTCAGCAACATCATTGGGAAACCAAAAGGCTACTTCAAAAAGTCCAAGGTTTTTGTCTGGGTCAGACCACGGCAATCCGAACTTAGGCGAACCAAATTCTGCGGTTAGTAAATAACCATAAACTATTCGTGGAATAGCCACGGCTAGATCCAAACTCAAATCCAGCTTTTTTGGAGTTAATATTTTCCTAAGTAATTCTTTCATTTTAAATTGGTTTTTATGTTATTGATTTACTTTTTATATCCCATTGACAAGCCAGTATCTCCTTTAACTAAAAGTTCAACCGTTGCTTGTTCATTGCTGTTATTGTTGATTCTCAAAGCGGTATTCTCTTCTACCTTTACTTGAATAGTCTCTGTAGGCTTTACCAAAACTTTAGAATGCTGACCACCTCCAAGGGGTGTTCTCCAAATCTCCAAATTGCTATTTGAAATATTTTTTAAACGTACTTTAAATTCTCTATGCTCATTATTACCTAAGATAAAAGCATCATTGGGCTTAATGTAAGTAGTTGAAGTAAGAGTTTTGCATGCTGTAAACAACATTGTGATGGCCAAAACACCATAAGAGAACTTTTTCATTTTTGTAAAATTTTAGAAACCGCACCGTTGCGATTTGATGTTACAAATTTGAAGGGTTAAAGCTCGAGAAGCGTTTCAAAACATCATTTGAGACGGCTCAAATTATAATTTGAAGCAAAATAGGCTGATTTTCATGCTTTTTGGATCAAAATTCGAAGAGACGCCAGATGAGAAAACAAAACAGCTGGAACAATAAAAGTTGCTAACCAACTAAACGGGAAGTGTATAATGGCAATATTGGGCTGCTCAAAGCCAAATTTTTGTAAGGGTGTTTCGGTAGAGAAGATAGCCGTGAAAACTATGTTTAGGAGTAAGACCATAGAAATGATATTCCAGCCAATCAATAATTTGGGATTCATTCCTTTTTTATACAAATAGACCATGATGGGTGCAGTTATTCCTGCCAAAATATCGAAATTTCGCCCCTCAAAAGTCATGATTTGGGGAATGGCTTTTTGTAAAAATAGCCAATACAAGGCTATTTCAACCGGAATTCTGACAAGGTGTAGGTAGGTTAAGTTACTTATTGAAAGTGAATCAATTATCTTTCTAGTTTTCGGATTAATCAAAAGTGAAATTATTAGAACGGTCATGGGCAAAATGCCCATCAATACTATTTTTGGAGGAAAAGAGTTGGGATTCTTTGCGTAGGTTCCACTCATGGTAATGTAGGCTTGAATGCCCAGCCAACACACCAAAATTGCACAAATCTGTAATGATTTCGTTCTGCTTAATTTAGAAGATTTTAGAATTACAAAAATCAAAAATAAACAAAGAAATGTGGTAAGAACGAAAAATACATTGAGGGAAAAGGGTGAATTCGGTAGCATTATGATTGATTTTAAAATTTGTTACTCCTGAGAATTATCATAATAAGTAAAGTCCTGAGTTATCTTGCCGTTTTCAATGGTAAAAATCGTGCAAATGGGTAGCTCGAACTTTGACCCATCAGGAGCTGTACCCGAAGAAACAAATTCCACTACAATGTGCTTATTACCAGAAGGGTAAGTTGCCACTACTTGGTCTTTTAGGTCGGGAAATGTAGTGGCTAATTCACTATATTTTTTGATAGTTTGCTCGTGGGTTTGTTTTACTATTCCTATTCCTAAACTCGGGTCTTTAAAATCGGCAGTATCGGCATACATTTCAGCCATTTTTTGCCAGTTGTGTGCATTAAAGTTTTCGAAATAAGTCTTTATAAGTGCTTGATGATCATTTGACTCCGTAGTTTTTTCGGAGTTGCAGGATGCAAAGATACTTGCCAGTAAAAATCCAAATAGTACTTTTTTCATGTTCTGTTATTTTATTGACAAACATAAAATTTAAGTCTTGATTTTTCACTTGCCAAATGGCAAGAAATAAAAAAACCGACAAATAGTTTTATACTTGTCGGTTTGATATCTAAGATTATGGAAAAAACGCTCAAGAAATTATCCGAAAAAAGCAATTTTCAGAATAATAAAAAGGAACCTAATGTTAAAAAGTTACAACGCTAGATAACCTGTAAATAAGACTTTCACTAGTACCATTTACCCAATATGTGGCGTCAGTTTGTATTTTAAGACTATGCTTGGCAAAGTAGTGAGAGTATCCGAGAACATATTCCTGCTGTTTGTTCATCACTGATTGCATTTTTTCATCTGGGGTAATTTGGCCGTATCTAACCGCAATCTCATCTTTTTTGGTAATCAAATACCCTGATTGCATCAAGAAACCTGTCCCTGCTATAACATGATTTTTAAGTCTTGTGTCCTCGGCATTTATAATTACACCCGCACTCGACTCCCTTCTATAAAGCTCTGATTCAAACGAAAATCCCTTGACCTTGAATAGCAGGTCTCCACCATAATATTTGATATCGGACGTTGCAGAGTTGTAAAGATAATTGCCCAACTGACCCATTGTCCGAACTGAAGCCTGGTTGTAGCTATATACGCCAGCCACAGCGAGTTTAGGTTTCGGTTCAAACTCAAGAGATGATTCAACGTAATCTCCATTATTTTTGAATTCGCCCAATGGCAGTATTTCTGTTCTAAGCGTATAGCTCAGCTTGCCATTTTTGTTAGAAACAATTCTCCCTTCTCCACTTGAAATGGCCAATGTAGGCTTCAAAATAGTCTTATTGAATTTAAAGTTGGTGTAAAACCATATTCCCTTGTCTCTGTCAAGTGTAAAATTATTGTTTACCACCGAGCGTTCCACCAATTGCAAGTTGGCAGACGACACCTGCCGTTGTCTATTGCCAGGCAATTTGGTCTGTCCAAAGCCTATTTTAAGCCACTTTGCAGCCTGGTAGTTGAGCATTGCATCTCTCAAAATCAGATTATTTTCTGCATCGGCGTTTGCAGAAGTAATGTCGCCATGAGCGAAACCTATTTGAATTCTATAGGTAAATTTGGGATTTAGTGCAGTTCCTTGAAAATTCAAACGAGCTCTTCGGAGCAAAAAATCAGCTCCAAATGTCTCTTTGTTGAGGTCGACTTTTCCTTCAAAAAGACTCTGTACTCGGCCATTAATACCCAAAGTAAACAAGGAGTCTTCGGAGGCAAACTGTACTCCTTTGCCGAATGTCATTTTTGTGGAAGTACCTTTTTTTTGAGCAAATACAAGCGTACTTACCGCCACAAAATATGTGGCTAGCATCATTTTCTTCATCTTAAATCATATTGGTAATATATTTCAGAACTTTCGTCCCTAATTTCAGAATTGAATGCCCAATTCCAAAATTTCTGCAAAAATTGTTGTTTTATTTAAGAAGAATAAAAATGCTGTGTTACCAAATTGTTAATTTTTCATTATTTTTCAAGGTTCATCGCTTCAAACCATCGAAAAAGTATCTTCAATCTCGTTGGGATTTACCCTTAAAACCCCAGCCAACACCAGTAAAACCATTGTTCGGCTCGCAGTTTTTTTCGGAATTTCGGCTATTTCAGCAAATTTACTTACCGTAACTTCCTGATGCCGATCGAGGTATTGCATCAAAGTCCTTTCCTTTTCGCCGTAAGCAAATTTGTATCCTTTGTCTTTTTTCCTACCCTTAAGTATTTCTTTAACCTCCTTGCTGGCTTGTATTGATTTGTCTGCACTTCTAACAAATATCTTCCGTTCGTCTGGAATTCCCTTCAAGTCTAGGCAGTGTGGTTTTTTCTCGCTCGCAAAAATGTCATAAATCAGTACTTCTTTTTCGTTATCGAGCCTCACTTTTTCTAAACTGTACTCCACCTCCGGGAAAATGTACTTTTCAATACTTTTAGAGATTATGTACTCGTCTTCATCAGGATATTTGAGGCCTATCAGTTCTTTGTCGTCAGCCACGCCTATCAGCAACTTACCGCCCTCTGAGTTGGCAAAAGCCACCACTTCCTTCATGATTTTATCAGGATGATTGCTCTTGAGCTTAAACTCTAGCTGCTGGCCTTCGCCTTGGCGAACGAGCTGTCTTAGGTTTTTGAGATCGGGCCTTTCAAAGTTTTTAGAAATAGTCATGATATTATAGGCTCTGTTGGCCAAATATACTATACAGAAACCACAAAAAAAACACCTCTTTCGGGAGGTGTTTATTTTATTAAATCAGACAATATGCTTAATATTCGTCTTCATTAAAGAAGAAGTCTTCTTTGGTTGGATAATCAGGCCAAATCTCCTCGATATTTTCGTAGGGTTGACCGTCGTCTTCCAATTCTGACAAATTCTCAATCACTTCATTTGGAGCTCCTGACCTTATAGAAAAATCTATCAATTCGTCTTTAGTTGCTGGCCATGGGGCGTCTTCCAAATAAGAAACAAGTTCTAGTGTCCAGTACATATTCCCACTCGTTTTAGTTAATAAACCTTTTAAATTTGGCTGCAAAAGTATAAAAAACTTTGACAGTAAAACGTAATTAATAAAAAAAATTGTCATAAATTCCCAAAAAAAACATCAAATAGGGCTATTTGCTTTATTTTCAGCATTTTAAATTTATATAAATGACCGATTTTGCTAAAAAAAAACTTTTGGAAATCTGCTGTTTCAGTCTAAAATCATGTAAAAATGCAGAGTTAGGTAGGGCCAACCGTATTGAACTTTGTGGGGGTTTTTTAGAAGGTGGCACCACGCCAAGCGTTGGTCTTTTGAGCTCTGTTCTTGATCAGGTAAATATTCCAGTTTATGTAATGATTCGACCTCGCGGTGGAGACTTTTTATACAACGAGGATGAAATCCAAGTGATGTTGGCCGACATTAAACTTTTGAAAAAACTGCAGCCCGCTGGCTTCGTAATAGGTATGCTTCAGTCTGATGGAAATATTGATATGGCTGGAAACGCCAGATTGCTGAAAGCTATTGGTGATTTTCCAGTAACTTTTCATCGGGCCTTTGATATGTGCAAAAACCCACATTTGGCCATAGAACAGTTGATTTCTTTGGGCATAGAAAATATACTTACTTCTGGACAGTTCCCTACCGCACCGGAGGCAATAGGCAATTTAAAAGAATACAAGCAAACGGCAGCTAACAGAATAAATATTATGGCTGGAAGCGGTGTAAATCCACGGAATATTCCTGAAATAGCTGCGGTAAATGTCGATGCATTTCATTTTTCGGCTAAAAAGGCTTTTCCAAGTTTAATGACTTACAGAAATCCGAATATAAAAATGGGAGCCGAAGATGCAGATGAATTTATGAATATAGAAGCAGATGTGGAAACTATAAAAATGGCCAGAGAGGCTATTGAAAGACTATATACATCGTAACCGAATGTGTTTTGAGTTTGTCCACATAACTCAAAAAACTCGACCTATTTCCGCCAGGATTTACCATGTTTCTAATGCCATGTGAAAAGTGAAGCTCGGGGGTCACTTTAAAATATTCTCTAAAAAGTTCCAGACCCATGCCATACTCTACCGAAAAATCGCTGGTTTTGGTGGTAAAGTTGTTGACAAGCGTAGCATTGTTTTTTTTGTTAACCACGTTGGTCTCAAAACCATACTTCAATCCCGCAAAAACAAACATTCTTGAGTTATGTCTTCGCTCGGATTTATACTTTAGTTGTACCGGAATTTCAAACCAAGCTTTGTCTTCTTGATTGTGAGCAATACTATCATTTTCGAGCAGTTTTCTTGAGTAAATTGCCACTGATAGTGGCGAAAACCTAAAATCAAGGTAGTCGTTAATATAAATATTGACCAAACCACCGGCCTTTATACCCGTAGAAGTAGGTGAGCTGATGGCGTAAACTTTGCCTTTGTTTACATCTGCTAGGTAAGAGTTATTAAATTTAATGTTGTACTTGGTATTTGCTAAGCCCAAAAAATATCCAAAGTGTACTTTTTTGTTATCGTAGTTGGGCTGATACTTCGTGCGTATTTGACTTTGGGCCAAATTAACAGTTAATATCAGAACTAGTATTAGCGTTATTTTTTTCCTAAATAGATTGAGCATATACCAAATGTAAGGGTTTTTACGGAGGTTTCTCTAAAACCTGCCTGTTCGAAAACATCTAAAAAGGCTCTACCATCGGGAAAAGCTTTGACTGACTCGGGCAAATAACTATATGCCGAGCTGTCTTTGGACACTAACTTGCCGATTATAGGTAGAATCTTAGTAGAGTAAAACCAATAGAATTGTTTAAATGGAAAATTTGCCGGTTTTGAGAATTCTACCACCAAACATGTACCGCCCGGCTTCAAAACTCTGCACATGTCGGTGAGCCCTTTTAGTAGATTCTCAAAATTACGGACACCAAATGAAACGATAACCGTGTCAAAAGTATTGTTGTCGAACAATAGTTTCTCCGAATCGCCCATCTGGAGGTCTATTTTGTTGCTTAGTCCAAGTTTTTTGATTTTTTCCTTGCCCACATTGAGCATTCCCTCCGAAATATCAACCCCAATAATTTTCTCAACTTTCAAGATTTTGTTGGCTTCGATGGCCAAGTCGCCCGTACCTGTGGCGATGTCCAGCACCAAGTCGTTTTTTCTATCCTTGATCATGCCCAAGGCTTTTTTTCTCCAATAAATATCCACGCCGCCACTCAGTAGCCTGTTCAGAAAGTCGTACTTCCCCGATATGCTATCAAACATGTCGGCTACTTGATCTTTTTTACTATCGCTACTGTTTTTGTAGGGTACTACACTCATTATATTAGTTCTTTATTGATATTTTTTGCTATTGACGGCCCTTCATATATAAACCCAGAATAAACTTGAATCAAGCTCGCACCGGCTTCCAACTTTTCTTTGGCGTCTTTTGCGGTATAAATTCCACCTGCACCAATTATGCCAAACTTCCCACCACCTTTTTGACTCAAGTACTTAATAACCTGGGTAGAGCGATCTCTCAATGGTTTACCTGACAATCCGCCCGCTCCAATTTTTTCTACTTCCTCGTTATCTGTTTTTAAATCTGCTCTCGACAAGGTAGTATTGGTGGCTATTACGCCAGATATACCTGTTTCTGTTACTATTTCCACAATATCATCGAGCTGTGAGTCTGTGAGATCTGGAGCTATTTTAAGTAAAACGGGTTTTTTGTGCTTTTGGTTTTCTATTTGTAGTGCAGCGAGTATTTTCTTTAGTGGTTCTTTTTCTTGTAAGTCCCTAAGGCCAGGGGTATTAGGTGAAGAAACATTCACCACAAAATAGTCGACATGGTCTGCCAGTCCTTTGAATGCAATCAAATAATCGCTGAGAGCATCTTCGTTTTCGGTCAATTTGTTTTTACCAATATTTCCACCAACTATGATTTTTGAATTTCGTTTTTTCAGGTTTTTAACTACTTCTTCTACGCCGCCGTTGTTAAAACCCATACGATTTATTAATGCTTCATCCTTTTTTAATCTGAATAACCGAGGTTTTGGGTTGCCATCTTGTGGCTTTGGTGTAACAGTACCTATTTCTATAAATCCAAAGCCCAGACAATCCAACTCGTCAATCCAAAGTGCGTTTTTGTCAAAACCGGCAGCCAATCCCACTGGATTTTTAAAATCTAAACCAAGAAAATTACGATGTAAACTCGCAGATTTTACATCTAAATTGAACTTAATTATTTTTTTTACACCAGGGATTTTACAAACAAAACTCAAACAATCCATTGCGAAATAATGAATTCGCTCCGGGTCAAACTTAGTAAGAATAGGGAAAACGAGATTTTTATAGAAAGACAAGACTTTTGATTGGTTTAATTGACAAAATTAATTCTAAATCATGGTAATGGCAAATTGGTAGGATCTGGGGGTTTTTTACACGTTCATTTTTTGGATAAATTTAATTATATCTTTAAATAGTACCATTTAATAAATATTTAAATGAAATTCTGCATTTGAATTCGTAACCATTTATGCCTGAAAATTAGCCATTTATATATTTCTGATTTTCTCAAATTTAAGTAAGCATAAAATTGCACGATAATTGCATCTAAAAAAAATAATAAAAACTTTGAACCTTTTGAAAGTTTCCTGAGTTTTCTACGATATGCAGCAAAGAATAATTGATACCGCAGAGTCCATGTTTTTTCGTTTCGGAATCCGAAGCGTTACCATGGACGATATTGCCAAAGAGCTGGGCATATCCAAAAAAACAATTTACCATTATTTCGCTGACAAGGATGATTTAGTAGAAAAAGTGACCGAAAATGCAATGTCTAATCAGATGACCAAGACTTGTATGATTATCGACGCATCGAAAAACCCAATAGAGGAGCTGATGTTTTCGACTAAAATGATGCGTGAAATGCTGGAGAACGTAAACGTCGTACTTTTTTTTGATATGAAAAAATATCATCCCAATTCGTGGAAAAAGTATATGGATTTTAAAACCGTTCACCTCGAAATAGTTAAGAAAAATTTGAATGAAGGAATAGCTCAAAAACTCTACAGGTCTGAGATAAATGTAGAGATCATGTCAAAACTAAGGGTCGAAACCATAGATATGGCCTTTAACATGGAGCTTTTTCCGCCAAACTTATACAATATTTTGAAGGTGCAGTTGGAAAGTATAGATCACTTTATTAGAGGAATAGTTACCGCAAAAGGCTTAGAAATTTACGAAAAAACACGTTTAGCAATTTAATATTTATGAAAAAAACAAAACTATTACTACTGGCATTGATAGCAATATTGTTTGCTACAAATGCACGAGCACAATCTGCCTTTTCGATAGAAGAGGCCGTGGATTATGCGATTAAGAGCCATCCCAGTGTTAAAAACTCATTAGTTGGCATGCAAGATGCCGAGCTGCAGATTAAGGAAATAAAGTATGCCGGTATGCCACAAATCAACGGTCAATTTGGCTATACTTATAACGCTATTGTTCCAACTCAGCTTATAGATGCCAAAAACTTCAACCCAGAAGCTGCTGAGGGGGAGGTGGTTAAGTTTAAGTTTGGTGTTCCTTGGGGCGGTCAAGCCGGTATTGGAGTAAACCAGCTGATTTTTGATGCCACTTGGTTAGTAGGTCTGCGGGCTGCAGATACGTATAGGCTCATGGCTAGTCAAGATTTAACCAAGTCTAAAGTAACGGTGGCAGAGAATGTTATAAAAGCCTATTATTCAGCTTTGGTTGCAGAGCAAAGGGCAAAAATTTTAGATTTAAACATATCTAGAATGGACACGGCCATTTACCAAACCGAACAATATGTGAAGCAAGGTTTTGTTGAAAAAATCGATGTGGACAGGTTAAATGTTCAGCGAAACAACCTCATTACCGAAAAACAAAAGCTTACTAATTTGATAAGTTTGACATATCAGCTCTTGAAGTTTCAAATGTCCTATCCACAAGATGCCAGAATCACCCTAAAAGAAACGCTCAACAACGATGACGTTAAAATGATCAAAAACCTAGTAGGAGAGGAAGTTAATCCGGAAAACCGAATAGAGTTTTTGCAAATGCAAACCAATAAGAAACTTACGCTTTTAAATATGGAGAGATATCAAAAAGGTGTTTTTCCGTCGGTTTCGTTTAGTGGTAACTTGGGAGCCGGCCATAGCAATCCTCAATTTAATCCATTTGAGAGGTGGTTTGGTTCTTCAGCCCTGACTCTGGGCGTCAGAATTCCCATTTATGACTCAGGTTTAAGAAAGGTACAAGTAGAGCGTCAAAGACTCAACATTATCAAGATTGACAACGGAATGGAAATCTTGAAGGAGTCTTTCAAGCTTGAAAATGAGCAAGCAAAAATTAACATTAGAAATGGTTTTGAGGCTCTAGATATACAAACCCGGAACATGGATTTGGCTGCGGAAGTTTTGAGAGTTTCTAAAATCAAATATCAGCAAGGATTGGGAACAAACCTAGAGGTTGTAAATGCTGAGTCTGACCTAAAACAAGCACAGAACAATTATTTCAGTGCATTATATGATGTGCTTATAGCCAAAGTAGACTTGGACAAAGCACAAGGAAAATTAATTAAACAGTAAAAACTATATATTTAAGAATAAAATGAAAAAAGCATTCACTAGCATACTATTAATGAGTTTGATGGTTTTTGTCACCGTTTCATGTGGCAAAAAAGAAGATAACTCTTTGGCAGGTAAAAAGGCTCAATTGGCAACTCTTCAAAAAGAAGCAAGTACGCTTACAGATAAAATTCAAAAATTACAAAGTGAGATAGACAAGCTAGAACCAAACAAGGAGCAGAAAATTAAGACGGTTGCGGTTTCGCCAATCGTTACCGAAAACTTTCAACACTTTGTGGAGGCAACAGGTAGACTAGAGGCAGAAAACAACGTGTTTGTAAGCCCACAAACAGGTGGAGCCTTGACAAGAGTTTTTGTAAAAATTGGAGACTATGTAACCAAAGGTCAGAAAATTGCTACCATCGACAATTCTATTTTGAGAAATTCAATTCAAGAGGTAGAAATTCAGTTGGAAACTGCAAAAACGATTTTTGAAAGACAAAAAAATCTTTGGGATCAAAAAATTGGAACTGAGGTTCAGTATATCCAAGCGAAGTCTGCAGTTGAGTCACTTGAAAGAAGAATTAATACGCTAAAATCTCAAGATGGACTCAACGTAGTGATATCCCCTATCTCTGGTGTTGTAGACGAAGTTAGACTCAAAGCCGGTGAAATAGCTGCTCCAGGAATAGGAATTGTAAGGATCGTTAACTTTAGTGACTTGAAAGTGGTGGCTAATGTACCTGATACATATGCAGGAACTATTTCTAAAGGAGACATGGTAAAAATCAAATTCCCAGACCTTCAAAAAGAAATCTCGGCAAAGCTTTCATATGTTAGCCAAACCATCAATCAGGTTTCGAGAACATTTGCTGTAGAGGCCAAAGTACCAAACTTTGACAAATCACTTAAGCCAAATTTAACGGCCATAATGAACGTAAACGACCAGTCAAAAGGTGCCGCTATTGTAATCACTGAGAGTTTTGTACAAAATACTGAGCAAGGTTCTATTGTATACGTGGCAGAAACCGAAGGCAACAAGAAAATTGCTAGAGCCAAAGTGGTGAAAACAGGTCTATCGTATGATGGAAAAATTGAAATAATCTCAGGCCTTACTTCGGGTGACTTATTGATTACTCAGGGTTATCAGGAGATTGTTGACGGCCAATTGATCAATTATTGATACCAAAAATAACATTAAAATGAACGAAAAAAATATACATGAATCTAAGCTTCCTGAAGCCAAAGGGTTTATATATAATATGATTGGAGGTTTGGCCAAAAACAAAACCACGGTCTATTTAATAACTTTTTTGGTAACAATTGCGGGCTATTTTATATTCAATGGTCTACCAAAGGAGCAGTTTCCTGAGATTGTTGTTCCTCAGGTAGTTGTGCAAACGGTATATGCAGGTACCACTCCGGTGGACATAGAGAACCTCATAAACAAGCCTTTAGAGAAACAACTAAAATCTGAAAAAGGAGTAAAGAAAATAAAATCCAATGCTCTTCAGGACGTATCGGTAATTATAGTTGAGTTTGAAACCGATGTCGATGTGGTGGTTGCCAAAGAACGATGCAAAAGTGCTATCGAAAGGGCAAAAAGAGACCTTCCGAAGGATTTGACACAGGACCCTTCTGCAGTAGAGGTTAACTTCTCTGAATTTCCGATAATGAACATCAACATTTCGGGTAATTTTCCATTGGAAAAACTCAAATCTTACGGTGAGCAGCTTCAAGACAAAATTGAAGCTATGTCCGAAATCACAAGAGTGGACATTGTTGGAGCTTTGACCAGAGAGATTCAAATCAACTTGGATGTTAATAAAATGAAATCTTACGGGATTGCATTTTATGACATTCAGTCGGCCATTCAAGGTGAAAACGTGAACATATCGGGTGGTGAACTTAATGTTCAAGACGTGAGACGTTCACTTAGAGTAGCTGGGGAATTTAAATCTATCGATCAAATCAAGAACGTAATAATCCGCTCAGGACAAGGAGCTACAGTAAAGCTTGGCGATATTGCTGATGTGGTGGATTCTAATGCCGAGCGTCAGGACTTTGCGAGATTAGATAATAAGTCGGTAGTAACCTTGAACGTCATAAAACGTGGAGGGGAAAACCTCGTTATTGCTTCTGAAAAAATTGAAGAGATTCTAGCAGAGTTTAAGGCGGGAGATATGCCCGAAGGCTTAAAAATAACGATTACAGCCGACTCGAGTGAAAGAACAAAAGCTGACCTTGATGACCTTATCAATACCGTGGTTCTTGGTTTCTTGTTTGTGGTGTTTGTATTGATGTTCTTCATGGGTGTTCGTGATGCCATTTTCGTTGGTCTTTCGGTTCCACTTTCAGCTTTATTGGCTTTTTATCCTTTGCTTTTGATGGGCTTTACGCTCAATACCATGGTGCTTTTTGCATTCCTTTTGGGCTTGGGTATTGTAGTGGATGATGCCATTGTGGTTATAGAAAACTCCCACAGGATTTTCAATATGCACAAGCATTTAACTATAACTGAGGCCGTGAAATTGGCAGCTTCTGAAGTTTTTGTGCCGGTACTTTCAGGTACTTTAACCACAATCGCACCATTTTTTCCACTACTATTCTGGGACGGTATTGTGGGCGAGTTCATGAAATATTTACCTTACACGCTTATATTCACTTTGTTAGCTTCATTGATAGTGGCTTATGTGATGAACCCCATCTTCGCTATTTCGTTTATGAAACGTGACGAAGAAGAACACCACTTAGACAAAGGTTGGAAATCTCTAAAGAAGCCACTTATTGTTCTTGGAGCTGTTGCGGCTCTTTCATATTTAATCTCTTTTGGTGGAAATACTGTTTTCAGAGGCGTAGCGAACTTTACGGTGTTGATTATTATACTTTATATTTTCAATCATTTCATACTTACTCCAAAACTCATTTTGCCTTTTCAAGATAAGTTATTGCCTAAGCTAAAATACAACTATAGAACGCTTATTTCGTGGTTGATTTCGGGTAGTAAGCCCATTTGGGCCGTTATAAGTATGTTTGGTTTGTTGATTTTTACCATCGTTTTGATGGGAATCGTTAAGCCAGAAGTCATATTTTTCCCAAGTGCAGAGCCTGATTATATCTATGTTTACAATGTTCTTCCTGTTGGTACAGATGCTACCAAAACAGATGAGGTGACCAAAGAAATCGAACGAAGAGTTTTTGAAGTAATCAGAGAAAACAAAGCGGAATTGGCTGTAAACTCTGTGATTTCGAATGTGGGTAAGAACGCAGGCGACCCAATGAACCCTGATAGAAATGCTACTCCTCACAAGTCGAAAGTGACGATTGCCTTTGTGAAAAAGGGCGAAAGAGGTGGTGTGTCCTCAGAGGGGATACTTAATAAGGTAAGGGAAAAAACAATGGGTATTCCTGGTGCCGAGATTTCGGTCCAAAGAGAATCTAATGGACCTCCAACCGGTAAGCCTATTGCCATTGAAATAGTTGGTAAAGAATTCGATGAAATGATTCGAATCGAGAAAGAGGTTAGAAGAAAAATTGAAGAGGCCGGAATTAAGGGCATCGAAGAACTGAAGTCTGACTTAGTAACTAATAAGCCTGAGATTATAGTCAATGTAGATCGTGAAAAGGCATCAAGAGAAGGTATTAGCTCGGCAACAATCGCAATGGCTATTCGTACCGCACTTTTTGGAACAGAAATCTCTAAATTCCGTGATACAGAAGACGAGTATCCTATTCAGTTGCGTCTAAAACAAGAGGACCGAAATCAGATTGAAAAGCTACTGAACATGAACGTAACTTACCGCGATATGAATATGGGTGGAGTACTAAGAAACGTTCCTCTTTCGTCCGTGGCAGATATCAGCTATACCTCAACGTTTTCTCAAATCAACCGAAAAGACAACGAGCGTATCATTACTTTATCGTCGGACGTAATTTTACCTTACAATCCTACAGAAGTAAACAAGGAGATATTCAATGCCATCAGTGGAATAACCTTGCCAGCCGGCTATGTAATTCGTCAAGGCGGAGAACAGGAAGAACAAGCAGAATCAATGGCCTTTTTAGGTGGAGCCTTTTTGGTGTCATTGGTATTGATTTATTTGATTTTGGCGGCACAGTTTAATTCTATCGTTAAGCCACTTATCATTTTTGTGACGATTCTTTTGAGTCTAATCGGTGTTCTTCTTGGCTTTATGTTGTTCGGCAAAACATTCTCAGTAATCATGTCCGGGGTTGGTATAATTGCCCTAGCTGGTATAGTGGTTAAAAACGGTATCTTGTTAATCGAATTTACTGACGAGTTAATAGCCAGAGGATATGGGCTAAAAGAGGCAATTATTGAAGCAGGTTCTACAAGACTAACACCAGTATTATTAACAGCTGCTTCAGCAGTGCTTGGTCTTATCCCGCTTGCTTTGGGTCTTACCGTAGACTTCGGAGCCATGTTCGTGGATCTTAATCCTGTTATTCATACGGGCGGTGACAGTGCTGTATTCTGGAATATTTTAGCGTGGACGATAATCTACGGTTTAACCTTCTCAACAATTCTTACTTTGGTGATAGTGCCGTGTATGTACTATATCAATGAGCGTTTGAAGGTAAAACTTTGGAAGAAGTAATATTCTGAGCTTCAGTTTTGAAAAACCTCTCATGCAAATGGGAGGTTTTTTTGTAAATACGGTTTTGCAACCATTATGAGTGTATAAGAATCATATATTTCAAAAAACCTTATTTTATGCGATTAATTGGCAGTTACATTTTTTTATTGTTTCAAATTGCTTCCTGTAATTCAAATAGCGATGATATGGTGTATTCAAAAAGAGATACCATTTTGGGGAAATGGCAACTATTTGAAACCTGCATTAGCCCAGGAAACGCTTGTGTTTTAAGGAAAGTCAAAGATGGGGTAATAATTGAATTTAAAGCAAATGGAGAATATTTGGTTTCTAACTCAAACAAAGGGGATGGAGCTTTTGAGTGTGGGGGTAAATATGAAGTATTCGAAATTCAAACGAATCCGTCCCAGCAAGCCATTGAGTTTAGACCATCTTGTAACAAGGCATTGTGGACGCATAGGCTGGTTTTCAACGAAAACAACACCATTAACATCAATCCACTGTGTATTGAGGAATGTAGATATACTTTTAAGCCTGTGGATTGAGGATTTGTTGCTGTTGCCATGTTTATTAAAATTTGGTGTTATGTTGAATTAAGTGGGTAAGATAAAATTTGTTTCTGATATTTGTTTAATGAATAGCGAACAAATATTTCAATTGGCTTTAGGTTTAAATGAACCTTGGTGTGTTTCAAAAGTTGAGTTTTTGGAAGGTGAAGGACAAAAAGAGCTGCATTTAACTATCGATTACAAAATTGGTTTTTTTGTTGATAAGACTGGCAAAAGTACGGTTCATGACAGGGTAGAAAGGAAGTGGCGACATCAGAATTTTTTTGAGCATAAATGTTATTTACATTGTAAAATTCCTCGGGTTAGAACGCTTGAAAATAAAGTTGAGCAAGTATCAGTTCCTTGGGCACGAGAAGGCAGTGGATTTACACTTTTGTTTGAAGCGTTTAGTATGCTATTAATAGAGCAAGAAATGCCAGTTAACAAGGTAGGTAAAGTGATTGGAGTCTATCCGAATCGTATTTGGAATATCTTTAACTATTGGCTTGGTATTGCGTATTCTGATGCAGATCATGGTAATATTTCAACATTAGGAATAGACGAGACAAGTTCTAAAAAGGGGCATGATTATATAACCGTTGCGGTCGACATGAAGACTTCAAGGGTAGTACATGCCACCGAGGGTAAAGGAGCGGATACCATTACTAAAATCGCTGATTATCTCGAAACTAAAGGCACACTTAGAGAGAGCATTAAACAAGTTTGTATAGACTTGTCCCCCTCTTTTATCAGCGGTGTAGAATCAGAGTTTTCAAATGCTCAAATAGTGTTTGACAGGTATCATGTAAAAGCATTATTGAATAAAAGTATGGACGACTTAAGAAAACAAGAACTAAAGGCTCACCTAATGCTAAAAGGGCAAAAGTATTTGTTTCTCAAAAATGACAAAAACATGACTGTATCTCAAAAAATACAGCGAGATATGTCATTAGAAGCATTACCACGATTAGGTGCAGCTTATCGTTTGAAAATACTATTTGACGATTTTTGGTCTATCAAATCACCTCAAGAAGCACAAGGGTTTTTAGCATACTGGTGTGATATGGTAAAAGAAGCAATGATACCTCAATTTGAAAAATTTGCAGACACAGTTATGAAGCATTGGAAAGGAATTACAAATTATTCAAAATATCATATATCAAACGGAATTTTAGAAGGAACTAATAGTAAAATTCAATTAGCTAAAGCCAGGGCTCGAGGATACAGAAATAAAAACAATTTTATTAATATGATTTACTTAATCGCGGGTAAACTCAATTTTAATTACCCATTCTATTCAACATAGAGCCTAAAATTTTATTTATTAATTAAAATTCAAATTCCATATTTCTTAAATTCCAAACTTCCATTTCCCCTCATTTCTGCCTACCTTTGCAGACTTTTTAATTAATTTTTAACCATTTAAGGAAATCATGACAACAGACGCGTTGAAAGATTTGAGAGCCAGAGTGTCGGCTTTGAGGAGGTATCTTTGACTACGATAACCGGAAAGAGAAGCTCGGGGATTTAGAAAATCAACAGGCCCAACCGGAGTTCTGGAACGACTCCGATCATGCACAAAAAATTGTAAAGGAAATCCAGACCCTTAAGAACTGGACTGAGGCCTACGAAGAAGCAGAAACTTCTATCAGCGACCTTGAAACTCTCCACGAGTTCTATCAAATGGACGAAGTCTCGGAGGAAGAAATCAAAGCTGAAGGCAAAAAAACAGAGGCTATCATTGAGGAACTTGAACTCAAGAAAATGCTTTCGAACGAGGAAGACCAGTTTTCGGCGGTGATAGAAATCAACTCGGGTGCTGGCGGTACAGAAAGCCAAGACTGGGCAAGTATGCTCTACCGTATGTACCTCATGTGGGCTCAAAAACACAAATACAAAGTAACCCAAATCGACTGGCAAGACGGTGATGGAGCGGGTATAAAGTCGGCTTCGATGCAGATTGATGGGCCAATGGCTTACGGATTTTTAAAGTCAGAGAATGGCGTACACCGTTTGGTGCGTATTTCGCCTTTTGACTCCAACGCCCGTCGTCATACATCTTTTGCCTCGGTATATGCCTATCCATTGGTGGACGATACGATTGAAATTGCCATAAATCCTGCGGATATTGAAATACAAACTTCAAGGTCTGGTGGAGCTGGTGGACAAAACGTAAACAAGGTGGAAACCAAGGTGCAACTTACCCACAAGCCGTCAGGAATTGTGATTGTTTGCCAAATTGAGCGTAGTCAGTTGGCCAATAAAGAGCACGCCATGAACATGCTTAGGTCACGTTTGTACCAGATTGAAGTAGAAAAGCGAAACGCAGCACGTGCAGACATAGAGTCTTCAAAGAAAAACATTGAGTGGGGATCTCAAATTCGCAACTATGTTTTTCATCCATATAAACTAGTGAAAGATGCACGTTCAGGCCATGAAACCTCTGATATTCAGTCAGTAATGGACGGTGATTTGGACGATTTTATTAAGGCTTATTTGATGTTGGATTGATAGGTAATTCGAAGATTAAAAAAGAAAGGCATTTTCAATTTCTGAAAATGCCTTTTCTCTTTATCTCCAAAATCGTAAATCAAAAATTTACAATCAAAAATCCAACTTACGCTTGCTTGGTCAATTGAACGTTCAAAATCAATTTCACATCATCGCTAACCACTACGCCGCCAGCTTCGGTTACGGCTGACCAAGTCAAACCGAAATCTTTGCGGTTGATTTTACCAGAGATCTCAAAACCAGCTTTGGTTTGTCCGTAGAAATCAGTCATTAAACCACCAAATTCAGCATCAAGTTCTACTTCTTTGGTTACGTCTTTGATTGTCAAGTTTCCTTTCAATAAGTTATTTGCATAAGATGTTGAAACAAAACTTAAAGTTGGAAATGCTTCGGCGTCAAAAAATTCGCCAGATTTCAAGTGACCATCACGTTGCTCATTTCCTGTTGAGATTGAGTCAATTTGAGCTGAAAAACTGATTTGAGCATTTTCAAATGAATCATCACCAGCGGTTTCTGCTGTGGCGTCATAAGCTTTGAAGTCACCAGTTACAGTGCTTATCATCAAGTGTTTTACTTTGAATTGCACTTCTGAGTGCATTGGGTCGATTTTCCAGATTGCCATCGTATTAATTATTTTATGTTATTACAAAATATGTATATACATTAATAACTAATGTCAATGTAGTTTGGTTCAAAAATTAGTTGTTTTTTTTTCGTTTTTCAATACGGGGTTTCTAAAATTCCAATCTTTTATCATTTTTTCCAACTTATTTTCAAGTATTTCGTTTACAAAAGTATGCTGCATTTTACAAAATTTGAACTCTCTTCTGAGGCCGACTGGGTCACTTTCGTTCATGGAGCGGGAGGGAGCAGTGCTATTTGGTACAAACAGCTAAAGCATTTTAAGCAGCATTTCAACGTTTTACTGATTGATTTGCGTGGCCATGGAAAATCGAAAAAAGTAGATTATAAGTTTCTTAAGAAATATACCTTCAAAAGCATAAGTTCTGAAGTAGTTGATGTGCTTGATCATTTAAATATAACATCAAGCCACTTTGTGGGTATTTCGCTTGGAACCATTATTATTCGAGAGATAAGTGAGCATTTTCCAGGAAAAGTTAAAAGTATGGTTTTGGCTGGAGCCGTTATGCAGCTTAACCTTAAAGGGCAAATTTTGATGAGATTAGGTGTTTGGTTAAAGTCAGTTTTACCTTATCTCATTCTTTACCGAATTTTTGCCTTCGTCATTTTGCCCAAAAAGAGCCATAAGGAATCGCGTAATCTTTTTATCAATGAAGCCAAAAAGCTTTATCAAAAGGAATTTCAAAGATGGTTTACCTTGGTGTCGGAGGTTAATCCACTCCTTAGATTTTTTAGAATTAAAGACACCGGAATTTCCACGCTCTACATCATGGGTTCTGAGGACCATATGTTTTTGCCATCCATCCGAAAGCTGGTGGCAAATCACAAGTCTGCGGTTCTCAAAGTAATAGAGCAAAGCGGCCATGTAGTAAATATCGATCAGCCCTTTATTTTCAATCAAGAAACTACAAAATTTCTTCAGTCTAGGGCTGTTTAATATTTCTTTTTTAGTTATTCATTTTCAAACCAATTGCTTCGAGTAAAATAGATGCATTAAAACTTTTGCAAACTCCTTCTTTTATCAAATAGTCAAAAATAAGCTCTCCATTCGATGTGGAGTATTCAAAATAGAAGTTTTTAACCTTATTGGTGTGTTTTGCGGAAATTTCCGATAACCTCAAATCATGTGTTGCAAGCAGTGCGATGGCGTTTTCGTTCACAAGTTTTTCAAATAGAGCCATCGAGCCTTTTAGTTTGTCTTCCGAGTTGGTTCCTCTCAGCATTTCGTCTATCAGAAATATATGCAGTTTGCCATTATTAAGTGCTGCGAGTACGAGCTTTATACGTTCTATTTCTGCCTTGAAAGTGGAGGCGTTTTCGTAAATAGAATCCGTGATTCGCATATAACAAATGGGCTCCATTCCAAGTCTTAAACTTAGTTTTCTGGCAAAAACTGGTGCTCCCATATTGGCTAATATCAGGTTTATGCCCACCGTTCTTAAAAATGTGCTTTTGCCAGACATATTGCTACCAGTGATTAGATTTACTCTGTTGTGATCATTGAGTTCAAAATCATTGCAGACAGTCTTGTGACCTTTAATGAGTGGATGACCTATCTGTGCTGCTGATATGAAATTTTGGTCTTCTTCATGAAAATCAGGTAAACACCACTCTGGATTATTGAATTGCAATGTTCCCAGACTTGCAAAGTACTCAAGCATGGCGATTGCCTTAAATATCTCATTAAAAAAATTAGGATTTCGTTCTATCCATTCGCCCATTTTCAGGGTTTCTATGGGTTCAAAAGGTCTCGCACTTATCAAAAAAAGTGAGGCTATCATGTTTCTACGCATCTCCAAACGCTTCACAATCAACGAAAAGCCTTCTATTGGGTTTTTGGATTTCAGGTCAGCCCTCGGAAAATCTTTTAGAGCTTCTTGTAAAATTTTTGAAGTATATTCTTCATTGGCAATTAGTTCGGCCGCTTTTGAAAAGCTCTGTAAAGCTCGTCCAGTTACTGATATTTGTTCAAGATAAGGCTCCGTGATTTTCTTATTGAGGCCATTTAGATAAAAATGAAAAAGTACCAAACCTCCAATTCCAAAACCAATTCCCTCAAATTTTAGAAAATAAAAACCCACAAACAAGGCCAGCCAAACCAATGGGACAACTTTGCCATAATATTTCAAGAAAGTACCTAAGGCCAATTTGGGGGGAACCGTAATTTTGGATATTTGATGAGACGAATCCGCTTGACTATTAGGAATATGAATCAAAGAAGCCAAAAATCTTAAACGCCAAGTGGTTTTTTCTTTTAATTCTGCTGTCGCTTCTTGTTTTTTTTGCAAAACCTCTCCATCCGATTCTATTTCCAACATGTTTTTCGCCAATAATTCTAATCCCCATCTTGTTTTTGCACGATTCAGAAGTTGAAAGAGTGAGTTTTGGCCGAATAAATCTAAATCTGCTGAAAAAATATGATGTGGGTTTGAAAAATCGCTTCCATCGCCATAAATCGAGTTGACTTCATTGTTTACAATCCCAATTTCATTTTTTATTAAGGTCTGTTGATTATCATTTTGGTGTAAATCCTCTTCAGTTTTCTCATGATATTTTACCAAATAATAAAATCCACCCAAAAACACGACCAATGCGATGATACCCAAATAGGGATTAATGGAAAACGCTTTTATCACACCTAGTAAGCCGACAATAAGGAAAATGAGACGATAGGTGGAGGTTTTGTTATAGTTTTTTTGTAGAACTTCTCTGTTTTCAAGGAGCGACTGAAGTTGTGTTTGGTAAAATTGTATCATTGAATAATCTGGTTGAAAAGGCAAAAATAATTGAGAATTAATCAAATAACGGCTCAAATGCCTATTTTTGTTCCATGTCTTCGTTTTTTGAAACCAAAATAGAATCCCTACGAGGCGTTGGCCCACAAAAGGCCGAATGGCTCAACAAAGAGCTGGGCATATTTACTTTCGCCGACTTGCTCGAATATTATCCCTTTAGACACGAAGATCGTACGCAGTTTCATCGAATAGCCGATATAACCGAAGATATGTTTGCGGCCCAAATAGTGGGAAGAATAGCTTCTATTGAACTCATAGGAAGCGGAGTTGGTAAACAAAGGCTGGTTGCAACATTTAGAGATTCCACCAGCCACATGGAGTTGGTTTGGTTTCAAAGTATCACGTATTTTCAGAAATATCTCAAGCTCAATGCCGAGTACGTGGTTTACGGTAAGCCTGTTTGGTTTGGCGGAAACTACTCTATAACACATCCAGAAATAGAACTTCTTACGCCGAGTAATAACAAAAAAGGCTATTTTCAGGCTATATATTCGCTTACCGAAAAACTAAGGAAGCGATATATTGAGAGTAAGCTGATAAGTATTTGGGTTAAGAACCTTTTAGACATTGCAGATCCGTATATCAACGAAACCATTCCGGAATCTTTGCTCACCAAATACCGCTTGGTTGCTAAAAAGCATGCCTTGAGGTGGTTGCATGTGCCAAAATCTCAGGCGGAACTGCACCAGGCACAACGGAGATTAAAGTTTGAAGAACTTTTCTATAATCAGTTAAGGCTTATAAAACTGAGTTTGGTTCGGAAAAACGATTATGCAGGACAAGTTTTTCAAAAAACCTCTTTAATAACAGAATTCTACAACAAGCATTTGCCATTTGATCTTACTGGTGCTCAAAAGCGGGTTATAAAAGAAATATTTGCTGATTTGAAATCGGGCAAACAAATGAATCGGCTGATTCAGGGAGACGTTGGAAGCGGAAAAACCATTGTGGCGTTTATTTCGATGCTTATGGCCATTGACAGTGGTGCACAGGCTTGTATGATGGCTCCAACGGAGATTTTGGCCCAACAACATTACGCCAATTTGAAAAAATATGGTGATTTGCTGGGAGTTAGAATTGAAATTCTGACGGGTTCGTCCAAGAAAAAGGAGCGTGCCATTATTCACGAAGCACTGTTAAATGGCGAATTAAAAATACTGGTAGGAACGCACGCACTTTTGGAAGACATTGTGCAATTCAAAAACCTTGGCCTTTGTGTCATTGACGAGCAACACCGTTTTGGTGTGGCTCAAAGGGCTAAACTTTGGGAGAAAAACAAGAATTTCTATCCGCACATGATGGTCATGACGGCTACGCCCATTCCCCGCACTTTAGCCATGACGCTTTTTGGAGACTTAGATCACTCGGAAATAGATGAAATGCCTCCGGGCAGAAAGCCTATAATAACGGTGCATCGTTACGACGCCAATAGGCTGAAGGTTTTTGAGTTTATGCGTGATGAACTCAAAAAAGGCCGACAGATTTATATGGTTTTTCCGCTGATTGAAGAATCAGAAAAGTTGGATTTAAAAAACCTATATGATGGTTACGAATCCATAGAAAGAGCGTTTCCGGGTGTTCCACTAAGTATTGTTCATGGCAAAATGAAACCCAAGGATAAAGAATTTGAAATGCAACGTTTCAAAAAAGGTGAAACCAAAATAATGGTAGCCACCACCGTGATAGAAGTAGGAGTGGACGTACCCAACGCCAGTGTAATGGTGATAGAAAGTGCTCAGCGGTTTGGTTTGTCGCAGTTGCATCAGTTGCGTGGCCGTGTAGGTAGGGGAGCCGACCAGTCGTTTTGTATACTCATGACCGACTACAAACTCTCTAAAGATACCCAAAAGCGTCTGCAAACGATGGTCCAAACCGAGAACGGATTTGTGATATCTCAGGTGGATCTCGAACTCCGTGGACCGGGGGATATGGGCGGAACGCAGCAAAGCGGCCTAATAGACCTTAAAATAGCTAACTTAGCAAAAGATGAGGGAATACTAAAAATAGCCCGTGAGGAGGCGTTTAAGATACTCAAAAGCGACCCAGAGCTCGAAATGGCTGATAACCTGCCCATAAAACTTCATATCGACAAAATCAAGAATAAAGAATTGAGTTGGAACAGGATTAGTTGAGTCTTTGATAGAACACCGATTATACGGATTAGACACGGATTCATTTTTCGTTTAAAAGTTTGCTCTTTTTAGTGAAATTTTGTTCGAGAATCCTTATTTTCCCTCATTTCGAGTAAATTAGGAATTTAAATATCCAAGAATCATTAAGTTCTTAAAATGATTTCTGAAACTATTTTTTCTATATTTACAAACAAAAAATATTCAACCCAATAAATGAAAAACTTCAATATTAATCGTCGGCATTTTCTAAAAGGTGCGGCCGCTACATTGGCTTTAAGCCATTTTGGTGCCAACGCCATGGACATTCTGAATCCGAATAAAACTTATCGTGTGGCTCTCATTGGTACTGGATGGTACGGTAAAAGTGACCTATTTAGACTTATTCAAGTGGCAACTGTGGACGTGGTAGCACTTTGTGACGTAGACAAAAACATGCTCAATGCGGCTGCGGAGCTTGTCTCTAAAAGACAAAGTTCAGGTAAAAGACCAGAACTTTATGGTGATTATCGTAAGCTTCTGAAAGAAAACGAGCTAGATATTGTACTCATCGGAACACCAGACCATTGGCATTCATTGATGATGATCGATGCCGTGAAGGCAGGAGCTAATGTCTATGTACAAAAACCTATCAGTGTGGACGTAATGGAAGGCGAAGCCATGGTAGCCGCCGCTAGAAAATACAACAAAGTGGTTCAGGTGGGTACTCAACGGAAAAGCACGCCTCACCTGATAGACGCCAAAAAGAATATCATTGACACGGGAATGTTGGGTAAAATAAAGCATGTAGAAATGTGCTGTTATTATTCAATGCGTAACAACGCTAATCCACCACTTGAGCCTGTCCCAGACTTTTTTGACTACGAAATGTGGACGGGTCCAGCCCCAATGCGGCCTTATGATGGAATTCCTCATATACGGTGGTGGAGAACATTTATGGAGTATGGCAACGGCATCACGGGCGACATGTGCGTGCATATGTACGATACCGCCAGATGGATGTTAGGCTTAGGTTGGCCTAAAAAGATAAGTGCGGTCGGCGGAATTTATATGAACAAAGAAGCTAAATCAAACATTGCGGATACCCAGACTGCTGTTTTTGAGCATGACGAATTGAATTGTGTTTGGACACACCGGTCATGGGGAACACCTCCGGATCCTGATTATCCATGGGCATTGTTTATTTATGGAGAAAAGGGAACTTTGAAAGCTTCAACCATGCGTTATGATTTTGTACCGAATGGAAATAATAATGGTGAAAAAATACACAAGGATGTGGTTTTTGAAAAGGAAAAATATCCTGAGGACTTGACAGAAGAAAGAATTGAGCTAAATGCTGCTCCCGCTACGAGATTGCATATGTTGGATTTTCTGGCGGCAATTGAAAACAAAACAAAACCTGTTGCCGATATCCTCGAAGGCCATATTTCTACTGCATGTTGTATTTTGGCCAATATCTCCATGGAACTTGGCCGTCCGGTGGTTTATGATCCCGTTAAGAAGATAATAGTTGGAGACAAAGAAGCGACAGCAAAGTTGACAAGGAAATACCGTCAACCGTGGATTCATCCTGATTATAAGAATGTTTAGGGATTGAAATTGCCATCAATTTACAGTTGACAACTTTTAGAAAGTTGTCAACTGTAAGAAGTAAAGTTGTCAACTGTGGGCAAAAAAAATACCTTCGATTAGCGTCGAAGGTATTTTTATAAATATTGATTATAGATTTTTAGAACAACTTAGCTCTATTATCTACGATTTTAGCATTTTCTCTAAGTATCTGCTCACCTATCATGCCCATACGTCCCATACCAGTTCTTTGTTCAACCTGTTGTTTGTAAGCTGTATAGTCCGTGATTGCTGGAGCTGGAGTTTTTGCAGTAGTTTCCATTACAAATACACCTGACTCGCCTGCAAATACTTTACTTCTTTGACCAGCTTTCAAGCCAAATAATTTACCCAAAGCTATTGGGTCAAAACCAGCACTATTCAACATTCCGCTGAAGAAATTCACGTCCGTTACGGTTTCAACCAATGCACCAGCACCATATTTTTTAGAAAGAGCCGTTAGGTCACCTTTTCCATCACCTAGCTTGGCCATGATTTTTTCAGTTTTCTTCTCATTTCTTACTTTTACAGTAATGGCATCTTTGAAATCCATTGCTTCAGGGTCTTCTTTGTCTGCAGAAGATTTAAGGGCGGCGATAACATAAGTTTCTCCCAAAACAAAAACTCTGTCAGCTACGTCTCCTTCTTCGGCATCTTTGCTGTATGCCCAGTTAACAATTTCTCTAGCATTTTGAATAGTGTTAACGTTTGTGCTATTTGGCAATAGATTTTCAGCATTCAAAAGCGTCAAAGAGTTGTCTTTCTTCACAGCAGCCTCCAAGTCTTTAATAGTTTTAACACTTGCTCTGAGGTTTTCTGCTTTTTGGAATATTTCGTTAGCAGCTAATTCACCCACCTGAAGTTCTTTATTGATTGAAGCCAATTTGTATTTTGTATTGGTCTTAGGCTCAGTAACTTTTACGATGTGATAACCAAAGTCTGTTGTAACAAGATTAGGAATAACTCCCGTACCTGAAAAACCAAATATGGCAGACTCAAATGGCTTAACCATTGCTCCATTGTTTTGGAACGAACCTAAATCTCCACCATTTTGTGCTGTACCATCTGTACCATTTTGGCTTGCCAACATGGCGAAGTCAGCTCCTGATTTCGCTTGGTTCAAAATGTCTTGTGCTTTGGTTCTTGCAGCCGCTTTAGCACTGTCAGACATTGTAGAGTCCGATCTGATAAGAATATGACTGGCTCTAACGGTGTACAAAGAATCTGTTTCTGTGCCCTCAAATTTATGAATGCTGTAAGTATTTCCTTCTTTAAAAGGACCAACCAATGATCCAACAATGGCTGTTGAAAGAGCTGCTTTAAGCTCTGGAGTCATTTCGTTTGCTGATCTCAAGTATGGAGTTCTGATGTCTGTATTTGAGTTGGCGTAAGTCTGAGCGTTTGGTGCCGCTGCAAGACCTTTGGCCAAAGTTCTGATTTCGGTATTCAATGCAGCACTGTCGTCTTTGGTTGGAGACAATTGATAAGCTACATAAGTGATGCTTCTGCTATCAAATGGTGTAAATTCGTCAGTATGCTTGCTGTAGTAATCTTTAATTTCGCTGTCTTCAACTTTAATAGTAGAGTCTTGAATAGAATAAAAAGGAACAAACAAAAACTTACCACTTGCTTTTTCAGTATTAGCGATGTACTCCGCCTTGGCTTCAGCGGTTGTAACAAAAGATGCTTTGTTCAGAAGGTTAGAGTATTTCTCTCTCATTCTGATGGTTTTCAATTCTCTTTTGAAATTATCCCACATCGCTTTTTGAGCTGCTGGCATACTTCCGCTCGTATATGATCTGATGAATTCAGCGTGCTGAGCAGCATTGAAATTTCCTTGTTGGTCAGAGAACTGTTGCTTAACATAAGGGTGCATATTTTTAGCACCTTGGATCAATTCTCTCAATTCATCATCAGAAACCGTTATACCTAATTTCTCGAATTCTTCTACATAAACGTTTTCAAAAATCAGTTTTTCCCAAACTTGCTCTCTTATTTGAGCAATTTCTTGTTCGTTAGCAGATCTACCGGTAGAGCCTTCATATTGTAGTTTTTGTGCTTCAACTAGTGCAATGTACTGTTGATAATCTATTTTAGTGCCGTTTATTTCACCTACTTGATTGGTCGAAGAACCAAAAAGTCCACCGCCTTGGTTAGAAAAGATATCTCCACCCACAATAAATAACAATAATGCCACGGCGATAACCGCTACTGCTATTCCTGATCTTTCTCTGATTTTGTTAACTATTGCCATTTTATTTTTTAAAAATACTGATTTTCAATTCTTTTTATATTGTGAAAATTTTTTGAGGTGCAAAAATAGGAATATTCCCATTGATTATCAAAGTTTTCTAATTTGTTTTATTTTTTACAAAATTAGTGCCACTCAGAAGTTAGCCCCTTTTGTTTTGGTTTTTATTTTTAAAAGGTACATATCAGCAGTTATAAATAGCGTGCTACCGTCTTCACCCCATGCCAAATTTGCCGTGGCGGCTCCAGTCTCTATTCTCCCCAAAAGTTTGCCTTGAGGGCTCAGAATTATTACCCCTCCAGGCCCTGTGGTGAAAATGTTTCCTTTTTCATCTACTTTAAGGCCATCTGGAGCTCCTTTTAGTCCTTCTTTGTTTAAATAAGAAGCATCAAACAGCAGTTTTCCTTTGCCCACGCTTCCATCTGAGTTGATGGGATAGCCCAAAATATAGGCTTTTTCGTCAGATTGTGCCACATAAAGCGTTTTGTGATCGGGAGATAATGCCACCCCGTTGGGTCTTACTAAATCTTTTATTTCTAAAGTTACTTTTCGGTCCGGGCTTATTCTGTAAACGCCGAAATATTCAATTTCTCTGCTCTTATCGTCCACGAAGTCAGGTAAACCGTATGGAGGGTCGGTAAAATAGATATGACCAGACTTCGCTTGCACAAGATCATTTGGACTGTTAAATCGTTTCCCTTCCCATGTATCAGCAAGAGCAAACTTGCCTCCTTTACCAGCTAAAGGCATTTTGGTGATTCTCCTGTCGCCGTGTTCGCAAGCCAACAGGAATTTTCCATCATTTGTAAGCGTAAGGCCATTACTACCAGGTTCGTTGCTATAAGGCATTATTCCGGTATAACCCGATGGATTAAGGAATTCCGTGATTTTTTCACCTTCTTTCCACTTGTAAATGATGTTCTTCGGCACATCCGAAAACAATAAATAGTTACCATCTTTTACCCAAATGGGCCCGTCCGACCATTCAAATCCTTCACCTAGAATTTCTAATTGTGAATTGACATCAATAAGTGTTGAAAGTGAAGGGTCATTAGAAATAATTTTCCCGATTTTGGGTTTTTGTGCTGAAGAAAAGTAGGTTGTAATCATTAGGGTTAAACTAAGAGTTAATTTTTTCATAGTGGTTGAATGTTTTCTTCCGAATATGACTTAAAAGTATTAATTTTTGTCGAAAAACAAAAAAGGAAGCCATTTCTGACTTCCTTTCTAGAAATTTTGGTTTGTATTAGCCTTATTTGGCTTTTTCGTAAATAAAATAAGTTCCACCATCACGTGATGGAGTAGGATCTTTCTTAAACCTTCCTATATGCAATTTGCCTTCTTGAACTCTAAATTCGGAGAATTCATTGAGCATGTTGAAATAATTGGTTTCACATTCCATTAGTTCAGGAGGGCCTGCCATTTTTGTGCTTCCCAATGCTCCGATCTTCATTGTTCCTATTCCGGTTTTTTCGTCAAAACCAGTAATTATAAAACCGCCATTATAAAGGTTTACCGCAGAATTGCCTGATAGTCTGAGTTCGTTAGGTTTTGATGAGTCGGGATTGTCTTCAATTTCTATCGTTATGTCTCGTGCATTTGTAACTGCATAGCCACAAGGAGTATCAATAGCATCACCCAAGAATTTGTACTTTAGAACCCATTTACCGATAATATTGGTGCTTACTGAAGTATCTGCAGCTACCTCGATTTTGGTGCAAGAATCGATTTTCAATAATGGCATTAGTAGAAAAATTATAAGTGCTTTGTACATGTTATTTTTGTTTTTTAGTTAGACCATTATTTTTTCTAAAAGGTTGCAATTGGTGAATCTTTTTTTTGAAACTTAGGGTAACCACCTGGTTAGTGCCAAAAAAGTTAGTAACCATTTGGTTAGTAACTAAATGGTTACTAACAAATGTATTTCACCTCAATATCGCCCCAATACCATTTCTGTCACAATAAATCACTTTTCCGTTTTCGAGTTTTACTCCCTCGGCAGGGTCATTTGAAATGAGCATGGCTCCATCCATATCTACGTAATCGAGCAGTGGTAAAAGTTGAGCAATGGCCGAAATGCCAATACTGCTTTCGGTCATGCAGCCCATCATTACTTTCATTTTGGCGGCTCTTGCGGTTTTGATCATTCTAATGGCTGGAGTTATGCCACCACATTTTGCAAGTTTTATATTTACACCAGAAAAATGACCGATGCATCGTTCAACATCGGCTTCCACAACACAACTTTCGTCGGCTATGATAGGTAATTTGGTATGTTTAATTACCTCTTTCATTCCTTCAAAATCATCGGATTTGAGCGGTTGTTCTATAAATTCTACTCCAAGGTTTGATAGTTCTTCGGAGTTTTTTATGGTTTCTTCCACTGTCCAACCCGTATTCGCATCGACACGAAATATAGCCTCAGTTTCGTTTCTGAGGGCCTTTACGATTTCGATATCATTGAGGGTTCCGAGTTTTATTTTGTAGATAGGGAAATCAAATTCCTTCATTTTCTCAATCATCATGGGTATTTCGTCAATACCCAATGTGTAATCCGAAAAAGGAACTTTTGAATTGTCCAGACCGAGCATTTTGTGCACAGGTTTCCCATTTTTTTGACCCCAAATATCATATGCTGCGATGTCAATAGCACATTGCACGAAGTGATTATGGCCAATGAATGGATTCAGTGCTTCCCAATATTTGCCTGGATGCTCCCAGATGATATTTTCTATCATTTCTTTGTTTTCGGCTATTACCGAGTTCATAACTTCTGGCGTAATGCCGTAGTATGGAACGGGAGTTGCTTCTCCAAATCCAGTGAATTTTTTGTATGAAAGTTCCACTATAAAAGTATCAGTTTCATTTCTTACACCATGAGCTATTCTGAACGGATACTTGCTTTTAAGGGAGATGGTATGAGTTTTTATTTTCATGGTTGTGTTATAAGTTCCATTTCAAAAAGTTCAGATAGGTGCCTTCTTAGTTTTTCAGATGCCTCGTTCATGTCAATTTCACGATTAAGTTCTTTTTGAATGGATGAAACGGCTTTGTCGTCAATTCCGCACGGAACAATATTCCCGAAATAATTCAGGTCAGTGTTCACATTCAAAGCCAACCCGTGCATAGTTACCCACCTGCTAGATTTTACGCCCATTGCACAGAGTTTTCTTGGATTTTCGTCGTTTATCCAAACGCCAGTAAGTCCATCTATTCGGCCTGCATTTATTCCATAATCGGCACAGATACTTATGACGGCTTCCTCTAGGTAACGCATGTATTTGTGAATGTCAGTAAAGAAATTGTCAAGGTCAAGGATTGGATATACCACCAATTGCCCAGGTCCATGATAGGTGATGTCTCCACCTCGGTTTATTTTGTAAAAAGTGGCCTCTTTTTCGTCCAAACCTTTTTCATCCAACAGTAGATTCTCCAGTTTCCCGCTTTTTCCGAGTGTGTACACATGTGGGTGCTGGCAGAAAATTAGGTAGTTGGGTGTTATATCTTCGGTTTGATTGTTTCGATTGTTAACTTTAATGTCAACAATTTTTTTGAATAATTCTTCCTGAAAGTCCCAGGCCTTCTTATAATCTATTAAACCCAGATTAATATATTCTACTTTTTTGTTCTTCATGCCGATATTTAATGAAAAGGACTAAGTCTTCTGACAGTATTTGAATTAAAACTCAACCAAAGTCAGTATTGACATTTGATATTTTGACAATTAAAAATACCTTTGGGTTAAAAATCAAGCACAAATATGAGCGAAAAACTCGACAAAGGAAAAGAAGGCGAAGATTACGCTGTGAAATATCTGATTGACAAGGGTTATATTATATTAGAACGAAATTTTACCTCACACAATTCCGAAATAGATATTATTTGCTCAAAAGATGATATGCTTGTTTTTGTCGAGGTTAGGCTCAAAGTAAACGCCGACTATGGTTTTCCTGAAGGAACAATGGGGAAAGGAAAGCAAAACGCAGTGAAACGAGGAGCGGAGGCCTATTTGCACAAATTTCCTTGGCATGGCGAAGCTCGTTTTGATTTTATTTCCATTATCGAAAAGCCCCAATTTGAAATTCTGCATTTTGAGGATGCATTTTTTTAAGCCGCTTTTAATATAAATTTAACTTCTTTTTAAAGTCTGGCAACGAAATTGCATGTAATCCAAAGGATTATTACTCATATTCACTTTGCCAATGAAAAACTTTATACTCTGTGTAACGGCTTTGCTGTGCTTTCGAGTTTCATATGCCCAAACCAACAAGACATTTGGTAAGGGAAATATTAAAGGTGTAACTGTAA
This sequence comes from Lacihabitans soyangensis, assembly GCF_024343775.1. Lineage (GTDB taxonomy): Bacteria > Bacteroidota > Bacteroidia > Cytophagales > Spirosomataceae > Leadbetterella > Leadbetterella soyangensis. The sequence continues at coordinate 20,165 of NZ_RJUF01000022.1, read as the reverse complement.
ATGCCAGCTCCAATGCATCTAATGGAATAAAAACCCTGATGAGCACCGGTTATATGCCCAACTCCAAGGCCAGTTCTAGATTCCTTTCACAGGCTACTTTAGGCCCAAAATTATCTGAAATCCAAGGACTTCAGAATCAAGGAATAGAGGCTTGGCTCGATCAGCAGTTTGCTATGAGCCCAAGCTTTAATCTTCAGAATTATGTGCAGAATATGCACCAAAGTATGGTTGATTCTTTGACCGCACGAAATCCGACTGGAAATTACACCTTAAGCAATGTATTTATTGATGATTGGGCATTTGATGTGGCTTGGTTTCAGGCTAACATGGTCGCGGCGGATAGACTCAGATGGAGAGTTAGTTTGGCTTTAAGTCAAATCTTTGTAACCTCTAGAATATCAGCGTTTGACGATAATCCTTATGCACTGGCAAGTTATTATGATATGCTCAACAAAAATGCCTTTGGAAATTACAGAAGCTTGATTGACAGTATAACGTATCATCCTGCGATGGCCGTTTATTTGACTTACATGAACAACCACGCCACAGACACATTGGCAATTTCAGCTTCGAATCCCACCAAAAAACAAGTATTTCCAGATGAAAATTATGCACGCGAAATTTTACAATTGTTTTCGATTGGCTTGTTTGAATTGAATAATAACGGTACTGAAAAGAAAGATGCAAACGGGAAGTCTATTCCCACTTATGATAATGACGATATTGGTAACCTCGCCAAAGTATTTACAGGTTTGTCGTGGTCGCACAGCAGGTACCTTGGAGACAATAACAATGTGACCAAATGGAGTTACACCAAACCGCTCAAGTTTTTCCCGAGAGACTCTAGTGACAAATATATCAGATGGTGGGCCAATCCAACCAGTTGGCGAATTGTAAATGGCCATGAACCCGGAACAAAAACATTTTTAAATCAAACCGTACCATCTAGACCAGTGACGGATGGTAAATTAGATATCAAAGATGCGTTAGATATTATTTTTAACCACCCAAATGTTGGGCCATTCATGGCAAGAAGACTTATTCAGCATTTGGTAAGTTCCAATCCCACTCCTGAATTTGTTGATAGAATTGCGACTGTTTTTAATAACAACGGTGCGGGAGTAAGAGGAGATTTGAAGGCAGTGATTCGGGCCATTTTGCTCGACCCCGAAGCAAGAGATTGCTGTGCCGAAAAAGAAAATGTGGCATACGGACATTTAAGAGAGCCCTTTCTACGATATATGAATTTGGTGAATGGACTCGAACTTAGAAACCAAAGTGGAACATACCGGAATGTAATGGTGGATTTGTACGATAGGATAGAGCAAAAGCCCTTGTATTCACCTTCCGTATTTAATTTTTACCAACCCGGGTATGTTCCTGATGGTCCCTTGCAAGCCGCTGGAAAAGTAGGTCCTGAGTTTCAAATGCTCAACTCTCTTTCGTTTGCCAATTATATGAATGGACTGCATAAGTGGATCATTTCCAACGACCCGGTGGAATATTGGGGTATTTTCAGTGGTGAAGTTTATAAACCAGACCAAGATCCAAACTTCAATATTTCGGCCGACTATGTATTGGCTAAAGACAATAGAATTAGAGAATTTTTAGACAAGTATAATTTGATATTGGCTCAGGGTAGAATCAAACCCGAGAATATGTCAATTATTCAAAATGTGCTTTTAAACATGCCAATGACTTACGATGTCAATGGTGTGCCCGACGCCACCTTGGCTGACAGGCGACTACGAATGGGCATTTTCTTGATAATGATTGCACCTGATTACCTCATAAACAAATAAGCCATGAACAGACGGAATTTTATAAAAAATATAGGCTGCGGAGCGATGGGCAGCACCACTTTGCTTAGCTCTTTGACAAGCTTGGGAGCACTTAACGGTCTGACATCGACCAAAAGCAATGCACCTGGAGAAGACTATAAAGCCATTGTATGTATACTTTTTGCAGGAGGAATAGACTCCTTTAATATGCTTATGCCTACAGGAACAACTTCTGGTGGGGACAATGGTTTCTCGGAATACTTAGCTTTAAGAACCGATTTGGCAGTTGCACAAACTCCTGCTAGTTTTTTGGCCTTGAACAATCCACAATGCTCAAGTTTTAGAGGGCTAAATTGTGCTTACTCGGCTTACGGAGTTCACCCTCAGATGACTGGAGTGAGGGATTTGTTCAACTCAGGCAAATTATCATTTGTATCGAATATAGGCACATTGGTTGAGCCAATAGCTACACCCTCACAGTATCATAACTCTTTGAAAAAAATACCTTTGGGCATCTATTCTCATTCTGACCAAATTATGCAGTGGCAAACATCTGTTCCACAGAGCCGAGATGCCTTAGGAGTTGGTGGAAGAATGGCCGATATTTTGAATGCAAGCAATTCGAACAATGGTATTTCGATGAACATTTCTTTGGCCGGGAAAAACGTTTTTCAAAGAGGAAAAATGGTAGCGGAATATTCAATAAGCCGAAATGTGGATCCCAACAATGTTGGACTGCAATCTTTTCCAACTTGGTGGGGAAACCAAGGTATTTTGCAAGACATGCGAATCAACGCCATTGACAGTTTGGTGGGTCAAACATATTCCAATCTTTTGCAAAAAACATATTCGGCCACTGCTAAAGAAAGTATGGGTTCGTTCGAAATATTCAAAGAAGCACTGAAAAGAGTGCCAACTATCACCACCACATTTCCAAATACATCCTTAGCTCAAGACCTAGCTGCCATCACCAAAGTAATGAGTGTAAGACAGCAACTTGGTACCAAAAGGCAGATATTTTTTGTCACTTACGGTGGTTGGGATATGCACGATGGCTTATTGGGAGGGTTAAACTCTCGACTTCCAGTGGTTAGTCAGGCCATGAAGGCATTTTATGATAGTACCGTTGAGCTGGGAATTTCTGAAAATGTAACGACATTCACTATTTCAGATTTTGCCCGAACACTTACTTCAAATGGAAATGGCTCAGACCACGCTTGGGGAGGTAACAACATGATAATGGGCGGAGCAGTAAACGGTGGAAGGATATTTGGAGCTTATCCAAAACTGAATTTGAGCAATACCAATGACAGAAACATTTCTTACCGCGGGAACTTCATACCAACCGTTTCGACAGACGAAATGTATGCCGAGCTAGCTCTTTGGTATGGCGTGAGTCCGTCTGATTTGTGCTATGTTTTACCCAATTTGGGTAATTTCTATTCTTATTCAGCCAACAATTATCCTATTGGTTTCATGAATTTCAATCAAAGTCCTATTTCATCTGTAAATCACCCACTGGACTGTCTAACTTATTAATAGCCATGAAAATAAATATACTTTTGGTTCTGATGTTTTTTGGATATTTCTATTCCAAAGGGCAAAGTTGCGTTGGTCCGGCAGGACAGGTAAAATGGAGTTATTGGTCGGGTTTTACTTCTACTCCGGACACCAACGCTTTGTTTGCGTTAGAATTTTATCCTGAAACTCCTGACGGTTTCCAGATGATTCCAACTTTGGCAACGCCTTATAATTTCAATGACCTTTATGCTGGATTAGTAAGAGGGTATATAATGGTGCCCACTACCGCTACCTATAGCTTTAATCTAACTGGCGATGATAGAATTTACTTTTATTTAAGTCCAAGTCAGAATCCTACGAATAAAATAAAACGGGCGGAGGTTCCGAATTATACGGGTATTACCGAACACAACAAGTATCCCCAACAAACCTCCTCTGAAATCACATTGGTAGGTGGTCAGTATTATTATTTCGAGATATTGAATTTAGAAGGTGGTGGAGGAGATTTCGCGAATTTGTATTGGAAAAAAAACACAGAAACAGCCTGGAGAATTGTAGATTTTAATTATATCTATGAATACACCTGCGGAACTACTTGTCCACCAAGAGGAACGACATGTAACGATGGTAATAACCTAACTACCAACGACCAACAAGATGGTTTTTGCAATTGCGTAGGTACTGTACCCACCGTTAACGCATGTATTGGAACAAAAGGAACTCTTCAGGCTTATTATTACGATAACATCACGGGCTCATATGTAGAAAATGATCTTCTGAATGCTCCGAAATTCCCTTTGGTACCTGATAGAAGGGAGGATTTAAATGGAGTTTTTGGACCATTAAAGCAGTCATTTAAAGATAACTATGGTACACTTATTCAGGGTTATTTGACAGTTCCTGTCACGGGCATGTATGAATTTAACTTGACAGGGGATAATCAGACCTTCTTCTTTTTGAGTAAAAACGACTCTATTGAGTATAAGCAGAACCATCAGTTGTTTGTTTTTTCGGGTGTTGGAGAATATGAATACAACAATTCTATCATGCAGAAGTCAGGGCCTATTTTGATGGAGAAAGGTAAATATTATTATTTTGAGTTTAGGCACAAAGAAAGTTCTTGGAGAGACCATTTTCATCTTTTTTGGAAAACCCCTTTTCATCCTCAGAAAACATGGAAAAAAATACCCGATTTTTATGTTTATGACTACAAATGCGAGGTGTCGTGCATTGCTCAAAATACCCTCTGCGACGATGGGAATCCATTTACAAATAACGACAGGATTGATGGAAACTGCAATTGTGCAGGTACTCCATGCTCAGGGCCGGATTGTGACGACCTCGGGGCAAGATATAAACTGTATGATGATTGTAGTCCAACAGATAATCTCAATCCAATAGAGGAGGCTTCTTGGACTTCGTGTGCCACAGCTCCAAATCCCAATCCTGCTAGAAGTACGAGTCAGCATTGGATAAGGTATGACTTTAATGATATTTATAAATTCAAAGAGGCCCGGGTTTGGAATTATAACGTGGCCAATCAAACCAATAAAGGATTCAGACAAGTGGTGGTAGATTATTCTTCAGACGGAATAACTTGGCAACCTCTTGGAGGTGTTTACAACTGGCCTCAGGCTCCTGGATTGGTTGATTATTCTGGTTTTGTAGGCCCAAACTTCAATGACTCGAAAGCCAAGTATATTTTGATTTCGGCACTTAATAACCATGGAGATGCAACCTGCTCGGGTTTTAGTAAAATTACCTTCGAAGCTACGCTTTGTAACCCTAAGGACACTCCATGTGACGATGGCGATCCGCTTACTTCTTACGATAAATTTGATGCAAATTGCAACTGTAGAGGTGTGGATATCAATTGTGGTTCAGACACCCTGGCATTGGGCAAAATTAGCCTATCAGACTCGCTTTTTGCTGCAAAAAAACGGATAGAATCTGCTAGTTTGGTGCCAAATACACAGAATATTTCATTCACTGCGGGGAACAGCATTGTGCTTTTACCAGGATTTGAGGTAAAAAATTCTGCTGTTTTTTCGGCTGAAATAGCCAGCTGTATTCAACAGCAATTTGCAGCCAACGAAGCTCTTGGTCAAAGGCAAATACAAGAACAAAACGCAATGAAGGGCCTTTCAATTGGTGATGAAGAAACAAACAATACCAAAAAAGTAATTTTCAGATTAAACGAGCCCGGAGATGTGTTGCTCCAACTTAAATCGGAAAAAGGTAACGTAATAGTAACTTTAGTTGAAGGTTTTCAGGAAAACTTAGGTACGCAGACCAAACTCATTCCTACCCAAAAACTTAAGAAAGGGCGGTACGAAATCATGCTGAAAATCAACAAGAATGTGATTTCGGAGTTTTTTGAAGTGCCTTAAAAATAGCCTTCTATCACCTCTTGAATTTTCGACATAGGCACCAGCATGGGTTTTTGATTGATGGTTATGGCAACTTTGGTTTCATCGCCGATACCGCCAATTACTTTGTAACTCCCTTTAACAGAGCCTATCAATGTTTTTAGAGCGAAAGTTCCTGAATTTTGGTCTCCAGTAAATATTCCACCTTTGGTTTTGATGGCTTTGTTGGCATTTACCACAAAATCAGATGCCGAGCCTGGATAGTCAATGTTAAATGAAGATGCCATAGTTTGATAAGATAATTTTATAAAATGAAATCTGTGTCTAATTTGTATTAATCCGTGTTCTTTACAGCCTCAATGAATCACCAATTCGTTTCCTCTCAAAACAGGCAGAACATCGTAAAGGTCGTTTTGTAAGCAATAGCTGATGTCTTTGTTGATACCTAAGCCCTGCAATCTACGGATATGCGATGAGTTAGCAAGATATCCCAACATATCATTTTTTGCTTGTTGATAAGTTCTCATGGCTAATATCGCCGAATCTTCTGCCACAAAATATTCGTCTTTGAGAGCATCTACCACGGCACCAGCAAAAAGGGTGTCTTCCAGATTCGGGCGGCCTTTCCAGCCAGCACAAAGCACCAAAACATCATAAGGTTGGTTTTTTAGGTGATTTACTACTGCGGCCAAGTTCAAAAAAGCACCTACAATTACCTTAACAGCGTCGGTTTTAGCTTTTGAGATAGATAAAGTACCGTTTGTGGTGGTCATCGCAATTTTTCCACCTATTAGTCTTTCGTCCATATAGCTAAAAGGCGAATTATCAAGGTCAAATCCTTCAACTTTTTGAGCGTCTCTTTCCGCCGCCGCCACGTAGCCCATGTTTTGGAGGGTTTTACATTCTTCCACACTTGCTACTGGTATTATGCTTTTTACACCGTAAGCGAAACCCGTTACCATGCACGAAGTAGCTCTAAAAATATCGGTTACCACTACAATAGAATTGTTGATTTTATGCAAATGCAGGAGGTCAGGAGACAGACAAACGTCTATGTTTTTCATTCTTGAATATTAAAAATTAGGCAAAAGTATAAATATGTGAGTTTTTCTGAACAAAATATTTTTAGTTTTTGGAAAATGTAATTTCGAAAAATTGATAACTTTACTTAATAACAATATCAAAAAAATGAAAGATAACGCCATAAGTTGGTTCGAAATACCGGCAGAAGATTTGGATAGAGCTCAAAAGTTTTATGAGACGATTTTCGAAATTCAGATGATTCCGATGGAATTTCCTGGTTTTCAGATGAGATTATTCCCTATTTCTGACCCAGCAACTGGTGTTGGTGGAGCACTGGTTAAAACAAGTCCGGGTTTTTATTTTTCATCAGAAAGCCATGGCCCTTTGATTTATCTGAATGCCAATCCTGATGTAGATTCGGTGCTTTCAAAAGTCGAGAAAGCCGGAGGCAAGGTGACTATTCCGAAGACCTTGATATCTGAAGACAACGGATACATGGGTGTTTTTATCGATACCGAAGGAAATAGAATTGGGGTGCATTCGAATCCTGAGTAAATTAAACTCAAAAATTCCTCTTGACGTACTCCCCTCATCTCTTTATCACCTCCAAATTGCCCAGCCCGTCGGGTATTACTATAAACTCGTCTGTCACATGTGGTGCCGCACTGTCGTTGATGGTACCGTGGCTTTCGAGGTGGTAGGTTTTGTCTATGTCTAAGGTGTCTTTGTTACTAATGATGCTGTGATTTCGTGTTCATATACATAGAGTTTATTTCCAAAGGACCTCAGGTAAAGTTTATTGTCGCTATAGATTATTTGAGCAAATCCGTCTCCTTTAGCTTCGGGTACTTCTTGTAAGAATTCTACCTCTTTGGTATCAATATCAAAGCATCCAAACATTATTTTGGGTATTTGGTCGCCATAGGCATTGCTAAAATCAGTAAAATACAATTTACGCTCATACAGATATAGCGTGCCTTCGGTAGAGGGTAAATTCTGTAGTATAACATCTGTTATAGGATTGCCAAACTCTAACGTTTCATTGTCTATGTCGATGATTTGAAAATACTGCCCGTAGTCAACATTAGCCCAAAAAGATATAAAAAGCCCCTGAGGCTCATTGTAGTGCAGCCTTGTCATCGGTACAGCGGCCTCCCACTTTAGCTCTCCAGTGGGCAAATGTATTTTCTTGATGTTGCCTTGGTATGAGCCGTCGGTATTTTCACAGAATAGTAGGTACTCGCCTCTTACCACCCAAGTATTGGAAGCATGCAAGCCTGTAGGGCAGGTATATTCCCAATAAGTTTTTTCATCTAATAGGTCAGAACATCGAAAATCTTGAATAGGTCTAAAACGTTCACTAAAATGCAATCTATAATTTTTATTTAAAAGTCTACCTATAATAAATTCCTCAGATTTAATAAGTATATTATCAATGTAAATCTCGTACTGATTGTCTGTAAGGGCATACCGAAGAATAAAATTATTTATGTTGTCAAAAAAGCTTATATTTATTAAATTGCTCTTTTCAATTTGCTTTAATTCGCAAAAATTCTTGCTGTAGATTACAAGAGTTTCACGATTTTTACTAACAATGAAACTATTGGAAAAATAAAATTCTTCAGACAAAGTGAGATCTAAAATCTCATCTCTAGTATTTATTAATTTCCCATGTGATGACATTATTATTTCATCATCTACTTTTTGTAGCAAATCAATATCGTATTGTGTATAAAGTCGTTTCATTTTTATTTCAATTCGAAAATTGATGAAAAATTTGCTTTAATAAAATCCTTTAAGTCACTTCCAGAAGGATTTGGAATGTCATTTATGAATTTTGCTGCTTGAGTGTTGCTGAAAGTCAATCCATCAATCGCCCTTTTCATATCTGCAACAAAAGTAGCTTCGGTATTACCGGCTTTTTTTAAATATTTAGTTTTATCAAACATCCATTTTAATTGGTTGAGATTGGTGACGGCGGGATTGTTTAAATCCTTGGTGAACTGATCGGCAAAATTGCTCGGCGGTAAATTCTGAACAGATTTAAACTCGAAATATTTGTTGGGTACCTGTTACTACGGCGTCATATGTGCATAGCAAATCAATATCAAATAAAGTTATTATAAAATCAGCTTCACACCCCGAGCTCCCAATAATGTCCTGGCTTTCGGTGCTTTCTAGAACTCTGTTGTCGAATCGCCGTTGGCGGCTTAAAAGTAACAAAATCATTTTAATAAATCACGCTCAAAAGCTCCGCCACACACACAGGCCGAGGGTTATTTTCCACGAAGTAAGTAGCCTCTATTTTCATTTTTAATCCACCATTTGGAGCGTCAAAAGCTTCAAGAAGCTTGGCCACCATTTTTATGTTGGTGTTTACTTTTATGGGTTGTAGAAATCGTACTTTGTCTGAGCCGTAATTGATGCCCATTTTCGAGTTTTTTACTTCGTAAATATCTCCCAAAAACTTAGGGCTAAGTGACAAAGTCAACAAACCATGGGCAATAGTACTGCCAAATGGACTTTGAGCAGCTTTTTCAGGATTTACATGAATCCATTGTTCATCAAAGGTCGATTTTGCAAAATCGTCAATAATTTCTTGCGTAATTTTCAACCAAGGGCTTTCTCCAATTATTTGACCAACAGCATTTTTGATTTCATCAAAGTTTTGGAAAATTTTCTTTGTTTTTTCGGATTCAGAAACGATTACAATAGGCTCATTTACAAGCTCTTCATCACAAATAACAACGGCTTTTCCTACCACTTTTCTTTCACGCAAGTGGACTAAGGCTTGGGCTGAGTCTGCCAAACTGTATTTTTTGAAAATGTGTGGTTTCAGTTGGCCTTCTTTAAACCATTGGGCTAGCTCAAGAATATTTTCCATGTTTTCTTTGGGCTGCAGTTTTGAAAACTGTCCCCAAAATACGCCGACCACCGAACAACCTTTCAGGAGAGCTAAATTAAAAGGTAACTTAGGAATTTCTCCACCCGCAAAACCCACCACCAAATATCGGCCTTTCCAGGCTATGCTTCGCAAAGCAGGCTCGGCATATTTGTCTCCCACGGGGTCATAAACTACATCAATACCTTTGCCTTGGGTATATTCTTTTATTTTTTCTCTGAGGTCTTCGGTTTCATAATTAATTACAAAATCTGCTCCCTTCTCTTTACAAATGGCCAGTTTATTGTCAGTTGAAGCCGCAGCTATCACATTTGCCCCCATTAATTTACCAAGTTCCACAGCAGCTAAACCTACTCCTCCGGCGGCACCCAGCACCAGTAAGGTTTCACCATTTTGCAAATGTGCTCTGTTCTTTAAGGCATGGTAAGAGGTGCCAAAATTGTACATCAAACTGGCTCCAGAGACATAATCCATATAAGGAGGTAAAGGGAAAATCCGGTCGGAGGTAACACAAACTTCTTCTGCAAAGCCCCCCCAGCCACACAATGCGAAAACCCGCTGGCCAACGGCTAGGTTTTTTACATTTTCGCCAATTTTCAAAATTATGCCAGCAACTTCTCCACCTGGAGAAAAAGGCAATGTTGGTTTAAACTGATATTTGTTTTCGATGATGAGGGTATCTGGGAAATTGGCACTGCAAGCGGCCACTTTTATCAAAACCTCGTTTTCTTTTGGCTCAGGATTTGGAATTTCCTGAAAAACGAGATTTTCGGCTGGTCCGAAATGGGTGCAAAGCAAGGCTTTCATATTCTTTATTTAAGGCTTTCCGAAATATTCAATTCTCAAATCTAAGAAATCTTTGGTTTTATATTAATTTTGGACAAACAATTGAGGTATCATTTGTTCACTTTATTCGTTTCGAATCCAAAAGACCCATCATGCATTTTCGTTTTCTTATCTTATTGGCCATCATATTTTTGAGTTTTACAGAAAAAACCTCGAAAACAACAGCCGTTGCCGCCTACAAAGTTGGAGATGAAGTGAAGGATTTTTCACTCAGAAGTATCAACGGAAAACTATATTCCTTTGCATCTTTTCCTTCGGCCAAAGGTTTTATTATTGTTTTTACGAGCAATTACTGCCCGTTTTCAAAGAGTTATGAGGACAGACTTATAGCCATTGACAAGAAATATACCTTGAAATCGTACCCTGTGATAGCCATAAACCCAAACGATGCGGAGGCTTATGAGGAAGACAAACTCGAGAACATTCAGGCCCGAGCCAAAGAAAAGGGCTTCGTATTTCCGATTCTAAGAGATGAAAAACAAAGCGTGGCCAAAACATTTGGAGCCTTGCGTTTGCCACATGTTTTTGTGGTAAAAAAAGAAGGATTTAAATACATTTTGAGGTATTCTGGAGCCATAGACGATAATCCGCAGGACCCTAGTGGTATTACAAAAAATTATCTGGATGACGCCGTTCAGAGTCTTTTAGAAAATAAACCCATCATCACCGAACAAACAAAACCTATTGGCTGTGCCATCAGGTGGAAATAATATGTCAGTAAACCTACCACCAATCATTCCCAAAAACAGAGCAAACGAACTGTTAGCTTTCAATCGCCTGCTCGACATCATGGACGATCTTCGTGAAAAATGCCCTTGGGACCGAAAACAGACGCTTGAAAGTCTTCGCCATTTGACGATTGAAGAAACCTATGAACTCTCTGATGCCATTCTTGAAAATGATCTTCAAGAAATCAAGAAAGAGCTGGGTGACATTATGCTGCATTTGGTATTTTATGCCAAAATTGGTTCTGAAATAGAGGATTTTGACATTACAGATGTGTTGAATGGTATTTGTGAAAAACTTATCAACAGACATCCGCACATTTATGGCGACGTAGTGGTGGCCGATGAGGAAGAGGTAAAGAAAAACTGGGAGCAACTTAAGCTCAAAGAAGGAAACAAGTCTGTTTTGGGAGGCGTTCCAAAATCATTACCAGCCTTGGTAAAAGCTATGAGAATTCAAGAAAAAGCCCGTGGAGTAGGGTTTGATTGGGAAGAAAAGGCACAAGTTTGGGCCAAAGTAGAAGAGGAAATGCAGGAATTCAAAGAACATTTCAACGCAGAAACCCACGAAACAATCGATCAAGAAAAAGCGGAAGCTGAGTTCGGAGATGTGCTGTTTTCGTTGGTAAACTACGCCCGATTTATAGATATTAATCCTGAAACAGCCTTGGAGCGTACCAATAAGAAATTCATTAAGCGATTCCAATATTTAGAATCTAAAGCCTTGGAAATGAACAAAAAGCTCTCGGATATGACTTTGGCTGAGATGGATGTTTTTTGGGAGGAAGCGAAGAAGATTTGAATGCATTTATTAATTTAAACGATAATAAATCGGTCTTTTTATATGAAAATTCAATTCCACAAAATCCAGATAATTGATGCATTTAAAAAGATTATTATTTCATTTTTCCTTTTAGGTTTTTTTATTTCATTTATTAATGACCTACTAAAAATTTATACCAATTCTTTTGTTATTAATCAGTCTGATATGTATGATATCGGAGAGTTTTATAATCAAGGGCGATCATTTCAAAAATTATCATCTCGGTCATCAGGTGAGGTTTTTATAATTGAATTGATTAATGGTTTTTATTTTGAAATAGATAATGAGACATTGAACTGCATAGAAAAAAGAAAGGAATTAATAGACTTGCTTTCAAAACAAAACCTTAAATTCAGAGTATTTACAAACGAAAAAACATCAATAAATTACAAAAAAATGGTTGATGATTTTCAAAATAGAAACGGTAAGATATTCAGTAATAATCAAATGCTAGAAGAAGAATTTAAGGTGCAAGTTGTTCAAATTCAAGTTGATGGGCATAATTTTGTAAATATTTCCAAATTAAATAGGGAACTGTATTCTAATATTAAACACAATCTTCTACTTAATTCAATATTTTTTTTAATCCTTTTAGGAGTTCAAATCTATAGATTCTGGTTAAAACCTATGTGACCCATAATCGCGATTTACAGTTGACAACTTTCGAAAAGTTGTCAACTGTGTTATTCGAAAATATTTATTTGGCCAATTTTTCTTTGTAAATGTAAGAAACTACCAATATTACTAAAAAAATCAAAGGGAAAAACGATAAACCCACTGGCCCATCCACAACAACTAAACTGACAGTGGCTGCAATGAAATCAATTGCGAAACCGGCGTATGCCCATTCTTTAATTCTTCCTGGAATTTGCGGTACCAGTAACACAATGGCTCCTAAAATTTTAAAAGTATTTAACATTGGAGCAAAATAAGACGGATAGCCCAAGTGTTCCATAAGTGCCTTTCCGTCAGGGTCGTTCCAAGTTAAAATGGGAGTAAGTCCAATTAATACAGCCACTATCGCGGTTGTGACCCAAAAAATAATTTTGTCTTTTTTCATATCGCTAGGGGTTAAATTATTGCAAGAGAGTATAAAATCTGCTTAGTTTTTGTTTCTCAATTTGTGATAGTAGATGTAAGAAACAATCATAATCGCAAAAACTACCAAGGGGAAAAGCGCCATGCCGTTTAGTCCATCTACCGAAACATGGCCTACAAATGCCGAAATAAAAACAAATCCAAATCCGGCATAAGCCCACTCTTTAACTTTTGCCGGAACTTGGGGCAGAATTAGGGCCAAAGCACCCAAAACTTTAAAGATAACCAGCATCACTCCAAAATAAGGTCGATAACCTAAATGTGCAATACCTTCTTTTGCTAGTTCGGTTTGAGAAGTGAGTGCAGGCATGACTCCTTCAAATAAAAAAATGAATCCCGTAGAAATCCAATAGATGATTTTGTCTTTTTTCATGTTTATAGGGTTTATAATTTTTTTAAACTTAAAATATTTCTAATGAGTTCAATCTTTCAATCTTACGAAACACTTCACGTCTGATTCATTAAAATACCATTCCACGCAATATCCTTCAGGGTCAAGTTGAGGATCTCTGCAAAGTTCTTGGAATAATTTGCCCATTTGAGGTATGTCTTTCATGAAATCTTCTATCACCGTACCTCGATATTTTCCTTTTTTGAAATGAAAAATTTCGAGATCAGGAAAAGACTCCCCGTCAATCAACTCTGCTCCGGCAAGATAAACAATGTCACCCGACTCATTCATCCACGACAAACTCATGAATTTTCGGTCTGTCGAAAATGGAATATTCGCATGTAATACTTGAAATGCTTCTTCCACTCCTTCTGGGAATTTGCTGGCTCTTTTGCAAGCCAAAACTATGTCATTTTCGAAAATATAGTCTTCCATCTTTTTCAAATTAAATTTTGTCAAAATTATGAAGGATTGAAAACTACTATGTTGTCAGATTACGTCAATTTCTGTGTCATTTACGACGATTTTTCGATTAAAACAGACCCTCCAACTTCACCTCATGCTTAATCGGCCCTACCGTGGTCAACTTAATTTTAGCCATATTGGCACCTGCTTGGGCACATTCTTTTGAACTTTTACCTGAAAGATATGCGGCTAAAAAACCCGACCAAAAGGAATCCCCTGCACCTGTTGCGTCCACTACATTTATAGCTTCAGGTTTATTGAATACCAACTCTTTACCGTCAGAAACTACGCTTCCTTTACCTCCTAAAGTATAACAAATCAGTGTGGCTCCCCAACTGTGGAAATCTTTGAATACTTCTTCCATTTCAACAGCTCTTCCATAAAAGCGTTCGGCGTCGTCTTCGCTTAGTTTTATTAAGGCTTCGTTTGATAGATATTCTTTTATGACGGCGTGGGCTTCTTTCCTATTGGGCCAAACTCTCTCGGCATAGTTCAAATCTGCACTTAAAATGCAGCCTGCCTTTTTTGCCCTTTTGGCGGCATCTAAAACCGAAGCTTGTGAGGGCTGCTTACTCAAAGGCCAACAAGTGGTATGAAAAACCGAGCATTTCTGAAGTAATTCGTCAGGAATATTTTCAGGATTTATCATCCGATCGGCCGTGCGGTAAGGTATAAAATCTGGCGTTTCAGTAGTTCGAGATACCAAAACTATGCTGCTAGGTTCGGTTTTGTCATAAATAACCAAACTTGTATCTACTCCTGCCTCAGTTACTTTTTCTACCAGATATTTTCCCAGGTTATCGGTGCCCACTGCACTTATTATGGCGGTTTTAAATCCCAAACGAGCCATATTGGAGGCTAAATTGGCTGGGCTACCGCCTTGGAATCTTTCGAATTTTTGGGTATCGAAGAGGTTGGTGCTTATTTCGGTGCCGATAAAATCACCCAGTAGTTCTCCCACCGCTACCAAGCCGTATTCTCTTTTGTTCATAGGTTTTGTATTTGAAAACAAAAATTGGGAAATTTCTGACCAAAACAAACTTTAAAAGCGGATTTTTGTTAGCCATTTTGAAACAGAACATCTAATGGCAGAAAATTTATACATTCCAGAAACTACTGAAAGAGCCGAAATTTATGAGGCAGTTATACCACAAATAGAGGCTCTAATCTCTTCAGAAACAGACTTAATCGCCAATTTGGCCAATATTTCAGCTGCTTTAAAACAAGCTTTTGATTTTTACTGGGTAGGGTTTTATATGGATAACCAGGCAGGAGAATTGGTTCTAGGGCCATTTCAAGGACCTATTGCCTGCACACGTATTCGTTATGACAGAGGCGTATGTGGCCACAGTTTTTCCTCTGAGCAAACCGTAATTGTGCCCAATGTTGACGAGTTTCCTGGTCATATTGCCTGTAGTTCGGCTTCAAAATCTGAGATTGTAGTTCCAGTGTTCAATTCAAAAGGTGAAATTTGTGGTGTTTTAGATGTCGATTCTGACCTTTTGAATGACTTTTCGGAGTTAGATAAAGTTTGGCTAGAGAAACTCTTAAAGGTTTTAGGAGCTAAAATTTGAGGTTGTTTTTCCCATTAACATTTTCCTTAACACTGATTATGAGCTTTTTATAAAAAGTTTACAATCCGTTCTAATTTTTGTGCAAACCCAGGTGGCTTTTCATGCATCTAAGTGATAAATCTCAGAAATAGAATTTTAACACTTAAAAATTACGATCATGAAAAAGCTATTAATTTTAGGACTGCTGCTCTCAACTGGATTGTTTCAGTCTTGTACAGTAAATGATAATCCTCAACCTATTACTAATGAACTCTTAGCTGAGGTCTTTGAAGTTAAAGCCGATTTTACCCCGGGCAATAGCTTCCGAAATTACTATAATCTCAATCCGGTTATTTTTGATTCCGATGTTCTTTTGGTGTATGAATTTGTTGGATTGGACAAAACTGGGGCGGATATCTGGAAACCTTTACCTCAAGTCTATACTTCAGATAATGGTATCCATCAATATAATTTTGACTTCACAAAGTTAGACTTTAGTATATTTCTAGATGCCAATTTCGACAGAATGAGACTCAATAATTCTTGGAGATTGGGCAAGACTTTCAGGGTGGT
Organism: Lacihabitans soyangensis; assembly: GCF_024343775.1. Classification (GTDB taxonomy): domain Bacteria; phylum Bacteroidota; class Bacteroidia; order Cytophagales; family Spirosomataceae; genus Leadbetterella; species Leadbetterella soyangensis. The sequence goes on along the minus strand of NZ_RJUF01000022.1, from coordinate 4,095 downwards.
AATTGTTCCAGGAAAATTTGCCAGTATGGTGGATAAAAATAATTTACAGAATGTGATGAACACACTCAAATTGACCGAAAATTCTGTGGTTGATTTGTCAAAATAATGAAAGGTTCTTAAATGCCTTAAAATTACCTCAGCCAATGGTTGGGGTATTTTTTTGTTCTTCAATTAGATTTAGGTCGAGTTTCAGTTTAAAACCACTGTATTGATTAATGTAAGATTCTTCCTTGTAATAATTCAGGATTCGAATTGCTTGAGGAATGCTCAATCCATCGGGATGAATATTTGAGATACAGTTTCTGCTTTCATCCGTAAGTCCGACTTTTGGTTGAAAAGTGGTGTAAATTCCCATACTATGTGGCGAGGATAATCCAGGCCTTTCTCCAATAAAAATGGCTGTGAATTTGCCACCTAAGCGTTCTCCAATTTCGTCAGCAATGGCTACCCGGCCATTTTCTACTAAAGCCAGTGCTATTTTATGTTTTTTAGACCATTCAGGAATAAGCTGTTTCAAGACATTTATAACTTGGGTATTTACTGCATCAGCCGAAAGCCCATCGGTAATGACTAGGACAATGTCTGTTTTTTCATTGTTTTTTTCTAAAATTTCCAGAGAATGTTTTTCTAATCTCCTACCCAAATCTGGCCTTTTTAAGTATTCTATTTTGTTTTCAGCTTTACTTTTTAATAGGAAAAATGGTAGTTGGAATTCTGAAAGGGCATCGGCCAAAAGCTCTATATTCAAGGGTGAAAAGACGGCATCTTTGGCTCTTGCATGGTCGAGTTTAAGTGATAAAGTTTGCTGAGTAGGTAAGGCTCCTCCTACATTTCCCAGCCCAATTCTAGCGTTGGTTTGGGTTTTGAGTAGTTCGCTCGGGTCAGTTTGTATAAGTTTATTTTCCATGCATATTTAGCAATAAATGTTTGCTATTCAAGGCGTTTCGTTCACCTTTTTCATTAATTATTCCCTGAGCTAAAAGCCATGCCTCGAATTCCGGAGCAGGGCGTTTTTTCAAAACTTTTCGCATATACATGGCATCGTGAAAAGAGGTGGATTGGTAGTTGAGCATGATATCGTCGGCTCCTGGTACTCCCATGAAAAAATTACAATCAGCCACTCCCAACAACGTCATTAGATTGTCCATGTCATCTTGATCGGCCTCAGCATGATTAGTATAGCAAACATCCATTCCCATCGGTAGTCCTAGCAGTTTTGCACAGAAATGATCCTCCAAGGCCGCTCTGATGATTTGTTTTCCATCAAAAAGATATTCCGGACCAATAAAACCAACAACAGAATTTACAAGAAAAGGATTGAATTTTCTCGCAACGGCATACGCCCTTGCCTCGCAGGTTTGTTGGTCCACGCCATGGTGTGCATTGGCCGAAAGTGATGAGCCTTGACCCGTTTCAAAATACATAACTTGCTGACCGACAGTTCCTCTTTTCAATTCCATTGCAGCTTCATATCCTTCGTTCAGAATATTTAGGTTTATTCCAAAAGAACTGTTGGTTTTTTCGGTACCACCAATAGACTGAAAAACCAAATCAACGGGTGCGTCTTTTATGTTATTCAACGTGGTAGTAATATGACTCAAAACGCAAGATTGTGTAGGGATTTCCAGTTTTTCCCTGACTTCGTCTAGCATTTTCAAAAGATTACTTACTACTTCCGGGCTATCTGTTGCTGGATTTATTCCAATCACTGCATCTCCACAACCATACATCAAACCATCTATCGTGCTTGCCAAAATTCCACTTTGGCTATCGGTAGGATGATTCGGCTGGAGTCTGATTGAAAGTCTCCCTTTTTGTCCAACCGTTGTCCTAAATCTAGATATAACCTCGCATTTTTGAGCGACTGCAATAAGGTCCTGATTTCGCATGATTTTCGAAACTGCGGCGACCATTTCGGGCGTCAATCCCATTTTTACTTGATCCAGAACGACCTGATTGGTGGTGTCTAAGAGCAACCAATTTCTGAAATCCCCGACAGTTAGGTGATTGATGCTCGAAAAACTATTTTGGTAATGAGAATCCACAATTAGACGCGTAACTTCGTCGGATTCGTAGGGAATCAGATGCTCGGTCAGAAACAGACTTAGTGGCACTTCACCCAGAGCAAATTGTGCCGCCACTCGTTCCTCGTTGGTTTCGGCTGAAATCCCTGCCAAAGCATCACCTGTCCGATAGGGACTGGCTTTGGCCATGAGCGTCTTAAGATCTTTAAAATTATATGTAAAGTTATTAACCGTATATCGAAACTCCATTTGGCGTATTTTTTTAGGAGAAAATCAGATAAATGATGATCAAAACAACAATAGTTCCGACAATTACGGGATGAAGATACGCCAAAATAAGCATACAAAAAACTGATAAAATCAAGGCTAAATAGGGGAAAACTTTATGGATAATGCTTTTGAAATCAACATGATGATGTTTGTTTAGGAACTCATCATTTTCTCCTTCTAAAATTGTTTTTAGGTTTTCTTCTTTCTTTTTGCGAAGTACTATCAAACTGAAACTTACTCCAAAATACATACAAACGGCTCCAAAAACTGAAAGTTCTATCAACAAAGAGGTTGTACTTCCCCAAATGGCCAAGAGACTTATTACAAACACCAAAGTGGCGGCAATTGCCCGATTAAATTTACTTTCAGGAAAAATTCTTTTGAGAAAATATTCTATCTGAAAAGTAGTGGTGAAGGCAATTCCTTGAAGCGAAGCTATTAGCCCGAATAGACCCAAAAAGGTAAATATTTGAGTAATGGTATTGTTTTAGCCCAGAATTAAGGCCAATGTGGCCGGCATCGGATGGTTGTCTTTGCTGATGATTTCCCAATTTTCGGGATTTAAATTTATACCCCCAGCAGCCAAAAGAAGAACCATTGTGGCCAAAATGGCCAAAGTCCAGAAGGCAGATTTGTAACCGATTCCCAAAGTTTTCCTGAGTTTTTCCTGCTCCGTATTTTTTGAAACTATAGAAATGCCTTCAATAGCCAAAAACATCCAAATCGCAAACGGCATTGCCCGCACGAAACTATCAAATGTAAGCTCGCCAAATTGCTTGTTTTGGGATAAATTGGAAAAGGAAAATTCTGAAACTATGGCTCCGGAAAATATTAAAAGTTCGAAAATAGCCAGTAAGGTGAGCGTAATGATGACTTGAACACCCAAATTAAAATTGAACAAACTCACCAAACAAAAGAAGGCGATGAATCCAGTGGCTATCCAATTCGTTTTTTCTAAATGGTCCGTTAAAAAACCTAAATATTCTCCTATGGAGGTGGCAATAGCAGGATTGACGAAAAGAAATTCAAACAAAATCAGTATGGAAATAATCTCAGCCCATTTTTTGCCAAATGCATTTTTTATGTAAATGTGTGGGCCATCGGCATTAGGATACACACAAGCCAACTCTATCAGACAAAGCACCAATGCGTAATACAATATGGCGGTGACTAGAACCGGCACAAAAAAACCAATTGGCCCAGTGATCGCCCAACCCAGATTCCAGCCAAATGACTCACCGGAAATTACCAATCCTACGCCAATGGCCCAAATCGAAAACGCTCCTATTTTCTTTTGTTTAGTTTCAAAGCTACCTGATGCCATTCTGATTTTAGGGTTTCTATGAACAAAATACAGAATAGATTTTTTAACTCCACAGAATCAAATGTTTTGCCTTCAAAAAGTTTAATCTTTAATTGGATAAGTCCAGTAATTTGTTGAGTTACTTTTTATTTTTTTCCATTGATAACTTCCCTTCGACAGGCTCAGGGAGACAAACGTTGTCAGTCTGAGCTTAACGAAGCCCCGCTACAATAATCATAATAGTTTATACATATCGAGCGTCCCTTCGACAGGCTCAGGGAGACAAAACTGTCAGGCTGAGCTTGTCGAAGCCCCGCCCCAATATTCAATACAGTTTTTATGTACAAAACGCCCCTTCGACAGGCTCAGGGAGACAAACGTTGTCAGTCTGAGCTTAACGAAGCCCCGCTACAATAATCATAATAGTTTATACATATCGAGCGTCCCTTCCTTTTCCAAACTGAGTGTAATTTTTAGCGTACAAAACCAAATTTTCCC
>NZ_RJUF01000021.1 GCF_024343775.1 Lacihabitans soyangensis | reverse complement strand
CGTTTATTCTGGGGTAAATCACTTGCCAAGTACAACTGATTTTATTTCAGGTAAGAGTACTATTTCACCAAGTTTACTTTCTGACAAGAGCCAATGGACAAGTTTAGTTGGAGCTGTTTCAGTTGCAAATACATCTTTGGGAATAGGTTCTTTCGAATTGTCGAACTTTAATGCAGTCGATAAATATTCCAATAGGAGTGTTTATTCTGGAGTAAATCACTTGGCAAGTACAACTGATTTTATTTTAGGAAAGAGTACTATTTCACCAACTTTACTCTCTGATAAGAACCAATGGTCAAGTATAGCTGGTGCTAATTATTTTGGAAGTGATAATAAATTTGTGGAAAGTCTAAACATTGGCCACTTAAATAAGCAATTAGGTAAAAATGGTTATTTAACAAATCCGATTTCTGCAATTAAAGAATATGATGTTTTTAATATAGGTAATGACTTTTTAAAAATAGAAAATAAAGATTTAGAAAGATGTATTAAGCAAGAATGCCAAAGGATTGCTGAAATGGTTAAAATTGACCCAAATCATATTGGTTTGGAAGCATGTGGAACATCTCAAAAGCCAATTTTTAATATTTACTTTGTTTTTACTGGGTCTATTACAAGTAACAATTTACAAATAGGGGATAAGAATATAACAATAGTCAATTATGGAAAGTAAATACAGTTTTCCTAATGCAGTATTTAATGCAAATAATATCGCAATAGGTGATAATAATCAAAATTTATTCTTTGATGAAAATTCAAATGAGAATTATACGCCTATTGAAAAAGAATTAGTCAGTCTAATTTTTCAAAATACTGCCAATGATAAAGAGCGGGAAGAATTACTTTCTATGTTAAAAAACTATCGAGATTCTTCTGAAGATGAAAAAGATAAAGTTAAACCTATATTCTTTAAAAAATTTAAAGATTTATCTGAAAAAACTTCGATTGCTACCATTGCAAAAATTGCTTCGGAGTATTTTGGAAACAATTTTTCCGACCTGAAAGACTATGTTGAAGCTTCTGTCAAATAAGGGGTTAAGACTTTTTGGATTTAAAAACCCCACTATTATAGCCCATATCATCTTGGAAATTGAGCCTAAAATTCATTGCAAATTCAAATTTTTTATTTCAACCTCGAAATCTCCTCACTTCGAGCTTCACTCCCCATCTACCACTTTTCAGGTATTTGTAGCAATAACTGCTCAAGTATTTCCACCCCCTTCTTCGTACTAAATACCCTAATAAAACTCCGGTAAGAGTACGCTAAAATATTCATAATAAGGCTATTAATTTTGAATCCTAAAAAATTAATAGCATGAAAATTGATAAAACAAAGTTTAAATTGGAGGCCGCCGTGGAGCGGTTGTTGCCTGCTCGTAGTCAGTCCATGTATTTTGCCTCAGCCCAGGCTCAGGCTTTTAAAGAAAACACCACTTGGGAAGAACTCACCTGCGTGGGCTACAATCCTGAAAGCCGCAAACTGGAGGCTGTGGTTCAGCTTAAACAGGCGTTTGGCTATTCTGGTGGCCTCTGTACCAACGGCTCTACGGAGTTCGTTCGTTTTTTTATCGACTGGGGCTCAGGATTTGAGGATGCGGGCCTTACCGGTTTTAAGGCTTTTGATGTGCCCAACATTCCGAGCAACAACCATCCGCTGCATTTTATGGTGCAACAAACCCTCAACGAGGCTACGCACCGTAAAATCTGTACGGTTCCGGTGCTTCCAAAAGTGCGGGCCATACTATCGTGGAACAGCATCCCGAGCCTTGATCCCAACCAAACGGTGGGCTTTGGAAATAAACTCGATGTCAGGATTCAGATAAAACCTCGTCGCTGGTTTTTGGGCGATTTGTTGGATATTTCTAAAATAAAAGTAGCACCAGAACTATCAGAAATGCTACAGCTAAATCAGGTTTTGACGATGCAAAAGCAGGAGGTTTCTGTTGAAAACTTGCTAAAAATCAATACTGCTGCTAAGGTGCCAGCTCATCGTACTTTGCACAGTTTTATGAGCGAAGCGGCTGGTTTTTCGAGTATAAAAATGGCCAAGAATCCAGTTTTTGAGAAAATAGACCTTGGCAAATTTGACCTCAACTGGGAGAGTATTTTTAAAGGCTACGACAAAGAGTTCAATACCAGTTTTGAGGAACTCACTTGTGTAGGTCTTAACTCCGCCAATGATACCTTGGGAGCAGTGGTTCATATCAAAAAACAAAACGGCTATAGTGGTTCACTCTGTCAGAAAGGCTCCACAGAGTACGTGGCTTTTTGGGGTGATTTTGACAACAACGGTGTGTTTGAATACCTCGGTACCAGTGAAGTAGAGGTACATGATATTGGGCAGATTCCAGACGAAGGCCTGAATTATAATGTGCAGTTGCCGCTTAACTTGGAGCCTTATTTGCAAAGGTGCAGCAGCCCAAGAATAGCCAAAATAAGAGCGGTGCTTTCATGGCAAACGCCACCTTCTACTACTGACCCTAACGCCGCAGTTTATTGGGGAAACCGTCGTGAAGTGCGGGTGCTTTTAAGAGCCAAAGGAAGCCAAACCAGCGACTTACATTTTCATTATCACGATATCGGCGGCGTGCCAGAGGATTTGATCCAAGGCGGGTTGGCCTACCAAAGTCCTGTTAGTCAGACCAATAACAACCGCCCTTTTGGTGGTTCGGTACATATCGGGGGTAGGTTTGGCAGTGCAGGTGTACACTACAAAGTAGAGTATTCGGCAAATGGCTTCACTTGGCTACCTGCCAAAACGGGCGTGCAGAATTTTGCGGTCTATAATCCTGTAACAAATTCTTACCAGACTCAGTCGCAAGACTCTGCCGACGGCTGGTACATTTCGGTAGAAAACTTAGGCGGTGCTATTCCGATAGACGAGCAAAACGCCACATTGGTAGATTGGAATACCGCTGGTCTACAAGGCAACTTTCAAATACGGGTACTGTACACCTTGGATCCAAGCCACAGCAGTTTTATTACTACCGCTCCGAAGGACGTAAGGATAAATAACATCAGGTATGATGCAAATACGGCTTTCCATAATTACATGGCCGGTGGATTGTCGCTTAGCGGTGTACACAGTGTCGATATGATTTTTGACAATGGTGGAGGTTGTATAAGTCAGCCCAAAGGCACAAACTTTACGGGTTCGTTTAAGGCCACCCATGCGTATTTTTCTCAGGCTCAGCTATTTGTGATGCCAGCCAACTCCAATGCAGTCTTGTCTTCCGGAGTAGTTACTACAGCTCCAAGTGGCACATTGGTTAGGCCTATTGATGCGGCCCATGTCAGTGGATTTGGCAATGAAGCGTGGACACTCAATACCGGTGCGATGGCCAAATGCGGTTATGTGTTGGTACTCCATGCGTTCGAACGAACCATCTATAACAACGACCAAAACCTGCCTTTTGCTACGGTTTCTATTGGTTTTGCGGTTATTTGAGACTGATTTCTCGTTTTCTACAAAAAGGTAATTTCTTCATTGAAATTGCCTTTTTTGTTTCAAGAAAAGGCAGACAAAATGCTAATTGCGAACAGTCAAGAGCAAAACATTTCTATGAACAGCTATTTCCCGCCTTTTATCTTCTCCGCTACTTCTCTAACTAAAAGTGCTGTCAAGGCTCCGATAGCAAATATGGAAAGAAACTGAACGGTGCGTATGTTTTCGTTGCCAATAATACGTGAGTAGTTTCCAACAGAGATCATGAATAATACCGCTAATAGGACTAATCTTTTGTTTTTCATGGGGTTAGCGGTTTGGTTTGTATATCAAATGTAGTCTTTTTTTTAATAAACACATAGGCATACAAATAGCATAGGATTTTTGGTACCCTGAAATTTTATTTTTTTGAGGTGTTTTCCTTTTTAAATTGCGATATAAATATTTTGAAATTAACTATGGGAATCTCAAACGAACTTTTGGCTTTCTTAAAAGACTTGAAAGCCAACAATAACAAAGAATGGTTTACAGCCAACAAAGGCCGATACGAAGCCGCAAAGGCAGAGTTTGAAACTTTCATCACCGAACTTTTTGCTCGAATAGCGGTCTTCGACCCAAGTATTGGTCACTTGAAAGCTAAAGAATGTATTTTCAGAATTTACCGTGATGTGAGGTTTTCGAAAGACAAATCGCCTTATAAATCACATTTCGGGGCACATATTTCTATCGCTGCTAAAAAGTCTGAGATACATACTCGCTCTGGCTATTACATTCACATTGAGCCAGGTGACAGTATGTTGGCGGGTGGAGCATATTTGCCACAGGGTGACTGGCTCAAAGGAATTAGGCAAGAAATTGACTACAATGGTGCCGATTTGGTGAAAATTCTCGAAAATCCAGACTTCAAAAAGACTTTTGGTGAAATAGAAGGTGAAAAATTGGCTAGAATGCCCAAAGGATATCCTGAAGATCATCAATACATTGAACTTCTCAAAATGAAAAGTTTCTTGGCAACTCATAAATTAAAGGATTCAGACCTAACCAAGGCCAATTTTACAGAAACTGCCGCAAAAGTATTCGAAACGCTGAAGCCATTGGGCGATTTTTTGAATAGAAATTAAAAACATGTAGCTACATATTATGTAAATGAAAATATTTTCTTTTCTTTGAACTTTAATGTTGGTATAGTTAGTTTAATTAGAGAGTCATAATTTTCAATGGTCTGTATTTCAACAAAATAGGAAATACTTTCTATAGAATTTTTTATTATAATTCAAATGAATATCTCAAGACTTCGAAGACCTCATGCTTGGCGTCTTTGCGACCTAGCGGTTAAATCATATTCAAAATGAAAAGAAGAAATTTCATAAAAGCCTCAGCAGGCGTTACAGCAATGGCAACACTTAGTTCATTAAAAAACATAGCAGACAGCTTACCCGAAATGGGCCAAAAAATGCCAGTACTTTTTGTAGGTCATGGCAGCCCCATGAATGCTATAGAAGATAACGAATTCAGTCAAAAATGGCGTCAAATAGCCAAAAATATACCTAAACCAGTGGCTGTATTGTGTATTTCAGCCCACTGGCTGACACGTGGTACGTTTGTTACGGCTGCCCCACAGCTCGAAACTATTCATGATTTTGGTGGATTTCCTCAGGCACTTTTCAATGTTAAATACCCAGCTCCAGGATCTCCGACACTGGCCACCGAGACTAAGAATTTGATAAAAAATACAGAAGTTGGACTAGATCACGACTGGGGATTTGACCACGGCAGCTGGAGTGTGGTCAAGCAAATGTATCCAGATGCCAACATTCCGATGATCCAATTGAGCGTAGATTTCTATAAATCAGGCAATTACCATTATGAATTGGGCAAGCAGTTGGCTGCATTAAGAAACAAAGGTGTGTTGATATTGGGAAGTGGTAACATGGTGCACAATCTTCGCATGATTAGCTTTCCCAAAAATGCCGATCCAGCCAAAGGGTTCAATGTGGAATATGGCTTTGATTGGGCAATTGAAATGAACGAATTGTTTAAGAAGCTAATTGCAGACAAAAACCACAAACCGCTTTGGGATTATAAAACTTTGCACAAAGATGCTCACTTGGCCATACCCACTCCTGACCATTACTATCCTTTGCTTTACACGCTTGGAGTACAGGACGACAAAGACAAAGTAGAGTTTTTCAATGACAAGGCTATTGCGGGTTCTTTGACGATGACCTCAGTAAAAATAGGGTAAGATATTTCGAAAAAGGGAAGCCAAAATCTCTAAAGGTTTTGGCTTTTTTTATGCATAAAAAATTCTTTTGGGTACTAAAAATGCAAAAAGTGTTTATTTTTTGGGTACTAAAAATGAAAAAAATAATTTCTTTTGGGTACTAAAAATGGAAAAAAGCAATTTTTAGTAAGTATTTAGAGCAATAAATCAAGCCAACAATTCAGCTTCATGCTTCATTATTTCCTTAAACCAAACTGTGAAGTTTGCAGGATTTTGAAGAATTAAATCTTTGGTTTCTGAGATAGAAATCCACTTATAGCCAGCCACTTCGTCTGGATTAACAATGAAAGTATCGTTAAAGGTGCCTATATAAACATGATCAATTTCGTTTTCCGTTAGACCATTGTCAAAAACGGCTTTGTACCTAAAGGTAAACTTATGCGAGAGTTCACAATCGAATCCCATTTCTTCCTGTAATCTCCTGTGCACCGCTGCCTCCATGCTTTCGCCTTCATTGGGGTGTCCACAGCAAGTGTTTGTCCAAAGCCCGGGGGAGTGATATTTTCCAAAAGCCCGTTGGTGTATCAATATTTGGTCTTTTTCATTAAAAACCAATATCGAAAATGCCCTATGCAGCAATCCCTTTTGGTGAACTTCCAACTTTTCGCCGTGGCCTATGATGTTATCGTTGTCGTCTACAAGCGGAATATTGATTATTTGCGGCATTCTAGTGATTTACATTTAATTATAAACACAATGTTGAGTTTAAGTGTTTCGAATAATCAAAAAATTAGTAAATTGCCCAAAAAATTCAACCAGTGAAAATATACAATACTACCCAGGGCATAATTGCCGAAAAAGATTCAAAGTTTTTCAAAATTAATGATTTAGGTTGGGACCAACTCATCAATCAACCTGCATTATTCGCTTTCTTGAATAACAAAATAAATAACTCAGAAAGCGTGGCTTCTTTAGACGAAAGCACCATTTTGGCACCCATCGTTTCTCAAGAAATTTGGGCTTCAGGTGTTACTTATCTCAGAAGTAAAACCGCCCGTATGGAGGAATCCAAAGACGCAGGTGGCGGTGATTTCTATGACAGAGTTTACGATGCCGAACGTCCCGAGATATTTTTTAAAGCCACAGCCGCCCGTACAGTAGGTCATTTGCAAGACATCAGAATTCGGAAGGACTCTAAATGGAACGTTCCAGAGCCGGAGCTCACGCTTTTTGTGAATAATCAAAACCAAATAGCAGGCTACACCATTGGTAACGACGTCAGTTCGAGAGACATTGAAGGAGAAAATCCACTGTATTTGCCACAGGCCAAAAGCTACGATAAAAGTGCGGCTATTGGGCCGTGCATTTTAGTTTTGGAAGAGCCAATAAGCAGAGATACTGACATTGCAGTAGAAATTCTTCGTGAGGGAAAAACTGTTTTTGATGGTAAAACTCAACTTTCGCAGATGAAACGCGAATTGCCCGAATTGGTTGAATATCTGACAAGAGAATGCAGTTTTCCACAAGGCGTTTTCTTGATGACAGGTACCGGAACCGTTCCACCAGACGACTTCACGATGATCAGTGGCGACGAAGTAAAAATCAGTATTGACAACATAGGTACGCTCATAAATACAGTAGAATAAATGCAAGTTTTAGGAAAAAATTTAATTGGATTCACAGAATCTTCAGAAGGCACAGTCGGTATTCAGGCCATCAATCCGGCCTCGGGTGAACCAATTGGCCCATTGTTTTTTAAGGCAACCACAAGCGAATTGGACTTAGCCGTGCACAAAGCCAACGAGGCTTTTGCTATTTATAGAAAAATATCAGGAGCAGAGAAAGCAACATTTCTAGAGGCGATTGCCACAGAAATAGAGGCTTTAGGCGATTCATTATTAGAACGATACACTGCCGAAAGTGGTCTTCCGCTGGGTAGGGCTCAGGGCGAAAGAGGCAGAACACTAGGGCAACTTAGGTTGTTTGCAAGTTTGTTAAAAGAAGGTTCTTGGGTAAATGCCATCATAGACACCGCTCAGCCGGACAGACAGCCACTTCCAAAGCCAGACCTACGGGCCATGGAGCGTCCTCTTGGTCCGGTGGGCATTTTTGGGGCTAGTAATTTTCCATTGGCGTTTTCTGTGGCAGGTGGCGATACCGTTTCCGCATTGGCTGCTGGTTGTCCTGTAGTTTTCAAAGGTCACCCCTCGCATTTAGGCACCTCAGAATTGGCTGGAAGAGCCATTTTGGCGGCAGCTCAAAAAACAGGTATGCCCGATGGCGTTTTTTCTTTGGTTTTTGACGATAGCATTGAAATAGGCCAAGCTTTGGTAAAACATCCTTTGATCAAAGCTGTAGGTTTTACGGGTTCGTTGAGAGGTGGGAAATCACTTTTTGATGCGGCAGCTGCTAGGCCAGAACCCATCCCAGTTTACGCCGAAATGGGCAGTATCAATCCGGTATTTATTCTACCCAAAACACTGAAAGAAAAAGGAGATGTTTTGGCTCAGAACTATATGAATTCCGTAACGATGGGCGTGGGACAGTTTTGTACCAATCCTGGACTTTTGGTTATAGAAAAAGACGATGCCTTTGTAGCAAAACTAGAGAGCGTTTCGGCAGAATCGAATGGCGGTGTGATGCTTAACAAAGGCATACAGTCGGTGTATCACAAAGGCATAGAGGAATTTGAGAAATACGCTAAAGTAATTAGCTTTGGCAAAAAACCAGAAGGTTTTACCGCAGCCCAGCCTGTTATATTTAAAGCTGATTATCAAACGTTTAAAGGCAGCGAAACGCTAAAAGAAGAGGTTTTTGGCCCTTCAAGCTTGGTGGTAGAAGCCAGTAGCAGAGAAGAAATAATGGAAGTGGCTCATAATCTTTCTGGACATCTTACGGCCACTGTTTTTGGCTCTCCAAAAGAACTAGCCGAATACGCAGATTTACTTGAACTTCTAGAGCAAAAAGTGGGGCGACTGATCATTAACGGATTCCCAACGGGTGTGGAAGTTACTCACGCCATGGTACACGGCGGCCCATATCCAGCTACCACAGACAGCCGCAGCACTTCGGTAGGAACGATGTCCATCACCAGATTTACAAGACCAGTTTGTTATCAAGATATGCCCGATACGTTGTTACCTGTTGAACTTCAGAACCAAAACTCTTTGGGTATTTGGAGAAAAGTGAATGGGGAGATGGTGAAGTAATATTTGAATCAGAAATAATTGACCCTCCTGAATGTTATTTTGGGAGGGTTTTTTGTTTTAGAACGAGAAAACGTTTAAAAGTTTAGTAATGGCCAAGTTAATTAGAATGAAAAAATACCAGACCACTTTGATTTTGAAAAGAAAACGGCGGGCTTTATGTAGTTCAATTTAAGTATAGTTAAAAAATCAAATAACTCAATGGTTTAAGAAAATATTTCTACCTTTCTTCCGATATTTGTCAATTCAACACTTAATATTTTATGAGATTATTCGTCCTGTTTTTATTAAGCATAATTAGCCTAAATACCTTTGCCGACGACGGCTACCGACTTTGGCTCAAATATGATCGTATTCAAAATGAAGCTTTGAGAAAAACGTATGCACAAAAACTGGCTACCGTTTCGATTAATTTTTCGGACGAAACCTCAAAAGTTACGCTTTCAGAATTAGAAAAAGCTTCTTTGGGACTGTTGGGTGTAAAAACGAAATTGGTAGGAAGCAATGCAAGTTTGGTTCTCAAAAAAGAAATCTTGACAGATAAAAACTCAGAAGCCTTTGAGATAAAAAGCACAAAGAATCAGATTGTCATTTCGGGAAACACCTCAAAAGGAGTGCTTTATGGTGTTTTTGAGTTGATCAGAAGAATTCAAACTTCGGAATCTTTGGAAAATCTGAAAATTGCGTCTTCTCCAAAAATCCAACTCAGAATGCTCAACCATTGGGACAACAACAACGGCACCATTGAGCGGGGATACGCTGGTATGTCGATGTGGAAATGGTACGAATTACCAGAAAGAATTGACACTAGATATATCGATTATGCCAGAGCAAATGCTTCTATTGGCATCAATGGAACGGTTTTGAACAACGTAAACGCTTCAGCACGATTTATTACGGCGGAATATTTGGGAAAAGTAAAAGCCCTTGCCGATGTTTTCAGACCTTACGGAATTAAAGTTTTCTTATCAGTAAATTTTGCTTCGCCTAAAATTCTGGGAGGTCTAAAAACGGCAGATCCACTTGATCCTGAGGTAAAACAATGGTGGAAAAACAAGGCCGATGAGGTTTATAAATTGATACCTGATTTTGGTGGATTTGTGGTAAAAGCCAACTCCGAAGGTGAACCTGGTCCGATGGATTTTGGCCGCACACATAAAGACGGAGCCAATATGTTAGCCGAAGCCATGGCTCCGCATAACGGACTCATTATTTGGAGAGCATTCGTTTATAATTTTGATCCCAAAGGAGATCGTTTCGCGGCAGCTTATAATGAATTTAAGAAGTTCGACGGAGAGTTTTTGCCCAATATTATCATTCAAGTCAAAAACGGCCCTATAGATTTTCAGGTCAGAGAGCCGATTTCGCCACTTTTCGGAGCGATGGAAAAAACACCAGTTTCGATGGAATTTCAGCTGACGCAAGAATATTTAGGTTGGGCTACACATTGGGTATATGAAGGCCCAATGTTTGAAGAAGTTTTGAAAACCGACACTTTTGCCAAGGGAGCTGGCTCAACAGTGGCTAAGGTAATTGATGGTCAATTGTTTAAATATCCATTGACATCTATGATAGGTGTGGCCAATACAGGCTCCGACCGCAATTGGACGGGCCATCCAATGGCTCAGGCAAATTGGTACACGCTTGGGAGAATGGCCTGGAATCCAGAAATTACTTCGGAAAAAATTGCTGATGAATGGGTAAAAATGACTTTCCAGTCGGATAAGAAATCTACCGAAACCATCAAGAAAATAATGATGGAATCTAGAGAAATTTATACTAACTACACCAACCCACTAGGTGTACACCATGTAATGGGCGAAAGCCACCATTTTGGACCAGAACCTTGGGTAGAAAAAGCTCCACGACCAGACTGGACAGCCTTATATTATCACAGAGCAGACACTGTTGGCATTGGTTTCGATCGGACCGAAAAAGGAAGTAATTCATTAGCTCAATATCATCTTGGTTTGAGGAGTAAATACAGCGACATCAATACCATCCAGCCCGAATTCTTGCTTTGGTTTCATCATGCACCATGGAGACATAAACTCCAAAATGGCAGAACCGTATGGGATGAAATGGTGACTCGCTACTATGAAGGTGTAAAGTCTGTAGAAAATATGCAAAGGCAGTGGGCTTCAATCAAAGGAAAAATAGACTCCGAAACCTTTGAAAATGTAGAGGCAAGACTCAAAACGCAGCACAAAGAAGCCCTTTGGTGGAGAGATGCCTCAGTGGTATATTTTCAGAAATATAGCAAAATGCCCGTGCCATCGCCTTATCAAAAACCTGCGAGGACTTTCGAAGAGTTAAAGAGTTTGGTAGATGTGTATCATGTGAAGTAGATTCAAAATTTTCGAAAAGAATTTTCTCTTTTATTGATTTGAATTCATAGAAACTTGGCTTTTTCAATTTGAATATAAAGTATTCATTATTAGGCACATATGGATTTCTGCTTTATGATTTGCATAAACTTTACTTTACGATTTACATAAACTATACTTTACGATTTGCATAAATTCTACTTTACGATTTGCAGAAAATAGAAATCAATTATACAACCAATCCAAGGCTTTTGGGAATTCCTGTCCCCAACGTTTTTCGTTGTGTTGGCCTTCGGGGTCTAATTCAGCTTTGATCTGAATTTTGGCGGAGTCAAAGCCTTGATTGTCAATGGTTTCTTTGAGTTTTTCTATATTCGGCAACATACTTTCACTTTCTTTACCACCTCCGTAGAGATAAATTTTGGTGTCCATAGGATTAAAAAACTCCACAGCATCGAAGTAAATTTTAGGAGAAGTCCAGAGTGAGGGAGAAAATACCATCAGTCTTCCAATAGCTTCGGGGTACATCATACCTGTATAAATACTTATCAATCCACCCATCGAACTGCCTCCAATTCCGGTGAACTGCCTTTCAGGGAGGGTTCTGTAAGTGTTGTCTATCAAAGGCTTAAGGGTACGTACAATAAATGTAGCATAACGCATTCCTTGTCCTTTCACTCGGTTTTTATAAGGCGAAAACTCTACCTGTCTATCTTCTTCACCATGATTGATGGCCACAATTATTACGTCAGATTTCCCTTGTTTTTTAAGAAGTGATAGTCGCTTGTCAATTTCCCAATTGCCATAAACCGATCCTTCCCCAAAAAGATTCTGAGCATCGTGCATATATACTACCGGGTATTTTTTATCTGTATTTTTGGCATAATCGCTCGGCAGGATGACGCTAATTTTACGCGTTTTTTTCAACTGCGGAATTTCCATTTCAATGGTTTCTACCAAAGGCATGGTTTCATTATAATAAGGAGTAAAGCCGTTTTGTCGCCAAAGTGGAACATAATCAAGGTGTGGACGAAATTCTGGAAGAAGTGTTCGGTTTTTACTCGTATTTCCAAAACTATCCAGTTCTACATGTTCCCAACCACCTTTAGTGTATTTATATTCTAACGGATTATCTAAAGTAAAGTCTTTTTCGAAATCAAATCTATATTTGCCATCTCCAACTTTTTTCATCAAAAAATCAGTGTCGCTAGGGTTCCAATTGCAGAAATTTCCTGACAAAAAAACTGGTCGATCATCGTTTACTAAAGTATTTACCTCTACATACATGCTGCCTCTTTCTAATTTCATAAGGTAATTTTTACATTTTCGGGGTCGCAAAATTAATAGTATTGAAGATTACAACAAACATTTGTATTGTTTGTGGCACAAAAATGACCCGTTATATTAGAAATATTATATAATTCAGAACTTTTAACTTGGATAAATGCAAACTTGATGAGTTTGTTCTGATGGGTAAACTTACCAAAACTTTAAATGTTTTCAATCTCTTGGTATCCATTCATCGGTAAAAATCAAATATTCAACGATTAAATGCTTATCATTCAACGAAAAGCACTATTGCTGAGAGGGTTTTGAGTATAATTTTGAAGAAAAAACAAACAAATTACAATTATGAAAACGCAAAAAAGTACATCATCAGTTATTTGGGCAGTAGCCATAATAGTTATCGGTAGCCTTTTCTTAATGAGAAACTTCGACATGCTTTGGTTTGAATTACCGAAAAACCTTATCAGCTGGAAGCTAATTTTTGTCTTTATCGCCTTTGGTGAATTGGTTAAGGGTAAGGTCTTTAGCAGTATTTTTTGGGGAATCGTAGCAACAGTTTTCTACAATCCTGCTCTTTTGAGTCAGTTTTCTGTCAATTCGGTGTTTGAACTTTGGCCATTATTGTTGATAGGCGTTGGTTTAGATATGATTATCAAAAGAAGCAGAACTATAGAAAGGTGTTAATAAAATCTGCACAGACAATATTTCGGGAATCTAATTGTCTGTGCAGTTCAATATTTTACGCCAAAGCTTCCCAAAGAATCTCAATGGGGTGTTTGGCATGTTTGCCCGTGCCATCATGAATCTGGTGGCGACAGCTGGTACCAGGGGCGGCTATGATAACTTCTTCGGGTTGTTGGCGAACAGTTGGAAACAAAACCAACTCGCCAATTTTCATCGAAATGTCATAATGTTCTTTTTCATAGCCAAATGAACCTGCCATGCCACAGCAACCACTTGGAATTAGCTGCACATCATAACCCTTTGGTAAACTGAGCATTTTCTTGGTTGGCACCATAGAAGCTACTGCCTTTTGTTGACAATGCCCATGGAGTTTTATTAATCGTTTTTCGGCTTTGAATTTGGAATTATCGATACGTTTTGCATCCATTTCTTTTGCCAAAAACTCATCTAGCATCAACACGTTTTTAGACAATTCTACGGCTTTGTCTGCCAATTCTGCCGAAACCAGCTCAGGATATTCGTCTCTGAAGGTCAAAATAGCACTAGGTTCTACACCCAGCAAAGGCGTGTTTTCATTAATTAGCCCAGATAGTAGACTTACATTTTTATCAGCCAACACTTTGGCCTCGTCTAACATACCTTTTGATAGATAAGAACGACCTGAGTCTACATGGTTTGGAACTTCGATAGAATAACCTAACTTCAAAAGCAAATCCACCGCTTTTTTTCCTATTTCTACATCGTTGAAGTTCGTAAATTCATCTATGAACAAAAACACCTTTCTCTTTCCATTTCCAGCTTTGGTTCCGTAGCTTTTCTTAAACCAAGCTCTCAAGGTGGTGTCGGATAGCAAAGGCATGGTTCGGTCAGGATGAAAACCAACAACCGTATTGGCTATCTTTCTTAATGGTGCGTTTTTGAAAACAAAATTATATGCCCAAGGAATATATGATGCCAATGCCGACATTTTTGGATAATTTCCAATCATTTTCGAGCGTAACGGCACACCATTTTCCTTTTGGTATTGGTACATAAACTCCATCTTGAGTTTGGCCATATCTACATTCGAGGGGCATTCAGACTTACAGGCTTTGCAAACCAAACAGAGGTCTAATACTTCCTTTATTTCCTTAGAATCAAATCTATTAAGTTTATCGGATTGTGTCAGTGTTTCTCTAAGAATGTTGGCCCTTGCTCTTGTAGTATCTTTTTCGCTTTTGGTAGCCATATAAGAAGGACACATGGTGCCGCCACTCAAATGTGATTTTCTACAATCTCCCGAGCCATTGCATTGCTCGGCGTGTTGCAATATGTCTTGGTCTTTAAACCTAAACATGGTCTCAAAGTTGGGTGTTACTTGTCCGGCAGAATACCTCAAGAATTCATCCATCGGAGGTGTGTCCACAATTTTGTTGGCATTGAAAACATTGTTTGGATCCCAAGTTTTCTTCAAATCCTTGATGAGAGCATAGTTTTTCTCACCTATCTGTTGTTTGATAAACTCCCCACGAAGTCTTCCGTCGCCATGTTCTCCCGAAAGCGAGCCTTTGTATTTTTTTACCAATGTAGAAATCTCCTCAGCTATTAATCTGAATTGACCTTTTCCCTCTTGTGTTTTTAGGTTGATTATTGGTCGTAAATGCAATTCACCCGTGCTGGCGTGTGCATAATGCACGCTGTACATATTGTTTTTGGTCAGAATCTCATTGAATTCTCTAATGAACTCCGGCAGGTCGTAGACATCTACAGCAGTATCTTCAATCACTGCCACAGCTTTTTCGTCACCAGGCAAATTTGAAAGTAGACCTAAACCTGCTTTTCTTAATGTCCAACATTTTTTGATATCATCACCAAAAAGTATGGGGAAATGATAACCATACCCGGCTGCTCGCATTTCAGCTTCCATTTCGGCTGCCAATTTATTCACCTCTTCTATGGAATCTCGTGAAATCTCCACACAAAGTAATGCACCAGGGTCGCCTTCCACAAAAAACCGATTAGCCATTTGTTCTTTATTCGCTTTTGTACATTCTAAAATGTAGTGATCCATCAATTCAACCGCACTTGGTTTATATTTAAGAGCTATCAAGTTAGCTTTTAACGAATCGTCTATGGTTTCACAATGCACCGCTACAACACCTTGGAATTTCGGCGGAAGTGGATTAAGGTGCAGTTTCATTTCCGTGATAAACATCAATGTACCTTCCGAGCCAGCTATCAGTTTGCAGAAATTGAATTTCTCGGTTGAGTTTTCATTGAAAACCTCTGTTTCCAAAAGTTCGTCTATGGCATAACCTGTGTTACGTCTTGAAATTGTTCTTTTCGGAAATTGATCTCTTATTTCATCCTGCACTTCCTTCGAAGAAAGCGTCTCAAAAGCGTTTAGATAGACTTTGTCCTCGAGCGAAATCGTACTTTTACTTTTTATTTCCGAAATTTTGTTGGTGAAATTTTCCTTGGAAATATCTTTAAAAGTTACAAAGCTGCCATCGCTCAAATATCCTTGTACTTCTATCAAGTGGTCTCTGGCACTGCCGTATACCACGGAGTTACTTCCACATGAGTTGTTACCTACCATTCCACCTACCATGGCCCGGTTGGCTGTGGAGGTTTCTGGTCCAAAGAACAAGCCCTTTGGTTTTAGAAACATATTGAGTTCGTCTCTCACCACTGCTGGCTGTAACCTTACCCAAGATTCTTCCTCATTGACTTCCAAAATTTGAGTAAAAGTCTTTGAAACGTCCACAATTATACCGTTTCCTACTACTTGTCCAGCCAAAGAGGTTCCCGCTGTGCGAGGAATTAGGGTGGTTTTGTGTTTATTGGCAAATGAAATGAGTTGTTCAATGTCGTGGCGGTCATTAGGAAAAACAACACCCAACGGAAACTCTCTGTAAGCAGAGGCATCAGTGGCATAAAGCGTCCGCATAACCTTATCTTCAAAAATTTCACCTTTAAAACTACTTCTAAGGTCTTCGAAGTCTATACTTTTCATCAAAAAATCATATTTAGAAAATTGTATCAAAGATAGTAGCTAAAAATTTATTTCGGGAAGAAATACAACCTTCTTAGGAAAATAGACGTAAAAACCAAACAACAAAACCAGTATAATATGATTAGATGAAAAAAAAATTCTTTTTTAAAATTTTGGACTTTAGAAACTTCTTTTTGTAGTTTTGTGGGTTGATTCTTAAAAACGTGCAACATTTAATCAAAATGTTGAAATGTTTTTTGGTTGATGCAAAACTAATTTACTTTAATTTTTAAACAATTAACCTATGATGAACAGATTCTACCAATGCGGTCGAATGGTCTTCGACTTTGGGGTAAATCAACTTTCGAGCAAAAGCTCTCTAGTAGTTTTAATCTCAATGTTTTTCTCATTTTCAGTTCTTGCTCAAGACATTACAGTGAGCGGAAAGGTATCAGACAAATCAGGTGATGGTCTTCCTGGTGTAACCGTTCAATTGAAAGGTTCATCAAAAGGAGTTGCCACTGATATGAATGGTTCTTATTCAATCGCTGGCGTTCCTAGCAACGGAACTTTGTCTTTTACATTCGTTGGAATGACTTCTCAGGAAGTTGCAATCGGTGGTCGTTCTACTATCAACGTGACTTTAGCTGATGACGCTGCCCTTCTTGAAGAGGTGGTTGTTGTAGGTTATGGTACTGTGAAGAAAAAAGATGCAACTGGAGCAGTAAATGCCATTGGAACCAAGGATTTCCAAAAAGGTATTGTTACTTCTCCTGAGCAATTGATGCAAGGTAGAGTAGCGGGCGTTCAAATCACTCAAAACTCAGGTGAGCCAGGTGGTGGTATTAACGTTCGTATTCGTGGAACATCATCAGTTTACGGTGGAAACCAACCTCTATTTGTAATCGACGGTGTGCCTTTGAGTTCTGACAACACTTCAAGTGGTGGTGATTCTCAAGGTCTTGGTCGTCAGCCTGCAAAAAACCCTCTTAACTTCTTGAATCCAGATGATATCGAAAGCATTGACATCTTGAAAGATGCTTCTGCAACTGCTATCTACGGTTCACGTGGTGCACAAGGTGTGGTTTTGATTACTACCAAAAAAGGTAAAGGAAAAGGTACTTTAGATTATGGATACTCTTTAGGTTTGAGTTCTATTACTAAGAAATATGACCTATTAGACGCTAAAGGTTTTGCGGCAGCTAACCCTACACAAAACCAAGGAGGGAACACTGACTGGCAAGATGAATTGTTCAGAACAGCTCCAACGCAACAGCACAACCTTTCATTCGGTGGTGGTGATGCTACAGGAAACTACAGATTCTCAGTAGGTTATTTAGATCAGCAAGGTATCATTTTGACATCTGGTATCAAAAGATATTCAGTTGGATTTAATGGTGGAAAGAAATTTATCAACAATAAATTGAATATCACTTCAAATGTAAACTTGGCTAACAACAGAGACAACGGTATTGCTATTTCTGAAAACTCAGGATATACTGGTGATCTTTTGGCTGCGATTATCAAATCGAACCCAACTATGCCGATTTATAAATCTCCAGGTGTATTTACGCAACCAGGTATCACAGAGCCTAATCCATTGGCAATCGTTAATATGACCAAAGATCGTACAAATACTTTGAGAGCTTTGGGTAATATTTCGGCTGAATTAGATCTTTTCGAAGGTTTGAAATTCAAAACTGTTGTAGGTTTTGATCAATCGCTTTCTTCTAGAAAAACAGCTTATTCTAAAGATTTATCTTTGGATGGTGTACTTAATATCGGTCGTCTATACATCAGAGACATCGAAATGAGTAACAGACTTTGGGAGAACTACTTTACTTATGATAAAACATTCGGAAAAACATCTTTGAATGCTTTGTTGGGTTATTCGTACCAAAGTTTTGATGTTTACAGCAAATCAGCCAGTATGGCGAATTTTGCAACTAACAACTTGGATGTGATGACAAATAACCTTGCTTCTGCTGATGCAAGTAAAGCTCCTAACAACGTTGTGAACAACTCTAATAGAGATTTTGATGAATTACAGTCATACTTTACTCGTGTGAATTTGAACATGGGTAAAATATTGTTAACAGGTACTTTGCGTGTGGATGGATCAACTAAATTTGGAGGTAACAACAAATACGGATATTTCCCTTCTGGTGCTGTGAAATACAAACTGATTGAAGAGAGTTTCGTTCCGAAAAATGTATTCTCTGACCTTGCTCTTAGAGTTGGATACGGTTTAGTGGGTAACCAAAATATACCTCACAACCTTTATGACAGAAGAGATAGATATGCCGGATGGGGTGCTAACCAAGGTGCCACAGATATCTCAGGTGGTGGTTTGAATGCAGTAGCATTTAACAACCCGAACTTGAAATGGGAGTCAACTTCAACATTGAACGTCGGTCTTGATTATGCTATAGCTGGAAATAGAGTTTCAGGTAATATCGAATTCTATCAGAAAAATACAAAGGATTTATTGTTCCAAGTAGTTTCTGCTCAGCCAGCTCCAACTCCTTTCGTTTGGAAAAATCTAGATACAGATATTCAGAACCGTGGTCTTGAATTGGGATTGAACGTGGTTGCTGTTGACACCAAAGCTTTCACTTGGGAAGTAGTAGCTAACGCTGCATTTAACAAAAACTTGATTAAAAACTTAGCGGGTGTATATGATACAGGTGAAATTAGTGGACAAGGACTAACAGGTGCGTTTGCTCAACGTTTAGCTGCTGGTCAGCCGATGTTTGCATTCTTTACTAGAGAGTTTGGTGGTTATGATGCAGAGGGTAACACTATTTACCCAAGCGGTGACTTCCAGTCATTCAACGGTACAAGTCCAAACCCTACTGTAACTGCAGGTTTGACAAACAACTTTAAGTTTGGAAACTTTGACGCTAGTTTGTTCTTTAATGGTGTATTTGGTAACTACATTTACAACAATACGGCAAATGCTTACTTCACTAAAGGTGCTTTGAATAACGGACGTAATGTAACTGTTGACGTAGTAAGTACTAAAGAAGGTCCTTTCAATGCTCCTGACGTTTCTTCAAGATTTTTGGAGAAAGGTGATTTTGTAAGATTACAAAACCTTAACCTAGGTTACAGAGTTCCTACTAAAGGAATTAAAAATGTAACAGGTCTGAGATTATATGTAACTGGCCAAAACTTGATGACGTTTACTAAATATTCTGGTCAAGATCCAGAGGTTAGTACAAACAAATCAATCAATGGTATTCCATCGTTTGGTATTGATTATACAGCTTATCCAAGAGCTAAAACTTGGACTATTGGAGCGAACATATCGTTTTAATCAGTAATTATTCAAAATAATAAAAGATGAAAAATAATAATTTTAAAAGATTTTTAATTGCAGGTATTGGCTTATTTGCCGCTACTTCTTGTACTGATCTTGTAAATGAAGAAACTGACTCAATCGTAAGAGCATCTGAGGGTGGTGGTTTTACAGCAGGTAACCCAACAGAATTGTTGATTTCTGCTTACAAAGATTTAGGTACCTATACTGACCAAGCTAACATTTATGCTTTGGGTCAGCATACTTCGGCTGAGATGATTCCTCCAACACGTGGTGTTGACTGGGGTGATAATGGTGTTTGGAGAACATTAGATCAACATACTTGGGATGCAACTCACTCGGGCGTAATCAACGCTTGGAATCAGTTGAATCAAAGAGTTTTCAAAGCAAATGAAATTATTGCTTCGAACCCAAGTCCTGCTCAAAAGGCGGAGGCTCAATTCCTAAGAGCTTTCAACATGTTCCATGTAATGGACTTCTTCGGACAAGTACCATTTAGAGAAGTTACTGACGGTGTGGATGTAAATCCTAAAGTGTTGACTCGTTCGGAGGCCTTTGATTTTATATTAAAAGACCTTACAGAAGCTCTTCCAAATCTTTCAAAAATAGGACCTGCGGCTTTAAACGGTAAGGCTTCCAAAGCGGCTGCAAATTTCTTGATAGCCAAAATGTATTTGAATAAGGCTGTTTATAAATCGGCGAATCCTGAGGGTCCTTACACTCACGCTGCTGGTGATATGGCTCAAGTAATTGCCGCTGTTGACGCCATCACTGCAGATGGATATTCGGTTAGCGATGATTATTTCAAAAACTTCACAGCTGACGCTGCTACAGAAACTATCTTGAACTCTGCTGAAGGTACTCCGCAGAACCGTTGGATGATGACCTTGCACTACGACCAAAACCCATCGGGCTGGAATGGATTTGCGACATTGGCTGATTTTTATGATACTTTTGAGACCGGTGACGTTCGTAAAGGAATTCCTGCTAAGGGTGATGGAAAGGCTTTCTCTGGTATTGGTAACGGGTTCTTAATTGGTCAACAAATTAACGACAAAGGAGAAAAAATAACAGATTCTAGATCTAAGAAGCCTTTGGTTTTCTCTCGTGACGTAAACTTGGCTGGTACACCTACAGAAAAGGGTATTCGTGTAATCAAATATCACCCAGCTACTGCAGGAAAGTATATCTTGATGAGATATTCTGAGGCTTATTTGATGAAAGCTGAGGCCTTGTTGAGAAGTGGTAAGGCTGCCGACGGATTGACAATGGTTAATAACCTTAGAGCTAAGAGATCTGCTAAGGCATTGGCTTCTTTGACCGATAATGCAATGTTCGAAGAAATTGGTCGTGAGATGTATTGGGAAGGTGGAAAAAGAACGGTTGAGATTCGTTTTGGTAAATTCACCACAGGTACGGGTACTTTGATAAAAGATGCCTATACTGTTTTGTTCCCAATTCCTTCTCCTGCATTGGTTTCTAATCCGAACCTAAAACAGAACAAAGGTTACTAAGAATATTTAAATATTTCTTGAAAAAAAGCCCAACCGAAAGGATGGGCTTTTTTCGTTTACAATAAAGAAGTATTTTTGTATAATACTTTAAGAAACTATGATGAAATTCTTCCTTGCACTATTTGGTGTAGCAACGCTGTTGTCCTGTGGACAAGGCTCTGAATCGGACAATCAAAAAATTCAGGGAATTTTAGATAAGTTAAAAACTAATCAAGCGATTATTAACCTGAGCATTGATAACAAACAATTTTATGCAGATACCACGATTTTCGTGGGGAATGGTGTGGTTGATGAAAAGGGAATCAAGGTTAGTCTAATGGATAAAGACTTTGGAAATGTGATTGTGAGCATTGAAGGTGACACTTGGTATAAAGCCAAACCTTATATGGTTGAGTTTAAAAATGGTTATCCAACAGGTTCAAATATGGGTTCGTTTTTGGTTGGTAAAATAACTAGCCTAAAAGAAAACAAAGGTGAAGGATATTTACTGTCTGATGGTTTTTTTGAGATAAAATATCTTTCTAAAGAGGTTATGGTTGTAAATGTGAGGGGTTCTTTAAAACAACCTTTTGGCAATTCAACACTTTCACCGATTGAAGGTTATATAATCTGGAAAGTACCGGGGTACTCTTTCGAAAGTATAAATGAAATCGCAATTCCGTTCAACGATGAAAAATAGTATTCTTTTTGTTTTGATTGTCCTGTTGGGGTTTTCTTGTAAGAGAAAATCTATCGATGCTATTTTTGAACTTCTAGACTCCTCTGAAACGGGTATTGACTTTATTAACACCGTAAAGAACTCGGAGAATTTCAATATCTTTAATTATCGAAATTTTTATAACGGAGCTGGTGTTGCTGTTGGAGATATAAATAATGACGGTCTTCAAGATGTCCTTTTTACGGCTAATATGGGGTCAAATAAACTCTACCTAAACAAAGGCAACATACAGGGAGAGTCTTTTAAGTTTGAAGATATAACACAAAAGGCGGGTATTGCTGAGACTGACAAATGGAATACGGGCGTGGTAATGGTTGATATCAATAACGACGGTTGGTTGGATATATACATTTGTAATGCTGGTATAGATAAATGGAAAAAGAAACATGGAAATGCCCTTTTTATCAACAACCATGACCTGACTTTTACTGAAAAGGCTGCTGAATATGGTCTTGACGACAAAGGTTATACTACTCACGCAGCTTTCTTGGACTATGACCTTGATGGGGACTTGGATTGCTATATTCTTAACAACAGTTTTATTCCGGTAAACACGCTTAATTACGACAATAATAGAGATTTAAGAGCGGAGGATTGGCCAGTTAAAGACTTTTTAAAAGGCGGTGGTGACAAACTTTTGAAAAATGAGAACGGGAAGTTCTTGGACGTCTCCAAAGAAGCCGGAATTTATGGAAGTTTGATTGGCTTTGGACTAGGTGTAACGGTGGGTGATGTAAACAATGACAACTATCCTGACATCTACATTTCGAATGACTTCTTTGAAAAGGACTACCTCTATATCAACCAGAAGAATGGAAAGTTTACTGAAGAGTTAGAATCTCGAATTGGGCACACAAGTTTGGCGTCGATGGGTGCCGATATGGGCGATATAAACAACGACGGCAATCAGGAGATTTATGTTACAGATATGCTTCCAAGAGACGAAGTCAGACTCAAAACTACAACTTCTTTTGACAACAACTATGTGTACAAACTCAAGCATGACAAGGGTTTTTATAACCAATATATGCAAAATAGTCTTCAGCTCAACAATGCTGACGGTACATTTAGTGAAATAGCCAATTACAGCAACGTTGCTGCCAGTGATTGGAGCTGGGGAGCATTACTGTTTGATGCTGATAATGATTCAAAAACTGATATTTATGTAAGTAATGGTATATATCATGATGTAATTGATCAGGATTTTATCGATTTTTTCGCCAATGAAGTAAACCAAAAGATGGTGCTGTCTGGTGAAAAGGAGAAGTTTGATAACATCATTAAACACATGCCGTCAAGGCCTATCGTCAACAATTTCTTTCATAATGATGGCAACCTGAAGTTTACAGAAAGGGCAGAGGATTTTGGTTTTACAGAACCTTCTTTCTCGAATGGAGCAGCATACGCTGATTTAGACAACGACGGTGATTTGGATTTATTGGTCAATAACGTGAATCAGCCGTGTTTTGTTTACAGAAACAATTCAGAGAAGAAAACGCCGAAAAACAATTATATTAAGGTCAAGCTGGAAGGTTCGGAAAAGAACACTTTTGCTATTGGAGCTAAGATATTTGTTTACGCCAACAATGAGATTTTAGTAAAACAAATAAATCCATCAAAAGGCTTTCAGTCAAGTACTGAATATGTACAAACCATAGGTTTGGGGCAAGCTAAAAGCATAGATTCTGTTATGATTTATTGGCCAAATAAAACACGTTCGGTGTATAAGAGTCCGAAAATCAACACTTTACAAAAATGGAATATAAAGGAAGGTACAGGGTACGAACAAATTGAACGGGAAAATCCTGTGCAAGCTTCATTTTTGTTGGATAATTCCATGGTTATCAGACCTCATGTTGAAAACGAATATGAGGACTTTTATGAAGAGAAAAACATTCCGATGATGCTTTCGAAAGAAGGGCCAAATGCAGCCACAGCAGATGTAAACGGTGATGGATTTATAGATTTGTTTGTTGGTGGAGCTAAAAACCAAGCTGGATCACTATATATCCAGCAGAATGGGAAATTGACTCAGAAACCAAATAAGGAATTTGATAATGCAGCATTTTTTGAAGATACCGCAGTTGAGTTTTTTGATGCAGATGGAGATGGTGATCAAGATTTGTTTGTAGGAACTGGTGGTAATGAGTCAAACCCAGAGGAGAGATTGTATATAAACAGGTTGTATCTGAACGATGGAAAGGGAAACTTCACTTTTAACAACAAAGCAATTCCTTTCAATGGAATGAATACTTCATGTGTGGAGGCTCATGATTATGACAATGACGGCGATTTGGATCTTTTTGTTGGGAATAGGTCGCAACCCAAAAAATATGGATTGACTCCTCCACAGCAGATTTTGCAGAATGATGGGAAAGGGATTTTCAAAAATGTTACAAAGACAGTTGCAAAAAACCTTGAATATGCAGGGATGGTGAGGGAGGCCATTTGGGAAGATGTGGATGGAGACAAGATAAAGGAACTCATTTTGGTTGGAGATTGGATGAACCCGAAAATATACAAAGTCAAAAATGGGGCGTTTGCAGAGATGAAAACTGGACTAGAAAACTACAAAGGTTTTTGGGGATCATTGAAATCAGAAGATGTTGATAATGACGGAGATAAGGATCTTATTTTAGGAAATATTGGTGAAAATTTTGCTTTGAAAACATCCGAAAAAGAGCCATTAAAACTTTGGGTTGGTGATTTTGATGACAATCAGCTCCTGGATAAAATTTTCACTAAAACATTTGAAGGAAAAGATGTTCCGGTTTTTTTGAAAAGAGAAATGATGGAGCAGTTTCCAAAACTCAAAGCTCAAAATCTCAAACATGAGGAATATGCAAAACGCTCAGTGGAAGATTTGTTTGACAAAAAACTTCTGAATAAATCTCAAAAAACCGAAGTAAATACCTTAAAGTCGGTTTATGCTATAAATGATGGCAAAGGAAATTTTACTGTAAAAGAACTACCAACAAGTGCTCAAATAAGCTGCATAAATGCCATAGAAACGATAGATGTTAATCAAGATGGCTTCAAAGACATAGTTTTGGCTGGAAATTTTATCGGATTTATTCCTCAGTTCACCCGACTAGATGCTTGCCGAGGAGTAGTGCTTTTAAATGACAAAAAGGGCGGATTCATTAGTAAAAGAAATAAAGATACGGGCTTTGTAACTGAGGGCGAAGTAAGAGATATGAAATTTATGAATTTTGGTAAAAAACAATACATAATTTCGTTTGCAAACAATAAGAAGCCACAGTTTTTTGAAATAACCCAATCTAAAAAATGAGAATAATATCTTTTATACTATTGGGTGTTTTTGCAATGTCTTGTTCCAAGCCAAAAGAAACCCTTTTTAAAGTTATTTCGGCAGACGAATCGGGACTTAATTTCTCCAATAATCTCAAACCTACGGCTGACCTGAACATATTTAACTATATGTACTTTTATAATGGTGGCGGAGTTGGGGCTGGTGATCTGAACAACGATGGTAAGCCAGACTTGGTTTTTACCTCTAACCAGAATCAAAATAAGATTTTTTTAAATAAGGGCTCTTTAAAATTTGAGGATATCACAGAGAAATCAAATTTCAAGGCCGAAAAAGGATGGTCTACTGGAGTTTCGATTGTCGATATTAATCAAGATGGCTTATTGGATATTTATGTGAGCAGAGTAGGCAATTTTGAAGTGCTGAAAGGCCACAATTTACTTTTTGTTTGTCAAAACATTGATAAAAATGGTGTGCCGAAATACCAAGAGTCATCTAAAGAATATGGCCTCGACTTAGTGGGATTTGGAACACAAGCAGCCTTTTTTGATTACGACACCGACGGTGATTTGGACATGTTTCAACTCAATCATTCGGTACATCAGAATGGTACCTATGGCCAAAGACAAGTCTTTTTGAATACCTTCCACCCCTTGGCAGGAGACAGATTTTTTGAAAATATAGATGGAAAATATACAGAAAAAACCAAAGAAGTGGGTATCCATTCGTCTGCTATCGGCTATGGATTAGGTCTTGGAGTATCAGACGTAAATCTCGATGGCTTTCCTGATTTGTATGTGGCTAATGACTTTCATGAAAACGATTATTTGTATATCAACCAAAAAAATGGGAAGTATGTAGATGAAATGTTGGACAAAATTGACCATACCAGTAGATTCTCGATGGGCGTGGATATGGCAGACTTGAACAATGATATTTTTCCTGAAATCTTCACTTTAGACATGCTTCCTTATGACCCTGAAATTTTGAAGAGATCAGAAGGTGAGGACGCTTTTTATAACTTTAAATTCAAACTTTCTCAAGGATACAATATACAATTTGCGAGAAACAATCTCCAGCTCAACAACCGAAATGGTTATTTTTCTGAAATAGGGATGTATTCGGGCGTTCATGCCACTGACTGGTCTTGGTCAACGCTACTTTTTGATTTTGAAAACGACGGTAAAAAAGACATTTTCATTTCGAATGGTATAAACAAACGGATGAATGATTTGGACTACATCAATTTTGTATCGAGTGATGAAATCCAACAGAAGATATCAGAGAAGCGTTTTGATGAATCAGACGAATCTTTGGTTGATCTTTTGCCTGAAATCAAGATTCCAAACAAGTTTTATTCTAACGGAACAGACTTATCTTTCAATGATATAGCCGAAAATGTCAATGGGAATGAGGG
This sequence comes from Lacihabitans soyangensis, assembly GCF_024343775.1. GTDB lineage: Bacteria > Bacteroidota > Bacteroidia > Cytophagales > Spirosomataceae > Leadbetterella > Leadbetterella soyangensis. The sequence goes on along the minus strand of NZ_RJUF01000021.1, from coordinate 42,479 downwards.
CTCTTTTTCGAATGGATGTGTTTATGCAGATTTGGATGGCGATGGCGATCTAGATTTGATAACCAACAATATCAATCAGCCTGCTTTTTTATATGAAAATCAGAGTAATACGCTTAAACCAGAGAACAAATATCTGAATGTAAGGCTCACAGGAAGCGAAAAAAATAAAAATGCCGTTGGAACGAAGTGCATTTTATACGCCGGAGCAAACGAATATTATCAAGAAAAAATACCAGTTCGTGGTTTTCAGTCTTCCATGGAAATCCCCTTGAATTTTGGTTTAGGAAAAGTTGATAAAATCGATTCTTTGCTCATTATTTGGCCTGATAATACTTTTGAAAAGCACCGAAACATTAATACCTATACTACATTTTCAGCAAATTATAAAGCTGGATTACCTAAGTTTGACTACTCAGTTTTTCACCAATTAAAACCTGAATTTGTGGATATCGCAGCCAGCGTTGGTTTGGATATCATACACGAAGAAAATCAGTACAATGAGTTTGACAGGGAGGCACTGATTCCCAATATGATGTCTACAGAAGGGCCAGCGATAGCGGTGGGTGATGTAAACGGTGATGGCTTGGATGATTTGTTTTTGGGAAGTTCGAAAAGAATGAAGTCTCAGGTATATGTTCAGAATTCGAACGGAAAATTTGTAAAAACCCCTCAAAAAAGTATTGAAGCAGACAGTGTTTTCGAAGATGTAGATGCACAGTTTGCAGATTTCAATGCGGATGGGAAAATGGATTTGGTGGTAGCCTCTGGAGGGAACGAATATTACGGTAAGTCGGAGTATTTGGCCCCAAGAGTGTATTTAAATGATGGGAAAGGCGTTTTTACAAAGAAAATGAATGCATTTTCGGGCATATTAATGACGGCTTCGGTTGTGTTGGTAAAAGATATAAACGGCGACAAAAAGCCAGATTTGTTTTTAGGTGCGAGAGGCGTTTCTTGGGCTTATGGCGAGATTCCGAGTTCGTACTTTTTGATAAATGATGGTTCTGGGAAATTCACTGATAAAACTGACGAGATAGCTCCCGAGTTGAAGAAGGCAGGTATGGTTAAGCATGCCGTTTGGGTTGATTATGACAAGGATAAGGTAGATGAGTTGGTGGTGGCTTATGATTGGGGCGGTATAAAGTCTTTTAAAAAATCCGGTAAAAAGTATGAGGCTAAAGACTTGACGGACAAGAAAGGATGGTGGAATTTTGTGTATCCCATGGATGTAAATCAAGATGGGAAAATGGATTTTATTTGTGGAAATCTTGGAAAAAATAGTCGACTGCATGCCACCGAAAAAGAGCCTGTCAGAATGTATGTAAAAGACATCGATGACAACGGTAGGTTGGATCAAATTATCACCATTTATATGATGGGAAAGGAGACCATTTTTGCTGATAAGAGAGAGATTGAGAAACAGATGCCTTATGTTAAAAAGCAATTTATATATTCTAGAGATTTTGCAAAAGCGAGTTTAGAAGATGTGTTCGGAAAAGCTAAAATAGGAGATGCTGAGATATTTGAGGCCAATTATTTCGAAAATTCCGTTCTTATAAACAAAGGTGACGGCACTTTTGACCTAAAGCCATTGGGCGGAAATGCTCAGTTTACACCTTATTTTGCTGCCCAGAACATTTCAGAGTTCAAAAAAGGGCAGTTTTTGATGATGGGAAATTTTTACGAATGCAATATCCAAATGGGACTTTACGATGCTGACCAGGGCAATATTTTTTCACTGAAAAAAGAACAAACAATTAAAACCCCTATCAGTAATTTACCCATAAAAGGGCAAGTTAGAAGGATTAGAACTATAAATATTGGTGGTAAAACGCATTATTTGGTCATTAAAAACAATGACAAAATGATGGTTCTAAATCATTATTCAAACTTGAAATTGTAAGCCAAAGAAACAATCGGTGCTCCAAATATTTGTAAAGTGTAGCCTTTAATACTGTTATTTTCGGATTTAAAGAACACAGAATAAGCATTGCGATGGCCGTAAAGATTGTATACCGAAAACGCCCAGTTGCCTACATAGCGTCTATCTTTCATGGTTGGATTTGAAATGTTCCACGATAAATCTAAACGGTGGTAAGTAGGAATACGCTCATTGTTTCGCTCATCATAAAATGGATAGTAGCTGTTCTGGAAACTCACAAAACCCACTGGCTTAGAATAGGGTCTTCCTGAACTCAGTACAAAGTTGAAAGAGAAGGAGTTATGCTTGTCTACCGCAATGTCAATAGAGGTGTTGAAGCTATGTGGGCGATCATAATTGGCTCTGTAAGGATTACCATTGTTTACCAATTCCAACACATTTGTTGAAGCATAAACTTGGTTGAAAGTTCGTGCATAGGTGTAGTTCGTCCAGCCGGTCAGGTTTCCTTTTTTCTTTGAAAACATAAACTCCAAACCGTAAGAATTGCTAGTACCCTGTACCAATTGCGTTTCTGGAAATTGTTGCAAGAGGAAGTCTGCTCCTGGTTTGTAATCTATGATGTTTTTGGAGGCTCTATAATAGCCCTCTACGCTAAAATCATAAATGTTTTTATCAATGGACCTGTAAAGCCCTAAAGTGAGTAGGTGACTGACTTGCGGAGCTACGTTTTGGTCTGAGGTTTTCCATCTTGAGGTGGGTATGGGCGTGGTGGTATTGGAGACTATTTGAAGGTATTGCCTCATCAAGTTATAGCCTAATTTCAACGATATATCATCACTTAACAAATACCTTAAACCCACGCGAGGCTCTAGTCCACCATAAGTTTTGGTTATGTCTCCTTTTTCGTATGTTTTTGACGAAATCACGGAGAATTCATCTCTCGGCTGCAAAGCATCGTAAGATCTAACCACAGCGGCTCCGAGTGCTGTAAAGAAAGAATAGCGAAGACCGAAAGTACCTGCCAGTTTTTTCGAGAATTCATACTCATCATCCATAAAAATACCGTATTCATTGGAATACTCTGTAGGGGTTACTATCCTGTTAACACTAAATGCCTTCCCTGGCTCTAAACTTCCTGGTCTTATTTCGTTTTGAGTGAAATTTAACCCCATTTCCATTTTATTGTTTCCATTTTGGAAGTTGAGACTAGACTTGTAAATGTTTTGAGAGATACCAGAGTTTAATCTTATTTTGTAACCCGTAACAGTTTCTATAGTACCAATGGTGGGGTCATAATTTGCTCGTGTATAACTCGTTGTTAAGTCAAGTTTGGAGTTGATCAAATACACCCATTTTGCGTTACCATTCAGTGTTTTGTGTTCGAAAAACGTCGTATTCCCGACCACATTTGGTAAGCTCGAAAGCAAGTTTGTTTGAAAGAAGTCGTTACTGCCATACGTCATGGCGGTAAAAGTATTTTTAGAATTTATTCTCCAAAAGGCCTTCACTACGCCTTCATAGAATTTAGATTTCACCTCTTCCAATTCTTGGCTTATTTTTGGCAATAGAAAATCAGTAAACGCTCCTCTTCCCGAAAAATAGATGCCCAGCTTGTCAGGAATAATAGGCACTTCTACCATAAGTTTGGATGAAATAAGGCTCAGTCCACCGTTGATTTTGAGTTTGGATAGATTGGGGTTTTTCAGGGTTAAATCTAGCACCGACGCAGCTCTTCCGCCGTATCTTGCGGGTACATTGCCTTTGTACAAATCTAAGTTGCTCAGAGCATCGGGTGGAATAACTGAAAAAAGCCCAAACATGTGGGTTGGATTAAATATAGGGGTATCATCAACCAAAATTAGGTTTTGATCCGTCGTTCCACCTCTGATGTTCACCCCGTTTGAAGCTTCACCTACACTTGAAACACCTGGTAGCATTTGAAGACCTCTCAAAAAGTCAACTTCTCCAAAAGCGGCTGGTATTTTCTGTAAGGTCTTGATATTAATTTGGTTAACCCCCAGTAGCGTTTTCTTTACGTTTTGGTCTGATTTGGCCGTTGAAATAACCACTTGCTCCAGTTCATTCTCTACCAAACGCATTTTTATTATGTAGTCTTTGTTTTCTGTTTGTGCATTGGTGAATATCCAGTGAGGTACATAACCTACATATTTTATTGAAATGGCGTGTTCGCCTTTGGTCATATTTAGGCTAAATTTTCCCTTCTCATCGGTTTTAGTTTGCCATTGGTTTTTCCTTAAATCTACCACTACTGACGCTCCCTTCAAAGGCTCATTGGTCAGTGAGTCAAGTACGGTTACCTTTAAGGTCAAGGACTGTCCAAAAAGCTGAACAGAGATTAATAGAAAGCTTATAAAGTATATATGTTTCATTCTCATTTTCTAAAATTGTTATCTTCCAAACTGCCAGTTTTTGGGTGCTATTGCAGTCCGACTAACACTTGGTTTGCATACTGCGAAAGGAATATTCGGTCTTTCGTCTGACTCCGACTCGGGAGTGGGGTCTCTCCGAGTTTGGTATTTAAATAAGCCATCTTTCACTGCTCCAACAGTGTTCTGGCGGTTCATCATGTACCTGACCTCACTCACGGCAGAGGCAGAAAAGTATCCCAACACTATCTCATTGTTATTTTTGGTATTTGTTACGTTGCCTTTTATAGGTGCAGGTGGTGTATCAGCCAATGTTCCAGTATTTTCTGACTGGTCTTCTATGAGTTTCAGATACCTGAAAGCATTTGCACTCAAAGACATTTGTTGTACCACAACCAAGCAGGGATTTGACTGATAAACAGGTATTTGTGCCACTACTTTATCATATTGGGTTTGTCCATCTGTGTAAACATCCGAAAATATGTCTATCTCCTTTCCTTGAAAAATGTCCCAACATAATGCCTCGCAGAAATAATCGTAATAATTAAATCCGGGAAGTCTGATGTCTTGTATACATTTTCCATCGGAGGTGGCGGTGTTGCCTGTTCTTTCATAATACCCCTGTTTGCACGAAGCACATATATTTTGAAGCTCATATGAGGTCCATTTCCATCGGTAAAAATTTCTTTCCGTAGCAGGATCGATATAATCTATGTAAATATCGTTGGTGGCGATGTTTCCCGTACTTGAGTTGTTGTCTTTTATGCCTTTTTGATTAAACTTATCGTAAAGTGTGCCGATTTCAGGTACCGAAAACATTTTTTCTTCAGTTGACTCATATCTTTCGCCAGTGCTCTTTTCTATAATTAGCTTATATGAAGAACCAATAGTTCCTACAAAATTTAGTGGTGTGGAATAGTATCCTGCTTGGCTTTCAAAGAGTTCGTAGGTTTTTTGACCGTTTTCAATTACCAAAACCTTGGCCTTTGAAACAGGAATTATATCGCTTGATTTTGGAGAAATAGTAGAGGTAAATTGCGAACTTTTAAAATTAGCTGTTTCGCTGGTTTCAAAAATAGAAATAGTCTGTGGTTCATCCAAGTCTGTGATAGTGCCCTCTACAATAAGGTATGATTGCGTGGCTTGCACAGTTACCTTGTAAGGGTCTATACAAGACACTGTTGTGAATAGCCCAATTATTAGTGTAAGCCAATACTGGATTGCTTGTTTTTTAATCATAGGTAAAAGTTTTGTTAAAGGTACTTCAAAGTATTCAAAGAATATAATTCTCCACTGGCACATTACCGCCATATTCGACAAACTGAACCATTAAATCGGCAATTTTAGTCAAAAATTGGTATTCTTATGCTTTATTAATTTACTCAGGAATTCTTTGATTATGAAACTCAAAAGTTTATTTAAAGTTTCAGAAGGGATGCTTTAAATCATAGAGAGAATTTGACAGCAGCCAATATGTTTAGAGTGTAGAGCAGGTATGAAAATGGATTGTTGCAAAGCCGAAAGTTAATTCTAAAGAATATGCAACTTAATGCACATGCTTACCCTTCTCGGCTAAATAATATTCTGCTTGGCAGTAAGGACATTTTACTTTTCCTTGTTCGCTTTTGTAACCTCTGATGTGCTCGTTGAAACCAGAAGCTATGATACCAGCCGGTAGGGCAAATAACGAAATACCCGATATGGCCACAAAGGCTCCCAAAATTTTGCCAGCTAGAGTAATTGGATAAATATCGCCATAACCTACAGTGGTCATGGTATTTACACCCCACCAAAGAGCTGCCGGAATACTGGAAAAATTCTTGGGCTGAACAGGATGTTCAATATAATACATTAACGAACTAGAGAAAATAATCAAAAAAAAGATAAACGAAAAAGCCAATATGAGTTCTTCTCTTTTACTGAATAAAACATTTTTGATGATTCTGAATGCATGAAAATATCGGCTCATTCGGAAGAGACGTAAAATACGAAGCAAACGAAGCATACGAATAAATGCAAAGTCTGTAGCAAAAGCGGAAAGGAAAAAAGGTGCAATGGCCAACAAATCCACTAATCCCCAAAAAGAAAACATAAAAGCCAACCGACCATAGAAAGGGTGGCTATTTCCACGGCTTTCAACACAGGACCAAAGGCGGAGCAAATATTCAATCAAGAAAACAGCAACAGAGAAATACTCAAAATCCCTAAAAAGCGTATGATAATTTTGACTTAAATCGGGTATGGTGTTAAGTATGATAGCAATGGTATTCAGAAAAATCAGTATCGAAAGCGATATATTGAACACAAAACTTATACCCTTCCGTTCTGAGTATCTAACGTCAAGGGTACTCCAAACTTTCTTTCGAAAGCTACGTTTGTTGCCGAGTTCCGATGTTCTAGTTGGTTTTGAATCCATAGTTAAGTGTTTTTTCAGTCGCGGGTATGCCTTTACTCATCCACTCGGGCATAGGAGCATCTTTTAGGTAATAATCAAAATACTGTGACATCCTGAGTGACCAATCCTTACGGTTTTTGCGTTGCGTGAGGCCATGTTTTTCCCCATTATAATTGAGCATCCATACAGGCTTATCCAATCTTTTAAGCCCCATAAACATCTCAATGCCCTGATACCACGGCACAGCACCATCATCGTCGTTGTGCATCATCAGTACAGGTGTTTTTACGTTGGGTAGATAAAACAAGGGCGAATTTTCTAGATATTTCTGGGGACTTTCCCACAATGTTGCACCAATTCTTGACTGGGTTCGCTCATATTGAGCCTGGCGGGAATTCCCTGTTTCCCACCTGATACCACCGTAGGCACTCGTCATGTTGGCCACGGGTGCACCGGCCTCTGCTGCCCTGAAAATATTGGTTTTGGTTACCAACCATGCTATTTGATAACCTCCCCAGCTATGTCCTTGCACGCCCAAACGGGTGCTGTCCACAAAGCCCATTTCTAACACTTTTCTTATTCCTGGCAAAATACAGTCGTAAGCACTTTGACCTGGTTGACCTGTTTTGTAAACAATGTCTGGTACAAATACACAGTAGCCGTTGCTTGGATAGTATGAGAAATTTATACTCGATCTGGCAGGTAACGGAACATTATATCGGTATATTTGATCTGACATTTTTTCATAAAAATACGTAATCATGGGGTATTTTTTGGTGGGGTCAAAATTGGCCGGTTTGTAGAGAATTCCTTCCAAGTCCTTGTTGTCCAACGAATTGTATTTTATCATCTCGGCTGTGCCCCAGCTAATATTCTCTTGTTGTGGATTGGCCGTACTTACTTTTTTAACCTCCTTAAAATCAAAGTTTTTGGTATGCTGCAAATCTGGAAAAACCTCATAGTTTTCTTGGGTAAAAACCAAATCGGTACTTTCTTTTGCTTTTATGACTTTCGGCGAAAAATAAAATTTATCAAACATCACCAGCTTAGGAGTGGCGTTTTCGGTGGAAGACAGTGTTGCAAAGCCTGACTCCATTGTTTTTTGATTGAAAACGTGAAGCATCACCATTTTTTTGTCGTCAATCTGCGTCTCTTTTTCATCTAGTGAAATGTAGCGATAAGTCAGATTGTTCTCTCGGCCATTTGTAAGTCTTTTTTTCTCCGATGGTTTTGAAGGGTTAATGGCCCAAATATCGTACTTATCATAGATCCAGACCAGTTCATCATTTTTCGTAAAACCCTCCAAACCGTAGCTATTGGGCTCATCGGGGTGGTCGTCATCGGCTTTGTCAGAGAAACTCACTTCGTCAGTAAGTTTGTAGGTCTTTTGATTTCTAACCTGATATGCATACCAAGCGGTGTCTTCCAAAGCATACCAAACCACAAACTTTCCATCTGGAGACATTGTGAGGTCGCTTACTCTTTCGTTTTCAAATACCTTTTCTCGGTTTCCATTTTTGCCTGAAACCGTGTAGGCGTCTATTGGCGGATTAAAAAGCCAATGTTGGTTGGCATATTTGTCGGAGGCCAAAAGCAGCATTTCTTCCTCATTCGAAGTTTTGGTAAGCTTTATTTCAGGAAAATCAGGGCTTGTCAACGCAACGATTTTCTGGTTTTTTACATCAAAAAGTGTCAGATAACTTTTTTTTAGATCATTTTTGAGATTGGCCAAGTGCTGCGGCATCAGATGCTTGTCTTTCCAGTTCCAAACATCAAGGCTCACAATATCCTCCTCCAGTTGGGTTGTGTCTTTCAGTAAGTTTCGAGGTGTTTTTCCAAAAAATAAGCGGCTACCGTCTTTAGAGAATTTTGGCTCAAACTCTGCACTTACCTGTGGAAGTTGTTTATCGCCGTTTGTTAGCGAATCGGCTATAAGTTTTGGTTCCTCTGAAGTTTTCCAGTACCACAGCTGATGGTTTTTGCTTAGGGCTTTTTTGGTGGTATCTGGGTCAAGGATTGCCGCCCAATTTTGCCCATCCTCAGAACTGCTTATTTGTTTATAGAGCCCCTTTGTTTCTGTTAAAAGCTTGGTTTTTTGGTCGGTGGTTGAAAAAGCGTACAAGCCGGGTTTCAAGGTACTGTCTTTACCGGTGGTTGCAAAAGTCAAGTTTTGGCCAGAAGGGTCAAACTGGTACTTATAAACAAAAGGAAACTTAATTAAAGTATTGGTTTTTAGGCTGTATACATGTAAGGTGCTTCCATTCTCATCACTTTCTTTTTTTACTTTTTTAGCTTTGGAAGAAGTATCCTTTTTTGTTTCGGGATATCCCAAAAAAGCCATCCAGTCATTGGATTTTTCGGGAAAAATAAAACTCTTAACATTGGCAAATTTGATGGTTTCGAAGGTAGAAAAGCTATGGATACCAATGCTATCCTTCGGCATTTCGTCTTTCTTCTTTTTGGCCAATTTAGCTGTTTTAACGGCATTTTTTGAAGGTGAGATTTTGTAGGCCGCCCACTGCGAGTCTTGGCTCAGCCATAGGTCTGACGCCCGCTCTACCGTATCTATGGCATTGCCCAGTAATGGATAAAGAACTAGTTTATTGTCGCCATCCTGTGGGCTCAGAATATAGGCTACCCAATGCCCATTTGGGGTGATTTTCGTTTCTGAAATGGCCTTCCAATCGTCGTAGTCGGTATGCTTTAAAGGTCGTTTTTGGGCAAAAATAGCCGTAGAAAGCAGCAAAAGGAAGATTAATGTCTGTTTTTTCATTTAGGAATATAGGGTCAGGCCAATTGAAGGACTCTTCAAATATAGCAAAAAAATGCTTTGGGCTAAACCTCAGACATTGTCTTTTTATTGTAACTTCAGCGTAACGATACTGATTACTGCCAAAACGATAGCCACAATCCAAAATCTAGTTACTATTTTGGCCTCATGGTAGCCTTTTTTCTGGAAATGATGATGCAAAGGAGACATTAACAACAGTCGATTTTGTTTGGCGTACTCCAAACCCCTTCGACGTTTTTGATATTTAAAATAACTGACCTGAAGTATTACAGAGATGTTTTCGGCCAAGAAAATGCCGCACATCAACGGAATCATGAGCTCTTTTCTAAGTATCAATGCCAAGGTAGCTATTACACTTCCAAGCATTAAACTTCCAGTGTCGCCCATAAAAACCGAGGCAGGGTAGGAGTTGTACCATAGAAAACCTATACAGGCACCCAGAAAGGCCGCACAGAATATCACCACCTCACCAGAGTTAGGTATAAGCATGATATTAAGGTACTCCGCAAATATTTTGTTACCAGAAAGATAGGCAAATACGGCTAGCGTAAGGCCAATAATTGCCGAAGTACCAGCAGCCAATCCGTCGATTCCATCGGTGATGTTGGCGGCATTGGATACCGCGGTTATTATAAAAACACAAATAAATACGTATGGAAGCCAAGCTAAGCTGGCCGGTAGATAACTGGAAAGAATGTCATAATCTAAAAGATTGTTTTTTAGAAACGGCACCGTAGTAGTCAATGAATGTTTGTCAATGAACCCATTACTTCCAAACTCCCTGATTTTTACGTTATTGTTGAAATAAAGCGTAAGACCAACTATTAGTCCCAAACCCACTTGACCAATGATTTTGAAAGTGCCTTTGAGGCCTTCTTTATCTTTTTTGAATACTTTGATATAATCGTCGGCAAAACCAATCATGGTAGTCCATAGAGTGGCCACTATGAGGAGAATGATATATACATTGTCAAGCTTGGCAAATAACAAAACCGGAATCATCAAAGATGCCAATATGATAAAACCACCCATGGTGGGTGTACCTTTTTTCTCTAACTGACCAGTAAGTCCCAAGTCTCTGATGCTCTCACCTACTTGAAGCATTTGTAGCTTACGAATGATTGGCTTGCCATATACTGCGGCAATTAAAAGCGACAAAATGGTGGCTGCCGAAGCACGGAACGAAATGTAACGAAACACACCCGCACCCGGGAAATCGAACATTTGGTCGAGGTAGCTAAAAAGGTAGTAAAGCATTGTTTTAGGGGTATAATAGTCTTGCGAAGCAAAGATAAATGAATTTTTTGGCAAAAGTCTAAAGCAAGTCTGCAAGAATATTTTTTGGAGAATTTAGGAATTCTTCGCCTATCTCAAATCTCTTTCACATCACTAACACCCAAGGCCTCGAAATACACTTTCCAATAGTCGCTTACGTTGGGGTTGTTTTCTTTTGAAGAGCTGTTGGGCGAAAATGGCAAAATGATAGAAATCTGGGCGTTGGTGAGGTTATACAATTTGTAGTTTTCGGCATCGGCTTTGGCCCATTCTTCGGCTTGGTCATGGCTGATGGGTGCTACTTTATGAAAATCCCTGCCGTTTTTAAGGCTTTCTACCATGTCAGAGAAATAAAACGCTTTTACGTCTTTTTTGCCATTTAATGCTTCTGAAAGTAGAGGAACTGAGGCGGAAATGTTGGTTTCTGCATTAGAAGCCCCACTGTTTTTTTCGAGCATTTTTTGCACGGCCAGGTCAAGAATCATACGACGTTCTTTGCCGATGCTCATGTCGTAATTGGTTTGGGCAGCTTCCAAATCTGTCGAATTCAGGCCTTCCGTATTTTCCTTAACCGTACGAGATGACAAAGACAATACTTTAGCTTTGGCGGTGTTTTCGTGAATGTAATAAATCTCAAAAACATCTCCTTCAGACTGAATGTTTTCGTCAATAAGCGACTTAAGGGCAGCTTGGTACTTATTTCTCACGAAGGCATCGTCTACATTTACACTTTGAGTTTTATCAAAAAAAACAATGGTGTGATTGTTTCTTTTTAGGGATTCGGTGGTAATGGCTTTGGTGTCTTTTTCAGTTTCGGTTGAGCCACAAGAAAGCAAGGCAAGGCTAGTTGCTAAAGTAATTATAAGCTTTTTCATTGAATGAGGTTTTCTAAAAAATAATGAACGATTTCGATGCAAATTTATTGAAAAAACTGGGTATTTGGTTCTTCATTAATTCAACTCGCCCATGTTTGTGTCTCAACCAACTTGCTCGCCGATGTTTGTGTCCCCAGAAACATAGGTTTATCTTTTATTAATTTGCATTGCCTTCGGATATCTGTAAGGACACAGACATTGGCTATTACGAATACCTTTCAAATTTATCCCAATTTGGTGGGCGTTTTTCTAGAAATGCGTTTCTGCCTTCTTGTGCTTCTTCAGTCATGTAACCTAATCTGGTGGCCTCACCAGCAAATATTTGCTGACCCACGAGGCCGTCGTCTATAAGATTAAAGGCAAATTTAAGCATTCTGATGGCCATCGGGCTTTTTTGTAAAATTTCCTGAGCCCATTGGTAAGCAGTGTCTTCTAGCTCGGCATGAGGGACTACGGCATTTACCATGCCCATTTCAAAGGCTTCTTGTGCTGAGTAGTTTCTGCCTAGAAAGAATATTTCTCGGGCACGTTTCTGTCCAACTTGTCGAGCCAAATAGGCCGAACCGTAACCTGCATCATAGCTGGCCACGTTGGCATCGGTTTGTTTGAATATGGCATGTTCTTTACTGGCCAAAGATAAATCACAAACTACATGCAAGCTATGTCCACCACCAACTGCCCAGCCAGTAACCACGGCTATCACGGGCTTGGTCATGAATCTTATTTGGCGTTGCACTTCCAAAATATTGAGTCTGTCGCGGCCATCTTCTGCACGGTATCCACCTTTTTGGCGAGCGTTTTGGTCTCCACCTGAGCAAAATGCCCAACCGCCGTCTTTTGAAGAGGGCCCTTCACCAGAAAGTAAAACTACGCCCACTTTGGGGTCGTGGGTGGCGTCTTCAAAGGCGTCGTAAAGTTCGAAAGTAGTTTTTGGCCTAAAAGCATTTCTAATATCTGGTCGGTTAAATGCTATTCGGGCAACGCCATTGCATTTTTTGTAGGTGATATCTTCGTATTCTTTTACGGTTACCCAGTTTATTGTCGACATTTTCGGTATTCTGTTTATGTTACAAATCTAATTTAATGAACCCACAAATAAAACTTCTTTTCGGTAGTCACGCGGACTTTTGCTTTTGAAGTGCTTAAAAGTTTTGTTGAAATGCGAAATATTGTTGAAGCCACTTTCAAAGCAAATATCTGAAATACCCATGTTGGTATGTAGCAATTTACAGGCATTATTTATCCTGAATTCGTTCAGGAAGTCGGTAAAGGTCATGTGCGTCATTTTTTTGAAATATCTGCAAAAAGAGGGCACGGTAAGGTTGGCTATCTCTGCAATATCCTCTATCTTGATTTCTCTGGTGTAGTTTTCTTCTACATAATTGTAAATTCGGTTTATACGTTCTTCGTCTTGATGTCGAAAATCATATCGGGAGTCTCTACTGTTAAGTATTTTAAATTCAGCAGATTGTGAGAGTATTTTAAGGATTTCGAGAAGCGAAATAAGTCTGTCCAAGCCAGTAAGTTGTGACAATACCTCCATTTTTTGAGCAACTTTAGAGCGGGTATCTCCACTAAAAGAAATACCAAAGATAGCTCGTTCAAATAGCTTCCTGATGCCTTCCATTTCAGGAATAGACATGAAGTCGTTTCCTAAAAAAATATCCTTGAGCTGCACAATGATCTCTTCGTGTTCACCAATAACCCCATAACCCAAGCCGGTATGGGGCAGATTTGGCCCCAAAAACATTACTTCTCCCTCTTGATATTCCCCGAGGTGATTGCCTATATGGAGTTTTCCAGAGCCTTTTTTTACATAAATGATTTCATACTCGGGGTGTTGATGCCAAAAAAATCTGTCATTTTCTGAACGCCAGTTAATGAGTTTGAACGAACTTCCTTGGTCAGGGGCTATGATTTCAAATTCAACTTTCATGCTTGATTAACATCTATATTCAACAGAAACTAAATATGATGTTAATATAGCACAAGTATTGGAAAATCTAATAATAGTTTTATGATTTATTTCGGTGCAATTTTGCAATGCAATTGTAGAAAGCTGAAACTTTCTAAGACGATATTACTTGAAAGACCTAGAATGTATTGAAGTAACGGAAGTAGATTTCGTTACTTTTTTCTTTTTAGAAAGGACAACATTTGGTTGACGGCATTTGCTCTATGACTTATTTGGTTCTTTATTTCGGCTGGCATTTGTGCAAAAGTAGTTTCATATCCATCAGGCACAAAAACTGGATCATACCCAAAGCCGTCATTGCCCCTTTTCTCTGTTGTAATTTTACCTGACACCTCTCCTTCAAATAAGCGATGCTCTCCATTTAATATCAGCGTAATTACCGCCCTGAATTTGGCCTTTCGGTTTTCTACTCCTTCGAGTTCTAATAGTAGTTTTTCAATATTGGCCTGGTGATTGGTAGGTTCGCCCGCATAGCGTGCAGAGTAAACCCCGGGTCTGTTGTCTAGTGCTTCGACTTCCAGGCCTGAGTCGTCAGCTACGACATTTACACCATATCTGTCGTGGATATAATCTGCTTTTATTCTTGAATTTTGTTCGAAAGTAGTTCCATACTCTTCTATTTCATCCTCACAACCAATGTCTTTCATGGTTTTTATCAAAAACGTGTCACCCAGCATTTGCTGAAGTTCTATTATTTTGTGGGCATTGTTTGATGCCAAACAGATTTCTATTTTTTCCATGAATGAAATTGAAAATAAATTAACGCCAACGCAGGGACTATTAACTGTTTGGGAATTAGTGCCTTGGCCGTAAACTACAAATTAAGCCACACCTTCTTTCATCTTTTCGGCGTTTTCTGCTATTCTAAGTTTTTCTATGAATTCACCTACTTGGCCTTCCATAACAGTGGGGAGATTATAAACTGTAAAACCAATGCGGTGGTCGGTAACTCGGCCTTGCGGATAATTGTAAGTCCTGATTTTATCAGATCTATCACCAGAGCCCACCATAGTTTTTCTGTCACCAGCGATGGCTTCGTTGTGTTTGGCGAGTTCCATTTCATATATTCTTGACCGCAGTACCGTCATGGCTTTATCAAAGTTTTTGATTTGCGAACGCTCGTCTTGGCACTGCACCACCACGCCAGTAGGAATGTGTGTAACTCGCACTGCTGAGTAAGTAGTGTTAACAGACTGACCACCTGCTCCTGAAGAACAATAGGTGTCTTTTCTGATATCTGACATGTTTATTTGCACGTCCACTTCGTCAGCTTCAGGAAGAACGGCAACAGTGGCTGCTGATGTGTGGATACGGCCTTGCGACTCTGTGGCGGGCACACGCTGAACACGGTGAACGCCCGATTCGAATTTTAGTTTTCCATAAACATCCTCTCCTTTTACACTTACCACGATCTCTTTGTATCCTCCAGATGATGCCTCGGTATAGTCCATAACCTGAAACTGCCATCCTTGGGTGGCAGCATATCTTTGGTACATTCTGAAGAGGTCACCGGCAAAAATCGCCGCTTCGTCACCTCCTGTACCACCCCTGATTTCGAGGAAACAATCTTTGCTGTCCATGGGGTCTTTCGGAATCAGCATTTCTTTTAACGAATCTTCAATCGCATCTTTTTTTGGTTGAAGTTCGTCTAACTCCATTTTGGCCATTTCACGCATTTCCTCGTCTTTTTCAGTGTTCAGAATCTGACGGGCTTCGGTGATATTGGCCAATATTAGTTTGTAGTTTTTATATTCTTCTACTACTTTTTCTAAGTCGCGATATTCTTTGCTTATTTTTTTGAATTTGTCCATGTTAGACACCACCTCTGGCATGGTTATCTGCTGCGAAACTTCTTCAAAACGCTCCTTTATAGACTCTAACTGTTCGATTAACATGCTCTAAGATTTTTATAAATCGCTACAAAAATAGGCAAAATTGTCGAATTTTACCCGATTTTTAGTCAACGGCAGATACCTATCTATATATTTGAAATAGGTTTTTCTGCTATAAATTAACCTAAATTTCACCCAAACGGTTCACTATGAAGGTTACTCGATTCGTTGGTTACGGATACGGCTGAGCGAGTTGGGGTGCACATTCAGCAATGATGCGATGTGTTTGAGTTTGACTTCTTTTCTGAGCAAATGTGGCTTTTTTTCAAAAAGAATCTCTTGTCTTTTTTGTGTAGGCCAAATTTTCAGCAAGAGCATGTGTTCTCTAAAGTCCTGCAGGTTTTTTTGATACAAAACGTGTGCTACAGAGTTTATGGCCGGAATTTCAAACAATACGCTCTCAAATTGTTGGCGAGTAGTGTACATTATGTGAGAGTTCACCAGAGCTTCCACCTCTATTTTGGAAGGTTCTCCAACCATAAAACTTCCGGGGTCTAAAATAGCCTCTCCAACTCCTGTTATCCAGAGGGTATGTTCTTCGTTGTTGTTGACGGTATATTCTCTAAGTAAACCTTTAGTGACGAAAAGAACCAAGTTGGAAGTTTCGCCAAATGTTATCGGTTTTGATCCTTTTTTGAGAGATTTCTCTCCAAAAATCGATATCAGTTGTTTAAAATCTTTGTTTGATATTGGAGTTATGCTATTAATTAAGTCTTTTAGTAAATTTTGGGAAAATGTCATACGCTTACTTTATATGGAAATCATTGGAATTATTCTAAAAAAAAAGACCCGAGAAATATTTTCCCGAGTCCTGTTTTGTCTGGATTTTTGGCTTATATAATTGTAGCTTTTTTCCAGCCATATTCAATACTCAAGGTTGAATAAAACTTCTGAAATTTTTAAAATTTGGCTACAATCGATTGCAAATGTTAGTACGTTTTTCAATAAAACCAAACCTTGTTAATTTTTTGTTGAATCAAAACTAACAACGGTTAGAAAAATGATAGTTTTTAGAAGTTGCCGTTTAAGTGTTTTTCAATATTTTTAATTTTTTGGAGTAATTATCAGAAGTGTAAAATCCTATTAATTAATTAGAAAACAATATATTGAATGAAAAAAATCTCTTTTTGGCCTCAGTAGTTTTGATGTAAAAGCGTAATGATTTCTGAAGTTTTTATACGAATTTTGGTGGTAGATCCAGTAAAATTGTTGTTCATAAAACTAAAAATTAATAGACGGCCAGAACGTGTCAGGAGGTATCCACTTTGGTTGTAAACTCCACTCAAAGTTCCGGTTTTTGCATAAACAAATGGCACACCCGGTTTATATGCATTTTTGAGTGTGCCAGCTTGCCCACCTACAGACATCATAGAGAAAATTCGTTCTTTTGGAAATTCTTTCAGCATTCGGTCCAACAAAAAGACTAAGCCTTCGGGTGTTAGTAAATTGTACCTCGACAAGCCGGAGCCATCCACCCAATTGAATTTTTGTGGAATGTCGGGGAGTAAATCTTTTTGGAGGTTCTTGATAGCCAACTGAGTCGAAATTGTATCGGAATACTTGCCACCAGACAGAAGCAAAAGTTGCTCGGCTAGCATATTGTCCGACACTTGCATCATCCTTCTTAAAACCGTATCAACAGGTAGGGAATACAACAGTCTGAAGTCTTTGGTTGGCATAAATGGTTTCAGACTTACATTTTTTTTGAGGGTATCAGACAGTAGCTTTAACAAAAGATTAGTAGAGGTTTTGAACGGTATGTCTTGCTCAAAATCAGCTTTTTGGCTGACTTTGTTGCTGCTAAAGAACGCATTTTTGAGAATTTCTCTTTTAATGTCGGCAAATGAAGTGCCGATAGTGAACAATGAATCCTGAAAAAGTGGGGGATTAATTTGTAGTTGATTTTTGGTTTTTTGAAACCTTACGATGTTTCCATAAATGGGGAATGAGCTCAATTCTACCTGATAATAATCGTTGTAGTCGTCCCACGACCATCCAGGTCCGTAGATTTCGTTTTTAAAGTTTACATCGGTGAAAACGATAGTTTTGGCAGAGGTATTTTTCAAAAAATCGTAAACTTTACTTTTGGGCAAATCAGGGTGTAGGAAAGTTGGGTCGGCGGTTCCTGAAATGAACAAACTGTCTCCCTTTAGTAAATATTTTAGTGCTGGAATGCTATCTCCAAGGTTGTTAAGGGAGGCATAAAGACTAAGGATTTTGGTATTCGAGGCAGGCACAAAATATCGTTTTTCGTTTTTGGCGAAAATTACCTCTTGTGTTTTTGGGTCATATATTTTTATTCCAACGAAACTATGGTCATCGATTTGAGTAGAATCTATCCAATGCTCGATTTTCGAAATTTTGGCTTTCTGAGTGACACAGGAAGTAGCAAGGAAGGCCAATAAAACTAAACAGAAGAGACTTTTCATGGATGAGCGAATATTTTATTTAACTTTGGTTTATTAGATACAATTTAGCGACAGAATTTTGGAAAAACAAAGAGTAACATCGATTGATATTTTCAGAGGCCTCACCATGATGCTCATGACCATTGTAAACAACCCAGGTGATTGGGGAAATGTGTATGCTCCCCTGTTACACGCCGAATGGCATGGTGCTACTCCAACAGACATGGTTTTTCCGTTTTTTGTATTTATTATGGGTACCGCTATGCCTTTTTCTACAAATGAAAATTCGGGGATAGATGGTTCAAATTTTCTTAAGATTTTAACTCGCTCGCTTAGGATTTTCAATCTGGGCTTATTCTTAAATTTCTTTTCAAAAATCAAAATTGGGTACTTGGAAGGGACACCATTAGTTCTTATAAAGTTAATAATAAGCATTTTAGTGGCGTATGTTCTTTTGGGTAATTTTAAACCCAAAGTGAAACTTTATTCAGCCATCGGGTTATTTTTATTGATGATTGGCTTGTGTTTTAGTGGGATAGAAACCTATGCTTCTGTGAGAATACCGGGAGTTTTGCAGAGAATAGGAATCGTGTATTTCTTTGCGGCGTTGATATTTCTTGGCCTCGATTTTCGCAAACAAATTTTAGCTAGTGTCATTTTACTTTTGGGTTATTGGGCAGCTATGGCATTGATTCCGATTCCTGGCCAAACAACCGGAAATTATGAAATAGGAACTAATTTGGCGGCTTGGTTAGATAATTATTTACTTCCTGGGCATCTTTGGGCTACTTCTAAAACCTGGGACCCTGAAGGAATTCTTAGTACTTTTCCGGCCATTGTAACGGCTCTCTTGGGTATTTGGACGGGTAAATTGCTTCAAAACAAAGGCACAACGTCTTTCAAATGGTTGATTGGTTTGGGAGTTGTTTTAATTGTTGCTGGTAAAGTTTGGGGCTTTATTTTTCCAATAAACAAAGCTTTATGGACAAGCTCTTACGTATTGTTTGCTGGTGGATGTGCCATGGTTGTATTGGCTGCCGTGGAGGTAATATTCAAAAGTGGGAAACCTAAAGGTTTGGTTAAGTTTTTGATTATGTGGGGTGTAAACCCAATGATAGTGTTTTATGGTTCGGGCATAATTCCTCGGGCATTGAATGCTATCAAAATCCCGAGTGGAGAAGAAAGCTTGGCTTTGCTAGAATACTTCTATGAAAAAGCACTGGTTTCCATTTTTAACAATCCCATGAACTCGTCTTTGGCTTATGCTATTAGTTACTTGGTTTTTTGGAGTGTGATTTTGTATTTTTTGGATAGAAGGAAGTTGGTTTTTAAGGTGTAGCACAATTTTCCTAAATTGTGTGTGGAAAGGCTAAGAATAATATGTAGTACAATTTTCCTAAATTGAATAAGTCAGATAATAAGCATCAATACACAGCATATTTTTTATACATACTAGGTGAACTAAAATGTGATTTTAAGTGCCATGGCAATAATGAAACTGTCTTCTTAACAATTTAGGAAAATCGTTTTACAGCATAATTTTCTTAAATTTTTCTTGCAAGTAAGTCCATTTCCAGTCAAATGGGTTTTTGCACAAGCCTGCTTTCACGGGATTATTTAGGACGTAAAGTACAATTCTGAATAGCTCTTCATCATTTCGTATAAGTCTATCATAACTTTCATGTTGCCAAAAATCTCCTTTTCGGTTTAAAATAGCATTGCATTTTTTTGCTGAGAATTGTTTTATCGAATGCATTATGTCTTCCAAATATTTTGGCGTATCTGTTTCAGTTTTATCGAGTAATCTAAAAACCAAATGCACGTGATTGGACATTATGCAGTAGCAGATTAGATCTATTCTATTACCATCCCAAAAATTTATAGAATCAACAAGGATTTGAGCTAATTCGCCATTTATTTCACAAAGGGTGTCATTTCTACAGGCATCAAGATATTTATCTCTTTCTAAAAAATTACGTTTGTGCAATTTATCGAGGTCTTCTTTGATATTTTCGGAGTTATCTAAAATGGCCTTTTTTTGCAACTCAAATTCGAGTTTCCATTTATCAAGAATTCTTTTAGGAATCGCATTTGCGAGGTTATAGGTTACGAAGAAAGTTCCCCCAAGTGGTTGTAAATGAGGTAAATTGCCTCTGTGAAAGACTTTTTTGAATTCGTGTGAGTTCATCAGTTATCCTAAATTAAAATGTACTGAGGAATTAGATACGTATATGTTTTTTCGATTTTTTAAAACAATTTAGGAAAATTGTTTTACTTTTTGTTCCACCTATTCAATAACATACCAAATGTTACCATTTGCAGGAATCGTAACCGTCAATTCAACTTCATAATTTCTATTTAAAGTTAAAACCTTGGAAACCCCATCTTTTTCTTTCACAATCGCTTTAGATTCAAGTCCGGTATAATACAAGGGAATTTTTATTTTTCTGGTAATGGGTTCAGTAGTAGGATTGAATAGCATCAAAAATCCTTTTTGTTTTAGGTTAGGATTTACGTGTATAAAACCGTCCCAATCTCTTCCATCGGCTCGGCGGAGGTGTATGATGTCTGAGTTAAGGATTTCTCTATATTTTTTATACCAATTGATGGTTTCGGCTACGGTATTTTTTGTTTTCTCGGTATCGTAAAGTCTTGGGCCTCTGTAACAAGCCTGTACTCCCGCACCATAATACTGCATCATAAGTTGCTTATAGTCTTCAAGATGCTCCTCCAAAGGCTCCAATACCGCCTCGGGACCACCACCTTGATAACGAGTAAGTGGTACAAATCCCCAACTCATGGCTGCGGTTTTTTCTATGGTTCCGTCATGAATGTTTTGGCGGTTCAAGATGCGTTGCTGTTCTCTGCTTAGTGAAAAATTCACTTCTCTGTATCCTAAGGCTATTTTGTGTGTGCCATCCAAAAAATACCAGTCAGGAGCGTTGATATAAACTCCATGTTCATTGAGCCAGCGATATAAATCTTTCTGAATCGCCATTTGTTTCCATTGGCTGTCGTCCAAATCTCGGTGACCAGGATGTACTTTTGAGGCACAAACATCACCAGGGTAGGGGCCATCGTTTTCCCAAATATCGAAGCCTGTTTTTTCAAAGAAATTCTTAATTTTTTGACTGTAATCCAGTCCCCATTGACTACCAAAACAAGGAGCATTTCCAAAAAATGCACCTCCTGGCTTGCCTGTTATGGGTGATATGACATCGTACTCATCTGAGATTCTTCTAGAACTAAATAGAGAATAACCACCTAATAAAATACCTTTGGAGTGTGCGTAATCTGCTAATTTTTTCCAGCGTGTTATATTTTCAGCAGAATTATTTTCCATTTCGAGATGGCTACCAAAGCTGAGTATCACTGCCTCATATCCTGTTGCTTGGCACTGGTCTATGGCTGTCTTTACCTCATCATCGTTTTTGCTAACCAAATGCATAAATATAGGATTCTGTAGTGTCCAGGGTGCTACAGTTTTATACATTTTCTTTATCATTAGGCCACGTCTTTGACGGTCATAGCTGTCCATCAATAGTTCGTGTGTTCTTACAGAATTGAAGGTTTCGGTGGGTTTTAAATCTATGCCAGGGGCTTTTTCGGGGTAAATTTCTAACAGACAAGGTGTTTGGTAATTGTAATTGACTTGCGAGGTGTATGTGGAGTCGACTTTCCAGTGGGTAGTTTGGTCGCTGATGTCATATCGCATAGCATTGTTGAATGCATAATTGGTTTCGATATAAATGCCATGTTGTTTTTTCATTTCTTCGGGTTTGCCTACCACAGCACTTTCTTCCTCTACCAAACCCAAAATTTCATTTACAACCCTATCAATTCTAAATGTTTTGGTACCCGTATTTTTGATTTGTAAAGATTTTACTAACAATGGAATACCATCATAAATTTCATATTGTATAGCGACCACAAGACCATTTAAAAGAGCATCTTGTGGAAGAAAATTTAAGACCAATGTTTGGCCACTTGGATTCTGTGTATTATTGGGCCATGACTTAGATTTCCAATTTATTCGAGGTTTAATTTCGCTGATTTCAAAGTTTTTATAGACAAAATCAGCTTTGCCTTTTTCGAGTTTATGTAGCCAATTCGTTTGTAAATATGCCTGCTCTGATTGGCCATTTAGGCCTCCAATATTGTATTCTTTTCCGTCTATTTTAAGTCTTGCTTCGGGTTTTATGGCTCTAATGAGCTGTTGGTTATTTGTTAAATTGACATAATCAAAACAAGCCAAATTTTGGCCTATAATAAATCGTCTTATGACCAAACCATTGTTGAGCTCAATGGTATTTCCTTCAATTTTTACTTGGGCTTTTTGCTTGATAGGTTTTATTAGCCAATCTTGTGAAAAGGCAAATTTGCAGCAGAAAAGTAAAATAATTGTAAAAACAAATGTTGAAACCGTTTTCATTTATTGTCTTATTTAATGGGTTGAATTCTTTTTTTTGATAGTTTTTCAAGTTGTTAGGTTGTGGTTTGATTTTCATATTTAAAAATAAATATACATTTTTTTCTTGATGAGAAAGACATAAAACTAAGGTATGCTCTAAAAAAAAGAAACGGGGCTAAAATAGCCCCGTCTCTAAAAAGTATATTCTATGAAGATTATTTATCCCACCAAACTCTTGCCGTGAAGGTATCGCCACCGGTAAGTTTCGCAACAGCTGCACGGTAGTTTGCCTCATTGTAAGAAGCTTCGTTTAAAATGTACGGTACTCTTCTTGGAATCTGACCATTTGAGAATCCATTTGGATAAACTACAGGTGTCAAAGTTGGATAACCAGATCTTCTCCAGTTGTTCCAGTTTTCAATGAAATTGAAAGTAGTACCAGTTGCAACCCATATTTGCTCGTTGATTTGCTTCAATGAAGCCTCTACGGATGCTGTAGAAAGTGGATTGGCAGCCAAGAATGCATCAGATTTGCTCAAAGCATCGGCTATGGCAGCATCAGAGCCAGCAGCTGAATTAAACTGAGCCAAAGAAGCTATAGCAGCCTTCACGCCGTTTTTATAGCGGTCAGCCGCTGTCGGTGCTCCCACTGAAAAACCTCTTACTTTTGCTTCAGCTAGTAAAAGTTCAGTTTCAGCATAAGTCAAAACAAAGTTTACACCACTTCTGTTCAAGAAAACGGATGTTCTTGGTCTTGAATATTTACCTACTTTTGCTACATCAGTACCAGTACCAGAAGCTCCAGGATATTGAGGATGCTTCGAAATGTCAGTAGCACCACCATTTAAATCATAACCGTTTGGAAGGCCAATTTGAATGGCCTCTGCGTTGTCACCAGCCAAGTCTTGGTTTGAGTTATTGGCAAGACCTGGTTGTGAAACTTCAGCAATTGCACTGATTCTTGGGTCTTTTGTGTTTTTTAAGTAATCCATGAAAGTTTTGCTCCATCTTACCTCTCTGTAATCATCACCTACACGCAATGCACCTGTAGTATTGTTGCTTTGTGAGCTAGCATCTGTAAGAACTTTTGCATTATCGTCAACACTTGTGAATACACCACCAGCGAAAGCTTTTTCAGCCCAAGTTTTGGCTGCTGCAGCATCAACTTTTACCAATCTCATGGCAAGTCTAAGCATAAGTGAGTTACCAAATTTTTTCCACTTATTTACATCTCCCTTAAACATAAGGTCGTTGGTAGGACCAGCTTTTGAGGTACTCAATGCAGCTATGGCTTTTTCTAGTTCAGATAACAAGCCTGGGTAAATAGTTGACTGATCGTCATACTTTGGAAGGGTTATTCCTTCTTTAGCTTTAAGAGCTTCAGTGTAAGGTACATCACCGTAAGTATCTGTGATTCTTGCGATACACAACACTTTCATGATGGTACCTACATTGTAAAGGTTAGAAAGTTCAGGCTTGTCTTTAGTAAGATTTTGCATTTCATAAACCTTAGTAGCCGCACGGTAGGTTTCTTCAAAAACACGGCCTTTGTACGCATCAAAACTTCCAGAAGCCACATATTTATCACCGTTGCCGTAGTATGAAAACGTAGAAGCCAATACTTGTGACCACATACTTTGGAAAAGTAGCTGTGAATAACCCGTATTGCTATAGTCATACTGCGACTGTGCCAAAAGATAATTTGGGTTAAAAACTGCCGCACTTGTGTTGTTCGGGTCAGTGTTGATTTCTTCAAAATTTTCTGTACACGAAAGTGTAAAAACAGAAATCAATAAGAATATATATTTGAATTTTTTCATCTTTCTTTTACGATTTAGAATTTAACATTTAGGTTTAAACCATAAGTTCTAGTAGATGGCAAACTGTTACCTTCTATACCAGCATAGTTTATTAGAGACGAGAATCCAGCTTCAGGATCTATGTTGTCTGACTTCTTGAACAAAGTCAATAGGTTACGACCAACAATTGATATTTCAGCTGATTTGATAGGAAGACGACCGAATACGCTAGGTTTGATAGAATATCCTAATGTTACTTGTCTTAATTTGATAAAGTCTCCATCTAAAACATTCAGAGCAGAAACTCTTCTTGCCAGGCTTTGGTAGTAAGTTTGAGCTGGCACGCTCTTGGTATTGGCTTGACCATCAGCAGTTACACCGTCTACTGTTACGCCGGTTTCACGCCCTTCCAAGGTGATTTTGTTCAGACCTCTGAAGGTAGTGTAGTAGTTGGTTGCAGACAAGATTTTGTTTCCAAATCTGTAGTCAATCAAGAACGACAAATTAAAGTTTTTGTAGCTTACTTCGTTGTTAAGACCACCATAAACTTTAGGCAATACAGAACCCATTGGTGTTCTTGTTCCGTTTTGAACCGGTATTCCAGTTGCATCTACTACGATTTTACCGTTTAGGTAAGTGTAGTCGTTAGCCATTACTTGTGGGCCAGGCATTCCTTTGATAATCGCTATGTTGGCGTTTAGAGGACGATAAGTACCCATTCCCAATTGTTGATTTTCTGAACCAGAACCGTTGATTTCAATAATCTTGTTTTTGATGTTGGTAAAGTTCAATGAACTGGTCCATTTCAAGTCTTTATTTTCAATTAATACGCCTGTTAGCAACATTTCAAGACCAGAGTTTTGAGTTGATCCAGTACCAATCAATTGTGAAGAATAACCTGTGGCTTCAGACAATGAACCGTTTATGATTTCATTGTTGGTTTTTCTATTGAAATATGCCAAGTCAATACCCAGTCTGTTTTTGTAAAACTTAAGCTCTGTACCAACTTCAAATTCTGTAAGCGTAAATGGCTTCAAGAATAAGTTTGGAAGGCTTCCACCAAATGAACCAGTAGTGATTCCTTGAATAGCCGATCCAACACTGTAGTACTGCGAAGTAGAATAAGGACTCAATGGCTCACCACTTACTACTGCATAGGATGCTCTTAGTTTTCCATAAGTCAATTTGTCCATTTTCAAAGCCTCTGTGAAGTCATAGCTCAATGAGAAAGATGGAGTAAAGATACCTTGGTTGTTTGTAGGCAATGTAGAGAAGGCATCATAACGACCTGTAGTCGAGAGAATCAACATATTTTTGTAGTTGAAGTCCAACGAGTAATAGCCCGAGTTGGCTTGTTTCTTAGAGTACGAATAGTCTCTGTTGAAGTTCAAAACGTTGAAAGGGCTATAGAAGAATGGAATCACAAATGGACCTCCGCCTATTTTTACTCTGTCGTATTCGTTTTTACGGATAGTTCCTCCGGCTAGTGCATCAATTCCGAAATCATCCGTGATTTTGAATGTTCCGCCCAAAATCGCATCGGCGTTCATCTCAATCGTCGTTGATTTTGCCAAATCGTCTAATCCACCGGCATTTCCACCTGAGTAGGCCGTTCCAGTTGGCGTGATTTTGAACAATCCGTCATTGATGTAGTCATAACCAAATCTTACCAAACCGTAGATATTTTTTGTAATATCATACTTGCCTTGGATGGCTGAAATCATTCTTTTTCTTTTCACGTCGTTTTCATAACGATTTACAACAAACCATGGGTTGGTTACGTAGATATCGTCGTTATATTGAATTTCGTTTCCAGTAGGAATTGCCGCATTGTAACCAGGCTGTAAAGCCATCTCACTTACGTTTGTAGCCAAAAAGTTTATATTGTTGGCATTCATAGGGCCATCGCTCAACTGTGGCTTGTTGTTGTTGAAGTCATCAACAAAATTGGCCATCAAATCAATGGTCAGTTTTTTACCGAATTTCTGATTCCCTGTGAAGTTGGCTGTTCTTCTTGTCAAACCGCTATTTCTTAGGATAGAGTTGTTGTCTAAGTTTGCCAATGATAGTCTGAAGCTACCAGTTTCTGTTCCGCTAGATAGCGAAATGGAGTTGGTAATAGAGCTTCCTGTGCGGTAGAAGTTTTTCATATTGTCTTTTACAGCCGAGTAAGGGTAGCTTTTTCCATCAAACTGAATAGTAGATTTTCCGTCCAATTTCTCACCCCAGCTCAACATACCGCTGTTAAGAGCACTGGTAACGTTGTCAGGTCTTTTTCCGTTAAGTCCTTGACCGTATTCATACTGATAATCTGTAAAGTTGATAGCCTGCTCAGCTACAGTGTTTAGATTATAGTCAATGGCCATTTTGCCTTTTTTACCTGACTTGGTAGTAATCAAAATCACACCGTTGGCGGCACGAGCACCATAAAGTGCCGAAGCTGATGCTCCTTTCAAAACCGACATGTTTTCGATGTCGTCAGGGTTAAGGTTTGAGATACCATCACCGTTGTCTGATCCACCCCACTCACCAGAGCTACCTCTTTGAGTGTTGTCGATAGGCACACCGTTAAGAACAATCAAAGGCGAGCTAGCACCGAAGCTGGCCATACCTCTAAGTAATATTCTTGCTGATGAGCCTGAACCTCCGTTTGTACCAGAAATGTTCAAACCGGCTACTCTTCCGGCCATTGAATAGGCTACGTTAGTTTCTCTAGCTTTAATCATTTGGTCGCCACTTACTGTGGTTACCGCATAACCTACTTTTCTGGCTTCTTTAGAAATACCAAGGGCAGTAACTACCACCTCGTTTAAAATACTTGCATCTGGTTTCAGACTTACGTTTACTGTTGATACATTTCCGATAACCACGTTTGTGGCAGCAAAACCGATGTAACTAAAAGTAACAGTGCTTCCTTTGGCAGCAGAAATACTGTAATCTCCATTACTATCTGTAATTGTTCCTTTAGTTGTGCCTTTTACGGCAACGTTTACTCCGTAGATCGGGCTTCCAGAGTCGTCAGTTACTTTACCTTTAATGGCTACATCTTGTGCATACGACTGCATGGCCATCATGGTAATGAATAACGACATCATTACTTTGAATAGATTTTTTTTCATAAATGAGTAAAATTTGATTTTCAAGGTTTAAAAAACTTTCTGCAAATTAATCTTGACCTTTAATTTAAAATTAATAAATACTTAATGTGAGAATAAGATTGAGTTAATTTTTGAATTTTTTTAATAAAAAGCCAAGCCTTATTAAATTAAATAATAAAAGAATTATGGGCAGATTTACCCATTAATATGCAGAAAAATGGGCTTTAAAGGCAGTTTAAATACTATTTATGATTTGTTTGAACGATTTGCTGAAATTTTCAGCATACAAAAGATGGTATTCTTTTTCAAAATGTTCGTAGCATTTTAGGGCTAAAGAATGTTTGCCAAGAACTACCAACGCCTTACATTTCATTTCCATGGCCGTTTCGTCTACTTTGTCAAACACAAAAATCTTATCAGCTATTTCGATGATTTCTTGTGCATCGGTTTCAAAGCTTAGGCCTTTTGAATACGAAGTATAGGCATCAATAACCCGGTTTGATATCTCTGATTTGAAAGGTTCGAGCCATTCATATTCGAGATTGAAAAGGAAGTTGCCTCTTGAAACAATTTTTGTGAGGAGGTTTATTTCTTCCTTGTTGAGGTTTTTCTTTTCGTCAGTCAATTTCAAAAAGTCGTAGTAGTCTACAAAAACATGGCTTGGATCAAATATTATCTGCCAGTCGCCCGACTCTTTTGAAATTTGTATATGTCCGACTTGCTCAAAAATCACCTTGAGCTTTGTAAGATTTACCGAACGGTTGTTTCGGGCACTTGTTGCCGTTTTATCATACCAAAACAAGTCATTGAGCTGTTGAGAATTAACGCTTTTGTTCCATTTGATCGAGTTCAACATAAGATACAAGAACAACTCTTTTAATAGCGGAGTAAAATGCACACTGAGGTCTTCGCCTTTGGAGGTTAAAAATTGAAAGCCCCCAAATAAAATAAGCCTGCTCCTTTTGTTTTCCTCCATAATTGGCCTTTCTGTGGTCAATTCGACTCTTGATTCCTCAGTTTTTGAGGTATTTTCTGGTGCTAATTCAATGGGTGGCTTTTTGTTTCTGTGCTGCCTATAGTAAAATATCATTAAGACTAAAGGAACTAAAATAAGTAAAACAATAGCCAAAATAGTTAGCCACTTTACAAAACCACTTTCTTTTTGTGCAATGGTAGCCTCTATGTTTGCAGGTGGAAAATCGAGCGTGTAAACCTTGTGAAAAGATAGATTTTTTATTCTGTCATAGTGATAGGTTATACAAACCAACTTTTGGTTTTTTTCGTCAAAAGCCAAGTCTGCGGAACTTGCTACATCCTGAAAATCATACGGAATTGGTTTTCCTATAATCTCGTATTCGGGTTTTCTAAGTGATCCACGTATTAGTTGTAACGAGCTTTTAAAGTTCAGCTGATTATATATTAAGGCATAAAAAACTTGTTTTTTCTCGTCCACCACCATCGATTTTACGACCACGAAAGGGTTTTCGGGGGTTTCTAATGTATAAACTTTTCTTATTGAAAGGTTCTGCCAATTTACTTCTAGAAGGTCATAGTAATTCTGTGGATTTATCTCTTGCTCACCCGTTTTGGAGCCGTAGCCGCCAAAAATATAAGATTTGTTAAGATCTTTGGTGTGGCCAATACCAAACATATATCTAGGCTCTAGTCGATAACCCTTCATGTTGAGTTCTGACCACCTTTTGTTCAGGAAAGAATATTTCTGAAAACTATTTTTGTAAGTAAACTGTCCATAACCGCCAATAAAAACCATGGCAGTGTCTTTGGGAAATACATACTGGTTGTGGTGCCAATATTCGGTTAGTTCGGGCTTTAAGTTTGGCGGTATATTCCAGGAGTTACCTTTTGAATCATACGCAAAAATCTCTTTTTGATTTAGGCGAACATTTACTGCAGTTTTGGATTCTTTCAGAAAATAGCCTTGGTCTCCAAATGTAAACTTGATATACTTTTTGTCAAAAGGCCTGGCAAGGGTTGCAGATTTTTTTTCATCAAAATAAAAACTCCCTTCGTCGGCATGTATCAAAAAATGATTAATATTTCTGTCAAAATAAAAAGTTGTTTGTCCTTTGAAAGTTGTGTCTATCCGTTTAAGCCATTCGTAGTGCTTAACGAGCATCCATGAGCCATTAGTTACTGTTCCATGGTTTGCCTTTTGAGTTTCTTTGGCCACATTTCCATAAACATCATTGAGTTTCCAGACATTAGTTACTTTGTTGCCTTTTAGAAGCGTAATGTTTCGGATATATGTTGGTAACACATCTTTCGTGGCAAATTTGGTGTTTTGATTTCCGCCAAAGTAAATCTTCAGGCAGCTCTTTTTATTAAATACTACGGCTTTTCTTTCTAAAAGGTTATTGCCTTCATAAAGACTAAGTTCTTTGGTTTTATAATCAAACAAAAATCTTAGTTTAGACCAACTGCTATATAGTTTTGCGGAGTCAAGACCGAAATTGGTGCTTATGCTAAGGTCTTTGTTAACAATTCTGAACTTCTCGGTTTTTCTTGAATTGTATAATAGATCAATATGTTGGTCTTCAGTGTTTACGATTCTGAATATGTAGCCGAAGTATGAAACAACATTTTTTTTAAACTTCAACTCGAAATTCAGTTCAAAGTTGTCATCAAAACACAATTCTTTATTTTCACCGAGAGAAAGCGAGGTTCTTTGGTCGGGATTCACCTCGTGGCCCATAAACTCCAATCCGTAGTCTTGGGCACAAAGTTTTGAGCTGAAAAATAGAAGAAACAATAAGAACGTTTTTTGAAGCATATTTTAGAACTGTATCCCAAATTTCGTCAAAAGTTAACCATTTTATTATTTCATTAAGTAATAATTAACTTTTTATTTATAGAAACGAATAATTTTATTAAAATTTTTTAATATCAAAATAAACACATTATAATGCAAATGACTGTTTTTTGCAGAAAACAATTTTCGATTTTTCTACTTTTCTTCTCCATTTTTAATTCTGCTTTCGGCCAAAGTTCTGTCCATCCCATTTCTACAGAATATCAATATCCCAAAGAAAAAGAAGTTGCACAGAATCTAGAAAACTGGCGTGATCAGAAGTTCGGAATTATAATTCACTGGGGACTTTATGCGGTTCCGGGCATCATAGAGTCTTGGAGCTTGTGCGACGAGGACTGGATTACTCGTGACTCCACGAGTAACTATGCGGACTATAAGAAATGGTACTGGGGTTTGGATAAATCATTTAATCCGGTAAAATTTAACCCTGAGGCTTGGGCCACGGCCGCTAAATCTGCAGGTATGAAGTATTTGGTATTTACGACCAAGCACCACGATGGTTTTAATATGTTCGATACCAAGTTTTCGGATTTTAAAATTTCCAATGGGCCTTTTAAAGGAAACCCAAAAGCCGACGTGGCAAAGTATGTTTTCGACGCATTTAGAAAACAGAATTTCTTGATAGGAGCCTATTATTCAAAACCAGACTGGCACTCGCAGTATTTTTGGTGGGATAGACATTCGACGCCAAACAGAAATGTGAACTATGACATTAGGAAAAATCCTTGGCGTTGGAATAAATTCGTAGAATATACCCATAACCAACTCAATGAGTTAACTACTGATTATGGTAAAATAGATATCCTTTGGCTTGATGGTGGCTGGGTGCGACCAAGAAATACCGTGACTGACGAGGTGCGTGCTTGGGGTGCTCCAATTCCAGACTTTGACCAAGAGATAAATATGCCTAAGGTGGCAAAAATGGTCAGGAAAAACCAAGAGGGTATATTGATAGTTGACAGAACCGTTCACGGTGAATTCGAAAATTACCGCACACCTGAGCAAGCTATTCCTAAAGACAGGTCTGATAACCCATGGGAAAGCTGTATTACTTTGGGAGGAGCTTGGGGTTTTGTTCCTAATGATAACTTTAAACCATCAGCCACAGTAATTCATACCTTGATTGAGATTGTGGCCAAAGGTGGGAATTTGCTACTTGGAGTTGGACCTACAGCTGAGGGAGAATTTTTGCCCGAACAAATAAGTAGATTGAACGAAATAGGTGTTTGGTTGAACAAGTTTGGAGAGGCCATTTACAATACAAGAAGCCTCGAGAATTTTCAATCTGGAGACGTTTATTTTACAAAAAGTAAAGACAAGTATGCCTTTGCTATTCAAAAAATCTCATTAGATAAACTCTTAAAGGAAACTATTACTTGGCAAGGAAACTCGCCGAAGAAAGGCTCTAAAGTAAACATAGTTGGGGAATCGGAAACTTTGAAATGGGAAACCAAAGGAGATAAAACCACCGTTTGGATTTCGAAGAAATTGCTTGAAAAATATAAGAACGAACCTGCTTTGGCTTTCAAATATGAATTCTGAAACAAATCGTTGGTCTAATTTTCTGTTGAGTATTTAAAAAAACACTTATATTTATAAAAAAAACAAACCTTAAAGATGAAAAAAATATTTGCAGTAGCATTGATTTTGTTAACCCTATCGGTTACAGCCCAAAAGAAAAAATGGGTGAACCTTTTCGACGGAAAAACCACCAATGGTTGGCACACTTGGAAAGAAACAGGTGTGAAAGGGTGGCATGTTATGGATGGCGTATTGATGACACATGGTGGTAATGGCGACTTGGTAAGCGACAAAGAATATGGCGACTATATCTTGGAGTTTGAGTTTAAATGTGCTCCAAAAGGTAACAGCGGCGTTATATATAAGGTCATAGAAGATGTAAATATCAAAGAGCTTTTTGCTCCTTATGCCTCAGGTCCAGAATTTCAGATTATTGACGACGTAAATTATCCTGACAAAATAAAGGACGTTCAAAAAACTGGTGCCAACTACGATATTCAAGCTCCATTAGACCTGAAAGCCGTAAAACCGGCAGGAGAGTGGAACAAAGGGAAGTTGGTGATTAAAAACAATGTGATTGAGCATTTTGTAAATGGAATAAAAACAGCGTCTTACGAATACGGCAGCGTAAAATGGGCCGATGATGTGGCAGGAAGTAAATTCGCAAAATGGCCTTATGCAAAGGCTCATGCTAAAGGAAAAATATCACTCCAAGACCACGGCGATATGGTTTCGTTTAGAAAAATCAGGATTAAAGAACTTTGAGATATTTTATCACAAACTAAAACCATGAGGCACTTAGTTTCATGGTTTTTTTGTTTTAAATCAGAATGTCATTTTCAAATACTTAAACATGGTAGTTGATGAGTACTCAACCTCTTTTCAAAGAAACACAAAGATTCAACCATTGGTGGCTGTGGATTCCGTTGGTAGCTTTGTTAATATATTTTATATATTTAGCATCGAGCCAATTTATACAGAAGCTAGCGGAAGGGGATAATCGGATGATTGAAATGAGCTTATTTATTCCAAGTGTATTCTTGTTTTTAATATTATTATTGTTTTGGAATATCCGGTTAGAAACCTCTATTGGTGAAGAGGGAATAGCTGTTAGGTTATTTCCTTTTCATATTCAATATAAATTTCTCAAATGGGAATCTATTTCAACAGCAAAAATCCGCAAGTATAAGCCACTTTTGGAATACGGAGGGTGGGGATTGAGATACGGTTTCAGTGGTAAAGCATACAACATTAAAGGAAATACTGGTTTGCAATTACAATTTAAGGACACTTCAAAACTAATGATTGGAACTCAAAAGTCAGAGGAGCTTAGTGCTATATTGAAGAAATTGTGTCCTGAAAAGTTTCAGTCTTAACGCTCACAAAAAAAGCCCCAGAAATCCGGGGCTTAAGTTTATAAAGAAAAGGTTTATTGTTATCTTTAAGAATACGAGTTCAACATAACTGGCATTACGAGCATCAAGATGTCTTCGTTTTCTATTTTGTCAGAAGGTATAATCAAGCCAGCTCTGTTAGGTAGAGACAACTCCATAGTGATGGTAGATGAACTGATGTTGCTCAACATTTCAGCCAAAAACTTAGCGTTAAAACCTATCTCCATGTCGTCTCCTACGTATTCGCACGAGATTTTCTCAACAGCCTCGTTAGAATAGTCTAAATCTTCAGCAGAAATAGTTAATTCATCAGCGGTTATTTTGAGTCTGATTTGGTGAGTGGTTTTGTTAGAGAAAATGGCAATCCTTTTCAATGAATTCAAGAACTTAGACCTTTCTACCGTCATGCGGTGTGGGTTAGCTTTTGGAATCACATTTTCATAGTCTGGATAACGCTCGTCTATTAGTCTACAGATCAATTTTATGTTGCCAAAACTAAAGAAAGCATTAGAGTTGCTAAATTCGGTGACAACCGGCACAGAACCCGACGGCAAAGAAATCTTGATCAGGTTCAAGGCTTTTCTAGGCAAAATCATCGTTGTAGGTGTCGTAGATTTTATGTCTTCTCTACGGTATCTGATAAGTCTGTGACCATCAGTTGCTACGAAAGTTGTACTTTCTTCCTGAATGTCTATGTACACACCCGTCATGGCTGGGCGGAGGTCGTCAGTACTTGTAGCAAACAATGTGTTATTTATCGCAGAAGCCAATACTTGAGAGTCAAGTTCAATATTGAAGTTTCTGTTTACCTGCGGAGCTCTCGGAAAATCCATTGGATTTTCGCCGGCTATTTTAAAGCGTCCATTGGAGGTAGTTATTTCCACACCAAAAGTCTCACTGCTGATGCTTACCGTAATCGGTTGCTCTGGTAAACTTTTAAGCGTATCCATCAAAAGTTTGCCTGGTATAGCTACCGAAACTGAGTCGCTGGAGTCCACCATTAAATCTGCCACCATTACAGTTTGCATATCGGAGGCAGTAACTGTCAGTGAAGTTTTGTCGAGTTCGAAAAGGAAGTTTTCCAGAATCGGAACTAAAGGATTTGGAGCTATAACACCGCTTATATTTGAAAGGTTTTTTACTAATTCTGAGGACGAAACGACAAACTTCATGTTGTTTTGTTTTGTAAAATGATATGGTTTAAACTCAATTCATGGCAAATTTAAGAAAACACCCAATATTTCTGAAACGAAATTATAAAATATTGAATTTTAATTTTTCTCCACAAAAGGCGTCTTTTTTGATAAATTTTATGCAAAAATACCTAAAAATCTGATTAAATTAAGCAAAAACCCAATTTAAAATCCGGCTGATTGAACTTTTTGCTTTTGGTCTTGGTATAGTTTTTTTATTGCCAACAACTCATTGGCAGGAAGAAGCGTTTCTAATTTTTTGATGCCGTCCATGGCATATTCATACTCCGAAATATCCAAGGCTTTCTTAACCAAGGTTTTCCATATTAAGGACGATTCGGTATTGACTTCAGCAGCATAGAACGCAACATTGTAGGCTTCCAATTTCTTATTTTTGGAGGTCAAGAAGTTGGCGATTTTCTCTACAAGGTACGGATTGAATGGTGCTTTTTTGATCACTTCTTGATAATTTTCTACTGTAATTTCGGAGCCAAATTTATCAGATTGAGCTTGCAGGTCTTTTTCTACTTTTTGCTTGAGATTGGCATTGGCTAGTAAGGCTGCTGAGGAACTATCACCAGCCGCTTTAAGTCTTAGAAGTGCTTGATCTAACACGCCTTCTTTCATGAGCCAGAGACCAAGGTTTTGGTTATATATTTTTTTGTATTTCGTATTAGAATTAGCCAGTAAATAGAGTTGTTTGACTCCAATGGCTTTAGATTCTCTGATGTAGTTTTGTTGTGCATAGCTCCAGCTCAACGACTCAAACACGGGTTCATTGTAAGCATTGTTTTGGAGCTTTTTAATGGTTTCGGCATTCACCTTTGTAGTATTTATCATTTTTGGGTTGCTCACGGCATTGAACAATAAAGCCGCCCGACTCATGTCTAAAGCAGAATCTTTGCTTAGCTCAAATGAGGTAAATTCCGATTCTTTTTCCAACATTCTATTCACAGCAAACTTATTGGCTTTTAGGCCGTTGTAGTCTATGTCCTTCGCTAAATTCGACATTTCTTCTAATTTTTCTGGCTTGGCATTTTCTATCCAAAAAGCCAAAAAATTAGTGTTTTCTACCTCGCATTTGCTACAGTTCTTCAGTGCCAAGTCAAGGTTTATGAGTACACTGTCGGTGAGTT
This sequence comes from Lacihabitans soyangensis, assembly GCF_024343775.1. Classification (GTDB taxonomy): domain Bacteria; phylum Bacteroidota; class Bacteroidia; order Cytophagales; family Spirosomataceae; genus Leadbetterella; species Leadbetterella soyangensis. Next base: position 7,217 of record NZ_RJUF01000021.1, on the reverse strand, counting down.
TTGATTTTTCTTGTAAATGAGCCAGGTTAATAAGCAATTGGCTGTTGTTTGGATATTTTTTTAGGCCTTTTTGAAGTGCAAAAAGAGCATCGAAATAGAGGTTTTCGTTTTCTAAACTTGCACTAAGGCCGGCAAAAACATAAGGACTGGGTTTTTGCTCAAGGGTTTGATTGAAAAAAAATGCAGCATTTATTTTATCACCTTGACTAAGTGCCAAAGACGCCAAAGAAACGTTTGCCTTGTGGTTGTAGAGGTCGTTGTGAGTTGATTCTTTGTAAAAAGTTTCGGCAGCTTTTAGGTCGCCTTCGGCCAAATAAAAATCGCCAATGGCGTTGCTCAAACCTGCTTTTGCCTTGTAAAAACCATAAAAATTGCTCAAAGAAAACAAAAACAGAATCAAAAAAACCGAGATGGTTCGGGCATAAATGAGCTTATTAAATGGTGCTTTGTACAATACTTTGTGCACCTCGAGTCCTTGTTTGAAAATCTGTAGGTAGTTAATCAAAACATAGACAATAAAACTAAGGCCGACTGCCAAAAGTGAAATGCCCACAAAGTCTTCAAAAAGATCAATCAGAGGGTCATTATTTGTTCCAAAAATAAAACCAACCGTGGCGATAGAAATAGTGGCCATACCTAAGTATATCCAAACCCCAGATTGTTGAAAACTAAACCAAGCCTTTTGGTTTAAAAACTGACGAAAGCCCCAAACACCAAGTAAGCTACTGATAATAAATAGAATAAAAGGTGAAATCACATAAGAGCTTTTCTCTATCCTATTGGTATTTTCAAGATATACCAAAAGAACATTGGCTAAAAATATCAAGGAGATAATCAAAAATTGGGGTAATGAATTTTTCCCTTTTTGTGAATTTTTAGAAACTAACCACACCAGACCGGCGATGATTTCATGTGAAATCAGAAATATGAATATACCCAGAATAACCAAAAAGCTAGCCAGTCCGTATGCAACTAATGATATATTTGGCTGATTAATAGCGGTGTATTTGTTAGCTAGTAAAATCAATATCGACCAAATAAGAGTCCATAATAACAAGGTAGCCAAAGTGCTGAGACGCTGCCCAAAATTGTTAGTATAATAGTAAAAACCACCAATTATCACGAAAACTGCTAAAAAAGGCCAGTTGGAATTACTCAAGAAAACACTTTCAATTCTTGAGCTAATAATTACCCCGCCCATAACCAAGGCTCCTATTAAAAACCAAATGCCTTTGAGTCTTGCCAAACCCGTTAGTAGAAATGAAAGTCCTACAAAACCGCTTACTAATAAAATGTAAAATGCGAGGTGATTTATCGAAACCAAAGAGGGCATATATCGCTCCTTGATATACCATACCGGCGAGGATGCCGAAAACTTGAATTCGTCGTAGAAAAACGAATTGGTGGCTATTATTTTTTCATGAAGTTCGCTCAACACGTCCCAGTGGAGAATATTTTCGATGCCTTTGAAGTAGAAGAACAAACCACTTAGGACCAGAAAAAATAATAAACAGAAGCCAAAAAACAAGGGTCCTTTATCGTTGCGTGACCATATTCTCCAAAAATTAATATTCTCGTTCATAGATACCTTAAACTCATTAATAATTTTAATATTTTAATACAGTAACAATTAATTAGGAAAAAAACACCAATATAAAAACGCTAAAATCGTATATTTGCCAAATTTTTCTCAAAATCACTGACCCTGAAATGACAATACATAAAGAAGGCACGGGCTCGTTAATCGTTTCTACAATTACGCTTGCAATAATCTATAGTTTGGTTAAGTATTTGACACCAGACATGGCATGGTTGCACTATTTCGTATTTGCGGTTTGCCTAGTTTTGTTCTTTATTGTATTGCAATTTTTTCGCAAACCTACAAGAAAAACACCAATAAACCCAAAGCATATCATCGCACCGGCAGACGGTAGGGTAGTGGTGATAGAGGAAGTTGTCGAAACCGAATATTTCAAAGATAAGAGAATTCAGATTTCGATATTTATGTCTCCTTTGAACGTACACATCAACTTTAATCCGCTTTCTGGAATAATTTCATACTTCAAATATCACCCAGGAAAATATTTGGTGGCTTGGCATCCAAAAAGCAGTACTGAAAACGAACGCACGACTGTTGTAACCAAACACCAGAATGGCACTGAGATTCTTTTTCGTCAGATAGCTGGAGCCTTGGCCCGTAGAATCTGTTGGTATGTAAAAGAAGGACAAGCCGTTACGCAAGGTGAAGAATTTGGTTTTATCAAATTTGGTTCTAGAATTGACATTTATCTTCCATTAGGCACCAAAATTTTGGTGAATCTTGAAGATAAACCGGTTGGCGGTGAGACGGTTATTGCCGAACTTTTGTAGATAATTTTTTCTAATTCTTCTTTAATTCAACATTTCTTTACCGAAAACATTTCACAACAGGTTTTCTGTTGAGCACTCCTTGATTTCTCGATTTTCTGATTATATGAATGAATTAAGTTCATTTTTGAGGAAAAAATATCCAAAATGTTTTTAAATGAGAACGAAATTGTCAATATTTGTTTTTAATTAAGAACAAAATATGGAAAAATTGTTTTTGTTTCAAAACAATCTTCTTAAAAATGTTGATTCAAAGTTCAAAAGGTATCTTTATAAAGATATCAATTTTGAAAACAGAATGATTGGTATTAAGGGTATTCGAGGGGTGGGTAAAACCACATTGATGCTTCAATATTTGAAAACTCAAAATCTGGATAAATCCCTTTATGTTACTTTAGATCATCCCTATTTTTATCAGCACGATTTGTTATCTACAGCAGAGGAATGGAGTAGGTTGGGTGGTAATTTACTCATTATCGACGAAGTACATAAATATTCAAATTGGTCACAGGAGTTGAAAAATATTTACGATGGTTTGCCCAACATGAAAATCATTTTTTCTGCATCATCGGCATTGGATATTTACAGAGGAGAAGCAGATTTGAGTAGAAGAGTGTTTACTTACACGCTCCACGGAATGTCATTTCGGGAATACTTGGAATTCAACGAAATTGCCCAATTGCCAGTTTTAGAATTAGATGAAATTTTAAAAAATCACATGAACGTTGCTAGAATAGCAATAGCAAAGCTGCCAATTCCATTAGTACATTTTAAGAATTATTTAAAATACGGATATTTGCCATTTGGAAACAGATTAACAAATCAACAACTTGAGGAGGAATATTTAATTAAAGTATTTCAAATTATTGACGCTACGCTTGCCTATGATATGGCTTTCATCAATGAATACTCATCTGTTCACCAAACAAAAATCAAAAAGCTCTTAGCCATATTGGCCGACTCGGTTCCTTTCGTACCGAATACTTCCGAACTTGCTGCACATCTTGAGTTAAGCCGAAATACACTTTTATTGTTTTTTGAACATTTGGAAAAAGCAGCTTTAATTAACAAGGTAAATAAAACTGGCAAAGGCACTTCTGTGCTTCAAAAACCCGATAAGATTTTGCTTGAAAATAGCAATTTTAGTTTCGCACTGACTCAGAATCCTGCAGAAGGTACGATTAGAGAAACGTTTTTTTTAAATCAAATTAAAAACAAAAATCTGAAAATAGAATTGGCGGCTCAAGGAGACTTTTTTGTGGAGGATAAGTATACTTTTGAAGTGGGAGGGAAAAGTAAAAAGCAAAAACAAATACTTGGAATTCCGGATTCCTATTTGGTGAAAGATAATATCGAAATCGGTTTTGCGAATAGTATCCCGATATGGTTATTCGGTTTAATGCAATAGGTTTGTTAAATTTTAGCCTGCATAATTCCACCCCGCTTTGCTAAAACCAAGAACCCCATAGTAGCCAACACCGCCAAACATCCCAAAACGAGCAAAAGAGCGTCATACCCAAGCCGTGCGATTACTTGCGTACCTAGCAATGATGAGCTAATTTGTGCCACTGGCCAGGTCATAGCATATACTGCAGAATATTGCCCTTGATTGTGCGATTTTGCTCTTTCGATACTGAATGAATTCATGAAAGGCATTGCAAAAATTTCAGAGAAGGTAGCAAATGTAATTCCTACCAACATCCATGCATATGCCGTAAAGTTCATGTAAATGATATAGTTAACAACCAACAAGAAACAGCCAAAACCTATCAGCTGCAGTTTGCCATATTTTCCCTCTACTTTATAGATAATTAACATTTCTACCAATGCCACCAAAAGTCCATTGATACCCATTAACACGCCAATTTGAAATTCTGACATGGCACAAATTTCTTTGTAGTACACTGGCAAAATCACGAATAAGGGCGAAAAAGACATCACATAAATGGTAGTAAACAACATGAAAACCATAAAAAAGCCATCTCTCCAAGGTGATTCAGCTCGATTTGACTTTGCCTCAGCTTTGGATATTTTCGCTTTTTTGATATATTTTGAGCGTAAAAAAATGAGTACAATAAATGCTGCTAGAATATTGGTGACACCATCTGCCCAAAAGAGATATTTATAGTTTCTGGTTGCAAAAAAGCCTCCCAATACTGGGCCCATAGCCCAACCCAAATTAATAGCTAACCTAACCAATGAGATAGACCTGGTGAAAGATTCTGGTGTGCTCAAATGAGCAATACTCACCGAGTTGGCTGGCCTGTAGGCTTCGCCAAATGCAGATAGAATGAATACAGAAATACAAAGCAGTTCGAAAGATTGGATTTCGGCTACCACAAAAAATAGTAATCCTCCGATAAACAAGCTACCAAATTGTACAAAAAAATACCCAAAAATATCAGTTAGTTTTCCTCCCAAATAAGATCCCAAAATCGCCCCAAAACCAAAAGTCATCATCACGAAACCCGCGTTTTCGATAGAAAAGTGGAGTTTTTGAGTGGTATACACGGTCATAAATGCCACCACCATGGTGCCTGCCCTGTTGATAAACATCACCAGAGCCAATAGCCAGATTTTGGGAGAAATTCCGCTGTATGCGTTTTTGAAGAGCATTGAATTAGAGAGTGGTCTATTTTATTAATTCAAAAAAATGGCTGTAGGTTCAAAATCTTTACAGAATTCGTTTGAATTCATGAGACATTTCTGTGATAGAGCATACGAGATATGAAATTTACTTTTTTATGTACTTAAATATAAAAACTAAAAAGGGTCTTACGAGATTAAAAATCATAAACCCTATTGTGGCCAATATGCTTCCTATGCCAGTTGGTAAAACGGCCCCAAACGTGAAAGTCATACCCAATACAAAACCAAGTAGGCACTCCGCCCGATAAACCGGGAAAAATAAGGAAATCACAAATACAGACAATATCATGTAGCCTGACATGCCTTCGTTTCCAAGAGTAAAAAATACGGATAGTGCTATTCCAAGCAATAAGGCTCCCATAAAACTTATCCAAACTTTCTGCGGGATTTGAAGAAAAGTGGTTGAGTTTACCTTCGGTAATTTATCTCTTTTTTGAATTCTTAAAAGTACAAACCAGGTCAAAATAGGTAGTAATATTCCGCCCCACCAATTGGATATTTCGGGAAGGTCTTCTCTAGCCAATATATGGTGACTAGGCACGCCGCCGTTAAAATAATACCATGCCAAAAGGCTCCAAATGGCAACAGAAACAACACTCGTCAATAGGATTTGTGTCTTTATAAATTCATTCTTTTTCATAATTTAATAGGATATTTATTCCAAAATAAACTAATATTTCAAGGCTAAATTTCCATATTGAGCTAATTTATATAAACGGTTTAATTCGGATTTAAACGACTAAAAATTAACAGAAAAATCATTCACAAAATCGGTTTCAAAATTGATTAGCTACTTACAATTTATTCAGAGGAAATGGATTTTAATTCAAAATTTTAGCGTCATGAAATTACAACTGATTGGGTTTAGTTATGCAAAATGGAGAATTTGAAGTGACTTTGAGTAATGATTTCATCCCGATAAATATTAGGACACAAAAATAGAGTTTTAACTTTTAATTTTGTGTCATTATGAGTAAGCATCGTCAAAGCTGGAGTCAGCAACAGAAATTACAGATAATTTCCTTTTACAAAGAAAAAGGTATTGGAGCAGCGTCTGCTGAATTTGGAGTATCCTCTACAACTATTTACAACTGGGAAAAGATTTTAGATCAGACAGGAGAGTCAGGTTTAGAATCAATTAAGAAGTCAGACAAGGATTTAGCAATCAAGCGATTAGAGCGTGAGATTCGAGAGCTTCGCAATATAGTTGCCGACAATGCTTTGGAGCTGAGAATAAAAGATGAGCTTTTAAAAAAAAGTCAATTGAAAAAGAGTTAAAAATGGAAGTCGCTATTGAATTTATTAGCCAGGGATTTCCAATTAGAAACGTCTTGAGCCATTGTGGATTATCGAAGAGTTCATTTTATTATAAACCCTCAGATGGCAAAGCTGGAAGAAAACCTTATGCGACTATATATGATTCTAAAGGTAGAGAAGTGACAGAATCAGCAATTGTTGGACGTATTAAGTTATTGTTCGCCAAGCCTTTTGTTGACTATGGAGCTTATAAAACGTTTCGTCATTTAGTGGACAAAGAAAAATATAGAATAAGCAAACACTATGTTTATAAATTAATGAAAATCAACAATTTACTTAGAGGAAGCAATCCGATTTCGAGTAAAAAATCAAATCGAAACCGAGTAAAAGATTTGATTCCCAAAGTGGAGACAGAGTTTAGTTTTTTTGAATTTGACATTAAATATGTCTGGGTAAGTGGCCAACGTAAAAGTATGCAAGTATTAACGATCTTAGATATATTCAGTAGATTTAATATTGGCCATTACATGGCTTACAATATAAAAAAAGAAGATGTAATAAAGCTATTTGAAAAGGTCATTGCTGAGTTTGGATTGCCTAAAAATTTTATAGTAAGAAACGATAACGGTAGTCAATTTATAGCAAGTGTGGTGCAAGATTTTCTAAAAAACAATGGCATTACACAGGAATTTACAAAACCAGGTACACCGCAACAAAATGCTCATATTGAATCTTATCATTCAATTATGGAAAGAACTGTCTGTCAGAGGTTTGAGTTTGAAAATATAAAAATAGCAAAAAGAACAATAGACGAATTCAGAGAATTCTATAACTTTGAAAGAATTCATGGAGGTATTGGTTTTATCAGTCCTTATGAATATTTACTTCAAAAAGGAGTTGACTTAAAATCAACCCCGTTTATGAAGTCTGCTAGAGGGGGGAAA
>NZ_RJUF01000020.1 GCF_024343775.1 Lacihabitans soyangensis | reverse complement strand
GCGGGTGACTATGCTGCCATTTGTGTAAACACTTGCGGAGAGAGCGGAAATAGTAACATCGTGAAGATTTCTATAGGTGCTGTGCCAAATGCTCCATTAATTACTACAGATAGAGTAAATGTTTGTGATACTGAAAAAGCGAGATTGGTAGCAGTAGGATGCACAGGAACTATCGAATGGAGCACAGGAGCCACGGGCGATATGATTCAAGTTGGAGCAGGAAGTTATACAGCTAAGTGTAAAAACTCATGCGGAACTAGCCTAGCTTCAAATATTATCAAAATTGAAACTGGAGGACGCCCTGCAGGACCGATTGTGGTGGCCAACAAAACAAGTATTTGTGGAGTTGATTCAGCTAAATTAACAGCAAGCGTTTGTAGCGGAACTGTTAAATGGAGCAATGGTAAAGAAGGAGCAAGTATTTTCGTAAAAACTGCTGGTTCTTATACAGCTACTTGTACTAACTCATGCGGTACTAGTTTACCATCTGATGCGGTAGTTATCACCGTTGGAGGTACCCCTTCTGCACCTATTATAACAGCATCTGCTACCAAAATTTGTGCGGGCGATTCAGCCACATTAAGTACAGATGGTTGTAATGGAACGGTTACTTGGAGCACCGGAGCTACTGGAAATAGCATTAAAGTTAAAATAGCAGGTTCGTATACAGTGAAGTGTACCAATACATGTGGAGTTAGTCCTAATTCTCAACCGGTAGTTATTGAAATAAAAACTACGGACTGTGGAACAGGATGTAATCTTCCGGCACTTGTTGTAGCGGCTTCTAAAACAGTTATTTGTGAGCCAGAGAATATTACACTCACTGCAACCGGCTGTACAACTGGTACAATAATTTGGTCTAACGGAAAATCCGGTAACTCAATAGTAGTTAAACCTGCGGTTACTACTACTTACTCGGCAGTTTGTAAAGTAGCTGATTGTGTGAGTCCGGTATCTAATATAGTTGAAGTCAAAGTTCAAAAAGCAACTAAACCAGTTGTAGCTTGTGCAACAGACATCATCTGTGCCGGTGAATCAATTACACTTAGAGCTTATGAGTGTGATGGTATAATCAAGTGGTCAAATGGTATGACAGGTAACGCAGTTGAAGTTAAACCAACAGCAACCAGCAAATACACAGCTGTTTGCGTGGTGGGTACATGTGAAAGTGAGAAATCTGACACATTATGTATCAACATCGGATTGCCTAACAAGCCTTTCATCACTTGCAAAACTTCGACTATCTGTCTTGGTGAAAGTATAGTGATTACAGCTCAAGGATGTGCTGGAACAGTAGTTTGGGCAAATGGTCAAACAGGATCAGTTCTCACAGTGACACCATCAACAGCAGGTACGTTCAACTACACTGCTAAGTGTAAATCTGTAGGAGGTACTTGTGAAAGCGAGTCTTCAAATGTGGTATCGGTTACAGTTGGGGCAGCAGTTCCTAAACCAACCGCCTTGGCTGAAATTAAGAATATCTGTCCATTTGAGACAGTTGATCTTAACAATGCCATATTGGGTACACCAAGCAATGAAAGTGCTACCTTCGAGTTCCATGTAAGTAACTCAGCCAATTCGACACTTATCACTACTCCAGGTATGGTAGGAGCAGGAAACTACTACTTGTTCGAAAGAAGCAAAGTGGGTTGCTACAGTGATCCAGTGGCTGTAAAAGTTACCATAACTGATTGTGGAACTGGTGGTGTAACTCCAGATTCTAGTAAGTTTGTCGATATTTCTGTCAAGAAAACTGCGGATTCGATTAAAGTTCCAGTTAATGGTTTTGTAAACTATTCAGTTGTTGTTAAAAATCTTAGAACTAATACGGCCACAAACCTTGTAGTTAGAGATATAATACCTGCTGGATTAGTAATAGAGTCAGTAAGTACCAACGCCAAATTGGAGAACGGTGCAGTGGTTGCTAAAATAGCCACATTGAGTAAAACAGATAGTGTGAAGTTTACATATCGTGCAAAAGTTATAGCAGCGGGTAAAATTGTCAACAAAGCAGAGCTCTTCTCTGTTGATCAAATTGATCCAGTATTGTCAAACAACACCAGTTTGTTCACTATAAACGATGTCTCAACAACTGACCTCGTAGGATTGAGCAAAAATGTTGGAACCATAACTAAAATAGCTACTAACAAGTACGAAGTACCGTTTACTTTCAATATCGCCAACATGGGTGCTACTAAACTTACTAAAGTGAAGTTAGTAGACGATTTAGGAGTGACATTTGGAAACGGTGTGGAAATCCTTGACGATACCATAGTTGTAACGGCTGCAACAGGACTGAAGGCTAATCCGAACTACACAGGTAGAGGAACCAACACCTCATTGTTGGTTGACTCTCTAAGTAACATCGAAATTGGTAAAACACTTTCAGTGAGCTTCAAAGTTAAAGTGGACATCACCAATGCCTCTAAAACTGAGTTCTTCAACACTGCCAAAGTGTTCGCAGGAACTACTCAGGCTATCAGCGATGTATCTACAAATGGTACAAACCCTGACCCAGATGGCAACGGTAATCCATTAGACAATGATGAGCCTACTAAAGTGACCTTCACTGTAGATTCTACCAAGGCAGGCATTGCAGCAGCATTGAGCGTTGTTGACTCATCAATGATTGACGAGTTTACCTACGAGGTGAAATACAGAGCTCTTGTTAAAAACATAGGATTCAGTGAGTTGAAAAACGTTTACTTGGTAGATACGCTAAGCAAAACATTCCCTGACTCAATCCAGTTTGCGGTAGAAGGTCAACCTACTGTTTCAGGTAAACTTGTCAAAAACGTAGCATTTGACGGTGACACTGATTATAGACTAACCTTACCAGACACCACATCTAAACTTGCCGCCGGTAAAGTAGATACAGTATTCTTTACAGTTAGACTGAAGTACAAGAAAAACTACGGTCCTTATCTGAACAACATTGTGGCCTACGGAACATCAACTACTGGTGTCATCGTGAGTGATATCTCAAATGCTGGAACACAGATTATACCATTGTCAAGTACTCCAACTATTTTCAGAATACCTAAAGACAGTACGTCTTCTACTAATCTTGTAGATTTGATCGAAATACCAGGTGGTTTCTCTCCAAATGGCGACCAAACCAACGAAACCTTAGAGTCTCTTGTACCTGAAGGTGTAGTAGTAGAAATGTTCGAAATCTACAACAGATGGGGTCATTTGGTTTGGAAATATACAGGAACCGAAAACGTACTTCAGGGTACTGTTATTAAGTGGGATGCAACTTCTAACACGGGTATGAGATTCGGACCAGAAGGTGTTCCAGATGGTACTTATTATTACTCAGTAAAAGTTAAAGATCAAGCTAAAGTCAGAAACGGATTCATTACAGTAGTTCGCTAATTTGAAGGAAAAAAAACGAAAATGTCGCCATTTAATAAATGGTGGCATTTTTTCGTTTATTATTAAAAGGCATGATTTTTGTTGTTTTTGTCATAATAGTTCTACCATAAATTACTTATGCATCCAAAAAACTTTTTGGTATTCTTTTTTTGCTTTTTTGCTTACGTGGGCTTTTCGCAGAGCACCTCGAAGCAATTAAAAAAGGCAGAGAATAGCACTAAAAGTTTGTCGTATGCCAATGCCATAGAATTATATGATGGCATTCTTAAAAAGTCAAAGAATCTTACTTCAGATGAAATCCAAAAAGCTAAGCTTAATTTGGCCGAGGCATATTATTTTGTAAAAGACTACAAAAACGCCGAAAAGTATTATGAAGAGGTTCTAGGCAATAACCCGACCCTAAAAGGGGACGAAATAAAGGCCTACCAGCGGTTTGCTCAAGTATTAAGTAGCAACGGAAAACACCAAGAATCTTCTAAGATTTGGATAAAATACACAGAACTGCAGGAACAAGACAAACGTGGCATAGAGTTCAGCAAGCTCTACGCCAACATGGACCCGCTCACTAGAAATACCCAAAGTTATAGAATTGAATATGTTGGTATAAACACAGCCAGTCCAGACTTTAGTCCCACATTTTACAAAGATGGCTTGGTTTTTGTTTCGAGTCGCAACAAAAATAATTCAGTTAAAAGGGTTTTTAAATGGGATAATTCGTCCTTTTTGGATTTATATTATTTAGAGGATTTAAAAGTAATTTCTAAAGAGGAAAACACCACTGCTGCTGTCGGTTCGGGTGGACAAGCCAGTGCCACCTCAAAATCAAAAAACACTACCGAAAAATTAGGTAATGATTATTACACACCACCCACCTCCAACGATGCCAACACCATTGCTCACACCGGTAGTGATCTCATAAATGGAAGCAAAGGCTATGAGGAAAACTCAGTGGTAGAAATCAAAAGTTTTAGCAAAAATCTAAACTCAAAATATCACGAGGGCCCGTGTACATTTTATGACAACGCCAACAAGATTATTTTTACCCGAAACGGCTCTTCTGATGTTGGTGGTTTGTTTGGTTCTAATAAAAAAGAAGGTATTACCCGTCTCAAACTCTACTCTGCAGAGAAAAAAGGCTCTGATTGGGGCAATATTAAAGAGTTAGATTTTAATGATGATAAATATTCTTGCGGTCACCCGTCTGTCAATTCAAAGGATAATTTTCTTTATTTTGTGTCAGACATGCCGGGCGGTTATGGCGGTACAGATATTTATATTTCGAGATTTATAAACGGAGCATGGTCGAAACCCGAAAACATGGGAGGGAAGGTTAACTCGGTTGGAAACGAAATGTTCCCATTTATAGACGAAGGTGGAAATCTATACTTTTCATCAGATGGCCTTCCAGGACTCGGTGACCTGGATATGTTCACAATTAAAACTGATCTTATCTCAGGAATGGCAAAGGGTATGGTCAGAAATCTCGGAGCTCCGCTCAACTCTAACAATGACGACTTCGGCATAATCACTGATCAAGAAAGAACCATTGGATATTTTAGCAGCAACAGAAAGCGTGGCGGTTCTGACGATGACATCTATAAATTCAACAGAGTAGGTGCAAAGTTTGGTTGTAGAGATCTAGTAGTTAATGTTTTCGACAAAGACACCAAGAAGCCTCTAGACAAAATGGTTTTTGAATATGGCGTTTCTTCGGTAAAAGGCAGTGTTGAAAATGCCACAACCAATGCATCGGGCACTATTAAGTTATGTCTAGAGGCCGACAAGGATTTTGTTTTTAATTTTACCAAAGAAGGTTACATCTCTCAAACAAAAAACTATTCAAACATAGATGCATCTGACTACGAGCCTGGAGTTCTTGAGGTGTTTCTGAAAAAAGAGGTAATCATACCGCAAGATATTGCAAAAGTAGAAACACCTAAAAAACGTGGAGAATTAATACAGAAGCGTACTGTTGGTGGCAATTCTAATATTTTCAGAGGTGTTATAACCGGTGGTGAGGGCGGCGAGCCTATTGCTGCTGTCAAGGTGAAATTCATTAATAAATGCACAGGCGAGGTGCAAGAAATGTACACCAAAAAGGACGGTAGTTACGAATTTAAGCGTGACCTCGAGTGTGACTATGAACTTATAGCAATGAAAGATGACTTTGGCTCAAGTTCTGAAATCATAGAGAAGTCAGTGAGAAAAACACTTTTTGGTAAAAAAGTAAAGAAGCCAACTTTTTCTCTTAATCTATTCGACACCAAACTATATAAGGTCGGCGACGTGATTAAACTTGAGAATATCTACTACGAATCAGACTCTTATAAGATTAGGGAAAATGCCAAAAAGGACTTGGATAAATTGGTAAACACACTCAAAAAATATCCAAACATGATAATTGAGGTGTCATCTCACACCGATACGCGTGGAAACTCTCTTATAAATCTAAGACTTTCTGAAAGCCGTGCAAAGGAAGTTTTTAAATACATTACCTCTCGTGGTATTGATAAATCCAGAGTAAAATCGGTGGGAAAGGGCGAGTCAGAACCACTTAATGCTTGTAGTGATGGTGTTCAATGCACCGAGGCCGAACACCAACGCAACAGACGTACGGAGTTTAAAATTCTTAAAATAGAAAAAATCTAACCTTTTTTTAGATTTTGAATAAAGTCAACAATTATTTTCGGTTTCGCCAGGTCGTCAAGTTCTTCTATGGTGTACCAGTTTCCATTTCCGATTGTTGAAGCAGATTTACATTTTACTTCTGTAAAAGCAATCTGTTGTTTTTGATGTGTAAGAATATGGTTGACTACTGGGTAAGTTTTAACTGATTCTACCTCAATATTGAACTCTTCAATAGTCTTTTCTAGGTTTTCGTGATAATCAAGATTTTCACTCTCGACGAGATAGAAATCATACATATTGGCCCAAATTTCGTTATCGGCTCGTTTTTTTAACCAATATCTACCCTTATGTTCGAAAACAAAATATTGAAAAAACTTCTGACTCACTTTGGTTTTTTTTGCTTTGATCGGAATCTGACTCACGCTTTTGTTCTCAAAAGCTTTACATTCGATGTTTATTGGGCATTCTTCACAATTCGGATTTTTGGGTGTGCATACCGTTGCTCCAAGCTCCATTACGGCTTGGTTATAATTTCCGGCATCAACATTTTTCATCAAATCAGTTGCAATATCAAATATGTTTTTTTGAACTGATGGACTATCGATTGGGTCAAAAATCTCAAAGAACCGTGTTAGCACACGCAAAGCATTTCCATCTATTGCGGGCACAGACTCATTAAAAGCAAAGGAGGCTATTGCAGCCGCGGTATAGCGACCCACTCCTTTTAGTTTTTGTAAATCTTTGAAGTTGTCAGGAAACCGTCCTCCATATTCCCGCACCACCACTTGGGCTGTTTTGTGCAGATTCCTTCCCCTTGAATAGTATCCTAAGCCCTGCCAAAGTCTCAGTACTTCACCTTCATTTGCGGCCGCCAATGCTTCCACAGTCTTAAAGTTTTCAACAAATTTCTCATAATAGGGCAATCCTTGCTGAACTCTGGTCTGTTGCAAAATAATCTCTGAAAGCCAAATATAATACGGGTTATCAGTGTTTCTCCATGGTAAATCACGCTTATTTTTTAAATACCAAGAGATAATTTTTTTTGCAAACATTTTGTTTATTGATTTTTTTTAAGTATGAAAATCGTCGCTTAACTACTTAATAACTAATAAATTATAAAAAAAAAGATAAAAGTTTTTGTGAGAATTCTCGCTAAACCTCTATCTTTGCAGTCCTAAATCTAAATTCATTTAGCTAAATAATAATTTTTTAACAAGTAAATTTAATAAATCGTGACGAAAGCAGAGGTTATTTCGATTATTTCGGACAAAACAGGAGTTGACAAAGCAGTTACTTCAATCACCGTTGAGGCGTTTTTTCAAACAGTTAAAGACAGTTTGGCAAGTGGAGAAGCCATTTATGTAAGAGGTTTCGGAAGTTTTGTGAACAAAAAAAGAGCAGAGAAAAAAGCACGTAACATTTCTCAAAAAACTACTGTAACAGTTCCAGCTCATTTCATCCCAAGTTTTAAGCCTTCAAAAGAGTTTGTTGAAGAGGTTAAAACAAATGTAAAATAATTTTGATTTGAACGGTTTGAACAAGAAAACGCATTTACTGATAATTGTATTAATAGGAATAGCGAGCTTCGCTTTTTTATTTACCAGGCCTAAGTCTGTAGTGAAAGATGTTGCTCAAACCGTTCAAGAATCAAAACCTGATAGTGTCAAGGCCTCAAAGGAGGCTGCACACAAACTTTCAGGTGATTCTGAAAAACTTTTGCAGTCTTTACAGACAAAACTCTCAGCTTCAACTTCTAAAAATGAGGTTCTAAAAGAAATTGCAGAACTATATTCTAAAGAGTCAGTATTTGACAGTGCTGGTTTTTATTTCGAGAAAATCGCTTTAAACAACCCGTCTGTTGAGAATTGGACACTAGCCGGAGATGCTTATTTTCAGGGTTTTAATCTTGCCTTGAGCCCTGCAAATATGGAGTTCTTGGTAGAAAAAACAAGACAGGCCTACAATAAAGTTCTGGCCTTGCAACCCGCTGATTTACACGCCAAAACAAACTTGGCGATGAGTTATGTCGGATCCGATTCACCAATGAAGGCCATCACGATGTTAAGAGAAGTTTTGGATCAAGAGCCAAAGTACATACCCGCTATCATGAGTTTGGGTGGTCTCTCGATGCAGTCTAATCAGTACGACAAAGCAGCTGCAAGGTTTCAGAATGTTTTACAAATAGACCCAACAAATGTCAATGCTAAATTGGGTTTGGCTTACAGTTTGATAGAACTAGACAAAAAGCCAGAAGCTAAGGCACTTTTAAATGATGTGTTGAAGCAAAACATCGATGCCGTTATGAAAGATGAAATTACAAAAACTTTGAATAGTTTAAAGTAATCACTATCTTTGCGGTTCGAAAAAAAATCGAATAAGGAATTTTACAATATTATATAAATTTTTAAAGCTATGCCTTGCGGAAAGAAGAGAAAAAGACATAAGATGGCGACTCACAAAAGAAAGAAACGTCTTAGAAAAAACCGTCACAAGAAGAAATAATTTTTCTTACAAATACATTTAAGTAAGCAGATATTGTTTATTCTGCTTACTTTTTTGTTCTTTTACAACTTGTTGCTATTCGATTCGTAGCAATTTTGTCATGTCATTCAGCATGTTTTTGAATCTTAAAAGCAAATTATTTTTTAAACTTTTAATTCTTACTCAATTTTGAGCAACGAATTATATATTTCTGCCACACCCAAAGGTGATAGAATAGCCTTATGTCAAGACAAAAGGCTAATCGAATACCATTTTGATGAAACCGAGCACCAGTTTTCTGTTGGAGATATTTATTTTGGTACAGTAAAAAAGGTGGTTTCAGGTCTCAACGCCGCATTTATAGATATTGGTTATGAAAAGGACGCGTTTTTGCATTACCATGATCTAAGTCCTAATATACAGTCTCTCAACAAGTTTACCAAAGACGTTATAGCCAAAAGGCCAGTAAGTCTTAAACTCAAGAATTTTCAGTCCGAGCCACAAATTGATAAATTAGGGAAAATAGTAGATGTTTTGTCTAAGAATCAACCTATTTTGGTGCAGGTGGTTAAGGAACCCATTTCGTCTAAAGGCCCAAGGTTGTCTTGTGACATTTCTATTGCTGGTCGTTACATTGTTTTGGTGCCTTTCAGCAATTCTATTAATATCTCAAAAAAAATCACAAGCAAGCAAGAAAGACAAAGGCTGCATAAGTTGATGTCCTCTGTGAAGCCTGAGAATTTTGGGGTAATTGTGAGAACAGTTGCCGAAAATATGGAAGTTGTAGATCTTCAAAGAGATTTGGAGAACTGTATCGAGAAATGGGAAAATGGTCTAAAGCTACTCAAAAATGCAAAGCCGAGAGATAGAATAGTTTCAGAAATGGACAGAGCCGCCTCTATACTTAGAGACATGCTCAACGACGACTTCGATTCTATCGTAGTAGATACCAAAGAGACTTTCGACAGCATGCGTACATTGCTGCAAAATATTGCTCCTCAAAAAGAGAAAATTCTCAAGTTGCACAGTGGTAAAACCAAAGTTTTTGAGCACTACGGTATTGAGAAACAGTTGAAATCTCTTTTCGGGCGTTCGGTAAGTCTTCCAAGTGGAGGCTATTTGATTATCGAGCATACCGAAGCTCTACACGTAATTGATGTAAACAGCGGTAATAAATCTACCTCTGAGGTAGATCAAGAAGCTACGGCATTGAGCGTTAACAAAGAAGCCGCCGTAGAAATTGCTCGCCAGTTGCGTCTGAGAGACATGGGTGGTATAGTAGTGGTGGACTTCATAGACATGAAGAAAGTAGAGAACAAGCGTGATGTACACGAAGCTCTCAAAGACGAAATGAAGACCGACAGGTCTAAATATACAGTTTTACCAATTTCGAAGTTTGGACTTTCGCAAATTACACGTCAAAGGGTTCGTCCTGAGATGAATGTGGTTACGAGAGAAACTTGTCCAACTTGTAGCGGAACGGGTACCATACAGGCAAGTATAGCCGTTACTGATCTCATAGAAAACAACTTGGAGTATTTGTTGACAAAACAAAACGAGAAGAAAATCAGCATCATTCTCCATCCGTTTATTTATGCATATTACAAAGAGGGATTAATTTCAAAACAAATGAAGTGGTTCTTTAAGTATAAAAAGTGGATTAATCTCATCAAAGACTCATCACTGGGAATGGTTGACTATCATTTCTTAGATTCAAACGGGGACGATATAGAGTTGAACAATTAAGAATATTCTATTATAAGAAAAGACTTTAATCCATCGGATTAAAGTCTTTTTTGCTTTTAAGGAATGTAATCTAGAGTAGTTTACTATGCTTTATCTACTTCTGTATATTTTTTCTTGAACAAATACATTAAGCCTGCAAATAACAATACTGAGATAGCAACATAGGGCAAAGGTATTGTATCAAGCTTCTCTATTTCAGGAGAAATTTTCTTTTGATTTACCATGTGCATAAGCACTACCGCAAGGCCGTTATTGAATATATGGGCGAATATTGGTACCCAAATATTTCCCGACCAATAATACAAATAGCCAAATAAGGCTCCAAGGAACATTCTTGGGAAAAAGCCGTAGAATTGCATGTGAATACCACTAAATATGATAGCCGAAATCCAGATGGCTAAATGGTAGTTCTTGATTCCTAAAAGTAATTTTCTTTGAATTAATCCTCTGAATATCAATTCTTCACCTACTCCTGCTATCACGGCGATAACAATTAATGCGACAACCAATTGTATTGGAGAATCAAACTTTGTAAGGAAATCAGTAAGTGTTTTTGCACTATCTTCCATGCTTTTCATGATCAACTCCAGCCATTCGAGGCTAGCAGGAAGTTGCATTTTCTCGTTTAAACTCTGGACCCAACCACTAAATGGACTGAAGAATAACTGAATGAGTATGACGAAACCAAATATCTGAATTGAAGGTAATGCTTTAAAACTCAGGTCACTGAATTGCTTTTTTTCCACAGCATACCAAAACAATAAACCCGGTAGAATGAAAGTGAAAATAGAGGCAACACCTTGTGAAAGCATCATGGCCCACCAACCGTTTTTGGAGGTCATCAGTACATCAATTAGATTGCCAATGTTACTTAGTTCAATTCCTGACATTAGAATCATCAGTCCACCTGCCACTATTTGGGCCAAAACCAGCGAGATGAGCAAAATGACAAACAAAATCAGGAGCGAAGTACCAGGTTTGTTTTCTTTGGTTGTTTGTAAATATTGTAGAAAATCCATAACAGCTAGGCTAAACTTGTCTATTTAAAATGCAAATATCTGTCATTTATCTCTGAAAATCATAAATTTATGTACAAACGGTCGTAATTTTGTGGTTCAATAGTTTACAATGGTAAAAATAGGAAATATAGAATTAGGTGAATTTCCGCTTTTGTTGGCACCGATGGAAGACGTGAGCGATCCACCGTTTCGTCAGGTATGCAAAGAAAACGGTGCTGATATGATGTACACGGAGTTTGTTTCATCAGAAGGTTTGATCAGAAATGCCCATAAAAGTGTACAAAAGTTAGATATTTTCGAATACGAACGTCCTATCGGAATTCAACTATTCGGTAGTGACGTAGATACGATGGCCGAATGTACCAGAATTGCCACAGGTGCAAATCCTGACCTTATTGACATCAACTACGGTTGTCCGGTGAAGAAAGTGGCATGTAGAGGTGCTGGTGCGGCACTATTGCAGGATGTTCCATTGATGACCAAAATGACGGAAGAAGTGGTGAAAGCCACACATCTACCGGTAACAGTAAAAACACGTTTAGGTTGGGACGAAAGCACCAAGAATATTGAGGAAGTAGCTGAGAGATTACAAGATGTGGGCATACAGGCATTGAGTATTCATGGACGTACACGTGCACAATTATACAAAGGCGAAGCAGATTGGACATTGATAGCCAAAGTAAAAAATAATCCAAGGATCAAAATTCCGATTTTTGGTAATGGCGATATTGATTCACCTGAAAAGGCTTTGGATTATAAAAACAGATTCGGGGTGGATGGGATTATGATTGGTCGTGCTGCTATAGGGTATCCCTGGATTTTTAATGAAATTAAACACTTTTTAGCAACAGGAGAATATCTTCCTGCACCTACCATGGAGCAAAGAGTAGCAGCTGCAAGGCAACATCTTAAGTTTTCAATACAATGGAAAGGCGATACACTGGGTATGTTAGAGATGCGTAGGCATTACTCAAATTACTTCAGAGGACTTCCGCATTTTAAAGAATATCGTATGAAACTAGTACAGACTCTCGATAAAGATGAACTTTTCGAAACTTTAGACATAGTTTTGAAAGAATTTGATGGAGTAGTGTTAGAGTCTAAAGCGAAGGTGGTGGAATATGGTGGAGCGGATTAACTAAATGAAAAAGGAGGCTTTAGCCTCCTTTTTCATTGAAATTATTAAATTGATTCAAATTCAATCCACCAATACAGCATCGCCGCTCAAGACATCGTTTTCAACATTCTTGAATTTTACGTCTCTTTTAACCACGCCGTTTCTGTACTGTACGTTAACTCTGTCGTTTCTATTCGCCACTTTTTGCGATTTAGCAGGAGCAAGCATTTGTGGTTTTGCACCTTCTTCGGCACCTTCGGCTCTGTTTGTAGAGAGTTTTGGCTTATTAGAGCTTTGTACAGGAGCGGCCTGTTGGAATCTCATTTCGGCCACATTGGCTTTCATCAAGAAGCCTACCGTCTCCGTATTTACTTTCTTTAAGAAATTTTGGAACAATTCAACCGCCTCAAATTTATAAATCAATAACGGGTCTTTTTGCTCATAAGAGGCGTTCTGAACTGACTGTTTCAGGTCGTCCATGTCTCTTAAGTGTTCTTTCCACTCAGAGTCAATTACGTTGAGAGAGATATTTTTTTCCATTTCTAATATCAACTCCCTGCCTTCAGTTTCTACCGTTTTTCTCAAATCCACATAAATAGCTATGTGATGATTTCCATCACCCACAATGGCCATAAATGGCTCACCTTCCATGGCTTGTCTGTCGTTCAGAACATTTCTTAAAGCTGGAGTGATATTTTTTCTGATGGCCTCATTCTTTTGCTTGTAATGGGCTTCTGCTTGGTTATACAATTTATGGATAAGGGCAGAACCTCCTTTAGCAAATTCAACTTCAGTGATTTCAGGTTTCATTCCGAGGCGTTGCATGGCTCTTACCTCAAACTCGTCATAATTTCCTTGTGTACTTTTTATCAAATCCGCACAAGTGTCGTATATAATATTGGCAATGTCAAGTGCTAATCTATCGCCAAACAAGGCATTTTTTCTTCTTTTATAAATCGTATCCCTTTGGATGTTCATCACATCATCGTACTCAATCAGACGTTTACGCATGCCAAAGTTGTTTTCCTCTACCTTGGTTTGGGCTCTTTCTATGGAGCTGGTAATCATAGAGTGCTGAATAACTTCGCCTTCTTCCATACCCATACGGTCCATCACCTTGGCTATACGGTCAGAGCCGAACATACGCATCAGGTTGTCTTCCAAACTCACAAAGAACTGTGAAGAACCTGGGTCACCTTGACGTCCAGCTCTACCTCTCAACTGACGGTCAACTCTTCGAGACTCATGACGCTCAGTACCAATGATGGCCAAACCACCTGCTGCTTTACTTTCTGGGGTAAGTTTAATGTCAGTACCTCTACCCGCCATGTTGGTGGCTATGGTTACAGTTCCTGGTTTACCAGCTTCGGCAACTACATCTGCCTCACGAGCGTGCTGTTTTGCGTTAAGTACTTGGTGAGGAATCTTTTTGATAGTCAACATTCTACTCAAAAGCTCGGAGTTTTCTACAGAAGTAGTACCCACCAGCACCGGGCGACCAATATTTACCATTTCAAGGATTTCATCCCCAACAGCATTGTATTTCTCTCTTACAGTTTTGTAAACTTTGTCTTGTCTGTCATCTCTAATGATGTCTCTATGTGTCGGAATAGAAATAACATCGAGCTTGTATATTTTCCAGAATTCACCAGCTTCGGTTTCAGCGGTTCCAGTCATACCACAAAGTTTGTGGTACATTCTGAAATAGTTTTGAAGTGTAATGGTCGCATAAGTTTGTGTAGAGTCTTCCACTTTTACGTTTTCTTTGGCCTCTACCGCTTGGTGTAATCCATCAGACCATCTACGGCCATCCATTATACGACCCGTTTGCTCATCAACAATTTTCACTTTGCCATCCATCAAGACGTAATCAACGTCGATTTCAAAAAGCGTGTAGGCTTTCAATAACTGGTTTACTGCATGAATACGCTCAGCTTTAGTTGAATAATCTCTAATCAGTTCATCGTTCTTCAAGATTTTATCCTCTTTGCTGATGTCCATTTTTTCAATAGCCGCCATTTCAACGCCTAAGTCTGGCATTGTAAAGAAATTGGCGTCAGAATCATGTGAAGATAGAAAATCTAAACCTTTGTCAGTAAGCTCAATGGAGTTGTTTTTTTCTTCTATCGTAAAATACAAAGGGGCATCGGCCTCAGGCATCAATTTCTGATTTTCAGCCAAATAAATTGCCTCAGTTTCGAGCAAAAGTTTTTTGTTACCAGTTTCTGATAAGTATTTTATCAAAGGCTTACTTTTAGGCAAACCTCTATGTGCTCTGAAAAGTGACAATCCGCCTTCTTTTTTCTTACCTTCGGCAATTAATTTCTTGGCTTCTACCAAGAATCCACTCACCAATTGTTTTTGGGCCTCTACAATTTGAGCAATACGTGGTTTGAGGGTATTGAAAAGTTCGTCATCGTTTTTCTTGGTCATTGGTCCACTGATAATCAATGGCGTACGAGCATCATCTATCAAAACGGAGTCAACTTCATCCACCATGGCGTAGTGGTGCGGTCTCTGAACCAATTCTGTTGGGTCATTGACCATGTTGTCTCTCAGGTAATCAAAACCGAACTCGTTATTTGTGCCATAAGTAATGCCTGCATTGTAGGCTTTTTTTCTCGCGTAAGAATTGGCTGGGTGAATATCAATACAATCACAAGTTATGCCATTGAATTCAAATATCGGTCCCATCCACTCAGAGTCACGTCGAGCAAGGTAGTCGTTGACCGTTACTATGTGTACTCCTCTTCCAGCCAAAGCATTTAAGAAAGCTGGAAATGTTGCCACCAAAGTCTTTCCTTCACCAGTGGCCATCTCCGAGATGTTGCCTTTATGAAGTGAGGCACCACCTATAATTTGAACATCGTAATGCTCCATATCCCATTTGATGAGATTTCCTGCGGCCAACCATTCGTTTTTCCAAATGGCTTTATCACCTTCTATTTGGATGTGTTGTTTGGTCATGGCCAATTCTCTATCCAAATGACTTGCTGTAACTTCGAGCGTGCTATTTTCTTTGAACCGACGTGCTGTTTCTTTTACTATGGCGAATGCTTTTGGGAGAATTTCAAGTAAAACTTCTTCAAGTTCAACGTTTCTCTTAAGCTCCAATTCGTCAATTTTCTTGAATATCAATTCACGTTCGTCTATCAGCATGTCAGGATTATTATCCGAACTTGCTCTCAATGCTATCACTTCGTTGTCAATATGAGCAAGTTTGTCTTTTATGTATTGCTGCAGATCGGCCGTTTTTTGTCTAAACTGGTCGTTGGTAAGTCCGGCAAGTTTCCTAAATTCTTCATTAGTTGCTTCGACATAGGGGCTAAGTGCTTTTATGTCTTTGTCTGATTTTGTGCCAAAAACCTTGGCAATACTCTTTGTTAAAAAATTGAACATGTTTATATCTTAAGTTCTTAAATGTCTATTTTAATGAAATGCAAATTTACTGAATTTCAACGTTTTGTTTACAAGAATAGTGCAGCAATTACAAATTTAGGGATTTACGGTCAAATTGACAGATGAGATTGATTTTGTTTAAATCTATAAAAAACTGAAAACAAGATGTTTGAAGTAGCTACGGATATGGTTTCTTGAAAAAAGAAACTATGACAAACCGTCAGATAATTCATTTTAATCTTTTCAAATCTCCCGAGAGTGGGTATTTTATTACTACTTTTTTCGAAGAAATATTCTCTATCAATGGTTTAAGAATCAAATCTGCATTCTTTTTAGTTTGTTCCAAAATGTCTGAATCCAAGGCCGACTTTAGAATTTGTTCTTCGGCTTTTCGGTAGGCTTCGTCTAACAAAACTGCCTCGTTCATAAAAGCATAATCTGTTTTGTAGATTTTAGATTTTGAATGGTCTATTTTATGGTAACAAATTTCTGGATTTGGCAGATTTATAACTAAGGTATCTCCAGAACTGGCCAAATCTTTTTCAGTAATTTTACTTAAATCTATACAACCCACAGCCACTCCCTGAACTATCAAAATGGCTTTGGGGTCAGGTAGGAAATCTCGGATGATTTCTTGTTCAACCACATCTCGGAAGGAATATTTGACCAATTCCATTTTGCCCAAACTTACTATTTCCCTTATGACAATATTGTGAGTGGTTTTTACTTCGTCGGCCTTAAAAAAACTCAAAGTTTTTACTTTCTCCCAAACAAAAATGCTCAGCAGAATAAGAACAACATAAAACAATATTTTCACCCAGTTCCTTATCATTTCAAGGCTATTCTAAATCGTCTCGCAGAGGCTATGCTCATACCAATTACTAACAAAGCCGTACCCAACCAAAGTAAGTTGATATGTGGTTTTTCGAGTGCTTTCAATACAATGTATTCTTTTTCGCCTCTACTTATGGCGAATGTAAACTTGCCGGTTTCGGGGTTTATTGCCAATAGCTGTGCTCTGATGCCCAATTCGCTACTGATTACTGGCTTGCTCCACACTTCTCTGTTTTTAATGGCAAAAATCGGTTTCATGATTCTTTCACCGTCTCTTTCAAGTATTCTCAAAGTGGCTTGAGCGGCCACATCACCCGCTTGAAGTGGTAATCCGTCTAATTCATTCACTGGAGAAACATTATCTAGAATCGCTACGAAATCATTCAAGAAGAATGTGTCTTTTATAGCTACCGAATAGTTTTCAGGCACACTCCATTCTTTGTCTTCGTTGGTGGTCACGTAATTTACGTGAGAATAAATGTCTTTATTCCAGTATTTTTTGATATGTGGCGAAGCCACATTTCCCATTTTTTGGTTTATCTGATATCTTGGATAAAAGTTGAAATCTTTCTCGCCTTTTTTCTGATAATTAACCTGATAATAAGTGTTTTCTGCCTCGTATTCTAGGGTATCACCTCTTTTTACATATAATTTGTCACCATCCATGATGTCTGCTTTCGCTATGCCCTTGAAATCACTTTCAGGTATTGGCTGGATGAATTTCTTTTCTATGTAGCCAGGAACGTTACGAACATCCACAAATTCGCCACGATAATCAAGCGTAAAATCGTTAATCTGAGTGGGGCGGTTGTAGTACAACAACACGTTTTCTTTGTTGTCTTTTTCGGTTTTGAATATTTTTTCATTTGCTAAATTCACCGAAATGACCTTTTCGTAGGCAGATGAATACATGATTCCGATCAACATCAATGCTACCCCGATGTGAGTAATGGCTCCTCCAGCAACTTTAAAATTGCCTTTGATAATATCCAAAAGAATTGTTGCGTTGGCGGTTATGGAGAAAATACCGGCCGTTAATAGTATGATATATTGCCAATGGTTTACACCTGTAACTGTGATAGCGATAGCCGAAATCAACAGCGTGATTATCAAAGGATTCAGCAGTTTTTTTACAGAAGATTTGTCCACCCTTTTCCACCAAAAAAACTGTGCAATGCCAGTAAGAATAATCACTCCAATGAACAACCACATTTGGAATGTATTGTAGTGTTTCAATGGGTCCGTTGGCATAGCCATGTTTAGTTTGTAATTAAACAATTCGGCAATGCTGTTATAAACTGGTATTGAAGTTGTTAACGTAATTTGGAAGGCTGCCAAAGTAAGTGTCGTAACCCCAAGAAATATCCAAAATTCGGTGGAGTAGGTAGAGATTTCTTTGTTGTCTTTTGGTAAATATTTCCACCTTAAGGCCATCAATAAAACTGCTCCTGCAACAAAGAATAACAGATAAATGAGTAGCTGACCAGAGAGACCGAGGTCTGTAAATGAGTGGACAGATGAAGTTCCTAAGATTCCACTTCTGGTGAGGAAGGTGCTGTAAAGTATTAAAATAAACTGTGCAATGCTTAAAATGAAAGTAATTTTAAGAGCTGAAGAACTCTTACGAGCAATTAGCATGGTGTGAATACTGGCCACCAAAACCAACCAAGGTACATAAACCGCATTTTCTACTGGGTCCCAGCTCCAATAACTTCCGAAATTCAAAGTTTCATAAGCCCAAATGGCTCCCATCATTATACCTGTTCCCAAAATAACACCTGAGACTAGAGACCATGGCAGGGCAATTTTTGTCCAATCGCTGTAGTCTTTTTTCCAAAGAGCAGCCAATGCAAATGCGAACGGTATTAATGTAGTGGCAAATCCCAAAAACAGGGTAGGAGGGTGAATAACCATCCAATAGTTCTGTAGTAATGGATTTAGACCGTTTCCGTCCTTTGGTATGAAGTCTGGGTTTGTGGTCCAAACTGGTAAATTGGGCATAGATTCTCTCAAAAGCAAAAACGGCGAACTACCCAATTTGAAATCACCAAAAAGTACCGCCCCAACTATCATACTGGTCAAGAAAGCCTGAACTGCCGAGAAAATTGCCATCATTGGACTTTCGAAATGCAGAAAGTTTTTCTTTTTGTCTCTAAACCAAAATATCAAAACAACGCCAAGAATAACATTCCAGAACATCCAAAGAAGAAAACTGCCTTCTTGATCCTGCCAAAAACATGAAATAGCATAGCCCAATGGTAAACTTAGCGAGGCATTATCCCAAGCGTAATGGTACTCAAAATATTTGTTGAAGATGATACTGAAAAGGACTAGTACAACGCCAATTACAAAAAAAGTATGTAAAAAGAATGATTTACGGGCAATTGAACGCCAGAAATCAGAGTCTTTGCTGTTGTTTTTGGCACTGATAAAGTAAGTATAGGTGGCAACTAACGCAGAAATAAAAGCTAGTATAACCAATATATGGCCGATTTGGCCTAAGTATGCTCTGAGCATTTCCGAAATTTTTGTTTTGTAAAATGATTACAAAATTACCCTAAAAAAGGTTTTAAAAAGAGGTTTTATTAACAATTATTACCAGATTTGTCAGATAAAATATGTGTTATGATTTTTCTAAAAAAGAATATTGCTTTTGGGTTGGTTTTTATGGCTGGTTTGAGCCAAGTTTCTGGCCAACAGATGAATTTCTTAAAAATGCAGGAAATTGGTTTTGAGGATGTTTTGAAAAGAGCGAAGTCAGAAAATAAAATGGTTTTTATGGACGTGTATGCTGTTTGGTGCGGACCTTGCAAAATCATGGACAAGACAACTTTTTCGGATAGTCTAGTAGCTAAAAAGTTCAACGCCGAATTTATAGCTTACAGAGTAAACGCTGAGGATGTACCTGGAAGAGCTCTTGTACAAAAATATATGGTTAATGCTTTTCCAACCTACTTGTTTTTTAGTCCAGATGGTGAATTGGTAAACCGCCTAGAAGGAGTTTTTCCTCCCAAATTATTGATGGACGAAGCCGACTACACCAAAGGATTACTCAAAAAGTAGTTCGATTTTCCTAAATCGCAACAATCGCCGCTCACACGTAAAGCGATTTTCCAAATCGCTGTCAAAAAACACCAATTATCTATAGAGATTAAAATACTCGATTTGAAAAATCGAGCTACTTAAAATAAATCTTCCGCTCTTTCCAGAAGTAAAATGGAGGCCTGCGGAACTATCACATATTTTTCGCTTTCGTACTGAATCTCAATGGCGTGGCGTTGTAAATAAATAGCCAAATCCCCTTCCTCTGCTTGCAGAGGCATATATTTTACTTTCTCTTCTGTTGCTTTCCACGGTTCTTCTTCGGCTGTATTGGGCAATGGATAGCCAGGGCCAACCTTCACCACATAGCCTGATTGCACATCCTCTTTTTCTGTAACAGTTGGCGGAAGGTAAAGTCCCGAGTTGGTTTTATCTTTTGGATTTTTGGGCTTTATCAAAACCTTATCGCCCACCACCATTAACTTCTTCAATTTGTTGTCTTTTGATACGCCTATCATACGTTTATTTTCCTTTTTCTTCCTTCTATTTTCCAAGTGTTAGTCCACTGAGAGTTTTCAATTACTTGAGCCTCATCATAGAGATTCACAGTTGGACACACATGATAAGGAACACCTAAAAGTATGTCTCCAACTTTATAGTTATCCCAATTTGGGGTTTCTATCACTCCGTGTTCCTCGCTTTGTGAAACCAATTTGAGGTCGTCATGGTTCAAAAATCTGATACGTTTGTCAATCGGATTTTCAGAAGAAATGGCTTTGTGGCCCATGTCTGTTGTTATAATCCCTCGTTTTGGTTTTGAAATGATTCTACTCATCACCAATGCCGCAAACTCAAAGTTTTGTTCTGCAAATTTATCGCCGTAACCCCAATCCCACAAAACACAAGTGCCGGGACTTAGCGTGCGAGAAATTTCAGAAGCATGTGATGTGAAGGCTGGAGTTCCACCAGCTATAACCTCTAAATCACCAATTTCAGGTTTCAGTTCAGCCAATATTTCATAAACTTTTTTCATTCCAGCCTCTATTTTGGCTTTTCTCTCACCAAAAGCATCGTCACGAATGTGTCCATCATAAACTTGTAATCCTGAAAGTTTTATGGAAGGTTTGGAGGCTGCATATTTTAAATCATTGGCCAATTGTTCATCAATTTCATGGCCCGACCTATCCATGCCGTTATTTATATCGTAATAGATTTCTGCTATTATATTTTTGGAAGAAAACTTTTCAGAGATTTCGTCAACCACGGCATTGCAATCGGCCAAAGAGGCAAACTTTGAGTTTGGATATTTTACAATTAAGCTTAATAATCTGTCTATTTTTGGGCCTAGAAGTTGGTGGGATATGAGTACTTTTTCGGCTCCGGCCATGGCAACAAGTTCAGCTTCAGCTATGGTTGCCGCCTTAAATTTTCTTATGCCTTTGCTTATCATTATTCGTACCACATTTTCCATTTTGTTGGTCTTGATGTGCGGCATTAATCGGCTGGAATCTCCACCAGCAATGGCTATCATTTTATCAATATTGCCCTCAATTTTTTCTTTCAAAATAAGTAGAGAAGGGGAGTCGATTTGGGCTAAGTTTGAGGTCATAATTAAATTTTAGATTCCTGAAATTTCAACAATATCTGAGTTATTTAATAGCTCCATTGCCTGATGAAAATGAGATACAAACATTTCTTTGAGACGTTTTTTTGATGTATTCCCGCAAGTGAGCCAAATGATTTTTGGAGGACTGCCGAATCTGCTGTTTAACTCTAAGAAATCATCGTCTTTGGTTATAAAAATAGCATTATTGGTTCTCGCAAACTGAAACAAATCTAAGTCAGCGGCATGTCTTAAGTTTAGGTAAGTGGCTGAAAAGCAGTCGATATTGTAGGTTTCTATGATCCGCGGAGCCAAACTTGGTGGTAGATGGGAATCAAGAATGATCATTATGCTGCTTTGATAACCGGATGATTGAGCTTAGAAACTGCGTAATTTAGGCACACTACCACATCTTCATATTCCAAGTCAGGAAGTTCCTCAGTTATAATATCATTAATGGAAATACCAGCAGCCAATAGCTCCAAAACATCTACTACTCTAATACGCATACCTCTAATGCAGGGTTTTCCACCACATTGATTTGGGTTAAATGTTATCCTTTCCATAAATATTTTTTGATAAACAAAATTAAAACTATTTAGCAAATAAATAATCCTTTAGCAACTTTTAGTTCAATTTTGGTCTCACCCCTCATAAATTTCCAAAGGCAAACCATCGGGATCCTCAAAAAAAGTAAATTTCTTTCCTGTAAATTCGTCTATTCTGATGGGTTCTGAAACGATACCTTTACTTTCTAATTCAGACTTGACTTTTTCTACATTCTCAACCATAAAGGCTAAATGGCGTAAACCACGAGCTTCGGGGCGGCTTGGCCGTATAGGTGGATTTGGAAATGAAAATAATTCGATAATATACTCGCCATTAAGTGCCAAGTCGAGTTTATAGGAGTCTCTTTCTTTTCGGTACACTTCTGCTAATATCTCTAAGCCCAATTTGTTGACATAGAAATCTTTAGATTTCTCATAGTTGGAACAAATAATGGCGATGTGGTGTATTTTTTTAATTTCCATTGATTTCTTTAGTATTGATTTCTATTAAGTTGTGATGGACTAAAAGCTCAAAAATTTGATTGAAATTATTGATAAGCAGATGGAAGAGTTCTTTGTTCCGAATGTTACCTGTTGTTATGAGAATGAGCTTCTTAGGGATGTTTTTTAAAAGATGAGAGTCTAGAAAGTCTTTATCTTTGGTAATTACAACCCTATTTTGTTCAACAGATATTTTGTTTATTTCCCAATCGGGTGTTTTTTCTTTTAAAGGAATGTCGTTGGTATGTATTGCGTCAAATCCAATTGAATTTAGATATTGCTTTATTCCGTAAGGCAATTGAGCGTCTACTAAAAACTTCATGCCACATTGCTTAGTATTTTTACATCGGTCATCTTCGAAGCGAACGAAAGACAGGCTTTGATATCATCAATTTCAATTGCTGGATAATCATCAATAATTTCTTGAAAAGTCATTCCTGATGACAATAAATCTAAAATCATCTCGACAGGATATCTCATGCCTCTAATAGTTGGCTTTCCATGACAAATGTCTGGCATGATTGTGATTCGGTCTAATAGATTACTCATCAGTTTCGGAATTATATGAAACAAAAATAAAAAAAAGAATTCAATTATTTACTTATCTCAAATTTTCAATAATATCGCTAGCAATCATTGATCTTTCTGAACGATTTTTTGCCGCTTGGTCTCCGGCTAATCCATGTTCGTAAACTCCCTGAATGGCAGCTTGTTCTGGTGGGTAACCTTGTGCAAGAAAACTTAGGATAATACCCGTAAGCACATCTCCGCTACCTGCAGTGGCCATGCCTGAATTACCAGTAGAATTAAAGTGAATTTCTCCATTAGGTAGAGCCACAGCCGTATTTTTGCCTTTCAGGCAGATGATTATTTTCTTTGAAACTGCAAATTCAGAAAGTATTTCTAGTTTTTCAAAATCATTTTCCCAACCTCTTCCAATCAAGGACTTGAATTCCTTTGGATGTGGCGTCAGGATGGTGTTTTTGGGCAAAAGCTTTAATAATTCTGGCCTTTGACCCAAAAATGTTATGCCATCTGCGTCAATGATAAGTTTTTTGTTTGGCGTCTTTTTTAGAAATTCTTCAAACTTATCAATGTTTTCAAGACCAATTCCTGGTCCCATTGCCACGGCGTCGTATTTCGTGAAATTCCAAATGCCATCGAAGTGATAATCATTATGGCTTATATCCACAATTACTTCTGGAACAGAAATTTGTAATATATCTACACATTTTTTGGGAACGTGAGTGGTGATTTTACCTACGCCCGATCGCAGGCAAGCCTTGGTGGCGAGTACTGCGGCTCCCATCATTCCATAGCTTCCAGCAACCAAAAAAGCATGCCCAAAAGTGCCTTTGTGCGAAAAACTAGACCTTGCTAACGGCCTTATTTCTGCAGAGCTGGTGTAATAGTATTTTGTCTTAGCTTCTCGGATAGAATCTTGCGACAAGCCAATATCCACAGCTTCCCAGCTTCCAACGGATTTTTCATTCTCTGGTTGAAAAAAAGCCAATTTTGGATATTGAAAGGTAATGGTGTAAGTTGGCTGAATTACAGCACTTTGTGGTGAATGGGTGTCCGAAAACAAACCAGAAGCAATATCGATGGATACGATTGGTAAACCAGTTTGATTGATTTTTAATATTACAATGGCCAAGAATCCGTCAATCGGGCGATTGAGCCCTGAACCAAAAATAGCGTCTATGATTACACTCTTTTCTTTTTTTGGCAAATGAAATTCATCATTTTCTGAGAGCTTGATTACTTCACTTTGGTTTTGGAGTCTTTTTAGGTTTTCTAGAAAATCTATTGAGCCGTTGGTGGAATTACCCAAAACATAGGTTTGGACATCGTAACCTAATTGATGAAGTTTTCTGGCAACTGCCAAACCATCCCCTCCGTTATTGCCAATTCCACAAAAAATAACCGTTTTGAAGGTATTGTCATATTTCAAAACAAATGAGTTTACAAAAGCCTGAGCCGCTCTTTCCATCAAATCAATAGATGGAATGGGCTCATTTTTTATGGTATATTCATCCAGATCTCTTGTTTGATACGTAGATAAAATTTTCATCAATTGCTTTTTTTTCAAAAATAGCTTTAATGTAGCTATATTCGGCAAATTTTTTAATCGAAAATGACGGTCAGTATTTTAATTCCTACTTATAACGAATCCAAATCCATTCAAAAGACGGTTGAGGGAATTATCGAGGGCAAAGGAGACCAGGTTATAGAAATTTTGATTTTAGATTCTGTAAATTCTACAGATAACTTGAAAGAAACTTTAGCTGCTTATGAGGTGAGATATATTAAAACACCTTGTAATTCAAGATCCAGTCAAATGAATTACGGAGCTAATTTGGCCAAAGGAGATATACTGTTTTTCGTCCATGCAGACACAATTTTACCAAAAAACTACGTCTCTGAAATAACAAAAGTATTACAATTTGCTCAGTTAGGCTGTTTCAGAGCAATCATTGAATCAAAAAATGTATTATTGAAAATAAACAGCTTTTTTACAAGATTAAATTTTCTTTGGTGCAGGGGAGGAGACCAAACGCTTTTTCTGAAAAAAGCAGATTTTCTGGAATTGGGCGGATTTGATGAACAATACGTTATCATGGAGGACTACGATTTTCTTAGAAGAGCACAAGCGAAATTTAAGTTTGGAATATCAAAAAAATCGGTAATTGTTTCTGCCCGGAAGTATGAAAAGAATGGTTTTTGGAGGATACAATTAGCGAATTTCGCCGCCATGCGGGCTTTTTTGAAAGATAATGCCACGCCACAACAAATTAAAGAAAACTACACCAAGGCCTTGAATTTGGACTATTAGCGATGTGCCAATGACTCAAAAAGTTTAATTTCCCTCCCTTTACTGGCTTTTTCAGACCTACACTCAGATTTATCTATTATTTTTAGGCAAAATTTCAAAACACTACAAATGTCTAAAAGTGAAAATTTGATTTCTGGTATTCAACAGGTGGGAATAGGTGTGCCTGACGCCGGTGAATCGTTCAAATGGTATAATAAAAATCTGGGGCTTGATGTGCCAGTTTTTGATGATATAGCAGATGCAAAATTGATGGTGAGATACACCAATGGCAACATCAGAAGGCGTAGGGCTATTCTGGCTGTTAACATGGCTGGTGGCGGTGGAGCCGAGATTTGGGAATCTAAAAATCCTTTACCGATACCATGTGCGTTTGAGCCTAAACTGGGGGATTTGGGGATTTTTACCTTAAAAATAAAAAGTCAAGATGTGTTGACGCTTTCAAAGACCAAATCTTTACCAACTCTTAGAACCCCCGAGAATAGACCAACCGCTTGGTTAAAAGATAATTATGGAAATCAACTGCAATTGGTAGATGATGATTCTTGGTTTTTGAACTCCCTTTCAAACACCGGTGGAGTACTAGGAGTGATTCTAGGTGTGAGTGACATCGAAAAATCCTTGAAATTGTACAAGGATATTTTAGGAATCGATACTTTGGTATATGACAAAACTGGTGTTTTTGAAGATTTTGCTGGGCTTGGTGCTGCTGACAAACAGTTTAGAAGAGTTTTATTAAGAAAAAGTCAATCCGAAGAAGGTGCATTTTCTAGACTTTTCGGAAACATTGAATTGGAACTCGTACAAGTATTGGACACCACCGATCGAAAAACCATCATGGAAGGCCGCAGTTGGGGTGATTTGGGCTTTATACACCTTTGTTTTGATGCCTTGAATATGGACAAACTAGGTGAAAAACTACTTGATAACGGTTATCCTTTCGTGGTTGATAGTGCAAATTCGTTTGACATGGGCGATGCCGCAGGAAGATTTACCTACATTGAAGACCCCGATGGTACCTTGATAGAATTCGTAGAAACCCACAAAGTGCCGATTCTGAAAAAAATTGGTTGGTATATCAACCTCAAAAAACGTAAAACTCAAAATCCGCTTCCCAATTGGATGGTAAAAACCTTGGGTTGGGGTAGAGTGAAAATGTAAATAAATGCCACAAATCCGTACCGTAAATATCACCAGATACATCACTCCACTTAGAGAGGGTGGTTCTTTGCCAGCCATTGTGGAGGCCGACGACGGATTTATGTATGCCCTCAAATTCAGAGGGGCTGGTCAAGGTACAAAAGCTCTTATTGCAGACCTTATTGGAGCAGAAATTGCTCGTAAACTTGGCCTATTGGTGCCAGAATTGGTTTTCGCCGAACTAGCAGAAGGCTTTGGACGAACCGAACCAGACGAGGAAATTCAAGATTTACTAAAATTTAGCACGGGGCTCAATCTAGGTTTACATTATTTGTCGGGTTCAATCACTTTTGATGCCGTTGTCAATACTGTAAATGCCGAGTTGGCCACTAAAATAGTTTGGCTTGATGCGTTTTTGATGAACATCGACCGTACGGCTCGCAATACCAACATGTTATTTTGGAATAAACAGCTTTGGGTCATCGATCACGGTGCTTCATTATATTTTCACCACAATCCTGAGACTTGGGAAGAGCAAGCCATTAAGCCATTTTTGCAGATTAAGGACCACGTGCTTTTGCCATTTGCTTCTGAAGTGAACCAAACCAAAGCATTTTTTAGGTCAGTTTTAACTCCTGATTTTTTGCAGGAAGTAGTAAATCTAGTTCCCGAAACTTGGATTCCCGAAACTGAAGCGGCAAATAAAAACTTGTATTTAAGTTTTCTTCTCAAAAGACTGGAAAATTCCGAAATTTTTGAAACACAAATAGAAAATGCAAGAAAAGCACTTATATGAATATGCGGTCATCAGGCTCGTACCGAGAGTCGAAAGAGGCGAATATATCAATATTGGTGTGGTATTGTATTGCAAAAGTCTGAAAAGCCTTGATTTTGTTTTTCAAGTAAATAAAGAGAGAATTTTGGCCTTATTTCCAAAACAGGATTTGACAGAAGTGGAGATTCATCTTCAGTCATTTGAAAAAATATGTCAGGGCACTCCTGACTCAGGGCTTATCGGTAAGCAAGACTTGGCCTCACGTTTCAGATGGCTAACCGCACGCCGAAGTACCATTATACAAGCTTCCGAAATACACCCAGGGTATTGCCAGCAACCGATGGATGCGTTAAATAGGATTTTTGAAGAAATGGTTCTATTGTAAGCTGAATTACATTTCTTATTTAAAATCATGACTTTATTTGTAGTTTTAATCCTTTGTGGATAAATATTCGTATATCACTCAATTAACAATTACTCCAATGAGCAGTTATTACAATTCAGAGGACCTTCCAAAGTTTGGAAAAATCGGAGAGTTTGGTGCTAAAGACCTAGCCAAAGATTTTTTTAAATATTATGGCGAAACCTTCAAAGATGGTGCACTTACCGAACGAGAAAAATCCCTTATTGCCTTGGCGGTAGCTCATTCCATGCAATGTCCTTATTGTATAGATGCCTACACTACCGATACTATTCAAAAAGGGTGTACCGAAGATGAAATGATGGAGGCAGTTCATGTGGCAGCGGCCTTAGCAGCAGGAGTAAAACTCGTACATAGTGTACAAATGATAAACAAAGCAAAAGAAGTTACTATGTAGGTAGCTTTACCTAATTGATTGAATACAATGAACCCAGTTAAATCACTAAAAGCTCAAAAAAGCGAATTAGGAGAATCAGCTTTTCAGCTAAAGGTACTTAATGATGAAGAGAGAATTGGAAAGAAATTACCGCTCTTTAGAGACAAGCTACTTGACCAAAGCTTATTTCCATTAAAACCCACACAGTTGGAAATTTTCCAGATAAATGTAGGGAAAATGTGCAATCAAGTCTGCAAACATTGCCATGTAGACGCTGGCCCCGATAGAAAGGAAATAATGACGAAAGAAACCATGCAACACTGTGTGGATATTATCGGGAAATACAAATTTACTACCTTAGACCTGACCGGTGGGGCTCCAGAAATGAATCACAACTTTAGGTGGTTCATTGAGGAAATCAGAAAAGTAGATGACAATATAAATATTATTGTTCGCTGTAATCTTACAATAATTTTGGCCAATCCAAAATACCATGATTTACCCTCATTTTTCAAGAAAAACCGTATAGAAGTCGTGTCTTCTTTACCTGCCACAAGTGCTTCTCGTACTGATTCACAACGAGGAGATGGTGTGTTTGAAGATTCTATAAAAGCACTCTTGATGCTCAACGAGGTTGGTTATGGGATAGAAGGTTCAGGCTTGAAACTCAACTTGGTTTATAATCCTGCAGGTGCTTTCCTACCCGCTGGACAAGCAGGTTTGGAAAAAGAATTTAAAAGGGTGCTGAGCTCAAAATTCGGAATTGTTTTTAACTCTTTGTATGCAATAACTAACATTCCAATTAGTAGGTATCTTGATTATCTGTTGGTTAGTGGAAATTACGGAGCCTACATGGAAAAATTGGTTGAGGCTTACAATCCTGTGGCAGCTACCAATGTGATGTGCAGAAATACCCTCTCTATTGGTTGGGATGGATATTTATATGATTGTGATTTTAATCAAATGTTAGATCTGAAAGTTGCCGCAAAATCCCAACATATCAGCGAATTCGATTATGAAGAATTGAGTAACCGTTCGATCATTATCAACCAACACTGCTATGGTTGTACTGCTGGTGCAGGAAGTTCTTGTGGTGGAGAAGTTGCCTAATTTCGTTCAGACATTTAATCATTTCTAAGAAAAATTTTTTCAAAGGTGTTTCTGAAAACGCCTAAATATCAATTTTATGAGTAGAAATAATACTTTTAAGATCAGTTTATTCCTGATTTTTTTCAGCCAGTTGATTTATTTTGGGGTTTATGCCCAAAATGTAAGAAAGTTATCCGGAAAAGTTATTGATGCAGAAACCAATGAATCCATTGCTGGTGTCAGCATTAGTGCGGTTGATGGGAAGAAAATAATTGGTACGGTAACAGATGTAAATGGTAGTTTTGAATTACTTATCAATGATAAAATTGCCAAAGTTAAAGTTACCTCGGTAGGATTCGAACCGCAAGAAATTGTAATTTTGGGCATTAACGAAGTAAACATTTCTCTTAAACCTGGTCAATTATTAAACGAAGTCGTAGTTACGGCCTTAGGCTTGGAGCGTCAATCAAAAAACTTGGGATACGCCGTGCAGCAGATTGATGCTAAGGAAGTTAGCCGCGTAAAATCGACTAATTTCTTGGATAATTTGGCGGGCCGAGTGGCGGGCGTAACCATCACTGGCGGCTCAACGGGCGTAGGTTCAACCACACGTATAAGTATTAGAGGAGAATCGTCTTTTACGAATGCCAATCCCCTATTTGTGGTTGATGGAATTCCGATTAATAACAATACAGTAGTAAATAACGTAAACGACGATGCTAACGGCTTCATGGAAGTTGACTTCGGGAACGGAGGAATGGAGGTAAATCCCGACGATATTGAATCGGTTACGGTACTAAAAGGCCCATCAGCGGCAGCTCTCTACGGAACTCGTGCCTCGAATGGTGTTTTGATTATCAAGACAAAATCAGGAGCAAAATCGAAAGGTTTGGGAGTATCATTTAATACGTCAAATTATCTCGAAACTCCTTTTCAATTACCTGTTTTTCAGAATTCTTATGGTTTAGGAAATAGCGGGCAATATGCTTACAAAGACGGCCTCGGTGGAGGTATCAACGATAATATCACTTATAGTTTTGGACCAAAATTAAACACTGGGCTTTCAATTCCGCAATATGATAGCCCCGTAACTTTACCAAACGGACAAACTGTAAGAGCAGGCGATGTGGCCATTCACGGTGGTTTGCCTATCACGCCAACGCCTTTTGTGGCTTACCCGAATAACCTCAAAGATTTCTACGGAACTGGCCGCACTTCAATCAATAGTTTAGCCATTTCGGCAGGCAACGAAAAAGGTAATTTCCGCCTTTCAATGACCGATTTGAATAGCCAATCATATATTCCAGGAGTAGATTTGAAGCGTCGAACGGTTTCTACGGCTCTCAATTTTATGCCAATTTCTAAGCTAAAAATTACCTCAAATATTAGTTATATTAATTCGGGAAGTAGTAATCGTCCTGCTACTAAATATGGTTCTGAAAATATTAACTATGCTTTGGTTGGCTGGTTTGGACGCTCAAATAATATTGAACCGCTGAAAGACTACTGGCAGCCAGGTTTAGAAAATGTGCAACAATTTTCTTATAACTACACATTTTTTGATAATCCTTATTTTACACTTTACGAAAACCGCAACGCCTTCAATCGTGACCGTGTTTTTGGCAATCTCTCGGCTCGTTATGAATTTACGCCCGAATTATCGCTTTCGGTTCGTACGGGTATGGACTACCAAAACGAAGACCGTACTTTCCGTCGTGCATACAGCTCAAACCGTTTCAAAACTGGTGCTTATGCCGAACAAAATGTCTTTTATCGTGAAATCAATTCCGACTTTTTGTTGAATTATAGCAAAAACTTAGGCAATTTCAGCGTTGATGTATCGGCAGGTGGTAATAGAATGGACCAAAGAGTAGCCAACGAACAAGTTCAAACACTTTCGTTGGCACAACCTGGAGTTTATGCTTTGTCGAATGCAGCTTCGCCTTTGGAGTATTTCCAAGCGGCTGGTACCAAACGCATCAATAGTTTATATGGAATCGCTAAATTCGGCTTTAAAGATTTCTTGTTCGTAGATATTACTGGCCGTAACGACTGGTCGAGTGCTTTGGCAACTGCTACTTCTTCGGCCAATACTTCATTCTTTTATCCGTCAGTTTCGACAGGTTTAGTGGTTTCAAATTTGGTTAAATTACCAACGGCTATTTCATTCTTGAAACTCCGTGCGAGTTATGCACAAGTTGGAAATGATACTAATCCTTTCCAAACCATCGGAACATTCGTGGCACGTACGCCAGTAGGTGGTTTACCGACTTTCACCGACCAAAACCAAATCTCAAATGCTAATCTAAAACCCGAAAGCATTAGTTCGACCGAATTTGGGGCTGATGTGCGATTCTTGAATGATAAAATCAAACTCGATGTAACGTACTTTAACGCATTAAATAAAAATCAGATTATTTCATTGCCGATTGCCGTTTCTTCGGGTTATGGTCAGCAAAGTATCAATGGCGGAGCCGTTAGAAGCAAAGGTGTTGAAGTTGTACTTGATTTAACTCCAATCCGCACTAATGATTTTTCTTGGAGAAGTACTTTCAATTTCTCGACGTATCAGAATATCGTAGAAAAATTGCCGATTCCTGGGCAAACTATCACTTTGGCCTACAACAGAATTTATGATAACGTCAATCAAACGGTTTGGTACCAAGTAAAAGAAGGTGGCCGCATGGGCGATATGTACGGAACGGGCTATTTGAAAAACGATAAAGGCGAATTTATCATTGGTAAAGACGGCCGATACATTGTTGATAATAACCTCAGAAAGTTGGGCAATTATACGCCTGATTTTATGGTAGGATTTAATAATACTCTAAGCTACAAAAATTTCCAAATGAGTTTCTTGTTCGATTGGCGTCAAGGCGGAAAAGTGGTCTCTCGTACCTTGGCTTTGGCTGCCGTGGGTGGTCAGCTCATCGAAACAGAGAACCGCCCCGAGGCAGGTATCATTGCCAAAGGTGTAGTAAATATGGGAACGGCCGAAACGCCTAATTATCAGCCAAATACAACGGCCGTGAGTGCCGAAACTTATTACAGAATGTATTACGACCGCAACCACGAAGAAAATAACACTTACGATGCTTCATATCTGAAACTCCGTGAGGTGCTGATTGGCTACGAATTACCAAAAGGTTGGTTCAAAAATCGTATAGAGAGCATCAATGTTTCGTTGATTGGCCGTAATCTCTACGCTTTCAGCAAAATACCGCACTTCGACCCTGAGCAGTTTGGTTTTCAAGGACAAAAATTGATGTCGGGCGTAGAAGACATGAGCTACCCAACTACCCGTAGTTTTGGTGTGAAATTGAGCATTACATTCTAAGGTTTTCAAATCATTAAAGACATGAAGAAATTTAATAAATATATCATTGCTATCTTGTTTGTGAGCAGTTTGAGCTGTACGCAAGATTTCGAGAAACTCAACATTAATCCAACTGCCCCAGTTGATGTGCAGCCCGAGCTTTTGCTTCGTAAAGTGCTGTTCGACTTTGCCGACCAAATGTCGTATGAAGGCTTTGTGGCGGGTAATTTATTGGGGCAACAGTTCACTGCTATCGACTTTAATTTATTCGACCGCCACAGCTTGACCGAACCACAATACGGTGGAAATCCGTGGCCGTTTTTGTACGAAAACCTGCGTGATAATGAAATTTTGTTGGCAAAATCAAGAGCAAATGCCGCTTTTGGAGTGTATGAAGGCCCAGCGTTGATTTATAAAGCGTATTTGACAGGAGTGTTGACCGACCTTTATGGCGATGTGCCTTACTCAGAAGCCTTGATAGGAAAAAGTGGAAACGTAACGCCAAAATACGATGCTCAAAAAGACATTTATTTAGGAAAAGATGGAATCATTGATAACCTAAATTCAGCAATTACGGCTATTACGAATTATAAAGGAGCGACACGACTGCAAGGAGATATCATCTTCAACGGTGACTTGACTAAATGGAGAAGATTTGCTAATTCATTGAAATTCAAATATTTGATGCGTGCATCAGGCAAAGAAAATGTGGCAGAGCAGTTGAAACAAATTTTTGCTGGCGGAGACTATATCATAGATGCTACTCAAAATGCGGTTTATGCCTTTACGGCTTCGCAACCCAATAATTTTAGAATGGCAACGGCTCGTATCGGTGACTTCAATTTGTTCATCATGTCAGAAACGATGGATGAAATTCTGACCAAACTCGACGACCCACGCAAACAAGTATTATTCCGCCCAACGGCCAATAACGCCA
This sequence comes from Lacihabitans soyangensis, assembly GCF_024343775.1. Classification (GTDB taxonomy): domain Bacteria; phylum Bacteroidota; class Bacteroidia; order Cytophagales; family Spirosomataceae; genus Leadbetterella; species Leadbetterella soyangensis. Next base: position 29,023 of record NZ_RJUF01000020.1, on the reverse strand, counting down.
ATGTTTATAAAGGCTTATTAAGTGGCCCAGATGCTTCAAAACTTTCTATTTCGGTCGGAAACTATTCTTTTTCGGGGAGAATTTTCAGAGAAGATGCAGGTCGTTTGAAAGCCAATTTCTTGACAAGTTTTGAAATGAATTTCTTACTGGCCGAAGCAGCCGAAAAAGGCTTCATCAGTGCCGATGCTAAGACCTTCTACGAAACGGGTGTAAAACAAGCCTTCGATTATTGGTATTCGGTTTTGCCAGAAAATTACTTAAAAACTGGTCCAGCGGCTTATAAAGTAGCTAATGCCAACCCAATTGAGCAGATAATTACGCAAAAATGGATTGCTAATGTTATCAACGGATACGAGGGCTGGAACGAATACCGCCGCACTGGTTTCCCGAAACTTAAAACCATTTCAGGAAGTTTGAATCAAAGCTTGATTCCTGTTCGTATGCCTTACCCAACCACCGAAGATGCCCTAAACAACGCAAACTTCAAAGCAGCAGCCGAGAAAACTAATAAAAACAGCATCAATTCACCAGTTTGGTGGGATAATTGAGAATAGTCCACAGTCAATGGTCGGCAAGTCCACAGCGAGTTAATTGTCTATTCACTTATGTGTTAAAAAATCCCGAAGGGATGATATTATTATAGTAAAGGAAGTAGTTGCAAATATTTGGAATCCCGAAGGGATGAAATAATTTTATGATGTCGCTTCGGCGGTCTATAATTTTTTCGCCCCTTCGAGGTTTAGTTTTTCAAAACACACCGTTAAATATAAACCTTATGAGTACACTTACGTGGCAATGGATAATCTTGATAGCGGTCAACGTCGTGCTGTTTTGGGTATCTCCGTGGTCGAATAAAGTCAATGATTTTTTTAGAGGAAGCCACAACGACACGCCACCGAGTGCCTTTTTGCTCACGAGTAGTTTGGTTATTTGTTGGTTATTTGCCAAATCCATTACCAACGCTGCCGATTTAGGCTATCAGTTTGGGATTGTAGGCGGAGTGGCCTACGCTGGTTATTACTTGTCGTTTTTGGTAGCGGGTGTTATCATTTATCGAATGCGAACCAAAGGGCAATACAAAAGCATTCATCACTTTTTACAGACCAAATACGGTAAAGGGGCCATCATTCTTTTCACGATTCTGATAGGTTTTCGATTGCTCAACGAAATCTGGTCGAATACCATGATTGTCGGGAGCTATTTTGGCGAAAAAGGTAGTATGCCCTATTTTGCTTCGTTGACAGTTTTTACTTTACTCACGCTGGCCTACACACTCAAAGGCGGAATGCGAACTTCCATTATCACCGATTTAATTCAGATGGCATTTTTTGTGCTATTGATGGTTATAATTTTAGGCATTATTATCCCAGAAACCGATGGTGGCATAAAAACATTTGTGCAAAGTGGCGACTGGTCGATGGCTCAAGGAGTTAACTTATTATTGGTGGCATTGATTCAAGTTTTAAGTTATCCTTTTCATGACCCAATTCTTACTGACCGAGGTTTTATTGCGAGTCCAAAAACTACGCTCAAATCTTATCTTTGGGCAACGGTCATCGGGGCGAGTTGTATCATATTGTTTAGTTTTGTAGGAATTTTTGCCAAAATGAGAGGTTTAGAAGCTCCTGCAACTATTGGTGTGGCAAAGTTTTTCGGCACGATTTTGCTTTTGGTTATGAATACTATCATGCTCACATCGGCGGCAGCCACTATTGATTCTACATTTACTTCAACCGCCAAATTGGTGCATATAGATTTACTTAACGAAAAAGGCATTAGCGTTTCAAAAGCTCGCCTCACTATGATTGCGATTGCGGTTTTTGGTACAATTCCGATTTTCTTTAATCCCGAAATATTATCGGCTACAACCATCAGCGGAACCATGGTGATGGGTTTAGCCCCTATATTTGTATTCTGGAATCTCGACGCACCCAAAATCTCATACTTTGCCTCAGTACTCTTGGGCGTGGTGTTCGGATTTTGGTTAGTTTTTTATCCAATACCAACGTTTATGCTCTTATCAGAAGGCAAATATGCTGATTTACTGAGCATCAATCTCTTTGGTACGATTGCGTGTTTTATTGTTTTTTTATTACCGATTTTATTCAAGAAAAAAATTGAGTCAACTAACTAAAAATATTGGTCGATTAAGCGGAAAAGTTTTGGTTTTTGGCGGAGTTTATTCCAATTACCAATCCTTGGAAGAATTATATCGAATTGCCCAAGTCGAAGGAATAAAACCCAGCAATATTATTTCTACTGGCGATATTGTGGGCTATTGTGCAGCCCCAAGCGAGTGTTTGGATTTTATAGAAGATTGGAAAATTCACGGGATTCAAGGGAATGTAGAGCAAAATCTTATCAACGGAACGGACGACTGCGGTTGCAATTTTGAGGAAGGCAGTCGCTGCGATATTTTCTCGAAACAATGGTTTCCGTATGCCATGGTGCGAATGACCCAACGAAATATGACTTTTTTAGGGCAATTACCTGAAAAAATTAGTTTTGAATATGCCGATAAAAAAATTGATGTTATTCACGGTTCTTACGATAATATCTCTGAATTTGTCTTTAAATCAACTGATTGGGCATTAAAAAAACATAATTTCGGCCAAACAGATGCCGACGTGATTTTAGCAGGACATTGCGGACTTCCTTTCGCCGATGTACAAGATGGAAAATATTGGCTCAATGCAGGCGTAATCGGAATGCCCGCTAACGATGGTACAGCAAGAGTTTGGTATTTGATTTTGGACGATGCCGATGGGCAGTTTTCGTATCAATTTCACAATTATGAATACGAATCTTTTGAAGCAAACCAGCTCATGCTCGAAAATGGTTTGCCATTTTCATATTCCGAAACGCTACTGACTGGCATTTGGGACAATAACGAAATTTTACCCGACGAAGAAACCGCTCTTGAAGGTATTCCGATTGAATTTTGAGTTTTTTGAGCCAGATTATTAAAAATATACTACACAAATTTATTTCGCCTACATAACGAAATTCAGAACCGATCTGTTAGTTTAACTTTTATGGCAATTTCTTTCTTTCTCGAGCAATAATGCCATAGACTCTCAAATTTTGCCCTTTTCCTAGCAGAAAAATTGATAATAATCTGATGGTGAATTTTTTAATTTGTTAAAATGTATTATATTTGCACCTCGTTTCCGTAAACGCCTCTTTTAGCCTAAAAGAAGCCTCTTTACTCTCAATAAATTTTTTATTATTAATTTTTTTATTAAATGGATTTAATTAAGTTTGTAGAATCAGAGTATAGCAATTCAAGAGCTGGACTTCCTGATTTCAAGGCGGGTGACACTGTAAACGTATTTGTTAAGATTTTTGAAGGAAACAAAGAGCGTATTCAGTTATACCAAGGTGTTGTTATTCAAAGAAAAAACTTCGGTACTCCTGGTGAGACTTTTACAGTACGTAAAATTTCTAACGGTGTTGGAGTAGAAAGAATCTTCCCAGTTTTGTCTCCAAGTATTGACAAAATCGAAGTTCTTAGAAGAGGTAAGGTTCGTCGTGCTAAATTGTATTTCTTAAGAGGAAAACATGGTAAAGCTGCGAGAATCAAAGAACTAAAAAAGTAAGTAACATTGCTTAATAATTTTAAGTAATAGCTTTTTCATAATTTGTGCAAAAAACGTCATCTCCCTGAGGTGACTTTTTTTTTGGCCAAAGTTTGTGTCCTCACAAACTTCAAAACGCCCAAGTTTGTGTCCCCGCCCAAGTTTGTGTCCCCACATACTTAACACGCCCAAGTTTGTGTCCCCGCCCAAGTTTGTGTACTCACAAACTTTCCACCACCCAAGTTTGTGTCCTCACAAACTTAACACGCCCAAGTTTGTGTCCCCAACAAACTTCACACCGCCCAAGTTTGTGTCTCACAAACTTCACACCGCCCAATTTTGTGTCCTCACAAACTTGAAACACCTCACCGTTCTACCACCACAAACTTCACAAACTTGAACTTTTTCATTTTAAAAAGTATTAATTTTACAACCGAAATACAAAACATTCATAGATGACCAAATTTTTTAAATATCAAGGAACTGGCAACGACTTCGTGATGATTGATAACCGCGAAGGAGGATTTGACGATTCTATAAAAAATGTGGAATTCTTATGTCATAGAAGATTCGGTATTGGTGCTGATGGTTTGATTTTGATTGAAAACGCCGATGGATTTGATTTCAAAATGCGGTATTTCAATGCAGATGGAAAGGAGGGGAGCATGTGTGGTAATGGAGGAAGATGTGCCGTTAAATTTGCTTCGGATCTAGGTATTTTTGAAAAACAGGCTACATTTATAGCGGTAGACGGACCTCATCATGCGACTGTTGATCAAGGAGAAGTTTCGTTGGGTATGATAGATGTGGAGGAAATATTTGATGAAACGAACGGATATTTTCTAAATACTGGTTCGCCACATTTGGTTATATTTGAAGAAGATTTAGACAACTTGGATGTGAAAACAAAAGGAGCGGCTATTAGATACAGCGATTATTGGGTTGGTAAAGGCGGTGTAAATGTGAATTTTGTACAAATCATTGACCACGAAAATATAAAAGTCAGAACATACGAAAGAGGCGTTGAAGATGAGACCTATTCGTGTGGAACTGGTGTTACAGCTGCCGCCATTGCATCTTCGGAAAAGAAAGGTTTATCACAAAAACTAAATATTCAAACTCTTGGAGGTAAGCTCGGAGTGAGTTTTCAGCGTGGGCAGAAATTCTCCGAAATTTTATTAAACGGTCCCGCGATCTTTGTTTTTGAGGGTGAAGTGTTGTAATAGGTAATATTTTTGTTCTTTTTTTTGCTCCTAAAGATTTTAATGCTTAAAATTGCATACGAAATCAAAATTACTGCTACGGACTTCTTCCGATTCGTAATTTCAAAATCCGAAATAATCAAGTTTTTTTCAAACCAAGCGTTTTAATGTATTCATAAGTACTTTAACAACCTTCATTGTTTTTCCAAAACAAAATTTCTATGTATAACCAAGAAGATTTGAAGCTAAAACTTCTGTCAGAACTAAAAACTATTTCAGCCGAATTAGGCATTGAACTTGACAAAGGAGCAGCCAAAAAGGACATTATTCAAAAAATCATTGATAAGCAGACACCTGTCACGTCGGAGCAAAAAGTAGAAGTTAAAGCTCCAAAACCAACAAAAGTAAAACCAACACAAACGGAGTCTTTGTTTCCAGAGAAGCCGGCCGCAAATCCGCTCTCAATGGAACCTGAAGATAAAGGTCCAAGATTAAGAAAGAGAATTACGAGAGTGGTTGTAGAAGACACCATGTCAACCGAAACTCCAGAGCTGCTGACTCCACAAGTAGTTGAGGAGAAAAAGGAGGAGGCTAAACCCATAATTGCAGAATTTAAGCGACCTGAGTATAGAAAACCAGATAACCGCAAGGTTGATACACCTAAAGAGAACAAGCTGCAGGAATCTGAAAGGCTTGATATACAGCCTGATTCTAGCGAAATTAACGATATAGATTTATCGGACGAAATAGATATTTCAGATTTAATAGAGGAAATTCCAGACATTACGGATGAGGATTTAGGATTGCCAGGCGAGGAAGTCCTGACGAATGAACAAAAACAAGATGCCAAAAGAAAGGAAGATTACGGTCGTTCAATCAAAAAACAATTCAATAATCTTGTTAAGGAATTTGACGGTCTAATTGAAAATATTGGCGTATTAGAAATCATGAGCGAAGGAAGCTACGGTTTTTTACGTTCTGCAGATTATAATTATTTAGCCAGTCCAGACGATATTTATGTTTCGCCGTCTCAAATCAAACTTTTTGGACTAAAAACGGGTGATACCATACATGGTTCTATCCGTCCGCCAAAAGATGGGGAGAAGTATTTTGCATTACTTAAAGTATTATCTGTAAACGGAAAGACAACTGAGGAAATCCGTGATAGAATTCCTTTTGAATACCTTACTCCATTATTTCCTCAGGAAAAACTTAACCTCAGCACAAGGTCAGACATCATGTCTACCCGTGTTTTGGACTTATTTTCTCCAATTGGAAAGGGCCAAAGAGGTATGATTGTTGCCCAGCCTAAAACTGGTAAAACTGTTTTGTTGAAAGAAATAGCCAACGCCATTACCATCAATCACCCGGAGGTTTATTTGATAATACTTCTGATAGATGAACGTCCAGAGGAGGTTACAGATATGCAAAGAAGCGTAAGGGCAGAAGTTATATCTTCAACTTTTGATGAAACTGCCGAGAAGCACGTAAAAGTGTCAAATTTGGTTCTAGAAAAAGCTAAAAGATTGGTGGAATCAGGTCACGACGTAGTTATACTTTTGGATTCAATAACCCGTTTAGCTCGTGCTTACAACACTGTTATGCCTTCGTCGGGCAAAATTCTTTCTGGTGGTGTGGATGCCAATGCCTTGCATAAGCCGAAAAGATTCTTCGGTGCTGCTCGTAAAATAGAAAATGGAGGTTCATTGACTATTGTAGCCACAGCCTTGATAGACACTGGTTCAAAAATGGACGAAGTTATCTTTGAAGAATTCAAGGGAACTGGTAACATGGAGCTTCAGTTAGATCGTAGATTGGCCAACAAAAGAGTTTATCCTTCTATTGATATTCTGGCTTCGGGTACGCGTAGAGAGGATTTGTTGATGGACAAAGACGAGTTGCAGAGAGTTTGGTTATTGAGAAAATACATGGCTGACATGAACCCAATGGAAACCATGGAATTTCTACTTTCAAAAATGAAAGGAACCAAAACTAACCAAGAGTTTTTGATGACCATGAACAGATAATTTTCTTTCGAATAATATTTTTAAAGGAGGTCTTTTAAGGCTTCCTTTTTTTGTGCTTTATTCTTTCTTGGAGGGTAAAAAGGACATTTTAAAAAATGTATTTGGTAAAGTATTGATTATTAATAGATGCCGTTTAATATTTTTCTGTTACTTTTTAACAAAATAGAGGTCTTAATTATTGACTTTATTAATTTTTGTTTTAAATTGTATTATTAAATCGTTTTATAACTAACCCCTTATCTTAATCATGAATAGATTATTGATTCCGCTGCTGATTTTGTTAGGGTCATTGCTTTTCAGTTGGTTCTGGAACTGCAACAGGAAAGACTACTGCCCTGATTGTCAGCCAAAGGCCATTGTTTCCGAAGTTGTAGCAACACCAGATGTTACAGATACGGTAACTGTTCAAGCTGAAGACACGACTCAAGCTAATCTCACTCCTGAGGAAAAAGTTCTCTTTGAACCTCTTGATGTTTATTTTCAATCAGGTAAATCTTCTATAAACAGAACGGAAGAAATCAACACTTGGTTGACCACTGCCAAAGCTTATTTGGAGAAAAATCCGAATGAAAAACTAAGTGTTACTGGTCATACCGATAGCGATGGAGACGATGCCTCAAATATTGCTCTTTCGGAGAAAAGGGCGGGTATTGTTAAGGCTATTTTGGTAAAAGACGGTTTTGCTGATGCTGGACTAACTGTAATCGGCAAAGGTGAAAGTGAGCCAATCGCTGAAAACGATACGCCAGAAAATAAAGCAAAAAATAGACGAGTTTCAATCAGACTTATTAAATAATTCAATATTAAAAATTTTAATTTAAATGGAAAATCTTAAATGTTTATTCAATTGTTTCCCTTGGGATATATTTTTATTCGCGTTACTCTTAGGTTTATTGCTTTGGTGGCTTCTCTCTAAATTGCTTGGAGATAGGTTAAAATCTCATGCAAGCGAACTACAAGACAGAATCAATTTCTTGGAAGGAGAATTGGAGGCATGCAGAAAGTCAAAAGTTTCGGCTTCAACCAATGTTGATTTAGGTAGTGTAGCGGCGGTAGCAGCAGCCCCAGTAGCGGCAGCTTTTGTAGCTCCAGCAGCAGCAGCTCCGGTGGCCAGCAAAAAGGATGACTTGAAAATAGTAGAAGGAATAGGGCCTAAAATAGAGGAATTGTGCAACAATGCAGGTATTTACACATTTGCAGAATTGGCTGCCACTTCTGCTGAAAAGTTGAAAGAAATACTAGACGCTGCAGGTGCAAGATTTCAAATGCACGACCCTACTACTTGGCCACAACAGTCTGCTTTGGCAAGAGATGGCAAATGGGACGAATTGAAGAAATGGCAAGATGAGTTGAATAAAGGTAAAGCCTAATTCAATACGGATTTTATAACAAAAAACGACGGGTAACCGTCGTTTTTTGTTTATTTTGCAGTCAATTTAAAGACTTTATGGATATCAAACTAAAATCTAAACTAAGTAAAATCACAACTTTTGTTTTCGACGTTGACGGCGTATTTACCGATGCCACCTTGCTGGTAGGCGAAAGCGATGTTCAAAGAGTATTTAATGTCAGGGATGGATATGCTGTTCAGATAGCCGTGAAGTCGGGCTACAGAATGGCGGTTATTTCTGGAGGTAAACAAAAAAGCATAGCTACTCGGCTAAGTGGTTTGGGAATTCAAGATGTTTATTTATCCGTAGGTACCGATCAGAAACTTTCGGTTTTTCAAGAATACATAGCCAAAAACAATCTTCAAGAAGAAGAGGTCCTTTTCATAGGCGACGATATACCTGACTACTTGCTCATGAAAAACACCAAGGTTTTGGCTTGTTGTCCTGCTGATGCCACAGAAGAAGTCAAAGGTATTTGTGATTTCATTACTCCAAATATCGGCGGGAAAGGTGCTGTTAGAGATGTTATTGAACTTGTTATGAAAGCTCAAAATAAATGGATGAAAGTGTTTTAGATTTCGCTTTTGAAAGCCAAGTACACACCATTGCTCCACCCAAAACCATCTTGATTGGGATACTCACCGCCACCAGTTTCTTCTGAAGTGCTTTCTACATTATATTTCTCAGTGAATTTACCACTTTTGAAGAATACAGCCTCGTTTTGAGCCATCCAGTTGGTTTTTATTTGTTTTGCTAGAGAGTTTAATTTATAGTTTTTTAGTCCGATGTAGGCCATCCATTGCAAAGGAGCCCATCCATTTGGAGCATCCCATTGTTGTCCACTCTCAATGGTGCTTGTTGACAATCCTCCCTTTTTAAGAAATAGTCTTTCTATAATCTCAGCAACAGCATTGGCCTGAGTAATGTTTGCCAAGTTAAAATAAAGTGGAAAGACGCCTGCCAGGGTCAGATTTTCTCTGGTGCAATTGTTTTGTAAATCATAATCGCAGAAAAAGTTTTGATTTTTATTCCAGAAGTATTTCAATATGGCTTTTTTTCTGTTTTCAGCCTTTTCTTTGAATTCTTGGCTTCTAGAAAGTTGTAAAATTGACAATTGCGATTCAAGATTGTACAATAAACAGTTTAAATCAACAGGTACAATCGAGGTCGTTTTTATCGTGGCCAGCTCGTTGTTGTCTGTCATCCAACGACTGCTGAAATCCCAACCAGATTCACAGGCTGCCCGAATGTTTCTATAAAGTTCCTCTGGCTGTTGATTGCTTTCTTTTGCCAATTCTATGTCTTCTATGAATGACTCCGGTCTTGGCGTAGCGTCATTATCATCATAGCGATTTAGAGTTTCGCCATTTGGCATAACTATGCTTCTTTTCGTCATCCAGTAATCATATTCTTTTTCTAATTGGCTGACAAAGTCTAAAGGTTTTTTATTTGATTCAAATCGGTCAAGTAAACTCACCATCAGGCTAAAAAAAGGCGGTTGTGATCTGCTCAAGAAGTAGGTCCGATTTCCGTTTGGTATAAAGCCATATTGGTCTATCAGAAAAGCAAAGTTTTCAATCATACCTTCCACTAGATCATATTTTTTTGAGATAATCAAACCGAGCATCGTAAAATAGCTGTCCCAATAATAAGTTTCCTGAAAGCGTCCACCAGGCACTACAAAATCATGGGGTAAGCCTATGTAAGTTGAATTCGTATTTTCAGGATTTGTTTTTTTTGTCAAATGTCTCCAAAGTCTGTGCAAATGCTGTTCAGGTTGGTCGTTGTTTTCTGTTATAAATGTATCCTCACTCGGAACGACAGTCTTGAAGTTTTCAAGCACAAATTCTTTTAAATTAAATGATGAAATATTCTTTGTTCTATCAAACTCCTCTGCTATCTCTTTTACATTTTTAAGAGCAACCATGTCTGGGAATGTCTTGGAATCTGGAAATATCCCAGAAAGCTGCACGGCCTCAAAAAGGTCTTTTTGATCTACTATTGTTTCCATTTTCTTCTAAAATTGTGTGTTACTAAACGCTTTGCTTCTTGATAATTGTCTGTATTCTCAACACAAAAACAATGAGCAGAACTATGGGAATAAACAGGAAATAGAACGCATTTACGCCTCCCATGGCCTCAAAAAGTGTACCGACTATTCGAGAGCCGATGGTGCCTCCCAAGGCTGAAAATATGATAATCAAACCCGACATAGCCGAATGAAGTTTTTTGGGCAAACTACTTAAAACAGCCGAATTGAGTAGCGGATATATCGGTGCAATGAACAGTCCTATCAAAGGCAATACAAAACCTAGGTAAGGCACATCTGATAATGAACTTATCATTTTGACCTCTTCTGTGGAGGTTTTTAGTTGTGGCAAAACAAAGAATAGAATAAGGATAGAAACTACCGAACACACTATGACGATGATTACCCATGAAACTTTTTTGGCAAAATAACCAGCCAAAAATCTTCCTGCCGCCAGCGAAATGGCCAGAATTGAAGCCATCTGAACGCTTAGTTTCTCCGAAAATGCAAATATTTTCTGATTAAACCTTGGCAGCCAAGTCATGATGCCTTGTTCAATCATCACAAAAAAGAATGCTGATGCCACAAAAACCAGTACCAAAGGAAGTATAATCAATTTGAAAGAAGCCATCAGGTCTTCTTTAATTGATGTTTCTTGGATTGATGTTTCTTTTGGTATTTCTGCAAAAATTAGAAAAATGAAAGAAATGAATATCATGAAACAAAGCACCAAATACACGTTTAACCATTGGTCTATGTTTGTATCGCTGTAGAAATAAGGGAATAAAAAGTATGCAGCAGCTATACCAACCATGAAAAAACCTTCTATCGAACTCATAAAAGAAGTATGTTCTTTTGAAGAGCTCGTAATTTCACCAATAAGGCTATAAACCGATAATTTTATAAGAGCAAAACTAACGCCGATACTCAAAAACAAGAGCTTAGCACTGAGGAAGGAGTTGCCAAGATACATTCCTATACAGCCCAAAAACACAATAATTAAGCCCAAAAGCATGGCTTTTTTGTAGCCAAAACGAGGTAAAAAGGATGCCACTAACAACGATACTATGGCGATAGGCAGGTCTTTAAAGGCCTCAAGAATGGATGCATTGCTCTCAGTGACACCATAGACGTTTATGGATTTTGAAATAACAATACCTACGCTATTCAGCAAAATAGCAAAAACAAAGTAATTCAAAAAAAGCGATGCTTTCAGTTTGAAATGATTCATAGGTTTGGTAGGTTTTGACAAAAGTAAAGCGAGTCTATTGACTCGCTTTGTTCTTTTTCATAGGTTAATTTCTTGAAAGTATATTTCTTTAATGCAAAGAAATAATATAATAACACCATATATTTGCAAGTATTTAATTAATGTTTGTACTGTATTAATATTTTCAAATTTTGATACCATTAGAGAGAATAATTCCAGACGAAGGCTCCTCATTTAAGGTCATTTATCATGATGTTCTGCCCGAAGTTTTCTTGTGGAATTACCATTATCATCCAGAAATTGAGCTTGTTTTTGTTTTTGATGGCATTGGCCGGCGACATGTAGGCAACCACGTTAGTTTTTATGAGGGCGGTGACCTAGTTTTGATAGGTTCCAATCTTCCACACTCGGGTTTTGGATATGGGGCTTTAGGTAGGCATGAAGAAATCGTTCTTCAGTTCAAAAAAGAACTTATCCAAGATACAGTAGAGTTTGAGAAAGTAAATAGAATGTTAAAAAATGCACAATTTGGCGTCGCTTTTTCACCGGAAACCAAGAAAGCCTTGGCAGAAGATTTTCGAGAAATGAGAAGCTTGCCATCTTTTGAAAGGTATTTGGCTTTGATAAATATTTTACAAAAATTAGCCCAACAAACTGATTTTCAATTACTAAATAATGCCCTTTTCCAACAGTCCATTTTCTCGAAGGATCAAAATAGGGTTCTCAGGATTTTTGAATTTGTTGAAAAAAACTACACTGAAGTTATAAACACACAATCGGTGGCTGATTTGAGCAATTTAACCTTACCCGCTTTTTGTAATTACTTTAAAAAGAATTTTGGAGTTTCGTTTACTGATTTTTTGAATGAATATCGCATAAATCAAGCTTGCCGACAGCTAACCGAAGGTAAAAGCGTATCTGATGTTGCTTTTCTATGCGGGTTTAATTCGCTCTCATATTTCAGCAGAACCTTTAATCAGTTCAAAAGCATCAGTCCAAGCGAATTTCAGAACAAAGTATACGAAAAAAAAGAGCGAAAAAAATAATTTTCCGCCCTTCTCTGTAATATTAATTAATGTTCTTTTTTTACAGATTTTCGAGATTCTTTCTAAACTTACCAGACACTTTTACCTCTTCGTTGACTTTCGCAATAGCTATTTCATACCCTCTCGCTGAGCCACTTACTTTTTGTATGGCGTTGGTGTTGAGCATCAAATTGGTAGAGAACTTCACAAACTGTGGATGACCCACCAGCTCATCTCTTACTTGTTTTTCATCAATGGTCATCACTGATTTATCAATACCAAACGGATTCTGATAATAAAACTCACTCACATTGCTGTCGATTTTGGCGTAAATTAGCTGATTGGGTATGAGACTTAGCTTTGCATTAGTTCCTTTGAAAACCAAAACTTTCAGTGGATTATCAGAGGTTACCACACCTTTGTTTTTAAGGTCACTGTTGAGGTTTTCGGCTTTTTGTTTGAATTTATTGTTGTGCATTGATTCTTGGATAAAAACCAACAAAACCAGCGGAATTATACTAAATCCAAAAACTTTCAGACCCTCTATTGGGAAATCAGTACCAGTAACTTTATTGAGATAAAAATTTAGAGCCAAGGAAACTACCGCTGACATAATTAGAAACTGCACCAATTGCTTGCTACCTGTCCAATGGTGTTCATCGTAAAACGACTTCAATAAAAGAGGAAGTACAAATTGGCAAAATAACATGCTCGCAAAAGCAATTCCACCACAAAGGGCCAATGTTATGGTTTTCTCAGACTCGCTAATTGTATCAAGACCAAAAGGCTGAAGGATAAACAAAAAAACAAAAATGGCTACTGCCACTGCTGCCGAGTGCAATAAACCTCTAAAGCTTAATGTGGAGGAATGATAGGGTCTTTTGAATATATTAAAAACAGACGAAATGGAATTTGTAATGTTTTTTAAAAACGACATCTTATTAGGTTATTATTATGTTCTTTGGAAATTTCAAAAACTATACCACAAATCTTTTAACCAAAAATTTGTTAATGTTAATGTTAAAAATGTTAAAATTATTACGTTTTTTTGTCTTTCTAACGTATTTCAATAAAATATTTCAAAAAATTTAAAAAACACATATGAAAATTTTGTCAAAAATTGCATTTTTTACTTTCACAATCAACATATTAGCGGTTCTAATTGGCCAAGCTCAGGTAACGAAAAAAGCAACAGTTCCAGGTAAACCGGCAAACGCAACTCAGGTAGTTAAGGCACCGGTTTCCAAAACAGAAACATCTTTGAAAACGAAATTAGATTCACTTAGTTATGCAATAGGTATAAATGTTGGAGATAATTTAAGAAATCAGAAATTGGAAGTCAATGCGGATATTTTGGCGATGGCCATCAAAGACGCCATAGCTAACACTAAAAACATAATGAGCTCGGAAGCTTGTGGTGCATTTATTCAAAATTATTTCCAAAATCAAGCCTCCAAGGCAGGAAATGAGAACAAAGTAAAAAGCGAGGCATTTTTAGCACAAAACAAAACAAAGGCTGGAGTTCAGACTACAGCTTCAGGCTTACAATATAAGGTTTTAACAGCCGGAACGGGTGCTAAAGCCCTGGAAACGGATAAAGTGAAAGTACATTATCATGGCACACTCATAGACGGTACAGTTTTTGATAGTTCAGTTAATAGGGGAGAGCCAGCCACATTTGGTGTTACACAAGTAATAAAGGGCTGGGTTGAAGCGTTGCAGATGATGCCAGTAGGTTCTAAATGGACACTTTATATTCCTTCGGACTTGGCATATGGCCCACAAGGCCCGCCATCTATTGGTCCTAACCAAGCACTTATTTTTGATGTAGAATTGATTGAAATCGTTAAATAGTTTCTTGAAAACAGGGAACATTCACAAATTATGAAAATGAGAAAAAGCTTTTTAATTACTTTTTTGGGTCTTTCAAGTTTCTTGGCCTTTTCACAAACAGAAACTCCCAAGTACAGCTATGACCCACTGAAACCTACGGCTTCACATGCTAAGGTTCAAGCATTTGTTACCCAATTCCTCAATAACTACCATTACAGGAAGTTCGTTTTGGATGACTCATTGTCTTCAAAAATATGGTCGAGTTTTATAGATAACGTGGATGGCTCGAAGGCCTATTTTACAAAGGCAGAAATAGATTCTTTTGAAAAATACAGATTTACCATAGATGAGGCTATGCTTTCAGGTGATTTAAACGCACCTTTTGATGTTTTTAATGCTTACAGATTAAAGTATAAAAACAGACACGCCTACATCAAGGAGTTTTTGAAAAAACCAATGGATTTCACTACGAATGATACCTATGAGGTAAATCGTACAACATCTCTTTGGGCCAAAGACGAAAAGGAATTGGACAAGGTTTGGGATAAAATTATATTGAGCCAAGCATTGGGCTTAAAACTCAGCGGTAGCACAGACAGTGCCATAGTGGCGACGTTGAACAAACGCTACGACATGTACGAAAGTAGAGTTTTGAAATGGAGAGCTGAGGATATTTTCCAAACTTTCATGAACGCTTTTACGGAAATTATAGACCCGCATACGTCTTACATGATTCCAAGTAGTGCGGCTCAGTTTAATATAGAAATGAGTCAGTCGCTGGAAGGAATCGGTGCGACTCTAAGAAATGAAGGTGATTATGTGATGATAGTGGATGTAGTGCCTGGTGGTCCATTGTTTAAAAGTGGTCAAGGTAGCAAAAATGACTACATAGTGGGTGTTGCTCAAGGTGATGACGGCGAGTTTCAAGACATTATAGGTTGGTTGACCGACGATGCAGTAAAGCTAATTCGTGGTAAAAAGGGTACTGTGGTAAGACTTAAACTTTTGCCATCAGATGCTCCGACTGGTACAGAGCCAAAGCTTTTGAGAATTGTTAGAGAGAAAATAAAGCTTGAAGAAGCTGTAGCTCAAGGTGAAGTAATTGATATCAAACACGATAAAAAAGAGTACAAAATAGGGGTAATAGACATTCCGATGTTCTACCGTGACTTTGAGGATGCTCGCAAGGGTGGAGATTTCCAAAGTACCACCAAAGACGTGAAGAAATTCCTTTTGGATTTTGAAGAGAAGGGTGTTGACGGGGTTTTGATTGACTTAAGAAACAATGGTGGTGGTTCACTGACAGAAGCCATCAATCTTTCGGGTTTGTTTATTCCTGACGGCCCAGTGGTTCAACGTAGAACTGGTCGTGGTAAAGTAGACGTAGAGTCTGATACTGATAAAGAAACGGTTTATGCGGGTCCCCTTATGATTCTTCAAAATAGATTCAGTGCTTCCGCATCGGAGATTTTTGCAGGAGCTATTCAAGACTACAAAAGAGGTGTGATAGTAGGTGAGAGATCATATGGAAAAGGAACAGTGCAACAGTTGGTAGACCTTGATCAATTCTTGAATTCACCACGTCAAGCATCTAGAACTAAGGAGAATAACGGCGTTTCATCAGGTGTTGGTTTTGAAGCGAAAGAGCGTTTTGGTCAGTTGAAACTAACTACCGAGAAATTCTACCGTATTACTGGTAACAGCACCCAGTTGAAAGGTGTTGAGCCAGACTTGGCCTTGCCGTCTCCGTTTAATGCAGACGAAATGGGTGAGAGTTCGCAGCCAACTGCACTACCTTATGACGAAGTGGAAAATGCGGGTTTCGTAAAAACTAATAATATCAACGAGAAGATAATCAGTAAGTTAGATTCTAAATTTCAGTCACGCTTAAAGAGTGACGAAGCATTGAAAGAGCTTGTGGTAGACTTGGAAGAATACAAATCTCAAAAAGACAAAAAGGAGTATTCTTTGAATTACGAATTGCGTAAGAAAGAGAAAGAAGAAACAGAAAATAACAGAAAAGCCGTTAAGAAAATCAATAAATCTAGCGGTAAGAATGACAAAGAAGAAGATTTGTATCTAACAGAATCAGAAAAAATCCTTTGTGATTTGATTGCTTTATTGAAATGATTTCATGAATCTTCCGATTAATTTATATGGAAAAAGCCTGCGAAAGCGGGCTTTTTTTATTGCCCAAAGTCTTTATCGCAGCATTCTGCTATTTTTCCGATAATCGTTTCGGCCTGCTCAAGACTCTCAAAGTTTTCTACAAACACGGTAAGTATCAAAATATTTTTGGAGAAAATTATACCCGCATCGCCACGGACATAGTCCAGCGTCCCTGTTTTGTGTGCGATGGGTATATTTACGGGGATATTTCTCGGTATAGTGGTTCTGTCTTCACAAGACAAAAGAAACTCCATGGCTTTTTTGCCAGATTTTTTGGAGAGTAATTGTTGGTTCAAAAGTTTGAGTAACAAACCGTTCATATCTTCACAAGTCGTAAAATTTTGTTTTCCAGCTTTGATGGCCTCAAAATCCATCATTTTTCTATTGAGCTTGGTGTTGGTTAATCCCCAGTTATTTATGTTGTCTTGAATTTGCTCTGAGCCAAGTTTTTCTATGAGAATATTGGTGGCAGTGTTATCACTAACACTTATCATTTTTTGAGCTAAATAATTGTAAGTGAATTTTTTAAAAGGAACTTCATACTGGATATCCCCTGAGCCACCCACAATGTCCTTTGGTAGAGGTGTATATTTGTGGTTAAGATTCATCCCTTTCGCTTTCAGCAGGGACAGCAGTATCGGTATTTTTATAATACTCGCACTCGGAACCACCTTACGGCTGTTTTTTTCAAAAAGCAACTCACCCTTTTGATTTTGAAGTTTCATAGAAACCATTATCTCAGGATCGAGTTCTTTTAGATACTTTTCTAAAGATTGGGCATTTGCAGATAAATTAATGGCCATTATCAAAATTGCGTTAAGGGCAATAAGAAATTTCATTTCCTTTTTTTGTATTAAAATTAGTGATTAGCCAGAAGTGTCCCCAAAAGGCAGACTCCAAAATAACCAAGCTTATTCTTCGGCTGCTACAAACAAGTTTCTGTAGTCGTACTTTGAATAGTCCGCATATCTTTCTTTTTCTTTAGTAATCTCAAGCAATTCGTTTTTGACCTCTATTCTTAACCAGTATTCCGGACTTAGATTCGAGAATGAACTAAGTTTTAAAACGATATTGGCATTCAGTTTCCTTTCGCCAATCAAATATTTGTGGAGATTACTGTCTTTCATTTCAAACAAATGTGCCAATCTCTTTTGAGTTACATTGAATGTTTTTAAGTAAAGTTTAACAAAATCAAGTACTCTTAATCTTTCCGATGTAGTTTCAGTTTCTATGTAATCCTCAATTTGATATTGTATCGCCAATAAGTCATTTTTTAGCTTTCGTTCTTTAGATAGCTTTTGTGACTGACTGATTATAAAATCTTTCAGCGAATCACTTTTTTTATCATTCCAAATTTCTGTTATTTCAATTTCTTTATTTTCCATAGTATTTAATTTAGAAATTTATCAATTAATTGCTCACCAACCTCTGGGCTAATAACCATCGTGGTTTCTCCCCATTTTAATGCTCCGTACTTTTGACAATACACAGCCATTAATTTTAATTCATCCTCCTTATTCTGCTCCATTACATCAAATGCAAGCCAGCCTTTAAAGTGTTCAATACCATATAAAAAGCTAAGTCTGCAAGCATAAGCTATAAGGCAAGCTGCAACTTTATCATATCGTTTGCTTATTCCTTTATTGTGTGGAGCTAGTTCAATATAGGCCATATAAGGTTCAACTTTGTTTCTTAAATGAAAAGTAAGACAAGCCTCAATTACACTTGGAGATTCCTCACAAACTAAAATGTATGTCTCAAAGCCCGCATTTTTTGAATGTTTTTTGAAATTAAAACGCCAACCATCTGTAAGGGAAGGCAAAGTCAGACCAGAAGGTTGTTTTATTTGAGCATCAACCACTTGGCCATCGATAACTCTAATGATTTTTACTTTCATTTTTGCATTGTGTAATACAAAGATAAGTAAAATTATACAATTTGTAGAATTTTTAAGTTATTTTTTTGTTCCAGCAGAGTCTCCGCAGGGACTTTGCGGAATGAATTGTATGTATCAGATTGCTTTCCCGTGTGGTTCAAAGTTCCCTGAAGGTAGACTATGAACGGACGAAGGTTTTGTTCAAGTCTATTCGCAATATTTTTATAATTTCACCTCTTCCCACAACCTTGATTCCCTCCGTAATTTCAAATTTTAGTCCTTCGTACAGTCTCCCAATTTGGACCTCTGGTACAGCAAAAGACATTAAAGTTCTGACAGTTTCTCCTTGATTGCACTTAACTTGCCCTATAAATTCTTGAACTGCAGCGTTGTATTGTCCTTCAAAGTAAAATGTTCCTCGATAGCCGCTGTAAACAAATGTTGAAAGACCACCTTGGCTTTCTTTCAAATAGTAAATTTCTGATTCTATTTCTGGATTTCTCAGCTTAAATTCTTTTGCTTTATCATACCGAGAGTCAGTAATTTTTTGTTTTATGATTTTTTCGTGGTCTGAAAGCTTCATTTTACTTGCTGTTTGTTCAAGGTTCTGCCAAAATCCATATTCAATACGGTCTTCAACTTCGTCAGCAAAATCTAATTAGGAATCAAGGGCAAGTTCAAACTCGTTATGTTCGATAAATTCGGTAAAATTTATTCTTTGACGTTGATTATCATATTTTCTTTCTACAAAATCAGCAGCTTCAATAAGAAGTTGTTTTGTTGTTAAAGTTCTTTTCATTTTCAGATTGGTAGTCGAAAAGTGTCGATAGTTTAGATGCTAACTCATAAATAAATGCAAAACAGAATTAATTTTACACTGAATTGTTGCATTCTGGTGTGTATAAATATTTCTTTTGATCAAATATAAGAAATAATTCGTTTTGAAAACCAATGAAATAAAGTAGAAACTGCTTTGACAATAAAACCCCTACTTCGTCCTTTCTATAGTGAACTGCACCAGATTTTTAAGTGAGTTTTTGTGGGCGGATTCTGGGAAGGTGTCGAGGATTTCGTAAGCTTGGTTTACGAAATTCTGCATGATTTTTTTGGTGTAATCTATTCCTCCTGAACTTCTTACAAAATCAATTACTTCTAGCACCTTGTTAGGTTTGTCAGATTCGTTTTTGATGAGATTGATGATCTTCCTTTTCGTAAACCATCCTGTGTTATTGAGGGCAAATATAAGCGGTAAAGTCATCTTTTTCTCTTTGATGTCAATGCCTGTAGGTTTGCCTATTTCGTCGGTGCCGAAGTCAAACAGGTCATCTTTTATCTGAAACGCCATGCCTATTTTTTCGCCCAAAAGTCGGGCTTTTTCTACCATGGTTTCATCGGCACCGGTGGAGGCTGCACCTACAGCACAGCAAGAAGCTATCAGAGAGGCTGTTTTTTTGCGGATTACGTCGAAATAGATGTCTTCGGTTATGTCTAATTTTCTGGCTTTTTCTATTTGTAACAACTCGCCTTCACTCATTTCTTTTACGGCGTTGTTAACAATCTCCATGAGGTTGTAGTCTTTGTGTTTTAGGCTGAGATCTAGGCCTTTACTAAGTAGGAAATCACCTACCAAAACAGCGATTTTGTTTTTCCAAAGAGCATTGATAGAGAAAAATCCCCTGCGGTAGTTGGAGTCGTCCACCACGTCGTCGTGCACGAGCGATGCGGTGTGTACAAGTTCAATCAGAGCTGCTCCTCGGTAGGTAGAGTCAGCGATTTGGCCCACCGTGCCGGCAGTCAGAAACACAAACATGGGTCTGATTTGCTTCCCTTTTCGGTGAATGATGTACTTCATGATTTGGTCAAGAAGCATCACATTCGTTTTCATAGAATTTCTGAATTTCTTCTCGAAACTATTCATCTCCTCTATGATGGGAGCCTGTATTTCATCAATTGAAATGGCCATTTATGATTCTGTTACTAATTGGTAACAGGGGAGTTTACAGGTTGTTTAAAATTGAGCAAATTTATTTATTAATAAAACAATTACCTAATTGCGTTTAAGATTAATGAAGCCTTTATTGTATTATTTCAATTTTTTAAGCCTGAAATGTTATTTTTTTGTACATTAATTGGGATAATATTTTGGAATTGGCTCAAGTATATTTTATTTTGCACAAATTAAATATTAATAATCAATCTATTACCAAAACTAGCGGTTCTGAAATTCTTATGGTTTGAAGATTTTGAGTTCTTTTTGCGTTTTTCCTAATAAAACTTTTTCTCAAAAAACACAAAATTTCTCATCTGATTCACAAAAGTGAAAGCATCATAGCGTTTATTATCAGCTTGTTTATTAATCCATTACACAAAAGATTTTTTCCTGACAAATTTAGCGAACAAATAGGCCCGACAAATTAGTCGGGTTTTATTTTTTAAACCAAAAGTGAGTTTGCTCAAAAATGAGCCGTAATTTTGCCGAATGAATAGACCAGAGATTTCAATTATAAAATACAACGCGGGCAATATCATGTCGGTTATCATAGCTCTAGAGCGAATTGGTGCCACATATGAGTTGACAGACGACCCTGAGCGTATTCAGAATTCCAATAAAATTATTTTTCCGGGTGTAGGTGAGGCAGGTTCGGCTATGCGAAGCTTGAAAGAAACGGGATTGGATGAGCTCATTCCGACACTAAAGCAGCCTTTTTTGGGCACCTGTGTAGGTATGCAGTTGCTCTGTGATTCCTCGGAAGAGAGTGATACCAAATGTTTGGGCGTATTTGATATACCGATTCTGAAATTTCCGAAAACAGATGGTTTTAAAATCCCGCAGACGGGATGGAACAATATTTATGACTTACAAACAACTATATGTGAGTCAGTTAAAGAAGATTCGTACGTGTATTATAACCACGGCTATTACGCTCCGCTTTCAAAATATACGGTAGCCAAAACCGACTACGTGTTGGAATATTCGGCGATTTTACAAAAAGACAATTTCTTTGCCTGTCAGTTTCACTCCGAAATCAGCGGCGAGGTAGGACAACAAATATTTAAAAACTTTTTAGCTTTATGATTCAGGTAATTCCGGCGATAGATATTATTGATGGTAAGTGTGTTAGGCTCACGCAGGGCGATTATGGACAAAAGAAAATTTACAATGAAGACCCGGCTGAGGTAGCCAAAGAGTTTGAAGGTGCGGGGATAAAAAGACTCCATTTGGTAGACTTGGACGGAGCAAAAGAGAAAAGGATTATCAATCACAAGGTTCTGGAGAAAATAGCCAATTCTACTGATTTGATTATAGACTTCGGAGGTGGAATTCAGTCGGATATCGACATCCAGAAGGCCTTTGATTTTGGTGCGAAAATGATCACTGGTGGAAGTATAGCGGTTAAAAACCAAGAGATGTTCTTGAGTTGGTTGGAGAAATTCGGTCCAGAAAAAATCATACTCGGTGCCGATGCCAAAGACGAAATGATAGCCATTTCTGGCTGGCAAGAAGCCACTAAAGTTTCGGTTTTTGATTTTATTGAAGAGTATCTAAAGAAAGGAATAAAGTACACCATAAGCACCGACGTAGCCAAGGACGGACTTTTGCAAGGGCCATCTTTTGATTTATATGAAAAAATGCAAGCCAAGTTTGCTGACCTACATATTATAGCCAGTGGAGGGGTGAGTGAGATGAAGGATTTGGAAAAGCTCAATGAGCAAGGTGTGTTTGGAGTGATTGTGGGAAAGGCCATTTATGAAGGAAAAATTAGTTTGAAAGAGCTGGAGAAATTTATATGCTAACAAAAAGAATTATACCTTGTCTGGATATCAAAGAGGGCCGGACTGTAAAAGGGACCAATTTTGTAGATTTGCGAGATGCTGGTGATCCTGTGGAACTGGCGGCCATTTATGCCCAGCAAGGTGCCGACGAATTGGTGTTTTTGGACATTACCGCTACGGTTGAAGAACGCAAAACTTTGCTCGACTTGGTGAACAAAGTGGCACATGCGGTCAATATACCTTTTACGGTAGGAGGTGGAATTGGAAGTATTTCGGATGTGTCCAAATTGCTCAATGCAGGGGCTGACAAAGTGTCTATAAATTCATCCGCAGTTAAAAATCCTCAACTGGTTTATGAATTGGCCAAAGAGTTTGGTAGTCAGTGTATTGTGGTGGCTATAGATACCCGACATGTAGAGGGAGAAGACATTGTGCACACGCACGGCGGCAGAAAACCGACCGAACTACGTACCCGTCAGTGGGTGAAACAAGTAGAAGAACTGGGTGCCGGCGAGATATTACTGACCTCCATGGATGCTGACGGCACAAAAAACGGTTTTGCTCTAGATATTACCTCTTTTGTATCAGAAAATTTGCATATACCTGTGATAGCCTCAGGAGGAGCTGGAAAAATGGAGCATTTTTATGATGTTTTCACTGCAGGAAAAGCAGACGCAGGTTTGGCCGCAAGTATTTTCCATTTTAGAGAAATTCCGATTCCAGACTTAAAGCAATATTTGGCTGAGAGGGGTGTTCCGATGCGAATTGTTTGACAAAAAGCAATAAAAAAATACCTTTAAATCGGATTATTGTCAAAATCTACCTCGTTTAATTTTTCGTTTGTATATTTACTTTTACAAAAGTCTGCCATTTTGCCATGAAGTTATCTGATGGCATAAGGTTTGACCGATTGAACTATACCATTTAGAAATAAAACCGTCAAATATTGAGTTTGACATATCATACATGCTAGATTTCGATAATTTTAACAATATAGGTCTTTCAGGAAAAAACATTGAAAGTGTGGAGATGATTGAGATTTCACCACCAGACGAGGTTATGGAAGATGACAACAACCTGCCAGAATTTCTGCCAATTTTACCACTTCGAAACACCGTGCTTTTTCCAGGTATAGTGATACCTGTAACTGTAACACGTGCTAAAGGGACAAAACTTGTAAAAAAAGCATATAAGGGAGACAAGACTTTGGGTATTATTTCTCAGGCTCGCCAAACCAACGACGAACCTTCGGAAGATGACCTGTATAAAGTAGGAACCATTGCTCATATTATCAAAATGATTGTGTTGCCTGATGGTAACGTGACTATCATTTTGCAGGGAAGGAGAAGATTTAAGGTAGATGAGTTTACCAAAACCGACCCGCATTTGATGGCGAAGGTAACATATATTGAAGACCATTTTCCGAATCCGAAGAAAAAGGAAACTAAAGCCTTGATATCTAGTTTGAAAGAAGCGGCATTGAATATCTTGAATCTGAATCCTGAGATTCCGAGAGATGCCCAAATAGCTATAAACAACATCGACACGCCGAATTTTCTGACGCACTTTCTGTCGTCAAATCTTAACATTGGGATTTCGGACAAACAACTCTTGTTGGAAACCTTTGATGGGTACGAGCAAGCTACCAAACTGCTCGAGCACATGATGAAAGAAGTGCAAGTGCTTGAAATTAAGAAAGATATACAAAGTAAGGCGTCTTCAGATATTGATCAACAACAAAAGGAATATTATCTTCGTCAGCAAATAAAAGTGCTTCAGGAAGAGCTTGGAATGGATTCTCCAGACCAAGAAGTAGAGAAGCTACGTGCCAAAGGAGCCAAAAAGAAATGGACACCTGAAATCAACGAGCATTTCAACAAAGAACTCAACAAAATCATGCGGATGAACTCCATGGCACCCGAGTATGGTGTGTCTCTGGGCTATGCCGAACTTTTGGTTGATTTGCCTTGGAATGAATACAGCAAAGATAATTTTTCTTTGACTAGGGCAAAGAAAATATTGGATGGAGACCATTTTGGGCTGACCAAAGTAAAGGAAAGAATTTTGGAATATTTGGCCGTGTTGAAACTTCGCAACGACATGAAAGCTCCTTTACTCTGTCTTTATGGCCCTCCAGGAGTTGGTAAAACATCTTTGGGTAAATCCATAGCCAAAGCCTTGGGCAGAGAATACGTAAGAATGGCCTTGGGTGGCGTACATGACGAGGCGGAGATTCGTGGTCATAGAAAAACCTACATCGGTGCTATGCCAGGCAAAATCATCAACAATATCCAGAAAGCTAAAAAAAGTAATCCGGTATTTATTTTGGATGAAATAGATAAGATTTCTCGTGACCACCGTGGAGACCCATCGAGTGCCTTGTTAGAAGTGCTTGATCCTGAGCAAAATAATGCCTTTAAGGATAATTATTTGGAAGTCGATTACGACCTTTCTAAAGTCTTGTTTATAGCCACCGCCAACTCTTTAGATACCATTCAACCGGCTTTGAGAGACAGAATGGAAATTATCGAATTGAGTGGATATACAGTAGAAGAGAAAGTGGAGATAGCCAAGCGGCATTTGTTGCCAAAGCAAATTGAGCTTCATGGACTTACGCCTGGTATGTTCAAAATCACAAACGGAGCTATTGTTAAGCTTATAGAGGGTTACACCAGAGAGTCTGGCGTGAGGAGCTTAGAACATAAATTGGGTAGTTTGGTCAGAAAAATTGCCAAGTTTGTGGCCATGGATGAGCAATACAATCCAAACGTCAAAGAAGCTGATGTGGAGCGATTATTGGGTCAGCCTATATTTGACAAAGATTTATATGAAGGAAATGACCTAGCAGGTGTAGTGACTGGCTTGGCTTGGACGCCCGTTGGTGGTGATATTTTGTTCATTGAGTCTAACTTAAGCAAAGGCAAAGGAGCTCTGACACTTTCTGGCCAACTGGGCGATGTAATGAAGGAATCTGCTGTAACCGCACTTTCATATCTGAAATCTCACGCTGAAGACTTGGGAATTGATTACCGAGTATTTGGAAATTATGACTTGCACATACACGTTCCACAGGGAGCTGTGCCTAAAGACGGTCCATCTGCTGGTATTACTATGTTGGTTTCTATGGCCTCTATTTTTACCCAAAGAAAAATAAAAAAAGATATTGCCATGACGGGCGAAACCACACTACGTGGCAAGGTGTTACCGGTGGGAGGTATCAAAGAGAAGATATTGGCGGCCAAAAGAGCCAATATCAAGGAGATAGTGATGTGCTATAAAAACCAAAAAGATGTGGAGGAAATAGGAGAGGAGTACACCAAAGGCTTGACTTTCCATTATGTAAACTACGTGGAGGAGGTTTTAGAAATAGCCCTTCTTGAAGAAAAAGTAAAGAAGCCCATTGTCTTCAGTTTTTCAGAAGAAGCGAAAAAGGAATTAGTATAATTAAAAGGCCGTGAGGCCTTTTTTTATGAGTTTTTTTTGAAGTCCAGGAGAATGTTGTTACACAAAGTCACACAAAGAATCCACAAAGTTTCGCAGAGAGTTTGTTTGAGAAAATCATAAATTTAAGTGGTTTTAAGAATTGGACTTTGTATTTTAAAGATTTAACAATCAATTTATTGTGAATTTTTTCCTATATTTGATAACGTCTATTTTCTTTGTGTAACTTCGTGCCTCCTTAGTGAACCTTTGTGGAATAGCAAAGCCACCTATAAATCCCTTTCTAAAAAATATTTCCCATTCGTAGTTTCCAAAAAAGCTTCAAAATTTATTTCTTCCTGTTTAATAAAACCCAAATTGGTGAGTTTGTCGTCGGCTACCATTTCTACCACAGCAGCTATGGAGGCAGCGGTAGTCCAGGAAATGGCTCGCCAATGCTCTCCATCTATAACAATCGGTTGAAATGGTCTGTAATACTCTTCACGTTTGATTTTGCCATTTTTCCAACCTTCTACTACGGCATAGACATACACCACATCTTCTTGTACAGGTGGTTTGGCGTTGGTCAAGATTTGTTCTAATTGTTGTCTGTCGTCTTTCATGATGAGCTCATAAAGCAGGAATTTCATGAGTTTACAATGCCCTGGATATCTCATGGTTTTGTAGTTGAGTGTATCTACTTTGCCCTCATAAGTCTCGCACATGGTTCCAAGGCCGCCAGAAGTGCTGAAAGCTTCAAATTCCTCGCCGCCAATGTATATTTTCTCAAGTCCGTCCAAAGCTGGCACCATCTTTTTTTGTCCGTTGTGAATCACCTCGCAGTCATTGATGTATTCGTTGATTACACCCGCTGGAGACCAAGTAAATGAATAGCCGAGGAGTCCGTTAGGAAATTGTGGCAAGGCACCTACACGCAGCTCAATATCTCTGATTTTGTCAAATCTTTTGCACAAATCGGCACCTACAATACCAATAAAACCCGGTGCCAATCCACATTGTGGAGCCATAATAGATTTGGATGATTCGGCCATTTTTCTGATGGCCTGGGTGGTTGGAACATCCTCCGTCAGGTCGAAATAGTGAACGGCATTTTTGTGGCAAATTTGAGCGATAGGGAGATTTAGGAAATAGGGCATACAGGAAACTACAGCTTCAAATGCCGGAATGGTGTTTTCTAAAAAGATCTTATCGGAGCAATCACCTTCAAGAACATCAAAAGGTAAGGTTAGGTCATAATGTGGTGGGTTTTTGTCTAAACCTGTTACTTTGAATCGTTTATTGAGTAAAATCCCCACCAAAGAGCCAACTTTTCCCATGCCGATAACGAGGATTTTCGACCCATCTTTGAATGTGTTCATGATTTTTTATTTATGTTGAAATGTAAATGCGACAGCTAAAAAAGTAGATAGAATTAAGCTGTAAAATCAGGCACAAACGAGCAAGCACTACGTAAGTAGGCCAGTCGGGCAAGGAGGAAGTTTAAATCGTTAAACAATGTGATTCTGTTTTACGATTCTAAATTACAATTTAAATTGAAAAACCTATCTATTAAGCCACAAAAAAAGGCGAAGAAATTCTCCGCCTACTGATGATGTTTTTATGAAAACTAAACCGAAAAACTCTCTCCGCAGCCACAAGTACGGCTGGCGTTGGGATTTTTAAATTGAAAACCTTTGCCATTTAGGCCATCGCTGTAGTCTAGTTGGGTTCCAATAAGATATAGAAGACTCTTTTTGTCTACAAATATTTTTACGCCTTGGTCTTCATATATATGATCGTTGGGCTGTTGTTCTGCATCAAAAGCGAGGTCGTACATCAAACCTGAACATCCGCCGCCTTCTACTGCAACTCTGATACCATGATTTTCGTTTTTTCCTTCCTTGCTTTTTAATTCCAAAATTTTATTTTTTGCCTGCTCTGTTACCGTAATCATTTCGAAATTAATTTATATTTACTCCTATTAAAACTTTAATTATAATCCAAAAGTTTCATGGCGAGACAAATAAAGTCAAAAAGGATACTGGACAAAATATATGAATATCAAACTTTAGGGACAAATTTGCGTTTTTATGAGGCCATGCGTAGTGAGTTTAAAACTGGCGATTTGCTATTTTTTTCAGGCGACCATTGGCTCTCAGGCTTGATTCGTTGGCGTAGTAAGTCGGCTTGGAGCCATGTAGGGATGGTGGTTAGGATCGAGGAATTGGACAGAGTTTTTTTGATTGAAAGTGTGTTGGAAGTTGGAGTAAGAATGTTGCCTTTGTCGTTTATTTACAAAGATTATGACGGAAAAAATAAACCCTACAAAGGCAGAGTTGCTTGGGCAAAGCATGAACTTTTGGCCAGCGACTTAGTCAAACAAAAAGCCGTCAAAGAGTTTTGTGTCGACAATCTCTCCAAACAATATGACCGAAAAGAATATTGGCGAATACTCTGGCGAAGCTTTTGGGGTTTTGATAATTTCTTTCATGACGAAAAATACACCTGTGCTGAATATATTTATGAGGCTTTCAAATATGCCAATATTGAGCTACCCAAAGAAAAAGGAGTTTTTATCAGCCCAGGTGCTTTTTGGCGACAGAATGCATTGGAAATGAAGGCTATACTTATTTGAGGGTGAGCTTGTTGTTTGGTTGAAGAGCTGGGTTTTGTTTGAATTTGGTGGAAAATACCACTAACCAAGATTGATTTTCTTCGACTATAAGTCTTTTTTTGAATCAAGAAATGCAAATTAGTTTATTGAAGGGTTTTTCTTTTTTTTAATTCAGAAAGCAAATAATCTTCCGAATTAGGAAGCAACGGGTATTCTTTAAAAGAAGTTTTCAATTCAACATTGATTGAAAAAATAAGATCCTCATCTTTTTTTTCAATTTCTTTGGCTTTTAACAAATAGTACTTTGCGAAAGAAAAATTCAAATCATTATTGAGTTCTATTTTAGAATAGTTTGTATCAAATCCCTCTTTTAAACACATAAAAGCTCGATAATAAGCTTTTGAATAATTATATTTATTAGCCATTATAATGGATGCGAAGAATAATCTATCCATATCATCGTAATAGTCTAACAATAAGGCCGCATTATCAAATGCCTTTTTAGACCCTTGGTTAAGAGCTATATTTAAAAGGCTATCTATATTTTGATTTAAAAATGAACTTTCAGCTACGTCAAAATTGGATTTCTTTTTAGATTCTGTGCAAGAACTAACAATGGCAAAGAAAACAAATAGTAAAATAACGTTTTTCATATAGGCTATTTATGACATAATTTATTCCTGTGATGTGTTTAATAAGGCTCTTGCCCTCTTTCAGTTAAATTTATATCTTTTACCGAAGTTAAATATAATACAATTTATTCCAACCAAACCTTTTCACGCAATCATATAAAACATACTTCAACCTCA
The DNA here is from genome assembly GCF_024343775.1 of Lacihabitans soyangensis. Lineage (GTDB taxonomy): Bacteria > Bacteroidota > Bacteroidia > Cytophagales > Spirosomataceae > Leadbetterella > Leadbetterella soyangensis. The sequence continues at coordinate 66 of NZ_RJUF01000020.1, read as the reverse complement.
TTTTTTTGTATTCTGAAAGATCCGGTTCCCAGGTTTTTTGGATTTCTTCGGCGGTTTTTCCTTCTT
>NZ_RJUF01000019.1 GCF_024343775.1 Lacihabitans soyangensis | reverse complement strand
CCTTGGAACCTATAAAACGCAACACCCTGCATTGGGAATGTTAAATGCCAAAGAATGGTTTCACAGTTTAGAAATGCATTCGAGGCACCATCTGAACCAAAAAGTAGAACTCGAGGCCTTATCTGCTCATGTCTGATATAAAGTACAGGCTTTACCCCACCTTACTCAACGAGTTTGGAAAATACATTAGTTCTCCAACATTGGAAATGAGAACCTCTTTGCTCAATAGAATCAACAGAGTCAGAGACTTCGATGATGCCACGCTCAAAAGAATGAAAAAAGGCTCAAATTTTGAAGATGCCGTTCTCAAAAATAGACCACATGTATTTGAAAATCAAATTGTTGAAAAAGTGAGAAATATGTTGCCTGCCTCTAGGGTAGAGCAGATGCCCATAAAATTCACGCACCAAAATATTCAGTTTTATGGATTTGCCGATGTGGTAGGAGAGGGCAAAGTAATAGACATAAAAACTACTTCAAGCTACAAACCCCATAAATTCCAGTACAATTTCCAGAATCTCTACATGTATGCACTCAAAGACAAGGGCTGCAGCAGTATGGAGTACATCATCTACGATTTCAAAGAAATACACATAGAGACTTACCCGCTAGCCACTTACGATTTCTCCGCCATGCTCCACCACATGGAACTCTTCACCGAATTCCTCGAAGAAAACCGCCAGTTTATCACCGACAAAAAGATATTTGTGGAAGAAGTGAGTGGAGGATTGTTTGGGTGAGGTGGGAAATAAGTGTAAATTAAAATACTGATATACAGTTAGTTATAATTTTTTAGAATATATATTTTTATCTACGCAAATTGACTGCGTACTGTCTTCTCAATTTTGCATCATCAAAAATAATAAAACAATTGAGCAGGTCAATCAGAAGGTTCGAGTCCTTTATGTTTTGCGATAAAAGGTGGTTTCTTGAACCTGATGTGGGTATCCGCATACCCCATAGTATTTGAGAAGTATCTTTAAATATGCTGTCGGAAATTTTGCTTTTTATCACCATTTGTGGGTCGGGGGTTCGAATCCCTCTCCTTGAAAAAGGATAACTCAGTCTGGATAGAGTAACAAACCAATGCAGGTTCGAATCCTGCCTAGCTCGTGAGAGTTAGAAGCTAAGTGGCTAAGCAGTTGACTGTTAATCAACAAAAGAAAGGGATTGGTCCTCCCAAAAGGATTACAACCAGTTTGAAGAATTCTAGCTCGTTTTCAAATAGAAATTGAGCAATTCAAACAGAACTTGAAAGAAGAGGATACCGAATAGAAATGGAGATTTACTTTTTGATAGAAGGTATTTATTTAATCAAAATGTCTCAATGGAGAAAATTGATTATATATTTTGCTAAATATTTAAAAACTAAATTTCTAATTCTAAACTTAATCTGATTTCCGTTTTCAAGAAATGAAAACTTTAGACTGGTTATTTTTTAATTTTTAAACATTTTACAGAAAATGAAGAAAGTAAGAGTAAATATCAATCAAATAGGATTGGTATTAAAAAATGACGAATTCGTTGAAATTTTATCAACAGGAGTTTATTGGTTTTTCAAAAACGAGCAGGTCTACATATACGAAAAAGGTAGTCAGTTTAATTCACCTGTTGATTTGAACCAGTTAATGCAGAATCAGGAAGTTATGGATGCCCTTGAGATTGTAGAAGTTGGAGACAACGAAATTGTATTACAGTTTGAAGATAAAGTATTTAAATGTGTCTTGACTGCTGGGAAATTTGCCTACTGGAGAGGTTTAAGGAATTACAGATTTGATAAGTATGATATTTCAAAAATTGAAATTGATGCAGTTTTTGACAGACAGTTGTTAACTAGGCTTTCAAATTTTGTTAGAACTTATACCGTCGAATCCTACGAAAAGGGGCTTTTGATTGTTGATGGTAAATTTGTAAAAATTTTGGAAGCAGGTACCTATTACTGGTGGAAAAATGCCATTTCTATTCAAGTTGCTAAAACAGACGTAAGGCAATTGCAACTGGAAGTTTCTGGGCAAGAAATTCTTACCAAAGACAAAGCAACTTTGAGATTGAATTTTTATGTGCAATACCAAGTTGCGGATATCGAAAAAGCCCTTTTTAGAAATAAAGAGTACGAAAAGCAACTGTACATTTTAATGCAATTTGCATTGAGAGAGTATGTGGGTGGGTTTTCATTAGACGAGCTATTGGATAAAAAAGATTTGGTTTCTGAATATGTCATTAAAAACGCAAGTGAAAAAGTGGCTGACTTAGGAATTGAACTAAAAAATGCCGGTATCAGAGACATTATATTGTCTGGTGAAATGAAAGACATCATGAATCAGGTATTAGTTGCTGAGAAAAAAGCTCAAGCCAACATCATCATGAGAAGAGAAGAAACGGCTTCAATGAGAAGTTTGTTGAACACTGCCAAGTTGATGGAGGAAAATGAAACCTTATGGAAATTGAAAGAAATGGAATATGTTGAGAAAATTGCGGATAAAATCAACACAATTTCAGTTTCTGGAAATGGCCAGATTTTGGACCAGTTGAAACAGATTTTTGTTAAAAACTAATGCGAACACAGTTTGTATTTCGATACATTCTGTGTTTTTTGTTGATATTTGCAGATGGAAAAACTTTTATTTGTGTGTTCTAGAAATAAGCGTCGGAGCTTGACAGCCGAAACAATCTATAGAGATAATACAGTTTATGATGTAAAATCTTGCGGGACAAATACTGGAGCAAGGGTGAAAATTACTGCTGGACTAATTGGTTGGGCCGATAAAATCATTTTTATGGAAAAAAGGCATAAAGAGCTCGCCTCGAAATCTTTTGGTGATTCATTGGCAAAAAAACAGATCTACGTATTGAATATTAAGGACGTTTACGAATACCTGGATTCAAAATTGGTTGATAAGTTAAAACTTAAAATGGCTGACCTAAACTTGATAATTTAGGAGCATTTTTTCTAGTCTTTTTTTAATAATTCCTCTCAATTTTGGAGGTTCAATTATCACCATTCCTTCTCCAAAACCTAATATTTCCCGCTCAATTTCAAAATTGTGTTGCACTTTTAGGCATATTATAATCCCATCTTCCCTATCTTCTTCAAGTACTTGTGAATGATGCAATGGCTTGGTCAAAACATAGGGTGCATGATTTTGATTTACGAATAATTTGATTACGATTGGTCTCAAATTTTGGCTTACAGTCACTCCGAAAACGTTTTTATAAAAATTTTCAGGATTTATATTTTCATTCACAATAAATTCTTTTTCAGGTATCATTCTTACAGCAATCATACGGTCAATGGCTAAATTCTGAACGATTTTCCTTGAATTTTTTACTCCAACAGCAAACCACCTGTTTCTGAATTCCTTCATCCACCAAATATGAAATTCAAAAGTTTGAGCGTTTTCTGCTTTAAAAGATTTATAAGTGATTTCTACGACTTTTTTCTGAATGGCAGATTGGTACAAAACTTCTAAAAACTCAAGACCTTTTAAGTTGTCGTTTTTTTCAAAATCAATTATTGGCAAAGACTTTTTCGAAGTAGAGTATACGTGGTCTTCGAGTTTTTGTACAACCTCGTTTAGCTGTGAAAAATGAGAGAATCCTTTAAATTGTTTGAGCATTTCCACGGCCTCATTCATTTTGCTCAAATCAGATTCAGAGAGGGGAATGTTTGTAATACTATAATTTGGATCCTCGTAGCTATAATATTTTTTGTCAGTAACAATTATCGGAGCAAAATAGCCAAGTTTATCGCTCCGCATCATTTGGATGTCCGCCTGTATAGTCCGTTTACTAATGCCTTTGTCGATGCCTTCATATTCAAACAAAGTATCCGAAACAGCTTCAATAATATCCTCTAAAGTCCATTTTCTATTGCGTCTTTGTAAACAACTGTCTATGACTTTATATCTGATAAGTGCATTTCTATTGAGCGGCAAAATTTTTTTTCTGCAAAATATTGAAAAATATTTTATCTACGCAAGAAGGATGCGTAGAAGTCTGTGAATTTTGGGTATTAATTCAAGAAATATGAGAGAAGAGATATTAAAAGAACTCAAAAGATTAGAAAATCAACATGAAATTAAGATTCTTCTTGCTGTAGAAAGTGGTAGCAGGGCATGGGGTTTTTCTTCAACTGACAGCGATTGGGATGTTAGATATATCTATGTTCACAAACTAGATTGGTATTTGAAAATTGACCAATTGAAGGATAATCAAGAGGAAATTTTAGAAAATGATATTGATTTGGCAGGTTGGGAGCTAAAGAAAGCACTAAAATTATTTAGGAAATCAAATCCGCCTTTGCTTGAATGGCTAAGAAGTCCAATTGTTTACAAGGATGAATATTTTTTTTCTGAATTATTGAGAGAAATGTCGAAAGAATATTTCAACTCTCAATCATGTATGCATCACTATTTGCACATGGCGGAAGGCAACTTTAAAGCCTATTTGCAAAAAGATTTAGTAAGGTTAAAGAAATATTTTTATGTATTAAGGCCGATTTTAGCTTGTGATTGGATTCTCAACAATAATACAGTTCCTCCTATGGAATTCCAGTTGTTAGTTGATAGTGAATTGAAAGAGATTGAAATTAAAGTAATAATAGAGCAATTGCTTGCTCTTAAAATTTCAGGTGAGGAATTGGATATTGAACCCAAAATTCAAGTATTAAATGATTTTTTGAAAGCAAAAATTGTTTTTTATTCAAATTATCTAAAATTGAATAAAAATGTTAGAACACCCGATACAGAAAGATTGGACATGGTGTTTAAACAAACTCTTCGAGTGGCTTGGGAAAAAAAAGAAGTTTAAAAATGGAATTGTTATTCAATTTTTGGATGGCAAAATTAAAAAAAAGATAAATGGAAGCATTAAAAATAAAAGAATTGGGAAATATCCCAGAGGAGCTTATCAAAGATTTTGATAGAGTTGCAAGTGGTCTTATGGAACATCAAGATTTTTCCGAAGAAAAAGTCCTAGGATTAATAGCCCAAATGCTAGAAAATCCAAAAAAATACGCATACTCCAGAAATAAGGTCACCAATTTGGCGAAGAAAGTATTTGAACTTCAAAATAGCGGAATTGAGATTGAATTGACAGAATTCGGCAAGTCTTGTATACCTATTGAGCAGATTATGTCACTAGAAGAGAAAGCGATCGGAGAATCTTTGGAGTTCAATTTGCGAGAAGATAAATTGAATTATTCTATTTTCGGAGCAGATTTTATTGAACAAGGTGCTTTAAATCAAATGAATACGGCATTGAGCTTGCCCATTTCAATCGCTGGATCTTTAATGCCTGATGCCCACCAAGGCTACGGCTTACCAATTGGCGGAGTATTGGCAACAGAGCCCGACAAAATAATTCCTTATGCAGTTGGAGTAGATATAGCATGTAGAATGTGCTTGTCTGTTTTCGATATTCCTATTGACATTTTCAAAAGAGAGCCCCATTTGTTGACAAGAAGTCTCATGGAAAAAACAAAATTTGGAATTGGAGGAGAAATAAGAGACAAAGTTGATGAGTCTGTTATGGATAAAATTGAATGGACAGCTACCAAAGTTATTAGAGATTTGAAGGACAAGGCTTATAAGCAATTGGGTACATCAGGAACTGGAAACCATTTTGTTGAATGGGGAATAATCGAAATCACGGAAGTTGATGAGACTTTAAGTTTGCCTGTTGGTCAATATCTTTCATTGCTATCACATTCTGGGTCAAGAGGGTTTGGTGGAACGGTTGCAGGTATTTACTCAAAAATAGCGAAGCAAAAGACCATTTTGCCAAAAGAAGCTTCTCATTTAGCTTGGTTAGATTTGAATACAGAAGAAGGTCAAGAATATTGGATTGCTATGAATTTGGCGGGAGATTATGCGTCTGCAAATCACCATGAGATACATGCAAAACTGGCCAAGGCGATTTCAGCTAAGCCTATATTGATGGTTGAAAACCATCATAATTTTGCTTGGAAGGAAATACACAGAGGTAAAGAAGTATTAGTTCATAGAAAAGGTGCAACCCCGGCTAACAAAAATGAGTTAGGGATTATTCCTGGTTCAATGACTGCTTCTGGGTTTGTTGTCAAGGGTTTAGGAAATGAATCTTCAATTAATTCAGCTTCGCATGGAGCAGGAAGGCTGATGAGCAGAACTGCTGCCCTAAATTCGATAACCAAAAATTCTATGAACAAAGTGCTAAATGATTTTGGTATTGAATTAATCGGTGGTGATTTAGACGAGGCACCAATGGTCTACAAGGACATAAACGATGTCATTTCAGCACAAAAAGATTTGGTTAAAGTTTTGGCTAAGTTTACTCCAAAAATTGTTAGAATGGCTGATGCGAACAGAAAAGAGGGGAGAGAGGATTAAATCTACCTCCCCTCATTCACTTCCTGAATCAAATCTGCTACGAGGCCTGTCCAGCCGGTTTGGTGGGCGGCTCCTAGACCTTTGCCGTTGTCGCCATGGAAGTATTCGTAGAAATGGTAGTAATCCTTAAAGTCTTTGTCTTTGTTGAATTTTTCTACACCGCCCATAAATGGCTTTTTGCCATTTTCTCCTTCTTTGAAAATATTGATTAACCGCTCCGAAATCTGAAGGGCAGCTTCACGAATGGTTACTATTTCGCCAGAGTTGGTTGGGTATTCTACCTCATAGTCTTCACCATAATATTTTGAATATTTATGTAAAGAGTCTATTATAAGGTAGTTAAGTGGAAACCAAACGGGCCCTCGCCAGTTCGAATTTCCGCCCATTATGGTCAGGTCAGATTCGCCAGGTGTATATTTTACATTCAGGTGTTCACCGTGGAGGTTAAAATGATAGGGGTTCTCTAAATGGAATTTCGACATGGACCTGATACCGTAATCTGAAAGGAATTCTTTCTCGTCAAATAGACGTTTGAATACCATTTTCATGCGGTGTCCTCTCAGAAGCGACAGCAAGTGCGTTTCACCTTTCCCTGGCTCGTGCCATCTTGAAATTAAACCCGCCAAATCAGGCCTATTCTTTAAAATCCATTCCAAGCGACGCTTGAAATCTGGTAGTTTTTGTAATAAATCCTCGCTGATGACCTCAACAGCACACAATGGAATTAAACCCACCAATGACCTGATTTTCAGGAACAAAGTGTTTGCGTCTGGGGTATATATTTTGTCGTAATAAAACTGGTCGTCCTCATCCCAAAGTCCGTTTCCTTCTTCGTCCAAGGTCTTGTTTATGGCCGCGGCAATATACAGGAAGTGCTCAAAAAACTTAGAGGCCATATCCTGATAAGCTGGCCTTTCCAAGGATATTTCGCAGGCAATTTTTAGCATATTGAGCGTGTAAATGGCCATCCAACCTGTGGCGTCGGCTTGTTGGAGTTTTACACCCGGAATTTGTGCGTTTCTATCAAATACTCCGATGTTATCAAGTCCTAAGAATCCGCCTCCAAATATATTATTGCCGTCCTCATCCTTTTGGTTGACCCACCAAGTGAAGTTCAACAAAAGTTTATGAAAAATCCTCTCCAAAAATCCTACATCACCCTTTCCGCCGTTCATTTCTTTGTCTGTTTCGTAGACTTTCCAAGTGGCCCATGCATGGACTGGAGGGTTTACGTCAGAGAAATTCCACTCGTAAGCTGGTATTTGCCCGTTCGGGTGCATATAGTATTCTCTTAAAACCACTGCCAGCTGTCTTTTGGCAAAATCAGGGTCTATACGAGCCAAAGTAGCGGTATGAAAAGCCAAATCCCATGCTGCAAACCATGGGTATTCCCATTTGTCGGGCATAGAAAGTATGTTGGCCATGTAGGCGTGCTTCCAAGGAGAATTTCGCTCAAAAGCCCGTCCTCTAAACTCAAAAGGCATTTTTGGGTCACCATTCATCCATTGGTCGATGTTGTAGTAGTAAAACTGCTTACTCCACATCATACCTGCAAAGGCCTGTCTTTGAATGGCCTTTTCTTCCTCACTTTTGATGTCTTTCTGTATAATTTCGTAGAAATCATCGGCAGTTTTCAGACTTTCTGCAAATACTTCCTCAAAATTAACGAAAGGCTCTTTAAGGTTGGTTTGATCGCTGAATCTCAGCCAAAAGGTCTCCGATTCCCCTGCTTTTATTTTTCTAGTATATTTTGCGGAGGCTTTGGTGCCTATTTGGTTGTGATTGATGGCTTTTTCTTTCCCATGGACGATATAATTATTGATACCATCTTTTGTGTAAGGACTCGCATTTTCTTTTCCAAAAACCCGCTCCATATTAGTTTCGTTTTCACAAAATAGCAGAGAATCTGCTCCGTGACAATAGAGTTTCATCCGCTCAAATAGTCTGTGATTAACCTCTATTTGGCTATTGGCTATGCCCGAGAGTATAGGTTTTTTGTCGAATTCTTCATACCCCCAAGACCAAGTATTTCTAAACCAAATGGTAGGTAGCACGGTCAAAGGTGCTTCTTTTTTGCTGCGGTTGGTGGCGGTTATTTTTATGAAAATGTCGTTTTCTTCCCTTTTGGCGTACTCCACAAAAATATCGAAGTATTTGTTGTCGTCGAAAACACCCGTATCTATTATTTCGTACTCATCTTCGCGGATGTTCCGTCTGTTGTTTTCGCCAGTGATTTTTTCATAAGGAAATGCCTCTATGGGGTATTTGTAGAGCATTTTCATATATGAGTGGGTAGGAGTACTATCGAGGTAATAGTACAGCTCTTTTACATCTTCGCCGTGGTTTCCTTCATTGTTGGTTAAGCCAAATAGACGCTCTTTTAAGATGGAATCTTTGTGATTCCAAAGTGCCAAAGCGAAACAAATGTGTTGTTTATTGTCAGAAATACCTCCGATGCCATCTTCTCCCCATCTGTATGCTCTCGAGCGTGCCATGTCGTGGGTGAGATAGTTCCAGGCGTCTCCGTATACACTGTAGTCCTCTCTAACAGTTCCCCATTGTCTTTCGGAAAGATACGGTCCCCATTTTTTCCATCCTTTATTGTCAGCTCGTTCTATCAGTCTCTTTCTTTCCGTATTTGATTCCATAGGTTTTAAAATATTCTTCTTTGGTTGTATTCTAGGGTGGATGATTTATGTAGTATTTTGCTTGATTGCAAAAATATTGTTTCATTTGACTTGCCCAAAATTCTGCGGGTTAATCATCAAAAAGATATTCAATTTCCTTGATATTGTAATATTTTTCTTCGTTTTGGCTAATTATTTTCAAGTGTCCTTGGTCTGATATTCCCACGATTTCGCCCTCAAAAATTCCTTTTTCGGATTTAAAAACTCTTAATTGGTCTTTTCCAAATAGATTTAGAAGATATTTCTCTTTGATTTTTTTGAATGAGCCGCTTTTTAGTAATTCCAGATTTGACTCTATAGATTCGCAGATTTTTTCTACGATTATTTCACGACTTACTTGCTCCTGTTTTAGCTCCAAACATAATGATGTTGCCCGTATATTCTCAAATTTTGTCTGATTAACGTTTATACCTATTCCCACTATCGAATGGCTCATTTTGTTGCCCGAAATGCTGTTCTCAATCAATATTCCACCTGTTTTTTTCTCGTTGATATAGAGGTCGTTAGGCCATTTGATGCTTGTGTTTTGTATTCCTAAAGTTTGCAATGCCTCCAAAACGGAAACGGCTACTGTAATGCTTAAATCAAAGGATTTTTCTAGACTTAGAAACGTTGTTTTGACAATAAGACTCATCAAAATATTCTGCCCTATGTTACTTTCCCAGGCGTTTCCACGTTGTCCCCTGCCCGCCGTTTGGTGATCGGTAAGGATGACAGTTCCGTCAATAAATTCCTTATTTTGAATTATTTCATTAGCTATGTCGTTGGTAGAATGACAAGATGGCAGAAAAATTAGATTTTTACCGACAAAAAAAGTTTTGGGCTGAATTTTGAGCAAAATAAATTAATTTAGCGTTTTATAGAAAATCTGCGATGTAATGGCATATTTGATTTTGTTACCGCTCGCAAATTTAACCAATTTACAGTTTAATGAAGAAAAAGATTTCGAGTGAAGTGTTGTGCGATTCCATCATCAACGGAATGCAGGAGAAGAAGGGTTTTGATATCATAAAAATGGATTTAAGAAAGATTCAGGGTGCTATTACAGACTTTTTTGTTATCTGCTCAGGAAGTTCCGACACACAAATAGACGCCATAGCTGGCTCGGTGGACGAAGAAGTATTTAAGTCAACCAAAGAATCTCCTTGGCACAAGGAGGGTATTCAAAATAAAGAGTGGATTTTGTTAGATTATGTAGATGTGGTGGTGCATGTTTTCAAAAAAGACCGTCGTGAGTTTTACGATATTGAGTCGCTTTGGGGTGATGCAGACTGCACTTATTATGGTGATACCTTGAAACCTTCTCTAACTCCACTTAGTTAACCAATCATAGATTTTATTTAAAATTTAATATGTCTGAAAGCAACAACAACAATTCTTCGGATAAACCGAAGAAGAAGCTGACACCTAATCCTGGTGGGCTTCAAGGCTGGGTAGTGGCGGCTCTTATTTTGGCCATCATGGGTCTAGTATTTTTTAGCAGTACAAATAAACTTGGTTCTGTGCCGTACAAGTCTTTCGAAAAGATGGTTTTGGCGGGCGATGTGCAAAAGGTATTTTTGGTCAAAGGAACCAATACACTTGAGATTAATCTTACACCAGAAGCACTTACTAAGCCTGAATACAAGGCCAAATTGGCTAATAACAAATTCTCAGGCGGGCCGCATTTAAAGGTGGATATCGTTTCTGAGGATTCGTTTATGTACGAGTACAATAATTTCCTGAAAACTGCAGCAATTCCTGATGATGTGAAGGGTACTCTGTATCCTGAAACCATGACCAGAAGTGACTATATGAATATTTTCTGGCAGTGGTTCCCTATTTTGTTCTTCTTCGGTTTGATGTACTTCATCATGACCCGTATGTCTGGTGGTGGCCCAGGAGGAGCATTGTTTAACATTGGAAAATCCAAAGCAGCACTTTTTGATGCTGATAACAAGGTTAAAATAACTTTTCAAGACGTTGCAGGTCTCGACGAGGCCAAAGAAGAGCTGACGGAGATTGTAGAGTTTTTGAAAAAACCGGGTAAATATACCGAATTGGGTGGTAAAATACCGAAAGGAGCCTTGTTGGTTGGCCCTCCGGGAACAGGTAAGACATTAATGGCTAAGGCTGTAGCTGGAGAAGCTAGTGTGCCGTTTTTCTCACTTTCAGGTTCTGATTTTGTAGAAATGTTCGTGGGTGTTGGTGCTGCCAGAGTTAGAGATTTGTTCAAACAAGCCAAAGAAAAAGCACCTTGTATCATATTTATAGATGAGATTGACGCTGTTGGTCGTTCTCGTGGAAAGGGCTCAATGCCAGGCGGAAACGACGAAAGAGAGAATACCTTAAACTCACTTTTGGTGGAAATGGATGGTTTTGGATCAGACTCTGGAATCATAATTCTTGCCGCAACCAACCGTCCAGATGTTTTGGATCCAGCCTTGCTCAGACCAGGTAGATTTGACCGTCAGATAAGTGTGGATGTACCAGATATTAATGGTCGTGAGGCAATTTTCAAAGTTCACTTGAAGCCAATTAAGTTTGCAGAAGAAGTAGATCCTAAGAAATTGGCTGCTCAGACACCAGGTTTTGCCGGTGCTGAAATTGCCAACGTATGTAACGAAGCTGCTCTTTTGGCTGCTCGTAGAGGTAAAAAGCAGGTGGAAATGAAAGATTTCCAAGACGCTATTGACAGAGAAATTGGCGGTTTAGAAAAACGCAATAAATTGATTTCGCCAGAGGAAAAAGAAATTGTAGCTTTTCATGAAGCTGGTCATGCCATCGCGGGCTGGTTTTTAGAGCACGCCAATCCTCTAGTAAAAGTGAGTATAGTTCCGAGAGGAATTGCGGCCTTGGGTTACGCTCAATACTTGCCTAAAGAACAATATTTGTATCGCACCGAGCAGCTTTTTGACGAAATGTGTATGACCCTTGGGGGTAGAGCTGCCGAAGAAGTGGTGTTCGGGAAGATATCAACTGGTGCCTTGAGCGATTTGGAGAAAATTACCAAGTTGGCTTACAGCATGGTTACGGTATATGGTATGAACGAGAAAATTGGAAACGTAAGTTATTACGATTCTAAAGGTCAAAGTGAGTACTCATTTACTAAACCATATTCAGAACTCACGGCACAAGTGATTGATGAAGAGGTTAAGAAAATGATTGATTTGGCTTATTCTGCCACTAAAGATTTGCTTCTAGAACACCGTGATAAATTGGATATATTGGCAAAAGCTTTGTTGGAACGAGAAATCATTTATCAACATGATTTAGTTGGCCTGATAGGAGAGAGGCCTTTTGATAAGCCAACGGTTTATCAGGAGTTTTTAGATAAAAAGGATGAAATAGCAGTTGTAGAGGGAGCCGACAAGGATCCCGAAGTCACAGACAGCACTGAAACGAAATAATTTTAAAACCCGAGTAATCGGGTTTTTTTATGGGTTTATTTTTGGAATTGGCTTGTTTTTGAAAATAATAGATGAATTTCTTCTACTGGTGTACGAATAAATTTCATTTGAAAAAGGTTTAAACTCTTAAACAATTGAAAATAAGCAACCCCAGAGGGGTTGAAGTAAATTAACAAAAATAACCATAATTGAACCCCAAACCCTGTAAGGGTTTAACATTCAGACAGATGAGGCTCTTCGTATTAATTTTATCTGATGCCAGTAAACTTCTTCCAAACCATTTGTTTTAACTGAGCAATAGAATCCATTTTGGATAATAATCCTTTTCAATATATTTGTTGTAAATAATTTGACAAATGAAAAAGTTTTTTGGAATAATCGTTTTGATATTGACGGCTTTCGTTTCTTGCAAAAACACTCCAAAGCAGAGTATTGAAAAATTTGATATTCAAGAAGTTAGAAAAGAAAATTATGTCTTGAATTTTTCCAGCAATGATATCAAAAAGGTACTCATCCTTTTTGGAGGTTTTGGAGAAAAACCAGAAGATATAAAACGGGAATTCAACATATTAGAAATTGCCAAGGAAAACAACACGGCTTTGATTTACATGAACTACAATCAAAAATTGTGGCTCGAGGAAAATGAAAAGCGAGAACTTTCGGGACAATTACAAAAAATATTTCAGGTAAATAATCTACCAAGGAAGGACATCTATTTCGGTGGATTTTCGAGTGGAGGTAATGTTACCTTACTTATTAGTTCGTTTCTTATTGAAAATAAGATATATAACTTGAAGCCCAAAGGTGTTTTTATAATTGATTCACCCATTGACTTGGTTGCGTTATACAGAAGTTCTGAAAAAAATTTGAAGCGGAACTTTTCTGAAGTATCTGTTCAAGAAAGTAAATGGATAATTGAAACTTTAGGAAATAAATTTGGTAATCCGACTGACAATATTTTGAAATACCAAGATTATGCGGTGTACACTTCCACAACCAATTACACCGATAATCTTAAAAGTCTTAAAAATACAAAAATGCGTTTTTATACAGAGCCAGATACGCTTTGGTGGAAAGAGAACAGAAAGGCTGATTTTGACCAAATGAATGCCTTTTATATCAAAATACTTTATGAAAATCTAAATAAAATAGGCTTTGATAAAGTGGAATATTTACCAACCGAAAATAAAGGTTTTAGAGCAAATGGCGTCAGACACCCGCATAGTTGGTCGATTGTGGATAAGGAAGACTTGATGCAATGGATGAACAAGTGAAGCTTGTTATCGATGTTTTTTGGTTAAATTTCCTTAAAACCAATATTTATTTAGTTCGCTTTGGAATAGAATGCTAGATTGGGACAATGGGAAGCTAAGTTTTAATGTGAATATATTTTAGGTTTTATTTCAGCCCTATTGCCACAAATTTTTCGAGAAATTTCTCTGTTCATTTATATAGGCACAGTATTTGCAAATTGTATAATAAACCCAAAATATAGCCTCCTAATATGCAAAAGTTTAAGTTTTTAGTTTTATTAGTATTTTGTGCGATTCAAATCTCAGCTCAAACTTCGACTTATCAATCGGAGAAAGTTTTTGTCCATACTGACAAAGACGCTTATGTAGCTGGGGATACCATTTGGCTTAAAACTTATGTTTTTGATGCCACTTCGCACCATTTATCTCAGAAAAGTCAGGTTTTGTATTTGCTATTTCAAAACAAGCAAAATGAGATAATCAATGAGTCTAAATTGGCCGTACAAAACGGTCACGCTAATTCTCAGATTATTCTGCCAAAGAACCTTGCTGCTGGACAATATGAGCTCACAGCTTATACGCAGCTGATGCGAAACTATTCTGAAAAAGCTTTCTATACCAAGACTTTCAAGGTTTCAGGTGTTTTACCAGGTGCTGCCAGCCCACTGGCTACCAAAGTTGTTCAGAAACCAGAAGTTGTTTTTTACCCAGAAGGGGGACAATTGGTAGATGCCATTTCGTGTAAAGTGGCGGTTAAACTCAATAATTTTATGAATTTGCCAAAGGGATTCGAGGGGAAAATTGAAGACAGTACAGGAAAACTCATAACTACCTTTTATCCTGATTTACAAAAAATTGGCACTTTTATAATAAAACCTGAGACGGGGATGAAGTATTATGCAGTTTTTAGTCTAGCTGGTAAAATGTATAAAGAACTGCTGCCTGCCTCGCAACAGTTTGGTTATGTTCTGTCTACCGACAATGTTATTTATTCTGATGGATTATTCATTAATGTATTTACCAATATCAACGTACCTGAGAAATTCAATATTGTGGTTCGCCAAAGAGGAGAAATCATAACCACTGTGCCTTTTGAGACGGTTAGTACCAACTTCAAGTTTGTGCTTAACAATGACTTGGTGCCTAATTCAGGAGTTGTAGAAATCGCAGTGGAGGATTTGACTGGCAAGGTAGTATGCAAGCGTTTGGTGTATTTTCTGAATAATGCCAAAAACTCCTTACAGATAGACAATTACAAGCCTAATCTGTTACCAAAAGGCAAAGTTAATTTTGACCTTTATGTTTTGGATGACAACCAAAGGCCAATGTCCAATCTTGACTTGTCTATTTCAGTTACCGACATTACACCACCCACAGTTTTCAGTCAGAAAATAGAAAATATGCAAAATAGCCTGGTTTTTGATGCTGATTTTGAGGCGGAAATTCAAAAACTGGACTCACTCTTTGAGTTTCAACCTACGGTTTCTAAGTTTTATTTAGATAATCTTATGATGACCATGGACTGGAAAAAGGAAGCCAAAACCAATGTGTTCAAAGAAGAAAAATCCTTGGCTATGAAAGGCACTGCCTTGCAAAGTATGGTTCCATATGAAAATCAAAAGCTTAGTTTATTTCTATGGGATAAAATAGGAATGAAATACCAAGAAACCCAAACGGATTCTTCTGGAAATTTTGTCGTTTACGACCATTGGACGGACAGCGTTAAGGTTCTGGCTCTGAATAATGAGGGCCAGTATTTGGACCTTAAGTTAGAAGGAGTATACAGCCCCAAAGTTTCTATTACTCCACCTGCTGTTGTTGCTAAAACTCCGGCTAATGGTGTAACAGCGAAACCTACGGCAGTGAACAAACCGAATACAACTCCAGCGGTACAAACTAAAGCCGTGGCTCTAAAAGAAGTGGTAGTTACCGGCAAAATGAGCAAAGACCTTAAAAATGATTATCGTCGTAGAGGTTACAATTGGGAGGCGGACTTTGAGACTGCCGTTACGGTAGATTCTTCATCGGGAATTACTTCAGTGGTAGATTTGATTGAAAAAAACGTTCCTGAGTTAACTGGCAAATTAAATGGCGGAAATCAAAACTGGGTGATGGTGGATGGAACTAGAGTACCGGTAGGTTTCTTAAATCTACTGAAACCTGTTGACATTGTTTGGCTGGATTTCTTGAATAAAAAAGAGAAAACGGCCAAGCTGGGACAAGAAGCTGGTACCATCGTAAATCTCTTGACAGCAAAAGGTAAGGACCTTTTAAGTATTTATAAAGCTAACAATTATCAGACTTTTATGGGTTATCAGTATGCCCGAAATATATTTGCCCCGAAGTATACCAAAGCCACTGCGAAGCCCGATAGACGCAAGACTTTATATTGGAATCCCTTGCTGAAAACAGATATTTATGGTAAAACGAACATTGGATTTTATAATGCAGACTTAACCAAAAAATATCTTATAACGGTTTATGGAACCGATGGAAAAGGAAAAACCATCAGCCAAAGGATGATTTTGAAATAATTTAGATTCTTAATTTCTATTGAGTGATAAAAGAGTAGTCGAGGATAATCTTCGGCTATTCGTCTTTTAGCCGCTCTTAATTTTGTTCTTAATAACCTATACTGGTATTGTCCGCTCTTGGATCTGATGCTCCTTCTAACTTTCCGTCAGGATGTACCATTATGCAGTCCATACGTCCTAAAGTTCCTTTTTGCTGATCCATTATATAACCTTTGCCTCTGAGTTTTTCCAAAGTCTTTTCACTAAATGCGTTGGCTTCGAATACCGTACGGTCGGGCAACCATTGGTGGTGAAACTTAAGAGCGTTTACCGCTTGCTGCATGGTCATTTTATGCTCGGTGACATTAAGTATCGTCTGATACACAGAGGTCATAATGGTGCTTCCACCCGGAGTACCTACAACCATGAATAGCTTGCCGTCCTTTTCTACTATGGTGGGTGTCATGGAGCTCAACATCCGTTTTTCAGGTTGAATTTCGTTTGCCTTCGAACCTAACAATCCGAACATATTTGGTACGCCGCTTTTTATGCTGAAGTCGTCCATTTCATTATTCATCAAGAAACCACCACCAGCAACTATTACCTTGCTTCCGTAAGCACCATTGAGTGTAGTGGTTATCGAAACCGCATTTCCTTCACTATCCACAACAGAGTAATGCGTAGTTTCAAAAGACTCATAGCCAGGCAATGTACCCCCTTTGATGTCTTTACTATTGCTAGCTTTGGTGCTGTCAAAATCTATCCAACGCTTTTTCAAGTAATCTCTACTGATTAGTTTTTCTATAGGCACATCGATAAAGTCAGTGTCCCCCATCCACTTGGCTCTGTCGGCATAGACCCTTCTTTCTGCTTCTATCATCACTTGAGCGGTATTGGCAGAGTTCCAACCCCATTTTTGAAGTGGGTAGGGCTCCACATGGCGAAGCATTTGCAACAGGGCCACTCCACCGCTAGAGGAAGGCGGCATGGTTATGATTTTGTAGTTTTTGTAATCTGCCTCAATAGGCTTTCGCCAAGCGGAGTGATACTTTTGAAGGTCTTCTTGTGAAATTATTCCTCCGCCCTTTGCCATTTCATCTACCAATAGCTTTGCCACATTGCCTTCATAAAAGCCCGCTCTTTTGTTTAATTGTATGAGTTTTAAAGTCTCTGCCAAATCTTTCTGAACTAAAAGATCTCCTTTGGCCCATTTTGTGCCTTGAGGTTTCATAAAGTATTGTAAGTCCTGGCCATTTACTTTTTTAAATACATCCGCATTGTTATTTAGACCAAGTGCCTCTCGGTCGGTCAAGATTACACCTTCTTCGGCTAATTTTATGGCTGGTTCCAATAGTTTAGCCCAAGGCAACTTTCCGAATTTTTCATGCATTTCAACCATTCCGTCCACCGATCCGGGTACACCGCTTGCCAAATGGCCTTGTAAACTGAGGCCTTGAATTACATTACCTTCGGCGTCCAAATACATGTCTCTATGTGCTTTCAAAGGTGCTTTTTCTCTAAAATCTAAGGTATGTGCTTGCCCATTTTTGGTACGGATTACAGCAAATCCACCCCCACCTAGGTTACCTGCAAACGGAAAAACTACCGCCAAAGCAAAGTGGGTGGCCACCGCTGCATCAATCGCATTTCCGCCCATTTTTAGTATTTCAATACCAGCGTTGGAGGCTTCGGCATGTGCGGCGGCAACCATTCCATTTTTAGCAAAAACGCCCTTCTTTTCCGAGTAAAATGGTTTTACATTTGGGTCTTCTACAAATAAGGAAAATAAATCTTTGGAGGCCTCTTTCGTCGGCGTTTTTTGGGTAGTTTTACAAGCCAACACAAGGAATAAGGCCAAAAAGAAGAATGCAATTCTGTTTTTCATCTCTAGTTTTCTGTTGATAAGTTTAGGTTAGGGATTCCACCAATCATGGATATTTACCGTTAAGTTAAGTGTTTTGTGTCATTTATAAAATTACTTGATTCAAATTCCTTTTTTTTTGCAATTTTTACCTTATCAATTATAAAATCACGAATGTTGTTTTTTAAACTCACGTTTGAAGCTTTAAGATTTGCATGGCAGGCATTGCGGTCTAATTTATTAAGAACTGTTTTGTCACTTCTAGGGGTTACCATCGGCATTTTTTCTATAATTGGAGTTTATACTATGGTAGATTCGCTCGAATCTAATATCAAAACCAGCTTGAGTTCTATTGGCGACAAAACCATTTATGTCGATAAATTTCCGTGGCAGTTTGGTGATGGCGAATATCCTTGGTGGAAATATTTCAACAGGCCAAGACCAAAATATTCTGAATATAAGTACCTAAAAGATAATCTCGAAAACGCCTCTGCAGTTACCATTATGGATTGGTCTGCCACGCAAGTGAAATACCAGAGTAATAGTTATAATGCTCTTGTTCAGGGTATTACATATGATTTTAATTTGATTTCTGATGTGCCAGTTATAGATGGCAGATACTTTTCACCTACGGAAATAGAATCTGGCCGAAATGTAGTAATAATCGGTGCTGAAATAGCCGAAACCTTGTTTGGAGAAGAGAATCCGATTGGTAAACAGATGAAGATCAAGGGTGAAAATTTTGTGGTGATTGGTATGCAAGAGAAAAAAGGTAAGCAACTGGTGGATGTCGGTGGAAACCCGGATCAGAAAGTTTATGTGCCTTTTGTGAAGCACAAAAGAATGTTCAGTTCGGGTAATTTGTATGGAATGATACAAGTGCAAGCTTTTGAAAGTGACCTAAAGATGGAAAAACTGGAAAGCGAAATTAAAGGCAAAATGCGTACTATTAGAGGTTTAAGGCCCTTAGAGGAGGATAATTTTGCATTAAATAGACCTGATGCCGCTGCTAGTTTTCTTACTACTATTTTTGGGTCTATCCGTGCAGGTGGATTCGTTATTGGTTTGTTTTCTCTACTTATTGGCGGATTCGGAATTGCCAATATCATGTTTGTTTCTGTAAAAGAACGTACCAACATTATCGGAATTCAGAAATCTCTCGGTGCTAAAAACTACTTTATATTGTTCCAGTTTCTGTTTGAAGCCATATTTCTTTGTCTGATTGGCGGTTTATTTGGTTTGATTTTGGTTTATTTCGCCAGTTTCATTGACCTTGGCAGTTTAGATATTGTACTTTCTTCGAGCAATATAATCTTTGGTCTTACCATTTCAAGTATCATTGGTATTGTGGCAGGATTAATTCCTGCTTCACAGGCCTCTAAAATGGACCCAGTGATAGCCATAAGAGCTAAATAAATTGTATTCTTTTTTTGCTAAAAACTGTCTTTAATCATTTCGGATTTGGGTTTTGGTCATTATTCTGAATTCTTATGACACGTACTTTTGTGTTATAATAAATTTTCAGATTATGAAGACTATTTTAGTACCCACAGATTTTCATTTGGCAGCCGAAAATGCAATGTCTGCCGCCGTAAAACTTGCCAAAAACATGGATGCCAAGATCAACTTGATGACTATGTTTAAGTTTCCAAAATTCAGATATCAGTTGGTAGAATCTGCGGTACACACCGAGGAAGAATATTACAATTTACTGAAAGGTGATGCTCTCAGAGAGATTGAAAGGTGGAAGGAGTGGTACCCCGATGTTACCATTGAGGGAAGTATCAAAGAGGATTTTGAAGAACTGATCCCTGCTATTTTAAGTGAGAATGCCGATCTCATAGTGATGGGCTCAGAGGGAGCCAACGGTTGGAAGGATTATTTGAAAGGAACCAATAGCCAGAATGTAATCCGGAAAGCTGACTGCCCAGTGTTGGTTATGAAAGAAAATACGGCTTTTGTAAAAATAGAAAACGTTTTGTTTGTGACTGATTTTGAGAAAACGGGATTCATAGAAAAAGCCATGAGTTTGTTTGACTTGAGTGCCACAAAAAACAAGTTTGTGTTTATAGATACCGGTGAAACCACCGACGATAGAAGCGAAATCTATGATACGGCCAGAGATGTTGAGAAATTATATAACATCCAAAACTTTGATTTTGAGATTTTTAGGCATGATTCTGTCTCAAAAGGAACTGTAGAATTTGCCGAGACTCACGATATTGATTTAATCATTATGTTTACCCATGGTAGGGTTGGTTTTGAGCGTTTTCTGTTTGGAAGTATCGCTGAGGAGGTTGTAAATATTTCGGTAATTCCTGTTTTGAGTATTATGGAACATTGATTTTTAAGGATGTACATAAAAGCAAAAAGCGGCAAGATTGATTTTGCCGCTTTTTTATTCACTTATATTTTAGACTTTTTTTACATTCTTTCAGGAACATCAATTCCAAGTAAACCCATGGCATGTTTGATGGTTTCTGCTACTTTTTTGATCAGTCCAAGACGCAAATATTTGATATTCGCATTTTCTTCATTCATTACCGAATGTTGCGTATAGAAACCATTAAAGGTTTTGGCCAATTCGTAGGTGTAATTGGCCAGCAAGGCTGGAGAATAATCTGCGGCGGCGTTTTTGATTACTGTATCATAGTCTTTTATTAAAAACACCAATTCTAATTCTTCGGGATTTAGAATATGAACACCGTCAAGCGTAAATATTTGATTATCTGCTACTTCTGCCTTTCTGAGGATGGACTTGATTCTGGCATGGGTGTATTGGATAAAAGGCCCAGTATTTCCTTGAAAATCAATAGATTCTTCGGGATTGAAGAGCATTCGCTTTTTAGGCTCTACTTTCAGAAGGTAATATTTCAAGGCTCCCAAAGCTAACATTCTGAAAAGTTCGGCTGATTCTTCGGATTCCAAATCCTCAATTTTGCCTTTTTCTGCACTCATGGCCTTTGCGGTGGCTATCATTTCGTCCACCAATTCATCAGCATCTACTACAGTACCTTCTCTTGATTTCATTTTGCCCGACGGCAGGTCTACCATGCCGTAGGAAAGGTGATAACAGCCTTCTGCATATGCTCTCTCTAGTTTTTTCATTATGGCAAACAACACCTTGAAGTGATAGTCTTGCTCATTTCCAACTACCCAAATGGATTTTTCGGAATGGAAATCCTGGAATTTCAAGTCAGTTGTCCCTAAATCTTGGGTAATATAAACCGACGTTCCATCTCCTCTGAGCACCAATTTATTATCCAACCCTTCGTCAGTCAAATCAATCCAAACACTGTTGTCTTCTTTTTTATAGAAAATACCTCTGTTTAAACCATCTTCAACTAGATCTTTTCCGAGTAGATAAGTATCTGATTCATAATAGGTTTTGTCGAAATCAACTCCGATTTTTTTATAAGTCTTCTCAAAACCATCATATACCCAAGTGTTTAGTTTTTTCCAAAGGTCAATAATTTCGGGGTCATTTTGTTCCCATTTCAGAAGCATTTCCTGTGCTTCTACCATGATTGGAGCTGCCTTTTTCGCTTCATCCTCTGTTGAACCACTTGCTATAAGCTCTTGAATTTGGCTTTTATAGGCCTTGTCGAATTCCACATAGTATTTCCCTACCAAGTGATCCCCTTTAATGCCCGCAGACTCGGGAGTTTCGCTATTGCCAAAATGCTTGTAGGCCACCATAGACTTGCAAATGTGAATACCTCGGTCGTTTACTAGACAAGCTTTTGTAACATCATATCCAGCAGCGTCTAAGATTTTAGATACGGAGTAACCCAAGAAATTATTTCTCAAATGCCCTAAATGCAGCGGTTTGTTGGTGTTTGGGGACGAATATTCCACCAAAACTGATTGAGATAAACGTTCTATTTCGGAACCGGTATTGGTTTTTAGTAAATCGTTGAGAACTTCAACCCATACCGTATTTTTTATTTTTAAATTCAAAAAGCCTTGTACCACGTTGTAAGATTCAAAAATGTCGTTATTATCCAACAAGTATGTACCGATGGCGTTGCCTATTTCGGGAGGCGATTTTCTTAGACTTTTAACTAAACCAAAAAAAACATAGGTGTAATCTCCTTCGAATTCCTTGCGAGTAGGTTGTAAAACTGCTTGGTCAGATACACCAAAAAGTGACTGAACGGCCGTTTCTATTTTATTACTTAATATACCAATAATATCCATTTTTACTATCAATTTGGCTGCAAAATTACACTTTTTTGCCTTTGGTTGACCATTTTGATGGATTAATTCCTTAGTTTTACACAAAAGATAAACACTATTTATGTTACAATCAATGACGGGTTTCGGATCTGCCACTATCGAAACCGACAAGATGGCCGTTTCTGTAGAAATCAAAACACTCAACTCTAAGTTTTCTGATATTTATTGTAGGCTGCCAAGAAGTTTTTCGAATAGAGAAATTGAAGTTAGAAATCTCCTCTCCAAAGAATTAGAACGCGGCAAAATAGAGATGATGTTGAACGTAACTCCAAAAGATGAGGAATCAGCGGGGACGACGGTAAACAGGCCATTGGTTAAAGCATATTTTAAGGATTTAATTCAGACCGCAAAGGAATTGGGCTTTGAGGCTTCTCAAACAGAAGTGCTCAGAATGGCCACCATGATGCCTAATGCCTACAATACCAATGCATTGAATACCGAAGAGGTAGAAGAGGAGTGGAAGTTAATCATGAAATTGATCAATCAGGCTATTGCAAATTGTAAGGAATTTAGGCTACAAGAAGGTCAGATAACCAAGCTGAAATTTGTGGAATATATTGATGTTATTGATGGCCTTTTGCAAATGGTTATTGAGCAAGACCCCAAAAGAATTCCGGCCATTAGAGAACGATTGGAGAAATCTGTGGCGGATTTTATAAACAGTGAAAATTTTGATAAGAATCGTTTTGAGCAAGAATTGATTTATTATGTTGAAAAATATGATATTTCGGAAGAAAAAGTGAGACTGACAAATCACTTAGATTATTTTAAGAAAGAGCTTGAAATAGCCTCTAATGGCAAAAAACTTAATTTTATAGCTCAAGAAATAGGTCGAGAAATCAATACAATCGGCTCAAAGGCGAACGATGCTATTATACAGCGTTTGGTGGTTCAAATGAAAGATGAACTCGAAAAAATAAAGGAACAAACCATGAATATTCTGTAAAAAATGGAAGAATGGATCACTTGGATTCCTGGATTAATGCTCGGCGTGGCACTGAGTGCAGGGAGTGGATTCAGGGTATTTATTCCACTTTTGGTGTCAAATTTGGCGGCTAGGTTTGGTTTAGTAAGTGTTTCAGATGATTTTGGGTGGATGATAAGCAATACTGCCACCTTTGTTTTGATAGTTGCCTCAATAGTCGAAATCGCCTCTTATTATATTGCTTTTATAGATAATCTTTTGGATTCTATAGCTTTGCCTGCGTCTGTAGTTGCCGGAACATTATTAACTACTCAATTCTTGAAAATAAACGACCCAACGCTTCAATGGGGTCTAGGAATATTGGCAGGTGGGGGAGTAGCCGGAACCATTCAGGCTGGCACTTCCTTGATACGGCTTGGTTCTACAAAATTTACTGGAGGAATTGGAAACAGTTTTTTCAGTACATTCGAGAACATACTGGCTGTTGGCATTTCGATAGTTTCTATTTGGATTCCACTTATAATGGGTGTTTTGGCTATTCTTCTGGTGTTTTGGATGTTGAAGAAACTGTTTTCCTCCAAACCTAAGAAGCCTATTCTCCAATAATAGAAGAGTGCTTGGCTTCTGTTATAACAAAGTGCGATTGTGCACTTCCGATATTTGATATTGCAGCTAATTTATTGAGAATAAAGTCTTTGTATTCCTCCATGTCTGATACAATTACTTTCAAAAGAAAATCTGAACCACCTGAAACACAATAGCATTCTACTACCTCTGGTACGGTTTGAACATCTTTTTCAAATTGCGTCAAAAACTGTTGTGCGTGTTCTTTAAGAGAGACATTACAAAAAACAATTAGATTTTTGTTAAGCTTTTTTCGATTTAATTCAATGGTATATTTCTCTATAAAACCATCTCTACGGAGCCTTTTTATCCTTTCGTGAATGGGGGTTGTGGTGAGGTTGAGTTCAACGGCAATTTGCCTATTGGTCATCATTCCGTCTTTTTTGAGAAGTTTTAAAATCTTCAAATCCACAGGATCTATATCAATCATAGAATATTATTCTTTTTAAACTCAAATTTAGGGAAAAACGAGTATTTTGAAAGCTTTTTGTGGGATTATTTTCTATCTCTATTTTTACTTCACCTCAAACAATCCTATGGTATAATCCAGTAACTCTTGACCGCCCGGTTTTCCATGGCCCGGTACTATGAATTGTGCAGTTGGGAACGTTTTTTTTACATTTCGGATGGTATTTGACCACTCTTTTTCGTTGGCATCACCAAGAAATCCTTTTCCAGCCTTTACTTCTTTAACCATGCAGCCTCCAAACATCGTATTTTCAGACGGAATAAAACTTATGATGTTGTCTTTGGTATGTGCCTCCCCTAAATATTGATTCACAATTTCCTTTTTGCCAATTCTTAAAGTCAGCTTTTCTTTGAAACCAATTTGAGGTACGGTCACGCTGTCTTTTTTTGCCAATTCTATTGTTTTTTCTGAAGCATAGCTTTTGATGCCTTTTTTATGAAAAGCCTCTAGTCCACCTAAACAGTCATTATGGAAATGATTCACAACCACACCCTTTATTTTGATTTTCTGATTCTCCAAGGTCTTTATGAGTACCTCCGAAGTTTCGTTATCAGTTGGAGCATCAAATATATAGGCTTGGTTTTTATGAATATAAATCATGCCATTACAGCCAACTTTACCCCAAGTTTGGGTTTGCAAAAAAGAAATATGCACAAAAGTATTTTTCTTTATTTTGTAAAAGGCCAATTGCTTTTCGTTTTTACTGACCAACGATTTGCTTGGATTACAAGCAAATACAAAAGGAATGAAAAGTAAATAGATAAAATGCTTCATTTATTTTGAAAGCTCTTTGGCTCGTTTTTCGGCGTTTAATATTCCTTGTTCAAGTCCGGTGCCAATATTGGCTTCGGCAAAAGTGCTTAGTGCGGCCTCAGTCGTTCCTCCTTTGGAAGCGACAGCTTTTATGAGATCATCTAAGCTAAGTTCTGCATTGTTTATTAAATGATAGGCCCCTAACATAGTTTGTTTTACCAACAACCTGGAAAGTCCTTCATCGAATCCCATTTTTTTGCCTGCCTCTACCATGTGTTTCACTACATAATAAAAGTATGCAGGGCCGCTTCCACTCAGAGCCGTTACGGCATCTATCATGCTTTCGTCTTCAATATATACTGAGCGTCCTGTGGCGTTGATAAGGTTCTCTATTTTGAGTAGTTTAGAGAAACCAATGCCTTCTGATGCACAGAAACCCGTGATTCCTTGCCCAAGCATGGCTGGTGTGTTAGGCATGGCTCTAACGACTAACTTATGGTTTAGCTCACTTTGAATCCTCGCCATCGTGATACCGGCCATTATAGAAAGAACCACTTGTTCAGGATTTAAAAAAGATTTTAATTCAGTCGCTACTATACTAAAATCCTGTGGTTTTACTGATAATATGACCAAGTCATAAGTTGATAATGTGTCATTTACGGTGTCAACCACCACTCCTTCTTTCGATTTTTTGAGTATTTCTGATCTCTCTGGACTTTTTTCTATCAACAAGAGGTTTTCTTTTTTTACCAAATCGTATTGAATAAACGACCTGGCAAAGGCCATTCCCATATTTCCACATCCAACTATCGCAATCTTCATTTTTAGTGTTTTATTTTATCAAAAAAAATAGCCTCAAATTCGCATTTGGGCTATTTCAATATTCTCGTTACTATTATTTTTCAACCCACTCAACCATTTCGTTGAATACGGCCTCAGTACTTCCTAAATATCCCGAACCTTTGTGTTTCACTTTTCCATCTTTGTCAATACAGAACTTGGCCGGAATTCCTTCTACACCGTACGTTAAAGCAGTTTGATTGCCAATATCTAGGGCAGGATTCATAAATGTAAAACCACGATTGCTTATAAATTTGCCTACATGATCTTTCCATTGGCCTGCATCCACTCTTTCGAATGTATTCACAAAAAGAAAGACTACATTAGGGTCGTCTTTATATTTTTCAGTTGCTTTTTTCATTCCCGGAAACGCCATTATACATGGTCCGCACCAAGTTGCCCAAAAGTCAATGATGACGGTTTTACCTCTAAAATCAGAAAGTTTTACCTTTTTACCCTCCAATGTAGTCAGTTCAAAATCTGGTGCCACCGAACCAACGGTTCCAACTGATGCCTGATTGACGGTTTGAATAAACATTTTGGCGAAGAAATGATTCTTGCCTTCTTTTTCGAGCTTTTCTTTTAGTTCAAACTGATACTCACCACCGAAGTCAGGTTTAAGGAAATTATTAGTGGCAATAATACCTGCTAATGAAGTTCCCATTGATTTTATTTTAGGTATAACCAAGCCTTTTTGAGCTTCTAACATACCAAGGTATTCGTTTCTTAGAGTTGTTTTATCTTTCTCGTTTTTAGCAGCTTGGAATTTCCCATCAATAATATTTACTTTTTTGGAGAAATTCTGCATGTCAGTCATGACCTCATTGAACATTCGCATGTTTTCGGAGCCATCTACTTTGGCTGTGGCTGCTTTCTCAGGAGTCGCAGAACCATCAGCGACTATAGTTAATTCTTCACCGCCATCTAAAATCAAGCCTATTACTTGCTCGTTAGCAATATTCAATTGATAAATGCCGGGTTCAGCTATTTTGGTATTGAAACTGAAACTCTTTGCAGCTATTTTTACACTGTCAATTTTAGCTCCAATGTTTCTTTCATTCATTCTTTCTAAATACACCATACCCGACACGTCATTGGTGATGGTACCTTTAATCTTTAATGAAAGACCATTAGAAACTTCCTTCGTTTGAGAATTGCAGGACATAATTACGCCCACAAAAAATAACAACAATAAATTCTTTTTCATTTTATTTTTTTGTTCTTTCATTGGTATTTGGTGCCAGTGAAGATATTGTAAATATTCATTTATGTCAATTTTTCTGCCAAAAGTGTATTCAATACCTTCGGATCTGCAGACCCTTTTGATTTTTTCATAACTTCTCCCACAAAAAATCCCATCAAACCTTTTTTACCCTTTTTGTATTCTTCTACTTTTGGTGCATTTTGGGCCAATACTTCTTCAATCCAAGCACCCATCGAGTCAGAATCTTGGCTTTGAATCAGATTATTAGACTTGGCCAATTCTAAAATATCACTTTCAGGGCCCGCAATTAACAATCCCATTAACACTTGTGCCGCCGAGTTGCTGATATTCCCTTCATCTATATTCTTAATCAGCTCAGCCAATTTTACTGGTTTAACAGGAAACTGACCAATCTCCAGGTTGTTTTCGTTCAGATAACCTTTAATATTTGAAAGCATCCAATTCGAGACACTTTTATAGTTTTTCGTAATGTTACAAGTCTCTAAAAAGTAATCACTTAAGGATTTTTCTTCAGTCAAAAGATATGCATGCTCTTCCAAAATACCCATCTCCTTGCTGAAAGTTTCAAACAGTTCGTAAGGTAGCTTTGGCATTCTCGACTTTGCAAGCTTCAACTCCTCATCACTGATAATGATTGGGGCTAAATCAGGCTCAGGGAAATAACGATAGTCGTTCATGGTTTCTTTTACTCGCATGCCAAAAGTTTTGCCTTGTTCAGGGTCAAAGCTTCTGGTTTCTTGTATAATGGTACCTCCGGCATCTAGTATAGCCGATTGACGTTCTATTTCATACTCAGCTGCTTTTTGCAAAAACCTAATGGAATTCATATTCTTGATTTCAACCTTAGTACCCAGTTTTTCGCTTCCTTTTGGTTTTAAAGACACATTGAGGTCGGCACGAAGAGAACCTTCTTCCATGTTTCCATCACTAATTCCCAAGAAACGCACCATTTTTCGGATCTCTGCCAAATAACCTGCGGCCTCAATGGGTGAGGTCATGCACGGTTCTGAAACGATTTCGAGTAGGGGAGTTCCGGCTCGGTTATAATCAAGACAAGTATTGTTGGGTTCAATGTCGTGTATCGATTTTCCGGCATCTTCCTCCATGTGTATATGATGGATTTTGACGGCGTGATTAGAAAAATCTTTGCCTTTTTTTATTTTGAATTTCACTTCGCCACCCCAGCATATCGGAGATTTGTCCTGTGAAATTTGGTAGCCTTTTGGTAGGTCAGGGTAGAAATAGTTTTTCCTATCAAAAAAATTGAACTGGTTGATTTCACAATCAAAAGCCAGGCCCAGCTTTATGGCAAATTCAACGGCTTTTTCGTTGAGTTTTGGTAACACGCCAGGGTGTGCCAAAGTGATGACGCCGATATGGGTATTGGGTTCCCCACCGAATTTGTTAGAATCTGAGGCAAAAATTTTACTTTCTGTCTCTAATTGGCAGTGTACCTCCAAGCCTATAACGATATCGTATTCCATACTTTAAATTTTCACAAAAATAATGCAAAAAATGAGGATTTTGAGCTCAATACTAATTTAATCAAAAAAAACGGACTCATATTTTGTAAACATGAGTCCGCCAAAATTGAACTTTTATGTATTTTATAGTTTAATATTTATTTTGGCATAATAAAAAGCTCCGTTGCTTCCCATTTGAACTGGATCCCATGCTCCTCCAGACTCAGTATAGTAACCCGACGACATATCAGGATATACATTAAAGAGGTTATTAGAGCCTATGGCCAAGCCAAGTTTTTGAGATATTTTGTAGTTAACCGATAAATCAGTGGTAGTTTTTGGTCTATAGATATCGTTTTCGACCACATCGTAGTTCCAGTCCGCCAATTCTACTTGCCCAAATCGTACAAATCTTATCATAGTGCTCAATTTCTTGATTTGATAATCAAAAGTCAGGTTTAGTTTCGAAGGCGGTGCCGAAGCTTTCAAGAAATATTGCTCTCTTAGATCAAAATAAGTTTCCTCCTTACCTGCTAATTTACTGGTGGTATTTATTTGGTCAATCACTAGTTTGTTAAAATTCATTCCCAAACTGGTGGTCAATTGTCCTTCGCCTATTTTGTCTTTATTGCTCAATAGGATGTCTAAGCCAGTGGTGGTGGTATTTACGGCATTGGTGAAAAACTGAGCTTTGGCCACATTTACATTTTTAAGTAATTGGCCTATTTGTTCGTCCTCATCAGTAAATTGTCCGGTCAGTACTATCCTGTCTTTAATTTGAACCCAGTAGCCGTCTACAGTCAGCGAGAAGGTGTTATTCGGTCTAACCGTAAATCCTAAACTGGCATTCTTAGATAATTCTTGTTTCAAAGCAGGTATGCCCAATGCTTTTGTCACTTCAGAGTTGTTTCTCGCTATCAATACCTCCACAGGTTTGCCATTGATAAAGTTGGTTACAGTAGAGTTAAAGTTAATTTGTGGCAAAGACGGTGCCCTAAAGCCTGTACTGGCAGTGGCTCTGAATGTTAAGACATCATTTACCTTAAATCTACTTGATAATTTTCCATTTAAAGTATTTCCAAAGTCACTATAGTTTTCAAAACGCAAAGCCGCTCCTACCATAAATTTCTTCGTAAAATCTGCTTCGGTGTCAAAATATAAACCGAAATTAGACCTTGAAGCTTCTATTTCGTCACCGGGTTGAAATCCTGGAAATCCTTGTGAACCACCTGGTACACCTGCTACGTAACTTTTATAAGATTTTTCTTCTCCTGCAAAAATCTTGTAATTCTCTATTCTGTACTCAGCACCATATGCTAAGTTTAAGCCAGCCATTTTATCTTTCATGAACTTCGAAAAGCCGAGGTTTATGGTGTTTTGATTGAGACTGAAACCACCAGCTTCAAACGAAGTAGGGGAGGTAGCACCCAATGAAGTGTTAAGGGTGTTATCAAGTGAATAGTCAAATTTGTTTGACCCAAAAGTATTGCTAAAATCTACGTCCCAGCTCCTTATTTGAGACTTGATTCCTGCTGCTATTGAGTTATCTTTGATATCAGCTTTAATGAGTGGGTCAAATCCGTCAGGATAAATCGAAGCTATATTTCTGTCGTCATCAGCAAATCTTGTCCAAGCATAAGATTCTCCTTTTCGTTGGTTGGTTCCTCCAAAAACATAAATAGCGGTGTTTATATTTATTGGGAAACTTGAGTTGAGGTACAAGGCAGTATTCTGAGCACGCGGATCTCCAAACTCCCTTCTGGCCAATTCGTTAGCGGCCGCATTGGCTCTGTTGGTGTGGTCTCTGAAGTTATAATCTCCGGTTAGATTTACGAAACCTTCTTTACCTACTTTGAAACCGTAATTCGCGTTGAAGTTATAATTCAAGCCATCAAATTTTTTATCGTCGAATCTATAGCTAGCTTTGTAAATACCCGAGTTGGCATTGATCTCTAATGATTCTGTAGTTTTTTTCAAAACAATGTTTATCACGCCTGCTATAGCATCTGAACCATACTGAGCTGCTGCTCCGTCCCTAAGTATTTCTATTCTTTCTATAGCTGCGGCTGGAATTGTGTTCAGGTCGGTTCCTGTGTTTCCTCTTCCTCTTGTGCCATAAATATTTACCAATGAACTTTGATGCCTTCTTTTGCCGTTGATTAATACCAAGGTTTGGTCTGGGCCTAATCCTCTTAATGAGGCAGGATCCACGTGGTCTGTGCCGTCAGAACCAGACTGTCTGTTGGAGTTGAACGATGGTGCCGCAAACTGTAGCAATTGATTCAAGTCTAATTGGCCTGTTTTAGAGGTAATGTCTTTAATATCGATAACGTCAATAGGTGCAGGGGTGTCTGTGGCCGACCTGTTCATGCTTCTCGAACCCACAATTACTACTTGGTCTAGTAGGTTGCCTTCTTGAAGAACTATGGTTGTGGCCAATTCAGAACCTTTTAATTCTTGGGATTTGTAGCCGATATAGCTTATTTGAAATATCGCAGAAGCGTTGGTTACCTTCACTTCAAATCGGCCAGTAGCATCTGTAGTAGTTCCATTATTGCTACCTTTTTCCACTATGGATGCACCAATTAGTGGCTCACCGTTATTATCGGTTACTTTACCAACCCTGTTTTGAGCAAAGGTTTGTATACTAACGAATAGTAATGCGATGAGTAGTTTGATTTTTGTCATAGGTTTTTGTTAAATTTTCGTCAAATTTAGGGTTTTCCATTTTATACAAAAAAAAGAGAGGCAGAACTTTCGCTTTGCCTCTCCAAAATATTTCTAAAATGATATTAAAACTCCCAAAGGTTATTTTCCCACTCTAACAACTCATACTCAAGCTGCTGTGATTTTTGTAAACCTTCCTTCGGTGATTTGTATACTTGATCCAGATATTTGTTCAATGAATTAGATTTCTTAATGATCCTGCCGTTAAACAATCTCAATTCAAAGGCATCTGCTAAGTTCTTGTGCTGAGCTGTATTAGCTGCATTGTACCAAATACAGTTTGGATTAAGTCTGAAATACGACTCTAATTCTTTGTATTTAAATGATGCCAATTCTATTTCTAAACCTTCACTCGACAATTCGGCTGGAATCTTGATAGTAACTGTCTGAATATCAAAGTACTGACGAGAACGTTGTTTGTCAAATATCCAATCTTCTTTTATTTCTATGATATACAAATCCTTCGCAAATAACTCATAACCTTCACTATTGGCTGCTGCGGTAGTTGCGGCAGGCTTGTTTCCTGAGTTTTGTGACGTAGTTTCTGTGGCAGCACCACCGCCTCCCCAGCCATCATCTTCAGATCCTGCACCTTCAGTGCCAAATCCGGCCTCAATTTCTTCTTTTGAAAGACCACCACCTTCAAATTTCTTCGTAAGTCTTCTTGTGAATTCTTCCAAAGTGATTTTTGTAGCAACTGAATCGTTGTCATAAGGCTCCAGCACACCAGCTTTTACGCCATCTATAAGATGTTTGGTGATTTCAGAACCACTGGCAAACAAAGGTTGATTGGCTTTTTCGTTCAAATCTAACCTTCTCCAAAGGGTTAGTTTGTACATCACGTTTGACTCGTGAACCGGACGCAACGACAATGGATTGATTCCATTGTCAGACTTTTCCTGAGCAACAACCGCACTTGTGGCCGCTAAGGCTAGAAGGCAAGTTAAAACTGTGATTTTTTTCATTTCTTAAATTATTTTAAATTTTTATCTCAACGGTATTGTAAAGCTCATTTCGCCTACAGGCACGTCTTCTATTTCTCCTTTGAAATTCTTTCTCTGAACTTTATTTATTGTAATCAAATATCTGTCTCCTGGTTCGGCTTGTTGAGCCAATGAACCTACATTCACGTTACCAGACTGATTTTCAAGTTTTCCTTTTGGTCTGGTACCTGATGCCAGGTAAATATTAAAACTTGCTACTCTAAACGTTGCATCCTCTGGATTTGTTGCTTTAAAATCTTCATCAGCCAAAGCATTTACATTAATAACCCTAACTTGACTAGCTGGAAGACCTCTTTTTGATACATCGTCAGACACTCTTGTACCGTTGGCAGTTGCTATTATGGTCGGCTTCGGAACTTTTCTTACTTGGAAGGCAAACGAACCTAAAGCAATACCGTCATTGTTTACTTGCAAGTTAACTTTAGCAAGATTTGGAACAATCGTAACTTTTCCACCTCCACCTGGTATGAATTCAGCACCTGAACCAGAGAAAGTTGGCTTAAACAAATCTCTCAAACCTGGTGAGGAAGTCTGAATTCTGTTGGCACATTTGAAATAAAGTGCAGGCATTGACTGTGACATAATTTCTACAGAAGGTTTGAGAACCGTGTACTCTTCTTCTTGGGTAACAGTTTCTCTTGTACCATCCGGTTTTGGATATGAAACTGTGGCAACATAACTTCTTTTCATTTGACCATTGGCATCAAAGTTTCCACCTGATGTTCTTACTTCGTATGTTCCTTTTCCTTCTTTTACAGGTAATCCAGAGCCATTAATACTAATCGTAGGAGTAATAGCACTTGAATAAGCACCGATAGCGATTTCAGCTTTGTAGGTTTGTCCCGCTACAACAGTTCTTGAGTCAGGGATAACCACCGCAAATATTTTATCAAACTTAATTTCTTTAGCACCCACTTGCGAAGCCAAATAATCTAAAATTTCTGATTCGTATCTACGTATTTCAGATTGTTTCTGGCTTAGTCCTGCCAAGGCAGCTGGAACTGGAGTTTGAGCAAACATCAACTCAGCAAAATCCTTGCTACGGGTAATGGCATCTGTATTTTTCATTCCATTGTCATCTTTAGCATCCAATGCCAAGGAGACGAATTTGATATTTGGTGCAAATTTTTGTATTTCTGCAACATATTCATTAAGCTTCCCTTTGAGTTCATAGCCTTTCTTATTTTTAACAAATATGTTGGCTACTTTTTCTTCTTCTGCTAAATTTTTAATTGCACCTTCTTGAATACCACCACCAGCGTCTTGAATAATAATTGATTTTAAACCTTCAATATATTTGATTAAATCAGCTGTCTTTTTTCTAACCACTGTGGCATTATTATAAAGCTGTCTGTATTCTGGTTTGCCTCCAGCTTTTTCCACTGCCTCATTCATTGCGGCTAATGTCCGATTGTTGGAATTATCTGCAGCACTATTGGCTTGTTCTAATGATAAGTTCAATAAAACAAACTTTTGTAATATCGCATTACTGACTTGAAGGGCTAGCATCGCAGTCAGAACGAGATACATCATATTGATCATCTTCTGACGTGGACTTTCTTTACCACCTGCCATAATATTTATTTTAGAATTTTAATGTCTTGATTTTAGGGAATAGCTCGAAATTATTGTTTCATTGCTGACAACATGCTACCATATACGTTGTTCAAAGAAGCCAAGTTATTGGTAAGTTTATTTAATTCAGCCTTAAACTGTTGCGTATCCTTTGAAGCTTCTTGCATGTCTGACATCGCAGTTGAAAGATTTCCATAGAAAGAGTTCATTGACTTCAAATGTCTGTTGGTATCTTGAAGTTCGATTTCGTATACGGCATTTAGAGCTCCCAAATTTTGAGCAATTTTCTGAAATTGAGTTTTATACTCTTGGGCATCTCTACTGGCGTCTCCCATGCTCGCTATAGAGTTTACAGTTTGCCCCAAAGATGTGCTTAAATCACCAATTTTAGATGAAGCATCTTTTACTTTGGAAGAAAACTCGTTGGTAGCTACAGTGGCAGAAGCTATTTCTCCCATGTTTGAAACAGAGTTCGATAAATTTTGGAAGCTACTTTTCAAACCATCAAAAATATCTGGAGTGATCTTTGCATTGGCCAACATATCGTCCATTTTGGCTGTTAGGCCCAAACCAGCAGGAGCTGCTGAAGTAGAGCGAGTTGGTAATTCACCTTTAAATTCTGTTGAAAGTTCAGGATAAACTTTTTCCCATTGGTACTCTACCGTTGGTCTTAGGAAAGACTGTAGTGCATAAATTACAAATATTACAACCTCAGTTCCTAATCCAATCGGAAGCATCCAGCCAGCCCAGTCGTAGTGCATGATTTTACCCATTGCACCTAAAATTACGATTGCTGCACCGATACTATAAAAGAAAGGAATATACTTGTCCCAAAATGCACTCGGACCACTACTTGCTGCCATGATTTATACTTTAATTTTTGTTTTATTATTTTATAGTTTATTTAATCTTATTCTCTTCCTGGTATAGATCCTAGTCTATCCATTACACATCTAAAACCAATGTATGATCTTGTTGCTGTGCGATATTCGAATGTGGTTGTACCCGTTTCGAGGAAGTAAGCTACATCTTTCCAAGATCCGCCTTTTACCACTTTTCTTGGCTCGTCATCTTTGTCATAAGAAGGGTTTAAGTCCCAGGTCACTGGCATATAAGAGTCAGAGAAAGCATCTTGCGTCCATTCTGCCACATTTCCGGCCATGTTGTAAAGGCCGTAGTCGTTTACGTTGAAGGCATTGATAGGAGCGGTATATTGATACCCATCTTTTTGATAGTTACCTCTATATGGCTTAAAGTTAGCCAAATAACATCCCTTTCCATTGGCTACGTATGGGTTACCCCAAGGGTATTTAGCACCGTCTTTTCCTCCTTTGGCTGCCCATTCCCATTCAGCTTCAGAAGGCAAACGGAACCTTGGAGATTTGAATTGGTCGTTTTCTGCTCTATAATTGTTGTATAATTGTGTTCTCCACTTTGCAAAATATTGTGCTGCATCCCAGCTTACACCTACTACAGGGTACATGTCGAAGGCTGGATTACCATAATAGTTTTCTGTCAACTGGTCACCATTATGATAAGTGAAGTCTTTTTTCCAAACTGTGGTGTCAGGATACAACTTGGTCATAATAAACTCTTCCCCTAAAACTGAGATTGAGTCGGCCATTATTGAATTGACAAACATTCTGTATTCGTGGTTAGAAATCTCTGTATCATCCATATAAAACGGAGATATAGTGATTCTTTTGTTGAGCGTTATTCTGGCAGACATGATATCCTCGTCTGTCTGGCCCATGGTAAACGAACCTGAGGGAATCAAGACCATGCCGTTAGGTGCAGTTTGCTTGTAGCCTTTTCTAGCCGTGGCAATAATCTCACCATTTCGGATTCCGTCTAATGGATCAGCCGCATCTCCGCCTCCTTTCTTTTTGCCCAATCCTACTTTGTCCATTGTTTTATTAAAAAAGCCGCAGCTTTGAAGGAAAACAACAGGAGCCATAATTAATAAGGCTTTTACTAAAATGTTTGAAAATTGCTTGTTCATAATCGAAAACAAGATGATTAATTTAATTCTTAAATTCTAAAAGCGAAAACGTATATTTTTTACTCTTTATTGTATCTTCTAAAAACAATTAAAAAGCTACTGGAAAAAGTATTTGCAGAAATCATGCCAAGCTATATGGGCTATTGTGGTCAATCTTTCTTATTGTTTCAAAACTAATTCTTACAAAAACTGTGCCGTTTAATCATATATTGTAACGAGGTGTTTTAATAATAGATTTTTTACCCATTTTAAGTGCAGCAAATGAATATCTCAGGAAAACTTCATGAGATGTATTCGATTTCGCCAAGGTGCCAAAGTTTACAATATCTATTGCGTAACCCACTTTTACCGTATTTCTAAGGAAATTTCCACCAATTAATACAGATGCCGCATCTTGCCATCTATAGTTTAAACCCGCCCAATATTGCTGATTATAGGTGGCTATGGCTCCCAATTCGGTTGAAATAGTCTGTAAGTCTGTTTTTACAATGAAAGTAGGACTTATATCAAGGGTGTAAGTAACACCAAAGTCGTACTTTCCAGTTAAATAATAAGCTCTTTTATCTTTATAAACTCCCGAAACGTCATTTAGTTTATAACCGGGTTCAAGTAAATTTTTAACGGATAAGCCTAGTTGATAACTCGGATTGAAAAGATAAATACCTGTGTTTATATTCGGAGAAAATGAATTAATGGTTGTATTGGGTATTAGGGGGTCTTCTTCGTCGCGAGGTCTGTAGTTCTCTCCTTGAAGCTTCAGATTGTTGGTGCCAACACTGATACCTACGCCAATTATATTACTGTTTATTCTTTTGTGATAAGAATAGGCCAGCTGGAACTCTGACTTTGATTGGATTTTGGAAAACTGGTTGTTCGAAAAATACACTCCCAATCCACCTTTACCTTTTGTAAATGGCATGTCAGCAGAAAAAACAGATGCCATATTGCTACCGCCTTGGTCAAAATCTGCCACATAGCCTAGATATTGTGATCGAAGTGTGGCTTGAACTTGCGTACGGTTAGAAGTACCAGCAGAGGCTGGGTTTATATAAAATTGATTAAACACGTATTGTGTAAACTGCGGTATGTTTTGACCAAACCCAGCCTGACAATACGATATAAAAAGCAATAGGTATAAATACTTTTTAATCATTCTTTTATATTCGGAAAAAACTATTCCCTGATTATTAACCTCCAATTAAATGAAATATTTTCTAATCAGGTTCTTTTTATTACAAATTGTTGGCTTTTTTGATATAAAGCTCCAAAGCACCCACCATAGACGGGGCATTTGGTAGTGGTGCTTCTATATCAAGTATAAGACCAAGGTCTCTAATTGCCTTTGCCGTGGTTGGGCCGAATGCCGCCAAACGGGTATTGTTTTGTTTCCAATCAGGGAAATTATGTACCAATGAGTGAACTCCAGAAGGACTAAAAAAGCAAATGATATCATAAAAAACCTCCGTTAGATCTGACAAGTCAGCAGGTACGGTTTCATACATAATGGCTTCTGTAAGTGCTATGCCATGCTTTTTTAAAATATCTGGAACGGAGTTGTTTCTGATGTTTGAGCAAGGGAAAAGATATTTTTCGTTTTTGTGTTTAACAAAAAAAGGTTCTAAATCAGCTGCCGTTTTGTTGCCAGAAAAAATCTTACGTTTACGGATGGTGATATATTTCTGTAAATAATTGGCTGTTTGCTCTGTAACGCAGAAATATTTCATTTCTATTGGAACCTCAATTCTCATTTCTTCACAGATTTTGAAAAAATGATCTACTGCGTGCCTGCTTGTAAAGACGATGGCCGTATGGGCTAAAATATCGATTTTTTGCTTTCTAAAGTCACGATGATCTGATTTTTTGACGTCTATGAAGTTCCTGAAATCCACCTTGAGGTTATAGACTTTAGTCAGATCTGTGTAAGTTAGAGATTTTTCACCTGGATTTTCTAGGGTAATTAATATGCTTTCAACTTTTTTTAGCCTACTTTCTTTTTGAATATCTGTCATCTCACTCATGCAGAAAAAAATTTGAATTAATCTTGGGTCTTATTTACCTAATTCTTCGATTTTAGGTGTCTTTTGGTTTTTATAATAATATTCTGATACCTAATACGATGGGAAACACTTCCACGATGCAAAGATAGGAAATTAAGTAAAGAGTTTTGATATTTCCGGTTCTATTTATGGTAAAATAGATAAGAACTGTTCTCAAAAAATAGAAAACAATCAATATCGATGTGAATAAATATTTGAACTCTAAATTAAGGTTTAGGTGGGTATTGTATCCTATAAGAAGCAAAATAAGAACTAGTGTGAAATAATAAATAGTGGTTTGTATTATTTTAAA
This sequence comes from Lacihabitans soyangensis, assembly GCF_024343775.1. GTDB lineage: Bacteria > Bacteroidota > Bacteroidia > Cytophagales > Spirosomataceae > Leadbetterella > Leadbetterella soyangensis. The sequence goes on along the minus strand of NZ_RJUF01000019.1, from coordinate 31,825 downwards.
ATAGTGGATGTCAACTATTTTTCGAATATTGAATAGCTTGGCTATGAGGTTAATATAAAAGTATTTGACGATGTACGAAATAAAAAATAACAAGCAAACCTTGAAAAAATTTGTGGTGAGAATTCCGAAGGTGTTACCACTTTGAAAAAAGAAATTTTCCTCGAAAAGGTTGAGGCCATTGGAATGAGAAAGCATCACAATAAAACCCGAAATAAGGCTGACCATAATGATGAACATCATATTGGGGCGGTCCATCGGTTTATTGACCAAGAAAGAGTTTTCTTTGGGTATAAATGCCGTAAGGTCTTTGAAACTATAATATTTTTTAAATGCCTTTGTATAGTTGGTTGCTATAAAACTCAGCATTATAACATTGATAAAGAAGACAAATACCAAACTGCTACTCATGTGCTCGGTAGATCTGGGTATGAGGTTTAGAAAGCTGCTTTTGGCTTTGGTGATAACCTCAGTGGTTTTGGCAGCTGGGAAGCCGATGAATACGGTATTCTCCTCTGGTAAGTTTGAGCCAAATATACTCAGGACTGTCTCTCCTCTGTTAATTTCTTGTATGAGCTGCCTTATGCTATAAACTACCCACTTGTTGTCGGGAAGGGTCCTTTTGAGATGGTTGTCAAAAAAAAGAAAATTGCCTTTCTTTGGAGTTTTGATTACCAAATAACCACCTGGGTAATCGTTTAAATTAATTTTCAGGGAAAAAACTTTCGAATCGTTGTTGTTTTTTGCGATGTATGGGGTATATACTTTAAGGTCTTGGTCGTATTCAGTCCAATCTTTTTCAAAATTGTAGACAATATTGTATTTATTCTCTGGGCCACTTGGTAATGCAGCAATCGTTGGAAAAAAAACAAATGAAATTAATAACAAAAATAAGTATCTCAAGCCCACAATTTTTTTGCAAAAATACCAATTATGATTGATTTTAAAAATCTTTTCTTTTGATATAACTGCTGTAATCGGGTAGTTTTATGTCATATTTTTGGTGAAAAAGCGGGGAGGTAAGTAAGAAATCAGCGGTGGATCGGTCACATGCTATGGGGATGTTCCACACCACTCCCAGTCTAATCAAAGCCTTTATGTCGGGGTCATGCGGTTGTGCTGACATCGGATCCCAGAAAAAAATAAGTATGTCAATTTTTTGTTCGGCTATCAATGCTCCAATTTGTTGATCACCGCCCAATGGTCCACTCAAAAGCTTTGTTACATGGACATCGAGTTCTTCTTCTATCAGTCTGCCGGTGGTACCTGTTGCAAAAAGTTGGTGTTTACGTAGAGTTGCTTTGTTATATTTTGCCCATTCTACTATTTCGGCTTTTTTATTGTCATGGGCTATAAGTGCCACTCTTTTGCGTTCTTCTAAGGTAATGTTCATAGTTTCTAAAATTTGCCAAATATAAATTTAAAAAAACACATTTCTCCTTATTTGCATAGAATCCTTTCATGCAAACCTTTTGTTTTGTTTTTGGGTTAATAAAATAAATATACCTTTCAAAAAATGAATCTTTTAGAAATCAAAACACTTGGAGAATTAAAAAAATACGGCTATCATTCTAAATCTATCAAGCAAGAACTGAGGGACAACTTAGTAGAAAAACTAAAAAACAAAGAGAATATTTTTGAGGGTATTTGGGGTTATGAAAATACGGTAATTCCTGAGATTGAGAAAGCTATATTGTCTATGCACAACATCAATTTATTGGGATTGCGTGGTCAGGCCAAAACGCGAATTGCCAGATTATTTACCCATCTCTTGGACGAATATGTGCCTATAATTGAAGGAAGCGAGCTCAATGATGATCCAATGATGCCCGTTTCAAGATTTGGAAGAGATCAAGTTAAAACTCTTGGAGATAATACTCCGATTGCTTGGCTTTCAAGGGCGGATCGTTATTCAGAAAAGCTGGCTACACCTGACGTTTCTGTTGCGGATTTGATTGGCGACGTGGATCCTATAAAGGCGGCAACTCTAAAACTTCCATATTCTGATGAGCGAGTTATTCATTTTGGACTGATACCAAGGTCCAACAGATGCATATTTGTGATCAACGAATTGCCTGATTTACAAGCTAGAATTCAGGTGGCTTTGTTTAATATTTTGCAAGAAGAAGACGTGCAGATTCGTGGATTTAAACTTTGGCTACCTTTAGACATTCAGTTTGTGTTTACAGCCAATCCTGAGGACTACACCAATAGAGGTAGTATAGTAACCCCATTAAAGGATAGGATTGATTCACAGATAATTACACATTATCCTAAAAGTATAGAAATTGGCAAGAAAATCACACAACAAGAAGCCAAAAGAAAAGATGGTCAGAGTAAGATTTTTGTAAATGATATTCTTCAAAACTTGATTGAAAAGGTGGCTATTGAGGCTCGAAATAGTGAATTTGTTGATGCTAAGTCTGGTGTTTCGGCTCGTATGACTATTTCTGCATTTGAAAACTTACTTTCTTCGGCTGAGTTGCGAGCCTTAAAAAACGGTGATAAAAAGCCGACTTTGAGAGTTTCTGATATTTATGGTGCCATATCTGCCATCAATGGCAAAATTGAATTAGTTTACGAAGGGGAGTTGGAGGGGCCAGTTTTTGTTGCACACAATCTTATTGGTAAAGCCATTCGTTCGGAGTTTATTGCATATTTTCCAAACCCAGAAAAAAGGAAAAGCCCAGACTATAAGAAGATAGTTGAGTGGTTTGGAAATGGTAATTCTTTAACTTTCTTGTCTGATGAAAGTCAAAAAGTTTATAAATCAGGTTTAAAACAAGTGGATGGTTTAGAAGAATTGGTTGAAAGATTTTTCCCAAATGAAAGTTCAGATCAAAAGGATTTTCTGATGGAGTTTGTGTTGCATGGTATGGCGGAGTATTCACTCATATCAAAGCAACCACTCGATGAAGGTGTTAAGTTTAACGATTTGCTAGACAGTATGTTAAGTAAAGAAGATTATGAATAAAAAAAGGCCGAAAGGCCTTTTTTTATGTTTGTATTTTATCAATTTAACTTATCTTAGCAAAAGTACTGAGCCTGTTTTGCGGAAAGTTTGCCCTGTGTCACTTGTGGCAATTATGGTATAGGCATAAGTGCCTGGTGGGGCTGGTTTTACACCATTACTCTCTGTGCCGTCCCATGCCTCAGCCAGGTTATTTGCTTCAAATATTGTTCCTCCCCATCTGTCAAAAACTTTAAAACTTCCTGAACTAATAAATTTACCCATGACCTTGAAAGTTTCAGATTCTGTAGGCCCTTGTCCGTCTGGAGTAAATGCTGAGGGAACATACAAACCTGGGGGTACTTTCAGTATAAAAGGGTTAGAGTAAGAGTTAATGAACTGATTTGTAAATATATCAGTATCAACGTATTGTCTTCCCATTACTCTGAATTTTACCTCAGACTGACTGGATGATTCGAGTAGAGTCTGTACCGACTGTTCCAATTTGTCAGTTGCATTGAGTGGAACAAAGGAGTTCTTGTCTTCGTCAAAGTATTCCAAACTATAGTCAACTGGTGAGGCACTGGTATAAATTTCTGGTGGAATCAGGTAAGGTGTCCAGTTGAGCATGCCTAAGCTTTTGGAATTCAGCATAATTGTACAAAATGGGTCTGAAAGTTCGGACATTACTCCACATTTATCTTCCACTTGGTATTTGTAACAATACGATTTTACCTCTGATGAAATAGCTACATCGTCAAAAACGTTGGTATTTCTAAGACCAAGCTTTTCAAAATTCTGACTGTCGTTTTCTGCTCTATAGAAAATGTAGTTGTTTTGAACACTGGTTGTAGCGTCTGTCACGATGTTGACTCTTATTCGTGTATCATCGTTAGGGTCAAAACCTACCGAAACTAGGTATTCTGGTTTTGCAGAGGTAGCATTAGATTTTAAGTCCACGGTTATCTGTGGTGAACTGATATTGATTTGGTACGGTGTTCCACCAAAGGTTACTGAAGCGTATCTATAAGCCACACGATAAAGATATTTTTTAGAACAATCTAAAGTACCATCTGTATAGCTAGTGGTTATTTGGCTTGTAAATGGTATGCTGTTTTTACAGTTTGTGCAACCTACAACATCTTTCTCTAAATTTAGCCTAGTCGGTATGCTATTTGGCTCTGTCGGTAAGTTCCATTTCATTTCCGCACTACTGCTTGATTTTATGGTTGCTTTCAGGTTTACAGTACATAAGGTATTCATTGAAAAAACATCCAAACCACAAGAGTTTTTGCTTCTTAGTTTGAAACAGTATTTGGCATTGGGATCTAAACCAGTGATTGTAGCGGCACCGTTGATGCCATCTGCAAGTTTCGTCCAATTGGTGAGTGCGGCTCCATTGTCAACTGCAGCCATGACATCATATATCTCCCCCGGCAAAGCACCAGCAAATTTCAGTTTTACTTCTTTACCTCCATTTTCACCTTCCAATGTGTGAAGCAAAGTGTTTTTGTCGCCATTAGTGGTAATAGAGGTAAAGTTTGTTGGGCAAACTTCCACGCCATTTCTGATGTAAACTCCACGAATTTTAACAGCATCTGGTGTACTTGGGTAGGTTTTATTTCTAACTTGTGGAAGTGGAGAGCCACTAATATTAATAATGTCGGTCGTTCCGTTTCCCCAGTCAATTATATATCTATTGTGTTGGTTTTCTGGTGTTTTCGGTATATTAAGAGTAACCGTATTGCCCGTACAAGCCGTGGCCGTGACGGTTGGTATTTGAGTCCTCAGAACCTCTTGGACGGTGCAATGTAAATATTTCTGTCCATTTTTCTCTCCCTTCATCAAAATCCAGTGATAGCCTGCAGGTAAATTTTTTGAGGCAGAGTTGGCCACGCCCACAATACCATTCGTAGCTGTAGCTATATTAAAGTTATTGTTTATGCTGAAATAGAAAATCGGATTGTCCACAAAAATACCTGTGTTCGCATCATTTTTATTTGTAATCTTAACTATTGCTAAGCTATCTGCTCCAAATGAAACACACGAAATAGGTGGGCTAAGAGAGGATTCTCCTCCCAGTAAATAGCCTACAGGTGGTGTGGTGCAGATATTCGGCTTTGGTGGTATGGTTTGCCCCCAGGCCGTGGTCGATATTACCAAGCTAGCAATAAAACCCAATGTTTTATTTTTTAGTAATGACATATTATGATGTTTTAAACTTTTAATATTCAACTCAATAGCTTTAAAATCAGGAATATTACAAAAATCATGCCGATTTGGCTCGAATCACAACTTAGAGAATTTTGCAGGAAAACCACCTGTAAACGGGTTAACAGAGATAATGGTGATTTAAATTATTGAAAGGTGACATTTTTGGCTTGTTTTTTGTTAAAAGCGTTTTTTGAAAAAGGATAATGTTTCATTCTATTAAATGGACAAGCAGTTTTTAAAGCCAATTCGAAGCCTATTAATCTTTTTTTGTGAGCCTATAAAAGTTACTTTTAGTGCCTCATTGGTTATTTTGTCATTTTTTCAGTTTGGGGTTTTAGTTTTGGAAAGGTTTCACTTTTGTACTCTTAAAATATTCTATTAACTTAGTTCCAAGAAATCCCAATCTTGAATGAATTTTAAACTTTTCGCTTTACTTTTTTTTCTGTATAAATGTGCAGTCGCACAATCACACGAAATCATTATTACTGAGATTTTTGCCGATCCTACACCTTCAAAAGGGCTGCCGGTGAGAGAATACATCGAAATTTACAACAGTACCGATAAGGATATTTCACTAAAAAATTACCAGCTTTTTTATGGCAATTTCAAAACTACATTCCCGGATTTCTTGCTAAAACCTAAAACCTTTGCTATTGTCTGTAGAAGGGATTTTGAACAAGAATTCTCGTCTTTTGGATTGGTAGTGCCTCTAACGAGTTTTTCTTTGAGCAATGAAGGCTCGTTACTTGTTTTGAAAGACGCCAAGAATCAGGATATTACATTCGTTGAATATGCTGCAGGCTGGCACACAGATGTAAATTCTGGCGGAGTGAGCCTTGAAATGATTGACTTCAATTACCCCTGTGTTGGAAAATCGAATTGGGCATCATCCAAGAATGAATTAGGTGGCTCACCTGGTAGGATCAATTCCGTTGCAGGAGCTAAACCAGATACTTCACCTCCAATTTTGGTTAATTCTAGTCTTAATCTTAAAGAAATTGTACTCAATTTTAGTGAAAACCTTTCATTGGATTTTTTGAAAGAAAAGAATAATTTTTTCATTCAAAATAGTGCTAACACAATATTAGACATTTCCTATAAGCCTTATAGTAACTCACAGATAATAATTGCATTAAGGGACCTGTTGGAAATTGGAGAGACGTTAAGTCTCCGTGTCCTGAATTTAAAGGATTGTTCAGGAAACTTGGCAGAAGACTTCGAGGTAGAATTTAGTAACTTGTTGCCTGCTTTAAAAGGTGAAATTCTCATTTCTGAAATACTTTTTAATCCAAAACCTGGAGGTGAAGATTTCGTAGAGCTTTATAATGCTTCAGAAAAAACCTTGAATCTTAAGAATTGGAAGCTTTCTAGGCTAAATCTTTTGGGACAGATGGATGAACCTACTCCAACCGTAAACTATGATTTACTACTTAAACCAAAAAACTATCTGGCTTTTACTACAAATAGGGAATTTTTGATGGCCGAGTACCCAAAGTCGGGTAATATTGTGGAAGTTACCAAAATGCCGGCATTTAATAATGAGTCAGGTACTGTTATAGTTTTGAATGATAAAGAGGAGGTTTTTGACAAAGTCATTTACAATGAAAAGGATCATCATGGACTGGTGACTAATCCCGAAGGAATTTCTTTAGAAAGAACCAATTTGGGTAATGATAAATCCAATTGGGCCTCGGCTTCTTTTGATTACGGTTTTGCTACACCTGGTTCGGAGAATTCTCAAACTATATCAGATGACTTGCAGAATACTTTTTATGTTGAACCAATCGTCTTCAATCCCTATCAGTCGAACGATTTAGCAACCACCAAACTGAAATATCAATTAAACGCCTCCGGTTGTGCAGCATCGATAGATGTGGTTAACCGAAATGGATATTCGGTGAAAACAATTGCCAATAATGTTATTTTAGGAACTTCCGGAGAAATCGAATGGGATGGAAAAGATAATATGGGCCAACTCCTACCTGTTGGCTATTATGTCTTTAGAATAAATATCTACTCCGAAAAACTTTCTAAAAGTTATCTGGCCAAATGTGTGGTTGGCTCCAACTAAGCCACCATCTAAAATATACAATTGCCCTATAGATATTTGAAAACCATATTGGCCAGTTCTCATATTGAATTTTCAAAAAAAAGACATACTTCTTGTCAAATATCCAATTGTATATTTTTTATCCAAGAATCTTCAGAAAATTATAAATTTATCAATATTTCTTATAATAAATTGATAATAAGTGATGAATAATTAACATTTTTTTACTAAAAAATTGAGTTTTAATCGACCAAAGGATATTTTTTTCATGATTAAATGCAATTTTTTTTATTTGTATTGTTGACATTTCATTTTTTATGTCTAATATTGCACTATTCAAACAATTTGTTTGAATTAATCAATCTATTTAATCATTTTTAACCATCAAGTTCTATGAAAGTAAAACTTTATTTGAGGTCTTTCGTGATGCTTATGTTCGGTGTGGCTCTCACGTCACAGTTTGCATTTGCTCAGGGAAGAAAGGTAAGCGGTAGGGTCACTGACGCGGGTGACAATTCGGGGGTGCCAGGGGCATCGGTAGTAATTAAAGGTACTACAAAAGGTGTGGCTACGGACGGAGATGGAAATTATTCTATCGACGTAAGAGGAGGAAGCGATGTATTGGTAATCAGCTTTGTTGGTTACAAATCAAAGGAGGTTACGGTTGGTAACCAGTCTGCGATCAATGTAAGTTTAGAGACTGACGCTGCTGCCCTTGACGAGGTAATCGTAACTGGTTACTCAATCACAAACAAAAAAGAATCAACAGTTGCTGCTTCAATCGTTAAGGCCAAAGACCTAGCTCAGATTCCTTCAGGTAACGTTGAACAACAACTTCAAGGTAGAGTAGCTGGTCTTACAGTAATTACAACTGGAGCTCCAGGCACTAGTTCAATTATTCGTGTGAGAGGTTTTGGTGCTTTTGAAGGTAATCAGCCATTATATGTAGTGGACGGAGTACCTACTCAAAACATCGATTTCTTATCACCAGATGACATTGAGTCTACTACAGTATTGAAAGATGCTGCTGCAGCTTCAATATATGGTTCACGTGCTGCTGCTGGTGTGATTGTTATGACCACAAAAAAAGGTACGAAAGGTAAAAAAGGTCTTCAAGTGTCATATGATGGTTTATATGGTGCAACTGATCCTAACGTAAACGGTGTGCCTAAAATGTTGACTCCACAAGAGCAAGCAGAATGGACACACGTAGCGTATAGAAATAATGCTGCAGCAAACGGTACTGCACCTGCATACACTCACCCACAGTATGGTACTTCAGCTACTGCAACTTTACCTGATTATTTGCATGCAAACGGTCAGAACGGTGTTAGAGGTACAATCGATAGAGCTGCAATTGACGCAGCTAAGGCAGCTAGCCCATTAACCACTTTCTTGATTAGACCTAATTTGGCAGGAACAAACTGGTACGACGAAATAACTCGTTTGGGTCAACTTTCTCGTCACAGTTTGGGTTTCAGTGGTGGAACAGAAAAAAGTAGATTTTATGTTAGTTTGGCTGCTCAAAATCAACAGGGTATCCTAAAATATAATGATTTTGCAAGATATTCATCTCGTGTAAACTCTGAGTATGATTTAGGTAAGAAAGTTAGAATTGGACAAAACTTCCAAGTTACTTACCGTTCTGTTAATGGTGCAATTGGTAATGCAGGTGGTATTGGTGTTGCTGATGATGAATCAGTGATTTTGTCAGCATATCGTATGCCTTCAGTAATTCCTGTTTATGACGAGTACGGTCAGTTTGCCTCTACAAGGGCTGCTGGTTTTAACAATCCTAGAAACCCTTTGCGTGAAAGAGAATACAACGCCAAAGGAGACAGAAGTTTCTTCCTAGGTGGTATGGGTAATGTTTACATCGAAGTTGACCCTATCAAAAACTTGACATTAAGGTCGAGTATTGGTAGCAACTTTGGTAATGGTTATAGCGTAAATTATGACAACAGATACCTTGGAGACTCTGAGCCTCAGGCTTCAGACTCATTTAGCGAAAATGCTAGTTATTTTATGAACTGGGTTTTAACTAACACCTTGAATTATAAGCTTAAGCTTGGTGCCAAAAATAATGTTAATATATTTGTTGGTCAAGAGGCACTTAATACAGGAAAAGGTAGAAATATAGGTGGTTCTGGTATTAACCCGTTCTCTATGGATCCAAACTTTGTAACACTTAATGCAGTACAATCTCCAGCAGTAAACAGCTCACTATTTAGAGGAGCAAATTATTACTCATTGTTCTCTAAGGTAGATTACAACTTCAACGAGAAATATTATTTTACTGGAGTTGTTCGTCGTGATGCATCTTCTGTTTTTGGAGCTAACTCAAGAGTGGGTATTTTCCCTGCGGTTTCTGGAGCTTGGAGAATTGCTAGTGAGGATTTTATGAAAGACTTGCCGTTTATTTCAGACTTGAAGTTACGTGCTGGTTGGGGTTTAATGGGTAACTCAAACAATGTGGACCCAGCCAATCAATTCTCATTATTCGGTGCTGGACGTGGTTCATCTTTTTATCCGATTGGTGGACAAAGCAGCGGTGCTGACGAGGGTTATTTCAGAACAAGAATTGGTAATGCAGACACCAAATGGGAGACTTCAGAAACTATTAACCTAGGTTTTGATGCTACATTAGGAAACGGTAAATGGGAAGTAGCATTTGACTTATGGAGAAAGACAACAAGAGATTTGTTATTCCCAGCTCCAATTCCTGCAGTAGCTGGTCCTGGTGCATCTGCTCCAAGAGTTAACATCGGTTCAATGAGAAACCAAGGTATTGACTTCCAAATCATCAACCGAGGTAAAATTACCAACGATTTGAAATACGATTTGACGTTGAACAATTCATTCTTACAGAACGAAATTATTTCGCTTGTTGGAACACAACAATTTATCAATGGCCCAGGATATAGAGGTATTTCTCCTATTCGTAACTCGGTAGGTCAATCATTGTCTTCATTCTTTGGTTATGATGTTCTTGGATATTTCAGCAGTGCTGAGGACGTGAAGAACTCTCCGGCACAATCAGGTGCAGGCGTAGGTCGTTTCAAATATCGTGATGTAAACGGAGATGGTAAAATCACTCCAGATGACCGTACTTTCTTAGGAAGTCCAGTTTCACCATACAGTGGTGGTCTTAACTTAGGTTTGACATACAAAAACTGGGATTTCGCAGTATATACTGCATTTAATGTTGGTAACGAAATATTCAACATGTCTAAGTGGTTTACAGATTTCCACGGAACATTTGAAGGCTCAGGTAAGGGAGAAAGAGCTAAAGAATCATGGACTGCTGCTTTAGGCGATAATGCCAAAGCCCCAATCTGGGAGTCAGCTTCAAATATCTCTACTTCGGGTGCTGAAAACTCTTGGTACGTAGAAGACGGTTCATACCTCAGAATGCAAAATATTTCAGTAGGTTACACTTTCCCAACTAGCATGATCAAAAAAATGGGTATCAACCGTGCAAGAATTTCAGGCTCAGTGAACAACATCTTTACCATAACTGGGTATTCAGGTTTGGATCCTGCAGTTGGTGGAGATGCTGATAGCCGCTTCGGTGTGGATGTTGGTAACTATCCAGTAACAAGAAGCTTTAACTTTGGTTTAAACCTAGGTTTTTAACATTTAATCATAATTTTTTTTTAAATAATATGAAAAACAAGTCAATATTAAAAAAGACAGGAATGGTACTAGCTGCAATGACAGTTTTTACTTACTCTTGTAAAGATAGTTTTCTTGAGATTCCTGCTACGGCGTCTTTGAGTGAGACCCAGTTGACCAGCAAGGCAGGTGTTGAAGGTGCTTTGATTGGAGCATATTCTGTCTTGAATGCCAGAGGATATTCGCGTTTGGGTGCTCCAAATAACTGGGTATATGGTAGTATAATGGGTGGTGAGGCAAATAAGGGTACTGACCCAGGTGACTACACTGCCATTAACCCAATGCAGCGTTATGAGGTGGATCCAACCAACGGTGATGTTAACGATACATGGAGACCTAAGTATGAAGGTATCTCACGTTGTAATGCCACTATTCGTTTGGCTACAGCGTCTACATCGTTATCAGATGCTGATAAGAAAAGAATTCTTGGTGAAGCAAGAATGCTACGTGGTCATTACTATTTTGAGCTTAAGAAGCTTTTCAACAGCGTACCATATGTAGATGAAACAGTTGATTTTGGTAAAGGAATTGAAACCATCAAAAACTCTCCAAATTTCTGGGATAAAATTGAGGCGGATTTCAAATTTGCCATGGATAATCTTCCTGAGACTCAGTCGCAGGCAGGTAGAGTTAATAAATGGGCAGCTGCTTCTTATTTAGCCAAAGCTAATTTGTACCAAGGTAAGTTTGCTCAAGCTAAAACTTTATTTGATCAGATTATTGCCAATGGTAGAACTACCAATGGTAAGAAATATGCTTTGGTATCAAGTTTCCCTGAGGTATTCAATGCTGAGAATGATAATCACGAGGAGTCGGTATTTGCTTTGCAGTCTTCTATGAATACACAGAATGTAAACAACTCGAACTGGTTTGATGATTTGAACTATCCTTACAACACAGGTTTGAATGGTCCTGGAAACTGTTGTGGATTCTTCCAGCCAAGTTTTTCTTTGGCTAATTCATATCGTACAAAAGATGGTCTTCCATTATTAGACGGCTCATATAATTCTCCAGGTAATGAATTGAAAAATGATTATGGTGTTGAGTCTTCAGCTCCCTTTGTGGAAGATGCTGGTCCTGTAGATCCACGTTTGGACTTTACAGTAGGTCGTAGAGGTATACCATATCTTGACTGGACAGAGCATCCTGGTAAAGACTGGATTCGTTCTCAACCTTATGCGGGTCCTTATTCTCCTAAAAAGTTTGTTTACTACAAACGTCAAGAGAATACTTTGACTGACGGTTCATCTTGGACAAGAGGTTATGCTACTATGAACTTCAACATTATTCGTTTTGCTGATGTTTTATTAATGGCAGCTGAGGCTGAGATAGAGGCTGGTTCATTGGAGAAAGCTCGTGAATATACTAACATGGTTAGAGCTAGAGCAGCCAACAAAGCTAGTTGGGTTACTGAAAACAGTGACAAGTCTAAGTTTGCGGCTAATTATAACATAGCTTCTTACAGTGCACCTTGGACTGACAAAGCAGTAGCTAGGTCAGCGGTAAGAATGGAAAGAATGCTTGAGCTTGCTCAAGAAGGACATAGATTCTTTGACCTAGTGAGATGGGGAATTGCTGATACTGAATTGAACAAATACTTGGCTTACGAAAGTAAATTATTAGTTGCTAAATTTGGTGGAGCTAAATTCACTAAAGGTAAAAATGAATACTTACCAATTCCTCAGGCTCAGATTGACGTTCAAGGAAAAGATATCCTAACTCAAAATCCTGGATATTAATTCATAGATTTTCGAGATTTTTAAAAAGGGTAGAAGCAAAGCTTCTGCCCTTTTTTTGTTATTTTTGGGTTCTATTAATTTGACCCAATATGACGTTAAGATTTTTATTTCTTTCTATAATTTCTATTACTTTTCTTTCTTGCAAGGACAATACTCTTTTTACCAAAATAGAGGCCTCTGACTCTGGTATTCAGTTTTCTAACAGAATAATCGAAAACGATTCTATCAATATCCTTGATTTTGAATATGTCTACAATGGGTCTGGTGTCGGTATTGCTGATTTTAACAAAGATGGTTTGCAGGATGTATTTTTTAGTGGAAATCAGGTTGCCAATAAGTTATACTTAAACAAAGGAGATTTTAAGTTTGATGATATATCCTCTAAAGCGGGTATTGAAGCATCCAACAGGTGGTGTGCCGGCGTGGTTCCAGTGGATATTAATAGCGACGGGTGGATGGATGTTTATGTGGCGGCCACGGTTAAGGAACCCGCCTCAGAGAGACATAATCTCTTGTTTGTCAGTCAAGGTTTGAAAGATGGAGTGCCAGTATTTAAAGAGATGGCTGCTGAATATGGTGTGAATGATTCGGGACATTCTGAAAATGCTGCTTTTTTTGATTATGATAACGATGGAGATTTGGATTTATATGTACTTACCAACGAAATTGACCAATATCCCAATACTTTTAGACCAAAAGTTAAAGACGGGACTTATCCAAATACAGATAGATTGTATAGATGTGATTTCGACGAAAAGTTAGGACATTCATACTACACCAATGTTTCCAAAGAGGCGGGCATAACCATAGAGGGCTACGGACTGGGTTTAAATATTTGCGATATCAACAAAGATGGATGGAAAGATATTTATGTGACTAATGACTATGCTGCTGACGATTTATTGTATATCAACAATGGCAATGGGACCTTCACAGATCAAGCTAATCAGTATTTTAAGCATACAAGTAGCTCCGCAATGGGCAATGACGTGGCCGATATTAATAATGACGGTTTGCTTGATGTTTTTGCGGTGGACATGTTGGCAAAAAACAATTTAAGAAAAAAAGTTCTTGCCCCACCAAACAACTATCAATTGTTTAAACTAAGTGATGAGTTTGGCTATACCTACCAATACATGCGTAATACGCTTCAGCTTAATAATGGGAAATTACCTAACAATAAGCAAGCGATGTTCAGTGAAGTAAGCTTACTCTCTGGCATAGCTGAAACCGATTGGAGTTGGACACCCTCATTGGCGGATTTTGACAATGATGGTTTTCGGGATATCATAATAACAAACGGCTTTCCAAAGGATGTAACAGACAGAGACTTCATGGCCTTCAGAGCTGAGGCCGAAAATTTGGCAGAGAAGACTTTTTTGCTTGGGCAAATTCCAGAGGTAAAGATTAGTAATTACGCCTACAGAAATAAAGGTAATTTAGAATTTGAAGACGTAACTGAAAAATGGGGAATGGATATTCCATCTTTTTCCAACGGTGCAGTGTATGCAGACCTAGACAACGATGGCGATCTGGATTATGTAGTAAACAATATCAATGACTCTGCTTTCGTGTTTAAAAACAATCAAGTGCAATTGGATAAAGCCAAAGAAAATCACTTTTTGAGAATTAAAACTATTGGAGATAAAAGTAATCTGAATGGCCTCGGAACGGTAGCTCTTTTGGAATTTGAGAATGGAGAGAAAATGATTCATGAGAATAATCCTTATAGAGGTTATTTGTCTAGCGTTGAACCCTTTATTCATTTTGGTTTGGGTGCTAAAAAGGTGAAGAAACTGACAGTACAATGGTACAACGGTATGTCTCAGATAATTGTAAATCCTAAGTTAGATCAGGTTTTGGAAGTAAATATCAAAAATGCCAATGTTAAAACCGACTACATCGAAAATATGGGAGAAAGTGTTTTCGAAGACATTACCGAAAACTCCAAATTAGATTTCATTCATAAAGAGATTGATTTTATAGACTTCAATGTACAAAATCTCTTACCATTCAAACTTTCAGAATTGGGACCCGGCATGTCAGTGGGAGATGTCAACGGCGATAAGTTGGAGGATTTTTTCTTAGGGGGTGGCCGTGGATATAGCGGAATGTTTTTTCTTCAAAAAGCAGACGGAACCTTCACAAAAAAAACACTTTTGGCCCAATATGAACTCCAAAACAAGTTTGAAGAAGATTTGGGATCATTATTATTTGATGCAGACGGGGATAAAGATTTGGACTTATACCTGTGCCGCGGTGGCTCTGAGGGTAGGCCTGGAGACAAAGTTTTTGAAGATAAACTATACTTGAATGATGGGAAAGGTAATTTTTCAGAGAAAATGAATGCAATTCCTGCATTTGCGACAAGTACATCTTGTGTGAGGGCTTCAGATTATGACAATGACGGCGACTTGGACTTGTTTGTTGCAGGTAGAAATGTCCCAGGAGAATATCCTAAATTCACTGATTCTTATTTATTCAGAAATGATTCAAGAGATGGCCAAGCAAAGTTTACGAATGTGGTTCTTCCAGAACTTAAAAACTTGGGATTGATTTGTGACGTTTTGTGGACCGACTTTGACAATGATGGGTGGATGGATTTATTGGTAGCAGGAGAATGGTCGGCACCGAGATTATTCAAAAATAATAAAGGGAAGTTATCTGAAATGAAAGATACCGGACTTGAAAAGCTCAAAGGTCTTTGGACTTCTACCAATGCTGGGGACTTTGATAATGACGGAGATATGGATTATTTACTCGGTAATATTGGCCTCAATGCTCAGTTTAAAGGTAATGAAAAAGAGCCTGCGAGGGTGTTGGCCAAAGATTTTGATAACAATGGCAATTATGACATTATTCCATTTGTGTATTATATAAACGAAGAGAAAGAGAAGTTTTTGGTTCCTTTTAATGGTAAAGACGACGTTAACAAACAATTAAACGTAACGAGATCAAGGTTTGTGTCTTATAAGGATTTTGCAAAGGCAAATATTGATAACTTACTAACAAAGGAAGAGAAAAAGGATGCTCAAGATTTGGAGTTAAATTTTATGAAGTCCGTTATTATTTTAAACCAAGGTGGTGGCAAGTTTTTGGTCAAAGATTTACCTATGGAGGTACAGTTTAGTCCAGCAAATGGCATTGTTGTGGAGGATTTTGACAGTGACGGCTTTCAAGATATCGTAGTTTCGGGCAATAATTTCGGCATTGAAACCTCAGTCGGACGTTATGATGCTTCCAATGGTGTCTATTTGAAAGGAAATGGCACAGGTAACTTTTCGATAGTGAAAAACTCGGGTTTCTACGTGCCAAGCGATGCAAAAGCTTTGGTAAGTATTGCTAATAGTCAAGGCGAAATTTGTCTATTGGCTTCACAAAATAGGGGGCCTTTAAAAATGTTCAAAACGCCACTTATGAAGCAAGAGGCAGAATTAAATCCAAATTCAAGGTTTTATAGCTATGTGTTAAATGGCAAGACAACAAAGAAAGAAATTTATCATGGCTCTGGTTATTTGGGGCAGTCTGCAAGATATGTAGTATTGCCAAAGGGGGCTAAAGGTTTTAAAATAAACTAATTATGAAGTGTTTTATAATTGGTATATTGTTCATTTGTGTCATAGGATATTCATGCAAAAAAGGAAATTCTTCGGAAATTACCGTTCCAGAGGTGACGAATCTAAGTGGTGAAGAACTTTCTAAAATTCATTGTGGTAGTTGTCATATGTTTCCTGAGCCTAAATCTTTGCCCAAAGCTATTTGGCTCAATGGTGTATTACCCAAAATGGCTCTGAGATTGGGACAAGGAGATTATATGTTGGAAATGATGAACTACTCCAACGACGAAATGATGGCCATTATGAATTCGGGAGTTTATCCTGATCATCCCGTGATGACGAAAGAGGATTGGGAAAAAATTGTTAAATATTATGGTGATAATGCTCCAGATTCTTTAAATAAGGCTGAAATACGCAAAACCAAAGAGCTTTTGGGGTTTGCTCTGAAAGAGCAAAAAATAGAGGCAAAAGAGATAGTTTTGACCCAGTTTGATTCCACAAAAAAGGAGCTTTCGATAGGAACCTCAATAAAAAGTAGTCTTTATTCTTTGAAACAGAATGGAGAACTATCGGATTCAATGCGTACCAAAAGCCCAGTTGTAGACTTGAAATTCCACAAAAATCTTGGTAAAGTTTGGTTAGAGGTGGGTATTCTCAATCCATCCGATTTGTCTGAGGGTAGGCTAATGGCCGACAATAAAGTTTTAATTGACAAGTTACACCGACCAGTAAATTTGGTTTTGGCCGACCTAAACGGCGATAACTATGAAGATTTTATCATCGCTAATTTTGGGAATCTTTTCGGAAATTTAGCTTGGTATGATGGTAAAACATTTAAAGAAAACGTTTTAATAAATGAACCTGGAGCTAGGGTAGTTTATCATGTGGATTTTGACAGGGACGGTAAAAAAGATATTTTGGCACTGATGACCCAAGGCAGAGAAGCCATAGTTTTATTGAAAAACACGGGAAACGGCGAGTATGAGATGAAGCCTCTTCTGAGTTTTCCGCCTTATTTCGGCTCTAGTTATTTCGAAGCCAAAGATTTGGACTTTGATGGTGATATGGATTTTGTCTATACAAATGGTGACAATGCCGATTTGAGCATCGTCAAGAAACCTTTTCATGGCGTTCGTATTTATCTTAACGATGGAAAAGCAGGCTTTGTGGAAAAGTATTTTTATCCAATAAACGGTGCCTCCAAAGTAATAGCCGAAGATTTCGACAATGATAAAGACTTTGATTTGGCCGTTATTTCCTTTTTTCCGGAGTTTGCAAGAAGCGAGGGCTTTTTGTATTTTGAAGGAATGGGTAACCTGAATTTTGAGGTGAATTCAAAAAAGAAAGTTTCCGGCCATAAATGGCTAACCATGGACGCTGGAGATTTTGACAATGATGGCGATAAGGATATTGTTTTAGGTGCCTTTAACCGAGAACTCCGAAAGAAAGCTGGTGTCAGTTCTGTAGTAATATTAGAAAATTTGTTAAAGAAATAATTTCATCATAAACCCTATAAATAAATGAAAATCAAACTATTGTCTCTGTTTCTCTTTGGTTTTTTTGGTGCATTTGCTCAGTCAAAACTCACCGTAGACAAAATCATGCAAGACCCAAAATGGATCGGTACTTCACCTTCGAACATTTCATGGTCTGAGGAGAACAAAAATATTTACTTCAACTGGAATCCTGATAAGAACTTAGGCGATTCGCTTTATTCGTATAACCTGCAAAGTAAGAAAATCGAAAAGCTATCTTCAAAACAACGAGAGAGCCTTTCTCTGACTGGTGCGTACTCAAATGATCGTGCCAAAAAGGTGTTTGTAAAAGAAGGGGATTTATTTGTCCATTTTTTACACACAAATCTTATCAAAAGATTAACACAAACCGTTGATATAGAGTCATCAGCAGAGTTCTCGCTGGACGACGAAACTGTGGTTTACAGAAGAGGTCAAAACTTTTATTCTCAAAACATTAACGATGGATTTGTAAAACAATTGACTGATTTTCAGGCTGGCTCAAAAGCATCAGAAAAGAAAAAGACAGAAGAGGAAGCTTGGTTAGAAAAAGATCAGTTGGAATTGTTCGATGTTCTGGAAGAAAGAAAAAATAAGGAGACTCAGGCCAAGAAAAATAATCCACCTAAAAAAGGCCTTCGAAAAATATACCTTGATGACAAAAGATTGGGTGGTTTGCAAATAAGCCCAAATCTTAATATGGTGGTTTATAGTGTGATAGAAACACCTAAAACGCAAAAAAATACCATTGTACCTAATTATGTGAACGCATCGGGTTACACCGAAGATATTCCTGCAAGAAACAAAGTGGGTTCTCCACAAATGACCTCTGAGTCTTATTTATTCAATGCTCTTGCAGATACCGTTTTTAAGATTTCTTCAAAAGGTTTACCTGGCATAGATAAATTTCCAGAATATTTTAAGGATTATCCTAAAATAGACAGTGCAACAAAGGCTAAAGGAAGGGCGATTCAGTTTTCCAATTTTATTTGGTCGCCAATGGGTACTGTTTTGATAGCTGAGGCACGAACTGTCGATCACAAAGATCGCTGGATAGTAAAAGTTGATCTTGCAAATGGAAAAGTTCAAAACCTTGATCACCAAAGAGATGAAGCTTGGATTGGCGGACCCGGGATATCGAATTTTGCCAGTACTTTGGGTTTTTTGGATGAAAATACCATTTATTTCCAATCTGAAGAAACAGGATATGCTCATCTTTATAGATATGATTTGAATACAAAAACCAAAATGGCTCTTACTTCTGGTAAATTTGAAGTACAAAGAGTGGCTTTGTCTTCTGATAAAAAAACGTTTTTTATCACCACCAATCAGGTTCATCCCGGCGAACAGCATTTTTATCATTTGGCAGTTGATGGTTCAAAACTTAACAAAATAACTGAAATGACTGGGGCACATGAGGTTACGATTTCGCCTGATGAGAAGCTCTTGGCCGTCAGATATTCCTATTCAAATAAGCCATGGGAGCTGTATTTGCAGAAAAATGAAGCCGGAGCTGTCGCTGAAAAAATCACCAATTCACTCACCACTGATTTTCAGGCGTACCCATGGAGAGATCCTCAAGTCATTACTTTTAAAGCTTCCGATGGCCAGGAAATCTACGGCAGAATTTATGAGCCAACAGCCAAAGGCAAAAAGGCAGGAACAAAACCCGCAGTAATATTTGTACATGGAGCTGGATACCTACAAAATGCCCACAAATGGTGGAGTAGCTATTTTAGAGAGTACATGTTTCATAACCTTTTGACGGATTTGGGCTACACTGTATTGGATATAGACTACAGATCATCAGCAGGTTATGGGCGTGATGTGCGGACTGGAATTTACAGACACATGGGCGGCAAAGATTTGTCAGACCACGTGGATGCAGCTCAATATTTAGTGAAAAACCATGGAGTGGATGCTAAGAAAATCGGGATTTATGGTGGTTCATATGGTGGTTTTATAACTCTTATGGGATTATTTGCGGCACCCGATGTGTTCAAAGCCGGTGCGGCACTTCGACCAGTGACAGACTGGGCGGCCTACAATCATGGCTATACCTCAAATATCCTAAACACGCCTCAGACCGATAGTATAGCTTATCGTAAAAGCTCACCCATTTATTTTGCAAATGGTCTCAAAAACAACCTTCTAATCTGTCATGGAGTGGTAGATGTGAATGTTCATTATCAAGATGTTGTGCGTTTGAGTCAGCGTTTGATAGAACTCAAAAAAGAAAACTGGGAGTTGGCATCCTATCCGGTTGAGGATCACGGCTTTGTGGAGCCAAGTTCGTGGACAGACGAGTATAAAAGGATACTGAAACTTTTCGAGGAGAAATTGAGATAAATCCTTTTTTATTTTCAATTCAAATGCTAATTTGTTGAAAAATACTTGACCGAAAATTATGTCAAAATTTGTTTTACAACTCGACTGGGAAGGTTTTGAAAAAGATAAATACGTACACACTGTTTTAGAAGATAATTTATTGCCCGACTACTTTGTTAAATGTAGATGGTTCGCTGGTAAAGCTCGAAAGAACTGGAGATTGAAAGTTACCAAAGTAGTCAGAATGACCGATGCAGAGAAGCAGTTTTTCTTCAGTATTATTACCGTTAAATACCCTGAGGGAGACACAGAGACTTATATGTTTCCACTTTCTTTTGTAGAGAAAGGCAGTGTTGAACTTCCAGAAAAGGCAATTATCAGCCCGGCAACTTTGGAGGACAAAGAGGGTTATTTGGTGGAGGCTGTTTTTGATACGTCTTTTAGACAGGCCATTTTTCATAATGTGGTGGCCAGCAAGGGTACATTGCAGATAGACAACGACCTCCTTAAGTTTGAAAAAGGCAAAGGCTTGGAAGATGAGTCGGCTTCTGAAAGTGTAATTCCTGACATAGACTCCAGTAATACCGCTTTTGTTTTTGGTGGGAAATATTTCTTCAAACTTTACCGCAAGCTCTTCAGTGAAACCAATCCAGAGGTGGAAATGGTGCAGTTTATCACTCAAAACTCCGATTTTAAAAATATTCCGAGATTTTGTGGGAGTGTAACTTTGGAACGAAAACTTGAAAGTGACATCACTTTTGGGCTATTGGTAGAAGTTATATCCAACGAAAAAGATAACTGGTCCAAAACGGGCGACTATCTCAACGAGTTCATGTTTGCTTTTGTTGACGGTAATTTCCAAGTTAAGGAAAATGTATTTGAGAAAGTGGCTCTTTTGGGAGTAAGAACGGCAGAAATGCACGATGCACTTTTTAGCATTCATGGCGACGAAGGCTTTAGGGCTGATAATTTTGACCGACCTTATCGTAGATTTATCCATCAGAAAGTCGAAGATTTGCTTGAGCATCGGTACAATCTTCTGACAGACAATTATTTGTCACTCGACGAAGCCTCGCAAATATTGGCTTGGAAATTTATGGAGGCCAAAGATTTAATCTTGGATTTTGTGGATCAAATTCTCACCCGCCCCATTGAATCGTTCCGAACCAGAATTCATGGAGATTATCACCTCGGTCAGGTGCTGGTTTGTGAGGAAGACTTGGTAATTATTGATTTTGAAGGAGAACCAGAAAGTAGCATTGCAAGTAGAAAAGTGAAGCATTCACCCTTAAAAGATGTGGCAGGAATGATTCGGTCTTACCATTATGCGGTTTCTGCCAAATTGTTCAACAGTCCTGAAACCAAGGAACTGGACGAGAAAGTACTCCAACGAGCTACCGACAGGTGGTATAAACTCATGAGAGATACCTATTTGGAAGAATATCTTGGATATTTTGGGCCGCTTCATCCGCTTTTGAAAAACAACAATGAGATCAACTATTTGTTGCAATTTCATTTGCTCGAAAAAGCTGTTTATGAGTTAGGTTATGAGTTAAATTACCGTCCAGGTTGGGTAAAAATCCCTTTAAAAGGTATATTAGATGTGATTTTGGAAATTGAAAAATTGAAAAGATGATTATATACAAACTCTACCTTTTTCTTTTTGCTCTGAAAACAGCCACTTGCTCGTGCAACTACGAGGTAAAGAATGCTTTTTTTGTCAAAAGCAAACCTAAAATAGAGAAAACAGGTAAGTTTCCAGTCTGTATTGGTGAAAATTCGGGACTTAGCAAAGCTTGGCAGGATGGATACTATTGGACGCATAACGACTCTGGTGGTAGCCCAGAGCTGTACATGGTCAATGCCGAGGGTTTGATGTTTGACACTTTGGATGTACCAAATTCGGTAAACATTGATTGGGAAGACTTAGCAAAAGATACAAAGGGCAATATCTACATCGGAGACTTTGGTAATAATTCAAACCGCAGGAACGATTTAACTATTTATAAAAGAGGCTATTACGGTGTAGAGCAGATAAAATTTAGATATGCTGATCAAACACCAGCTGATTCTCTAAACAGAGTTTTTGATTGTGAGGCATTTTTCTGGAAAAACGACTCATTGTATCTTTTTACAAAAAGCTGGAACAAAGGCAAGAAGCTTACAAAACTCTATGTTTTACCCGATAAACCAGGTGAATATTCGGTAATGCCCAAAGACCAAGTGTACTTTAAAGCCCAAGTGACTGGTGCAGATATAAGCCCAGATGGCACCAAATATGCCCTCATAACTTATGGTAAACTAATGATTTACGGCATAGAGAATGGTCAGGTAAATTTTAAAAAGCCTTTGAAATGCGTGAAGATTGGTAAAAACCAAACTGAAGCGGTCGTATTTGAAAACAACTCCAAAATTGTATTTACCAACGAACAACGCAAAATATATTCCATAGAAATTTAACACTGGCTTAACATACCTCAGCTTCGGTTAGCCTACTTTTGTACCAGAATTTTAACGTTCATTTAACAAATAATAAATATGGCTAAAAAAGTACTTGTCATTGACGATGATGCAGACATACTTGAGCTATTGATTTATAATCTAGAAAAAGAAGGTTATGAGGTAAAATCTGCTGCAAATGGCCTGGAAGGTATTGAAACCGCCAAGCAATTTATGCCAGATTTGATATTGATGGATATCATGATGCCCATCATGGACGGAATAGAAGCAGGAAAAATCATCAAAAACACTGAAAAACTAAAACACATACACTTACTATACCTAACCGCACGTGCCGAAGAATACTCAGAAGTGGCGGCTTTTGAAGTTGGAGCTGACGATTACCTCACCAAACCCATAAAACCGCGGGCTTTGTTGAGTAGAATTAATGCTTTTTTTAGGAAAGAAACCCAAAAAAGCACTGATGAAGGTGTTTTGAGTATTGCCGGTTTAATCATCAACAAGGAAACCTACTCCGTAACAAAAGAAGACGGTTCGGTGGTAGTTTTACCTAAAAAAGAATTCGAAATTCTTCATTATTTGGCTACAGTACCAAACAAAGTTCAGTCACGCGAAAGCTTACTTCAGAAAATTTGGGGTTCAGATATTTTTGTGGTAGAGCGTACCATAGATGTGCACATTCGTAAAGTAAGGGAGAAAATTGGCGACCAATACATAGGCACGCTCAAAGGCGTTGGCTATATGTTTAAGACAGATAAATAGCAGAATATTTGCTTTCTAGCCCATAAAACCGCAATTTCGTTGTGCTAAAGATTTCGTATGTTTTTATCGCCTAGGTGGATTTCTCTTTTTACTTCTTTGCTTGTTTCTAGTATCACTACTGGTTTCCTTAGTTTTGTGCCGGAGGTTAACTTGGCCATGCTGTTCATAGCAGCCATTGGTAGTTTCTTTTCTACTTTCTTTTTTACTTTTTATATCATTGATTTGCTGGTGTTTAAGGAGGTGAATCAGATATATGCCAGTATACAAAAACTCAAAATCAGGGACTTTGATATATCTAGAAAAACGCTGCTAAAAAGTGTAAACCCACTTAAAAAACTCAATAGAGAAATTTCTAACTATGTTAGCAAAAAGCAAGAGGAGATAGATGAACTAAAACGCATGGAGATATTCCGTAGGGAGTTTTTGGCTGATGTTTCGCACGAACTTAAAACCCCGATTTTTGCAGCCCAAGGTTTTGTGCATACGCTCATTGATGGTGCTTTGGAAGATCCTGTTATAGCAGAAAGGTTCCTAAAAAAAGCCGCCAAAAGCTTAGATGGTTTAGATATTTTGGTGAGAGATTTAGTGGTGCTTTCTCAAGTGGAAACGGGTGACATCAAAATGATATTTGGGGCGTTTGATATTTTGGAGTTAGTGAAGGAAATATTTGAACAACTTGAAAATAAGGCCAATAAACGAAACACGACCTTGGTTTATAAACCCAAAGACCTCCGAGCGTGTTGGGTTTATGGCGACAAGCAACGGTTGTCTCAAGTGCTGATAAACCTCATAGACAACGCCATAAAATATGGCCGAGACAACGGTAAAGTGGTGGTTGAACTCAACACTGAAAACAAAAAAGTAGAGATTGTCATTGAGGACAACGGACCTGGAATTCCTCAGGAACAATTGCCCAGGATTTTCGAGCGATTCTATAAAGTTGATAAAAGTAGAACACGCGAAGTGGGCGGAACGGGCTTAGGCTTGGCCATTGTAAAACATATCCTAAACGCCCATGATTCTACCATAAACGTGACCTCTAAAATAGACAAAGGGACAAGATTTACCTTCCATTTGGCCAAACCACCCAAGGAAATTGCGTAGCTTTGTACCGAAATAATAAACGGTAGGATGGATTTAAGCAGGTTTAAAAAAGCACCCAAGAATTTAGATTTTAAGGAATTAGTGATTTTTGAAAATGATAACTATATGGTTATCAACAAACCACCATTTGTTCCTTCGCTTGATGAACGTACTGCTGACCGATCTATTAGTATCCTTAAACTGGCACGTGAAACTTATGGAGATGTGCAACTCTGCCACAGACTCGACAAAGAAACATCAGGTGCCTTAGTAATTGCCAAAAATCCTGAAGCTTATCGTAACTTGGCCATGCAGTTTGAGCATCGCGAAGTACAGAAAGAATACCATGCGGTCGTAAATGGTTTGCACGATTTTGACTCTATTTCAGTCTTTTTGCCGATAGCACCCTTGAAAGATGGCACAGCTGTGAGGATAGACAAGGCAAAGGGCAAAATGGCTGAAACGATATTTTTTACCATCAGAAAATACACCAGACATACCTTGGTGAAATGTATCCCGATTACAGGACGTATGCACCAAATACGTGTGCATTTGCAATGCCTCAAAGCCCCGATTGTTTGTGACCCGACTTATGGCGGCGAAATGGTATTTCTGTCAGACATCAAAAGAAAGTTTAACCTCAAAAACGACACCGAGGAATTACCATTGATGAAAAGAGTGGCCCTACACGCCCACACCATCAAATTCCGCGATCTCGACGGTCAAGTTATCGAAGCAACTGCCCCTTACCCTAATGATTTCGAAGTTTTGGTAAATCAGCTGGAGAAGTTTGCAAGGTGAGGTTATCGAATCGTTCCCAAAAACACCCTCACAAATCCGTTTATGACATACTAGCTCTTTCTGCTTAATTGCTTGATTGGTAATGAGTAAATTGTAAAAACTCAATATCGATGGCTATCACTCTGTTTGAGCCTTGAATGAAATATGAACTTTTATTCTTTGTAAGGAATTGAGAAATTGTTAGAATTTTCGTCTTTCCAAAATTGACTAAATCAAGTAAGTCTTTATCTCCAGTAAGTAAATAATCGGCTTTACCATCAGCTAATAAGGAGAGCAAAAAGTTACCTTTCGGGTCTCTACAAAGCTCAATTTTAGATTTAACTTTGACAAAATCTGCATATTCGTCTATAGTCTCAAGTATTTCCTCAATATCATTTGCAGCAAAAAATCTTCTAAATTAGGCCTGCGTGCCACTTCCAAAAATTCATCAAGCAATTCTTTGCTAAAAACTAGCGAAACTTTTTCGGTAAAAATGATTTCGTCCAGTTTTGAATAATCTTTTGATATCAAGAAGCTGACCCAGAGATTAGTGTCAATAATGATTCTAGTTGGATTTTTCTGCATAACGTTTGCTTCTAACCAACTCCACTTCTTTAGTTATCTCTTCCAATGATGGTGCCTCTTTGGCCTTTGAACGAAGCTTTTTTAGAACATCTGCAAATCCTTTTTTTGATGAATCTTGAATGGAAATCAGGTTCATGTCCTCCAAGTCTCTTAAAAGTTTGGCAGCTTTTGGATTTATTATGTCAATTCGCATGGTGTTCATACAGAATACTGAAATAAGTGAACATATAATTTAGATTGTAAATGTAGGTTTATTTTATTTCTGAAACAATGAACTCAACTTCAAAAAAAACATAACTCCATAATTCACAACCTGTTTATTTCCAAAACACTTACCCCTCTCCAAAAACACTCTGCCAAATTACATTATAAACATCTGTGGCCGCTATCTCTTTTTGATTAATGGCTTGATTAGTTATAAGTACGGGATAGTATTCTTTGCCAATGTCCAAGGTGCCGTGTGAGCCTTTAATGAGTGTGGCGTCCAATGGAATTACATCCATGCGGTATCTAAATCCGAGGAGTTTTCTGGCTAGTTTATAGGCTGCCCGTAATTTTATGAAAGGATTTGCAGGGTTCATGAACATCTCCACAGGGTCGTAGCCGGGTTTGTTATGTATGTCTACGCTTCGTGCAAAGTCGGGTGCAAGTTTGTCGTCGTTCCAGTAATAATAAGTAAACCAGCTGTCGGCTTTGGCCATTAGTACAAAATCTCCTGCTCTTTTATGGTTGATGTGGTGTTGCTGTTTTTCGGCTTCGTCCATTACCAAGGCTACACCTTCTATTTTCTCCAAAATACTTTTTACACGGGCCTTTTCTTTTGGGTCATTGACATAAATATGGGCAATTTGGTGGTCAGCTACCGCAAAGGCTTTTGAGGCTCCGGCATCCAAGAGTTCGAGCCCAGCCTCTACTCTGATGGCCACTAAGCTATTTTCTCTTAAAATTCTGTTGATATGAACGGGCCGAGAAACGTTGTTTATGCCATATTCTGAAAGCAAAATAATGTTGGCATTTTTTTGCTCATAATAAGTGACCAGTTCTTCCGCCAGAGCATCTATTTCGTTTAATTCTTTGGCTATTTTAGAGAAATCCGTGCCGAATTTCTGCAAGCAATAGTCCAAATGCGGCAAATATATTAGCGTTAGTGTCGGGTCGTTTTCTCGGTCAACTTCCATAGAAGCATTCGCAATCCACTTGGAGCATTCAATATTGGCACCTGGTCCCCAAAATTTAAACAAAGGAAAGGTCCCAAACTTCTTTTGGAGTTTATCTCTTAAATCTGAGGGGTAAGAGTAACAATCAGGCATTTTCACCCCATCGGAATGATATTGTGGACGTGGTGTTACTGAAAAATCGGCCGAGGAGTACATGTTATACCACCAAAACATTTTTGAACTTGTAAATTCAGGATTTTTTCGTTTGGCGGCTTCCCAGATTTTTTCGGCATACACCAGTTTGTTCGATTGTTTCCAGAATTTTATTTCTGAGGCCTCGTGGTCATACCATCCATTGCCCACTATTCCGTGTTCGGCTGGCGTTTTTCCGGTCACGTAGCAACTCTGTGCGGTAGTAGTAACGGCAGGAAATGCGGGTTTTATGTGGGTAAGATTATTTTTGGCAATATACTTTTGCAAAAAAGGCGTATGCTTACCTATCACGCTCGTACTCAATCCCACTATATCGATTACAACTGTTTTTTGCATTTCTTTCTATATTTTACCAAAATATACCCTTGTTTAATCAATCATTGAATCATTCAAAATAATAATCATTCATTCTTTAATTCATTCAACCATTAAGAAGACCCTTTACCCAGTTGATTTCTCGTATAATGGATTCATTAAGAGGTGCTTGGAACTCTGATGGCAAAACTCCCCAAGTGTAAGTCTCGATTTCAAGATGATGAGTAAATAGTTTGTTTTTATGCACTTTGATAGTTTCTACAATATCTGACTGAGTCGAGCCCAGCAAACCATAATTCTCCAGAAACAAAGGAACATGAAAATGTACTCTCCATTCACTGATATTTTCATGAAAACTAGCGATGGCTTCGGTTAAATCTGGGAATTTTTGGAAACTTCCATCTTTTTGCTGAGCCACCACCTGGTGCAAATAAGTGGGCTCATTGTATTGGGCTATTGTTTTTAGTTTTTCTTCTGCATTTTCAGAAAAATCTACTTTTACAGCTGAACTTATTTGAATTTTGCCTACTTTAAGTCCTTCATTATTAAGTTTATCGATAACGTCTTGTGGGTTTTCAAAGCCAACTGCAAAATGGCAAACATCATAGCAAAGTGTTATATGCTTTTTTATGAGTATGGTGGCCTCTTCAGTCGAATATCCTTTGCCAGCAAGGTGTTGGACGCCCATTGGAAGCAAATACCCCTTGTACCAATTTATGAATTCCTCGGAATTTTCTAAAATACCATCAGGCTCTGGTTCAATGTCTAAATGTAGCGTTTTATCAGTTTTCTCAAAAATATCGATTAAAGCATCAACGACCAATAAAATGTTTTTGGTGGCCGCTTTGGTGGCCTTTTCTAAACTTTCGGGCGTATTCCACCAAAAACGATAGGAGAGAGGAGATGTTGAAATTCCGCCTTCATCTAGATTTTCGGGAAGGAGTTTAGCCAGTAATTCAAACATTCTGATAGTGTAATCTGCCCGATCTTTGGTGGTCCAGTCAGGAGCATGAACTTGGTCTTTCACCACTACATTATGAAAATTTCCGTACGGAAATCCATTCATCGTAAAAACGTAGACATCGTTAGCTTCTAACCAATTTTTGAAATCCTCAAAGTTCTCATTTTCAGATAAATCTATACTCGCTTGATTGGCTAATCTAAGTCCGAGTCCCATGGGTTCCGTTGGACTGACGGCTGCTTTTATTTCAGGAATACTGGTTTTAAGTACCGAAAAATGCTCTTTCCAGTCTTCTCCCGGATGTATATTGCTGCAATAGCTAAGTTGGCCAAATGCTGTTTTCATATTTGATTTTACCGCTAGGTCGCTAAGACGCTAAGGTTTTAATTGTTTCTATTATACGTTCAATTTTTCGAGCTCATCAACGGCTTGTTTCATGGCTTCAAAATCTACTTCGTGTATTTCTTTTCCTTTACCCAATTTTTCCAAAATTGTTATGGTCAATTCGCCTCCCAAATGCTCTCTGAATTCATTTAATCCTTCCCAAAGATTCAATTTGTCGTTTTCCCCAAGTGCTGGATGGTACAGAATAAAACCCAGTTTTTTGAGCAAAATAAGAATTCTATCTGCCTCTTCTTGGGTAATTAGACCTAGTATTTTAGAATAAACAGAGTCCAAGGCTATGCCGATAGCCACAGCTTCGCCATGCCGGATTTCGAAATTGGTCAAGTACTCCAATTTATGGGCTGCCCAATGACCAAAATCCAATGGTCTGGCTGAACCTAATTCAAACGGATCACCGCTTGAAATGTGATTGGTATGCAGTGCGGCTGAGCGGAAAATCTGCTCGCCCATAACTTCCTTGTTTCTATCAGCCATGGCTTGGGCATTATCTTCAAGCCATTCAAAAAATGATAAGTCTTTGATTAAGGCCACTTTAACGGCTTCAGAAATTCCAGATCGCCAGTCTCTGTCCGATAAGCTTTTTAAGAAATTTGAATCGTTGAACACGGCCACTGGCGGAGCAAATGTGCCCAGGAAGTTCTTTTTACCAAGAAAATTGACACCGTTTTTAACACCCACGCCAGAGTCATTTTGAGAAAGAACAGTAGTAGGAATTCTAATGTGCTTTACTCCGCGGTGGGCAATACAAGAGGCATAACCTACCATGTCCAAAAAAGCTCCCCCACCGATGGCAGCTACAAACGAATGCCGATCTATGCCATGTTCATTGATGGCCAAAAGTGCTTTTTCAAGATATTGAGGGTCATTTTTAACCAACTCACCACCAGGCATCACCAGTATTTCATCAACTAAAGAAATGTTATTGACTTCTTGAAAATACCCACGGATGTTGTCTTGCAGATAGGAATGATTTTCTGCGACACCTGCGTCTATTAAAAATAATATTTTTTTATGGAAACTGCGGTTCCCAAAGTTTTCAAGAAAGTTTTTAAATTCTTGATTATCAGTAGAAAAAAGGTTCTCAGTAAAAATAATATCAAAACTGAACGGAACCTCAAAGGCCTGTTTTATAGACTTCATTTATGGTTGAATAAAATTTTTATCACCTGACTAAACTTCTTTTTGAATGCACAATTTTAGTTTTATTAAATAAACTGAAACAAACACAAAATAATAAACTCCTTATATTTGATTCGTCGCCTTTCCGGCGGGGACCTGCTTTTTTTCGAAAAAAAGTAGGCAAAAAAACATTCATCAAATAAAATCCTCTCTGAAAATTTGATTTAATTTTTGAGTGTTTAATGAACTTAACTCTACATCAAATTTTCAGAACGGACTATTTGATGATTTTAAGGAGCCATTAGTTCATTATATTTAGAATATTTAATTTCTTTTATTTAAGATCCTACGTAACAGCAAAAACTTTTGCTAGTTTTATCGATATCGGTAGTAAAATTAGTACAAAAAGTGCAATAACAAAATTGCCTGAAACACTCACCCAGGCCGCGTCCATCACGATTAGAGCCAATACTCCAGCCTTAACAGCCTTGCTAATATTTGGTCCAATCGGGTTCGAAATAGCTTTAAGTAATGACTTGAAAATCAAATAAATATGAATTGCAACAAAAGCTAAGGTTATCAAGAGGTTATCGAGTTTGTAAGCAATAGTTAATTGTGAAATACTAACCATTATGTATAATAAACCAGCAAAATATAGGGTGTTTTTGTTGCCACCATGCACTTCACCTCTGCTTATGATTGTGATGGCTGCTATGTAACAGACTGGTAAAATTCCCAACCACCACCATTCGGAAACCGTATTGGCAACTATAGACATCCCTAAAATCAGATTTCCACCACGACAAAGACCCATATTAATCGGTCCCAAAAACGAATGATGTTTTCCGTATTTGTCATAAACAAGGGCTGAGATTGCGATCAATGTTGCGATGATTCCACTTAAACTACCATTCGAAAAAGCGGAAATAATTGCTATTAACAAAAGCACAGTTCCGAAAATATAGGCATTTCTTAAGCTTATCCTTCCACTGGGAATTGCTCTTTCAGGCCGCTCGATTTTATCTAATTCTAAATCAAAAATATCATTAAAAACTATTCCGCCACCGTACAGACCAATAGTAGAAATACATAAAAGTATTACCCCAAACGGATTTATTTCGGTTAATGGAGTCGCAAAACTCGCTATTGCTACTCCTGCCAAAATATCGGCAATAGCTGTGATGATATTGGCGGGGCGACAGAGTTGAAGATATGCTTTTATGTTCAAAATATACTTAGCTAATAAAAATAGAATTTTTGTCCACTCTCGGAATCTGTCCGCCTCTTAAAACGGTATTTCCATTGAATTTTAGACTTTGATCGATTACTTGTGGTGTCTCGAAGTCCGCCACATTTATTTGTCCACTTTGAGCAAAGGCATCAATGGCGTTTTGGTAGCAAACCATTTTTATAGCTTCATCTGAAATTCCCCTGATTTTCATCAAGGCGGCTGTTTTTGGCACTGCCAATGGATCGCTTATACCCCAGTCTGCAGCAGAATTTATCATGATTCGTTCTGGCCCATACTTTTTTACGAGTTCTACCATGCGTTCATTACCCATTTTAGTGAAAGGGTAAATGGTAAATGCCGCCCAAAATCCTTTGTCCAGAACACTCTCCACGGTTTCTTCATTGTTATGGTCGATGATTACCATTCCTGGGTCAATGGCGTGCTCCAAGGCAATGGACATGCTCAATTCTGTTCCTTTCTTTTTGTCTCTATGCGGCGTGTGTACTTGCACAGGTAAGCCAGCCTCTTTTGACATTTCTAACTGCTGACGGTAATATTTTTCCTCTGCAGCGGTTTGGTCGTCAAAGCCAATTTCTCCAACGCCTACCACACCTTCTTTGTATAAAAATAAAGGCAAGATTTCCATAACTTCCTCAGCAAGAGCTTCGTTGTTGGCTTCTCTTGAGTTCAATCCTATGGTGCAATAATGCTTGATGCCAAATTGTGACGA
>NZ_RJUF01000018.1 GCF_024343775.1 Lacihabitans soyangensis | reverse complement strand
TGACGAGTTATCCCACAATAGTTAAATAAAGATTCCATGGAGTGATTAAGGTTTTTCTTATTCATTCTAAAATATTCTAAAGTGGTACTTTGGTGTTTTTTTTTAAGTCAACACCAGCGTCTTTACTAGCTATTTCAATTAGCTTTTCAAGATAATCTATTTGCATTTGCTTTTGTCCCAATCGTTGCTCCAATGATGCTACTTTTTCCAAAAGTTCCGCAGTCTTTTGAGCTTCGCTATCTTTTTGAATTACCATTGTAGTTCCTTTTTTATGTTCGGATGAGTAACGATAGAGCCAACGATAAACGGTTACGCTACTTACTCCCCATAAATTGCAAAAAGATTTTATAGAACACAAACCCGAACTGATTTCTTGAACTTTTTCTCGTTTGAACTCCTCACTAAATATTCTACGTTGTCGAATGTTTAGTTTTGTACTTTTTTTAGAAATTAATTTTGCTTCGATCATAACATAAGTTGATTTTTTTGTCAACCTATTTTAGGCAAGCACATCCAATCAACAAGGCCTTATTTAAGTTCATTAAAATTGAAAATTTTGATGCAAAAATGACGAAATGAGAAGCTGCATATATATAGGTAAAGAAATAGAAACGGTTGTTACTCCATTGGCGGCTTTGCGAATTGAGGTGTTTCGGGATTTTCCATATTTGTATGAGGGGAGTTTTGAATATGAGAAAGATTATCTGCAGACCTATGTGAATTCGGAACGTGCATTTTTGTTTGCGGTTTTTGACAATGAGAAAATGGTGGGTGCTACAACGTGCATTCCGTTGATTGATGAAACTGCTGAGGTAAAAGAACCTTTTGAGGGTGTTGGGATGAAATTGGAGGAGATTTTCTATTTCGGAGAAAGTATTTTGCTAAAGGAATATCGCGGAAAAGGCATTGGTAAACGTTTTTTTGAAGAAAGAGAAAGGCATGTTGCCGGTTTTGGGAATTATACCACGACCTGTTTTTGTGCGGTAGATAGGCCGGAAAACCATCCACTTTGGCCAAAGGCTTATGTACCTTTGGATGAATTTTGGGAAAGTAGGGGTTACAAAAAAAGTGAAGTTTTGAAGAGCAAGTTTAGTTGGAAAGACATCAATGAGCCGCTGGAAACTGAGAAAACGATGATTTATTGGTTGAAAAAGATATGAAAATAGCTGCCGCACAATATCCGATTGGCTACTTCGGAAATCTGGAGGATTGGAAAATCAACATTCGTGGCTGGGTAGCTAGTGCTGACGACGCTCAGATTTTGGTATTTCCTGAGTATGGCTCGATGGAAATGGCGAGTTTGTTCAGCGAGCAAATCCAAAAAGACTTGGTAGGTCAAATAGCGATAATGAATGAACTTTTACCCGAGTTTCTTGCCTATTTCTGTCAGATAGCCAATGAATTTGATAAGGTAATATTATGTCCGAGTTTCCCAGTACATGAAAATGGTCGATTTGTTAATCGGGTTTTTGTGGTTGGGCCAAAAGGACTGGCTGGCTACCAGGACAAGTTTTTCATGACTCGGTTTGAAGACGAAGAATGGGGAATTTCCTCTGGGCAGAAGAAATTGAGTGTTTTTGAATCCAAATGGGGAAAGTTTGGAATTCAGACTTGCTACGATGTTGAATTTGGTATTGGCTCCAAGTTATTGTGCGAGGCTGGTGCTGAGGTGATTTTTGCTCCTAGTTGCACCGAAACTCTCAGAGGTGCCACTCGCGTGCATGTAGGTGCTCGGGCGAGGGCACTTGAAAATCAATGTTATGTGGTGGTTTCACAAACTGTTGGCGATGCCTTGTGGTCGCCTGCGGTGGATATTAATTATGGTTATTCGGCCATCTACAGCACGCCTGACTTAGGATTTCCAGATGAGGGAATCTTGGCCATGGGTGAAACACAAAAGAAAATGTGGCTTTTCGTAGAATTAGAAATAGAGAAAATACACGAAGTGAGGAAAAATGGGAGTGTTTTGAATTTCAAAAGTAATTCCGCCATAAAAAACGCTCTTTGGGACTCAGAAATAGAGATCCAACATATAAGAATTTGAATTTTTGATTCTAATTGTATCAGAAATCACTACTTTTAATAACCTATTCAATCATAATCTTAACATAAAATGAAAAAAGTATTCCTCCTGGTATTACTCGGGCTGCAAGTGGTGGCTCAAAATAAACTTTCCTTGCCTAGAAGTACACCCGAAACTGAGGG
This sequence comes from Lacihabitans soyangensis, assembly GCF_024343775.1. Lineage (GTDB taxonomy): Bacteria > Bacteroidota > Bacteroidia > Cytophagales > Spirosomataceae > Leadbetterella > Leadbetterella soyangensis. Next base: position 65,377 of record NZ_RJUF01000018.1, on the reverse strand, counting down.
AGTGAACTCGCAAGGAATCTTGAACTTCTTAGAAGCCGCCAATAAAAGTAAGCACGAGTTTCATAGTTTTATGTTGATTCGACACGGAAAAGTGGTGTCTGAAAACTGGTGGGCTCCTTACAGAAGCGACCTCAAGCATACCATGTACTCTACCAGCAAAAGTTTTACAGCTACGGCCATTGGATTTGCGGTGGCAGAGAAAAAGCTCAGCGTGAGCGACAAAGTGGTGAGTTTTTTTCCTGATGATTTGCCAGAAAAAATAGGCCCAAACTTAGCTGATTTGGAGATCAGAGATTTGCTGTCGATGAGTGTTGGGCATGAAAAAGAGAATGCCAATTTCATAGCCACCAGCGACAACTGGGTAAAAGAATTCCTCAAGACACCGATTGTGCACACACCAGGTACAAAGTTTCTTTACAACACACCTGCCACCTATATGCTTTCGGCCATCATTCAGAAAGTAACTGGCCAGAAGGTCATTGACTATCTACAGCCTAGGCTTTTTGAACCACTTGGAATACAGAATATAGACTGGGAAGTTGATCCTAAAGGCATTAATACAGGTGGCTATGGACTAAGACTAAAAACTGAGGATATGGCCAAGTTTGGTTTATTGTTTCTTCAAAAAGGCAAATGGAATGGCAAACAGATAATTCCGGCGGCATGGATAGAAGAAGCCAGTAGCATGAAAATCATGCAAGATTTGCCCAAAGGCGTAACTACAAGAGACTCTAGCGACTGGCACCAAGGCTACGCTTATCAAATGTGGCGTTGCCGAAATAATGGTTATAGAGCCGACGGTGCCAATGGCCAATTTATCATCATTCTTCCCGAAAAAGATGCCGTAATAGCCATAACTGCCGAGGCACCTGACATGCAAAATGAGATAAATTTGGTTTGGAAATATATTCTTCCAGCCTTGAAAGATTCCAAATTGCCAAAAAACGCCAAAGCACTGACCGAATTAAATGCCAAATCAAAAAGTTTGGCCACGCCTATTTCAGTAAAAAACAAGGCATCGCAGTGGAAAGAGAAGATTTCGGGCAAAACTTACGGAGTGTATTCTAGCACTAGAGCATTGAAGGCGGTTAAGTTTGAATTTGAAGGTGATAATTTGAATGTAAGCTTGACCACTGACTCCGTTAATCACACGCTGAAATTTGGAAACGGAACTTGGGTAGAAAATACCACGACCAAGTTTGGGCCCTATTTGGTAGCGAGAGCTCGGGGAAATAGAATAGGTCAGTCGCCATTTAAAACCGCCAATAGCTACACTTGGTTAGATGACAAGACTTTGGAATTGACCTTGAAATACATTGAAAGTCCACATACCGAAACCATTGTTTGTGCTTTTGATGGAGATTATGTGACCTTAGATTTTCAGAATATTTTCAATAAAAATGCTGCTCGAACGCTCATAAAAGCAGTAATAAGTCCGGAGATGACCAACGCACCAAAACTAATTGTGAGGGGTGATGACATGGGGTATTCACATTCGGGCAACGAGGCACTTATAAAATCGTATGTGGAAGGCATCGAGACTTCTATTGAGATAATTGTACCCTCGCCGTGGTTTCCTGAAGCCGTGAAAATGTTGGAGAAAAATCCAAAAATCGATGTAGGACTGCATTTTGCTATTACGAGTGAATGGGATAATGTAAAATGGAGACCACTCACAGCAGCACCAAGTCTTAGGAATAAAGACGGGTATTTCTATCCGATGTTATTTCACAACAAAAACTACCCCATGCAGGCCGTAATGGACAACGACTGGAAAATAGAGGACATAGAACAGGAACTAAGGGCACAAATAGAAATGGCCAAAAAGTATATTCCAAGACTGAGCCATGTTTCGGGCCACATGGGTAGCTTGGCTTTTACGAAGGAAATGAAAGAAATGACAGCCAGAATCGGGAAAGAATATGGTATTCAAATGGTGGACGCGGGGTCTACGCACATTCAGTACACCGGCTACGAGTTTAGAAATAAAACCACCGAAGAGCGAATAGAAGGCTTTATAAAAATGTTGGACAAACTAGAAGCAGGCAAAACCTATGTGTTTGTTGAACACCCAGGTCTTGACAATGAAGAACTTAGGGCCATCTCTCACATCGGCTACGAAGACGTAGCCAAAGAACGCCAAGATGTTACCACTGTTTTTACATCAGAAAAAGTTAAAGAGGCTGTGGTGAGAAAAGGAATAAGTTTGGTGAGTTATAAAGAGGTCTTGGGGGTGAAGTAAGGTATGGAACGCTGATGACTATGATATAAATATAACGCTGATTAACTCGGAATTTATTTTGTTAACGACTAAAATAAAACATAAGAAAAAGATTCAATTTTAAATTTTTTCATAAAAACAAATACATGATTTCGACAAAACAAAATAGTGCAGTAAATTCAAAATCATACATAATACCGGTTTTTGAAAGTGAAATAATTGCAGATACAATAAAAAAAATACAGAGTTCTGTAAAATTCGACAATTGGACACTTCTGGACCATTTTAAAGGCTCGGCGAAAGAAACACTTTTGTCGGTTGAAGATAGCAAAATTTACTTCCTAGGCCTAGGTAAAAAACGAGAAGCCTCCGCTGTTTCTAAAGTTTTTAGGAGTTTTTTCTACAATAACAAAAGCAAACTGAGCGGCAATATCAGCATTTTGCTGGATCACGATGGTTTGGAGGAATTTGCCGAGGCTATCGTTAATGGAATTTATTTGGCTCAGTACAATTTGGGTATGTTAAAAACCAACCAAAAAGCGGAAAATGATTGGTTTTCGGAGGATGCTGAGTTGAATTTTGTTTCTGAAAAAGCCATAGAAAAGGATTTGGCCAAAGGCAAAATGCTGGCGGAAACTCAAATGAGAATAATGAAGTTGGTGGATTCTCCCGCCAATTACAAAACGCCACAAATGCTTTCGGAGGAAATTGAGAAAATGGGAAAATCCTCAGGTTTCGCTGTTAAAGTTTATGACGAAAAACAATGTGAAAAACTCGGCTTGAAGGCACTATTGGCGGTATCAAAAGGTAGTGTGGAGAATCCTGCAAGGTTTGTCATTATGGAATATACACATCCTGAAGCCAACAAAAAAGTGGGATTGATAGGCAAGGGAGTCACTTTTGACACAGGCGGAGTATCGCTAAAACCAGGTGACAACATGAACTACATGAAGTCTGACATGGGTGGAGCTGCGGCCGTAATTGGTACTATGGACATGGCGGCTAAACTTGGTTTAAAAGTAAATATCGTGGGTGCAGTGGCTCTGACCGAAAACTGCATAGATAGCTTGGCCATAAAGCCAGGTGATGTAATTGGCTCATATTTAGGTAAAACCATCGAGGTCATCAACACCGATGCAGAAGGGAGATTGGTTTTAGCTGATGCACTGGCTTATGTAAAAAAGAATCATCAACCAGATGTGATGATTGATTTGGCTACTTTGACAGGCAATTGTATTCAAGCCTTGGGCTACGCAGCCGCCGCATTGCTAAGTAACAACGACGATTTGGCTCAAAGTCTCATAAATTCTGGACAAACTACGGGTGAAAAAGTATGGCGTATGCCACTTTGGGATGATTATAAGGATATGATGAAATCTGACGTGGCGGATATCAAAAACCTTTCCTCCGCTCCTATTGCTGGAGCCATTACTGCTGCCAAGTTTCTTGAAGAATTCATTGATGGCCACACCAACTGGGCTCACCTGGATATTGCGGGGGTAGCATTCGGAGATTCAGAATATGGTTCTATGAAATCTTCCACTGGCTATGGCGTGAAGCTTTTGGTGGATTGGTTAGAAGGAGGTTTGTAAAAATTTTATTCGAGTCTACATTACAAAAAAACCGCAGCAGAAATATCTCCGCTGCGGTTTTCTCTTTTAAAATCCAATATCAATAACCCGGATTCTGTACCAAATAACCAACCAAGTTGGATGCTCCATCTATGGCAGTTTGGGGTATCGGGAAGATACGTTTGTTCTTATCGTTGTTGTCTTTTTCGGTCCAAGTTCCTTCAAATTTATTGAAACGAACCATGTCAGTTCTACGAAGCATTTCCCAATAAAACTCAAAACCACGCTCCCTAAATAACAAATCCAAGGTAATATTCGACAATGGAGCTGCTGGTTTTGTTAGCGTACGAGCTGATCTAACTACATTTACATCTGTCAGTGCCGCAGCAGCGTTGTTTTTACGTAGTTGAGCCTCAGCTCTCATCAAATGAACATCGGCTAAACGTACAATAATAATATCGGCGTCCCCACGGTTACGACCTGTGTTTGAAGCAGCCGAAAATTCGTATTTCTCTACTCTGTAGCCAGTCGGATAATCACTTCCTTCTGGCGTAAAATCTACTTTTTCAGTGAAAATCACTTTCTTGTCTGGTCTGTTTCTGGTAAGATTGGTTAATGGCCCCACTTTAAATTTACCATCAGCACATTTCAAGAAAACACCATTTACTCTGATTAATCCATACTGTTGTCCTCTCAAAATACCTCTATTTATTTTGAAGTCAGCACCCGCCACGCAAGTATCAACACCTGTAGAGTATATTTTGAGATTTTCCTGATAGAATCTCGGATCTTTGGTTGGATCGCCACCTTCGTTCGCCTCCACCCAAGTTCTGTAAAAATCTGACGTAATCGCAGGACCATCTGTGCCGTTGGCCGCTGGAAAAGCTGGTAAAGGAAATTGATCTCCCGAAAGCGAGAAATAGGCCATACGATTGTGCCCGTTCAATTCTGGTCTTTGATCTACTGCAAAAATTATTTCGGAATTGTCACGGTTTTTATCGCCAAAAATTGAGAAATAATCGTTCGAGAGTTTGTACTCGTTGGAAGCAATTATTTTGTCACAATATGAAATCACTTGATCCATATCAGAAGCTTTCAAATCAAAATTTGTGGCATATCTATCACGGTAAACACCGGCATTTAAGTACAATCTGGCCAATAGTCCCCAAGCACCAGCTTTGGTTAATCTACCAGTACCGACAGCAGCTTTGTTTAAAAGATTTGGTTCTGCTCTTTGAAGTTCGGATATCAAATATTCGACCGCCTCAGGCCCTCTCAAAATCTCTGAAACCTGACCTGGGTCTTCTTTTTTGAAAACTATTCCATACAAATCCAAAATCATCATATTGTAAAAAGCTTTCATACCAATAGCCTCTGCCAGATAGGTTTTGGCATTGGGGTCTGACATCGTTGGCAAGGCACTGATTGCCGTCACACAGCGAGAAAGTGCTTGTACCAGTGGATTCCAAGTGTTTCTTACGTTGGCATTATTACTCGTATAAGTATGCTTGTGTAACTCTATGTAGATACCATTGTCACCCCAGTCGGTACCTCCACGGTAAGGTAAAATGGCCTCGTCAGATGTGATTTCCTGAAGTGCAAAATACGTAGTATGCTGATAAATAGTAGGTAAAAGTGCATAAACAGGAGCAATAACTCCGTTGGCTGCATCTTTTTCAGAAACAGTAGTGCTGAACGATTCGTCAAGTACTTTTTCTTCAAGATTGGTACAGGCGTTGGCTAAAAACAATACGCCAACGATTGTAAATATTTTTGTTAATTTCTTATTCATTGTTTTCTAAAGTATTAAAGTCCAATATTTAAACCAAAAATTACGGATCTAGCCTTAGGGTAAGTCAAATAGTCAATACCATAAGATGAAATACCATTCACAGAGCGATCGGTATTTACATCAGGGTCGAATCCGTCATATTTCGTGATCAGGAATAAGTTTTGTCCTGTAACGCTTAATCTCAAAGTAGAAACATACTTCTTAATGCCCAATTTTGAGGTATTCAGTGTATAACCCAACACCGCATTGTTTAATCTAAAAAATGCTCCATCTTTCAAAAATCTTGTACTCACTGGTGCAGAGTTATTGATAGATTCCTCTGGGAATTTGGTAGCCTCATTGGTGGTATTTACGCCTTTAGACAAACGCAATTTATAAAAATTGGCATTGGCCGTGTTGTCATATACCTTGTTACCAGCCACTCCGTTGAAATTAACGCCCAAATCAAACGAACCGTAGCTAAAGTTTCCGTTTAGGTTGTAAATTTTATTTGGCAAAGCTGTACCTGCCGCAATTCTGTCTTTATCTGAGAAGATTCCGTCACCGTTGGTGTCGGCATAAATGCTCAAGCCTTTGTCGTCAAAACCAGCAAATTGTCTCAAATAAAAAGTACCGATTGGCTGATCATTGATATAACCATTGATGGTAGCCGAAGTAAGACCAGAGCCTGATGCAGAACCTGAAGGGATTACGGTATAAGGAGAGTTTTTCACCACATTGTTTATTAACGTAATGTTCCCGCCTACTTCATAACGCATTTTGTTACCCAATTTTTTTCTTAGTAATAGCTCAAACTCAAGACCTTTGTTGATGATTTGCATATCAGCTACGTTGGTCCAAAGTGTACCTGCTGGTTGGACTGGGTCTGCAGGAATAACTTCTAACAAGATATCTCGAGAAACTTTGTTGAAATAATCCACAGTTCCTGTCAAGGCTCCGTTAAATAGACCAAAATCTAAACCTACGTCAATTTGTGATGAAACTTCCCACTGGATATTTGGATTGGCCAAACGTGAGTAAGTTGTACCTGCAGGATAACTTGTTCCGCCATCCAGAGGGTAGCTAGTTGTTGCTGATACCGAGGAGGTAAACAAAGCCTGAGTAATTTTTGAAGGAATTTCTTGGTTACCTGTTAAGCCCCAACCAGCTCTGATTTTCAAATCATCAAATTTGGTGTTTTTCAAAAACTCCTCTTCAGAAAGTCTCCAACCTACTGAAAACGAAGGAAACACACCATATTTATTATTGGCACCAAATTTTGAGGATCCATCCACCCTCACAGTTGCAGTGGCCAAGTATTTGTCGTTGTACTCATAGTTTACCCTTGAGAAAAACGACTGCAGTTCGTTTAATGTCGCAAAACCAGAAGGTTTATTATTCACCAAAGTTAAATCCTGACCCAAACCAGGATTAAATCTCGGCTCGATGTCGTTAAGCGGAAACTTGTTAATGCTAAATGAACGACCTTGCAAGAATATTTTTTGGTAGGAATGACCAGCCAAAGCAGTTAAAGAGTGTACATCCTTCGACATGGTGTATGTCAGGTAATTCTCTATCAATCTGTTGGTGTTTTTGTACTCTATGGAAGTCAAACCACCCAAAACCAAAGGCTCAGCATTTGGAAGCGACTGTAAATCTCTTGAAGAACTAGAATTGTCAATACCAAAGTTTAGCTTATAAACCAATCCCTTAGCTAAGGTCAAAGATGGGCTTATGTTTCCCAAAATTCTATTCGTAACTGTAAGGTCATTATCAAGAGCTAATGTGAGCATCGGGTTGGTACCATCTGCATATTTTTTTAAAGAACCATTAGCGGCATAAGGCACATAGGTCGGATTTGCAGAAATTGCACTTCCTATCAAACCTTGGAAATTTGGCCTTTCGTTGTTTGTGCTTGATGCACTGATGTTTACATCTACACTGAGTTTGTTTTCCCAAAAAGTCTGATTGAGGTTTACTCGTCCACTGTATCTGTCTAAATTTGAGTTTTTAAGTACCCCTTCCTGTTTCTGCATACCAAACGAACCAAAATATTTGAGTTTGTCAGTACCTCCGCTGAGGCCTAGGTTGTGGTTCTGAGTAAATGCAGTTTGAGAAATCTCTTTTTGCCAATCTGTATTGCCGCCGTCATCTATGAAATTAGCACCAATTTTTTTTATTTCTGCTCTAAATTCATCCGCGGTAAAAACATCCAATGGCCTAGCCATTTTAGAATATCCCAAACTCGTGCTGTAATTAAGGTTAGAAGCACCTTTTTTACCTTTTTTAGTCGTGATCAAAATCACACCGTTGGCTCCTCTTGATCCATAAATAGCTGTTGCTGAGGCATCTTTCAAAACGTCAATGGTCTCAATGTCTTCAGGATTCAAGAAAGTAAGGGGGTTTGTTGCTCCACCCACACTCGAATTGTCCAGTGCAAATCCGTCAATAACAAATAAAGGTGTGCTCCCTGTTCGAACACCACCCGGCCCACGCACGCTAATGTTCAAGGCCGCACCTGGCTCACCACTACTTGCAGTTACATTTACACCAGCTACTTTTCCTTGTAATAGTTGCTCAGGAGAGTTAATAATTCCTTTGTTAAAAGCCTCACTTTTAATAGATTTTACAGAGCCCGTTACGTCTTTCGAACGTGTATTTCCGTATCCAATCACCACCACCTCAGCGAGTTCTGAGGAATTAGAAGCCAAACTAACATTAATTTCTGATTGAGTACCTACTCTAATCTCTTGAGGTTCATATCCAATAAATGCAAAGACCAAAACCGCATTATCGTCTGGTACCGCAATACTGTAATTTCCGTTTACGTCAGTTATGACCCCTTTTGTAGTGCCCTTGAGCGTGACAGTACTCCCAATTAAGGCCTCGTTGGTTGATCCGTCTTTCACTACTCCTTTCACTATCTTGTCGATAGTTGGAACCGCAGCAAACAAAAAAGGAGCATTCAATGCCAGCCAGCAAAAAAGTGCTCCTAAAAGTAGAAGTTTTCGTTTCATATTGATTTGGTTAAGAAATAATTATAAAAATATTGGTAAAATTAGGTCCGTTTTCCGATGAAGATATGCCGAGATTGCAGTCTTAACCATATCTTAAAACCTCATTTTTTTTAATAATAATAAATTGACAATATCTTAACACACAGGAAATGAAAAGTAAAATTTACAATTCCTTCGATAAAAATAATTTAATTTTTAAAAAAATAGACTTTATCAAAAACATTTTAAATGTATAAATTTTTTGATAATTTTTATTAAAAAAGAGAGACAAACAAAAAACTTCTGCACATAGCTTGTACAGAAGTCAAAATATTATTCGGAATCGACCTTAAGATTTCAACCTTATTTTTTCATAGAAAAGTGCCGAAGCAGCATAAATTATTGGCAACACGTAGAAAAAACCTACCAAAAGTACTATCAGTCCAAGAATACAGAGCAGTATAGATAATAAAGAAAATACAAAGTAATCTGCTTTATAGCCTTTCATCATTTCCCAACTTGCTTTCATAGCCGAAACGGCGTCCATTTTTGGATTATCAGCTAAAATAAAATATGACATAGAGAAACCTATGGCAATAATAATACCTGGAATAATCAATAAAACTAGACCAAAACCAACGGCTAGGGTTATCAAAATGGTCATAATTAGAGAAGGAACATAGTTTTTGAATCCATCAAAAATTTGCTCCACTCTAACCTCATTTCCTCTGACAAGATTTAAGAAAAAAGAGGAAATACCCAAGGCCAATGGTCCCGAAATCAGTATTGACAGAATTCCATAACGTTCGTCGAATCCCGAAGGAATACCTGCGATCAAAAAGTAAATCAGCACTGTACCAATCGCCAATAAATGCTTACCGGTAAGCTTTTCATTACCCTCTCTGAATAAATCTAATATGCTCATAATCAATAATTAGGTTTACTTAAAAATCTGTATCTGCTTTTTTAATATCCATTGGTACTATCCAAATATTTCTGTAGTACACATTATGTCCTTCAGCCTGCAATTTTAGTCCACCTGGCCTATCTGTAATTCCCTTTCCACCATCATTACCTCCATCTTGACCAGAATTTGGTCCTCCCCAAACCTGAGAAATTTTTTGATTTTTATGTACTTTTTTACCATTAAAATACATCGTCACCATTGGTTTTTCCACCAATTTACCGTCTTTAAACTTGGCTGCACGAAACATAATGTCGTAGGCATTCCATTTGCCAATGCCATTATAGGCATAGTAGGGTGATGGCGATTCATTGATAACCGCAGCCATTCCGTGCGAGGTTGTATCGCCGTCCAAAACTTGAATTTCATATCTATTTTGCAAATAAACGCCACTATTTCCTCCCTTTTCTTTGATAAAAAACTCCACATGAAGCCTAAAATCTCCAAACTCTTCTTTGGTTACAATATCTGCGGCCCCATAAAGACCACCAGCGGCGGCTGGATCATTGGTATTTACAACAGTTCCTGCATCTACAGGATCATTCTGGATTTCCCACTTTATAGGCATGCTGGCTTTCAGTCTTGGACCGTTCCAATACTGCCACTTTTCATGCAGCATTTTGTGCGTTCCATCAAAAAGGATTTTGGCTTTTTTGGGAGCTTTGGCTCCAACGCCAATTTGGGCATTTGCCAAAATAGAAACGAGAGAAAACAGAAGAACTAAGATTTTTTTCATTTTGTAAGATTGAATATTTAAAAATCTAAAGTAACGATAATCAGGCTTTATTGCTAAATTGGCGACAAGAAATTCAAGAAAATGCTTAGAAACCTTTATACTTTTTTATTGATTATTGGTTTGAACAGTGTATTTGCACAAAAAATACATTCGCACAACGACTATGTACAGCCTCGACCGTTTTGGGAAGCCTATGAATCAGGGGCAAATTCCATAGAAGCAGATGTGTTTTTGGTTGATGGCAAACTATATGTAGCTCATGAAAAAAACGAAATCAATCCTGAAAGAACACTTGAAAAGCTATATTTAGAACCTTTAAACAAGGTAAATAAGGCAAGAAAAAGACAAGAACTTCAGATACTTATAGACCTAAAAACCAGTGCAGAACCATCACTTCAAGCCGTTTCCGAAGCCATTGCGAAATATCCAAAACTAGCAAGGGCTCACTCCAAAAAGAAATATATCAAATTCGTGATTTCTGGAAATCGGCCACCAATATCGGAATACACAAAATATCCTTCATACATTTTCTTTGACCACCAATCGCTCAAAGATCTCGAAAAAGGCGATAAATCAAAAATAGCTTTGGTTAGTTTTTCAATTGGAAGCTACTCAAAATGGAAAGGTGATAAACCTATGACAGATGAAGAAAAGCTCAAACTAAAAACCATAATCGATAGTGTACATACCTATGGTTACCCAATTCGTTTTTGGGCAACACCAGATACTCCTTTAGCATGGCAAACTTTATTTGACCTCAGTGTCGATTTTATCAACACTGACCAACCAAAAGCATCAAGGTTTTTCTTTATTAAATAATTTATAAAAATATTTTAAAAAAATATACAAAATATTATAATATATATAAGTACTTATATATATTTGCTTATGAATTTTTATCAAGAACTCGGCCCTCTTGTACTTGGTACAAGGCTCAAAAGACTAAGCGATTATTTTTTGAGCGAGATCAATAAGGTGTATAGTGACCTCGAAATTCCTTTCGAAGCATCGTGGTTTGGCGTTTTTTATTTATTAGACAAACACGGCAGTTTATCTATTTACGAAATCGCAGATACGCTTGACGTTTCTCATTCTGCTATTAGTCAGTTAATCAAAACTTTACAAGAAAAAAAACTAGTTATTTTAACTCCTTCTTCTGACGATGGCCGCAGAAAAGACATCGAATTTAGCACGATAGGAAAATCCCTCCTAGAGAAAATAAAACCCGTTTGGAGTGCTTTGAGCCAAACCATGAATACCTTTTTAGAAGAAAGCGAAGTCTTACAAAAATTGATAAAAATAGAAGATAGGTTTGGAGAAATCCCTTTAAACGAAAGAATAAAATCTAAGTTAAATGTTTAATTACGGAGAAGATTTTTTAGGAGTAAACGAGGTTTTGGCTTTGGTAAATGCGGAACTTAAAGGCCAGATTTCGGAAAAAGTTTTGGTGGAGATACAGAAAAGCACCCATTGGGTTAATGAAATAGTAGCTAGTACTGATGTAGTTTATGGCATAAATACCGGATTTGGGCCTTTGTGTGACACCAAAATTTCAGAATCTCAAACATCTGAGCTACAGCACAATCTGCTCATCAGTCATAGTGTGGGCGTAGGTGACCCCATAGCATTGCACCTAGCCAAAGCGATGATGATTTGTAAAGTTCATTCACTTTGCAAAGCATTCTCTGGTATTCGATTAGAAACTATTAACCGTATACTATGGATGATCGAGGAAGATATTATTCCATTAGTACCTTGCAAAGGTTCGGTAGGGGCATCAGGAGACTTAGCTCCATTATCCCATTTGTTTTTACCTCTAATAGGCTTGGGTGAGGTATTTTATAAAGGAGAAAAGTTACAAACTGCAGATTTGCTCAAAACTTTTTCAAAAGAACCCCTCACCTTGGGTCCGAAGGAGGGCTTAGCACTAATCAACGGCACGCAATTTATTCTAGTTCATGCCGTATTTGGTGTAGCTAGGCTGTTTCATTGCTTAGAAATCGCCGACATAGTGGGTGCTTTATCGCTCGAAGGACTGATGGGCTCTGCTAAACCTTTCGACAAAAGATTGCACGATATCAGAAACTTTGAAGGTAGCCAATGGGTGGCTCAAAGGCTTAGAAGTCTTTTGGCTGGTTCGGAAATTTTAGAAGCACATCTCGACTGCGACCGTGTACAAGATCCTTACTCCTTGCGTTGTATGCCACAGGTGCACGGAGCATCCCGAAATGCGTACATACATCTTAAACAATTGACCGAAATAGAGCTCAACTCGGTTACTGACAACCCGATAGTGCTGGGTTCGCACGATAGTATAAGTGGGGGGAATTTCCATGGGCAACCTTTGGCTTTACCCTTAGATTATTGCACACTTGCAGCAGCAGAGTTGGGCAATATCTCAGACCGACGCTGTTATTTGATGCTAGAAGGCAGGTATGGGTTGCCTAGATTATTACTAGAAGACACAGGATTAAATTCTGGTTTTATGATACCTCAATACACCACTGCAGCTTTGGTTTCAGAAAACAAATCACTATGCTTCCCTGCATCGGCAGATTCTATTCCGACCTCACTGGGGCAGGAAGATCATGTGTCCATGGGATCAATCAGTGGTCGAAAATTCCACACAGTTTTAGACAATTTAGAATATATTTTGGCCATTGAGTTGCTGTATGCAGCACAAGCAATGGAATTCAGAAGACCACTGAAGTCCTCCAAAGTGCTTGAGGAAGTTTTTGCTGAAGTTAGAAAACATGTGGATTTCGCCACCAAAGATCGAAGCTTTTCATACGACATAAATACGCTTCAGCAACTCATCAAAAGTACTATTTTGACAGACATTGTTTCTCAAAAAACAAATGCGAATGATACCTATGAACAGCACTGTATCAATTAGTTTGATTTAAGATTTACAAAATGAGTAATCAAGAAGAAAATACTAGATTTAGAGAATTAATTTCAAACGGAATTCCGGAGGCATTACCGGACAAAAAGCCATATCCTGTTGGGGTAAATTCTACACCAATTAGAAAAAACATACTCTCAAAAGAGGAAAAACAGCTGGCCATCCGAAATGCTTTGCGATACTTTCCTGTTGAGTGGCACCAAATTTTAGCACCTGAATTTGCCGAAGAACTTAATAAGTTTGGCAGAATTTATATGCATCGTTTTAAGCCAGAATATAAACTATATGCGAGAGCATTAGAGGATTATCCAGCCAAAAGTATTCAAGCTGCCAGCATCATGTTGATGATTCAAAACAATCTGGATCCTGCAGTAGCCCAACACCCGGAGGAACTTATTACTTATGGAGGAAATGGAGCGGTGTTCCAAAATTGGGCACAGTATTTACTTACCATGCAGTATTTGGCAAAAATGACCGACGAACAGACTTTGCACCTTTATTCTGGGCACCCAATGGGCCTGTTCCCTTCTTCTAAAAATGCCCCTAGAGTAGTTGTAACCAACGGAATGATGATTCCAAATTATTCAAGACCAGATGATTGGGAAAAATACAATGCACTTGGCGTTACTCAATATGGTCAAATGACAGCAGGATCATTTATGTACATTGGCCCACAGGGAATTGTGCATGGAACTACCATTACTGTTATTAATGCTTTCAGAAAACTACTGAAGAAGGGCGAGAAACCTTCTGGAAAAATATTCCTAACATCCGGCCTAGGCGGAATGAGCGGTGCTCAGCCTAAAGCAGGAAATATAGCAGGTTGTATTACCGTTTGTGCAGAGGTAAATGCAAAAGCAGCTAAGAAAAGACACGAACAAGGTTGGGTGGATGTTTTGGTTGAAAATATGGAGGATCTGGTAGTTAGAGTTCAACAGGCACAGGCGAGTAGTGAGATAGTATCCATAGCCTACATCGGCAATGTAGTAGAAGTTTGGGAAGAATTTGACAAACGCGACATTTATGTACATATTGGTTCAGATCAAACATCGCTGCATAATCCTTGGTCAGGAGGCTATTATCCTGTGGGTTTAGGCTTTGAGGAAGCCAACGACATGATTAGTAAAAATCCAGAAGAATTTAAAGTTTTGGTCAAAAAATCATTGGTTAGACAAGCCCATGCCATTAATAAGCATGCCAAAAAAGGCACCTACTTTTTTGACTATGGCAATGCCTTTCTTTTGGAAGCCTCAAGAGCGGGTGCGGACATTATGGCGGATAATAAAATTGATTTCAAATACGCCTCGTATGTAGAAGATATTTTGGGGCCCATGTGCTTCGATTTTGGCTTTGGCCCATTCAGATGGGTTTGTACTTCTGGTAAGCCAGAAGATTTAGACAAAACCGACAAGATTGCCCTGAAAGTGATGCAAGAAATGCTAAAGAATGCCCCTGAGGAAATAAAGCAACAGCTTGAAGATAACATAAAGTGGATAATAGATGCCAATAAAAACAAATTGGTAGTGGGCTCACAAGCCAGGATTCTATACGCTGATGCCGAAGGCCGGGCTAAAATAGCCGAAGAATTTAACAAGGCTATTGCAAATGGTGAAATCGGGAAAGTGGTTTTGGGCAGAGACCACCACGACGTAAGCGGAACGGACTCGCCTTTCAGAGAAACGAGCAACATTCGTGACGGAAGTAAGTTTACAGCCGACATGGCCATTCACAATGTTATAGGTGATAGTTTCAGAGGTGCTACGTGGGTGTCTATCCACAATGGCGGAGGAGTAGGCTGGGGTGAAGTAATAAATGGCGGTTTCGGGATGCTATTAGACGGATCAAAAGAAGCGAGTAAAAAACTAAAATCTATGCTGTTTTTTGATGTAAACAATGGCATTGCACGAAGAAGTTGGGCCAGAAACGAAAATGCCTTATTTGCTATTAAACGAGAAATGGAACGATCCAAAAACCTGCAAGTCACTTTGCCGAATTTGGTGGATGATGAAATTATTGAAAGTATTATTTTTAACTAAATTTCACACGGTATGAAACTCATAGGTCCCTTTTCGCAAATTCTGACGCTTGCCCATATTGATTTTAAAGGATCCGTAAAGGACAATGCTTTGGAGATAGTGGAAAATGGAGGAGTTTTGGTTTCTAAGGGTCATATTTTAAAAGTAGGCAATTTCGATACGCTAAGAAGGGAAAATCCATTGTTAGAAATCGAGGAAATCACACAAAAAAGAGTACTGATACCAGGATTTGTTGATTGTCATACACATACCTGTTTTGCAGGTACACGGGCTATGGATTTTGCCGAGAGAAATGCTGGCACTCCTTATTTGGAAATAGCTCAAAAAGGTGGTGGAATTTGGAGCACAGTAACAGCAACCCGAAATGCCAGTCAGGAAGAATTAAAAACTCTAAACGAAACTAGGGTGAATAGTTTCTTGAAAAATGGCATAACAACAGTAGAAATAAAGTCGGGTTACGGGCTTTCGGTGGAAGAAGAAATAAAAATATTGAATACCATAAACCAACTGGATACCGAAGCCGACGTAGTACCGACTTGCTTGGCTGCACACATAAAACCTAGAGATTTTGATGGTTCAGGTGTTGAATATTTGGAACATTTAATTGAAAATCTCCTTCCAAAAATCAAACATTTGACCAATCGCATAGATATTTTCACGGAGAAATCGGCCTTTGGAATAGAAGAATCTACCCATTATTTGCAAAAAGTAAAAGAAATGGGATTCCAGATAACAGTTCACGCGGACCAGTTTACTGCAGGCTCTGCTCAAATGGCTGTGAAAATGGGTGCCCTTTCAGCAGATCACCTTGAGGCCAGTACTGAAACAGACATAAACGTTTTGGCAAATTCCGAAACCGTAGCTGTGGCATTACCCGGAGCATCTATTGGTCTTGGAGAACCCTTTGCACCAGCCCGAAAACTCTTAGATGCAGGAGCTTGCTTGGCCATAGCCTCTGATTACAACCCGGGCTCAGCCCCTATGGGTGACCTACTCACGCAAGCGTCTATTCTCGCAACATTTCAAAAATTGACAAACGCAGAAGTGTTTTCTGGCCTTACATTTAGAGCAGCAAAAGCGTTGAATCTGTTTGATATTGGAAAAATTTCAACTGGCTATAAAGCTGATTTTCAGGCTTATCCCACAGATGACTATAGAGAAATATTGTATCATCAAGGGCAATTAAAGCCTGATATAGTTTGGAAAATGGGTTATTTAATTTAAAACAGATGTACGAAAAAGCAATTCCATGGACCGGCCGAATCGACGGCTATTCAGATGAATACCTTAGATGGCATCAGGACATAAAGACAGAAAACTTAGAGGGCCTAACAGAATCTGCTGATTTTGGAATAATAGGCTTTGCGTGTGATGAAGGCGTAAGACGTAATAAGGGCCGAACAGGAGCAAAAATGGGCCCCGAATTAATAAGAAAAGCCTGTGCCAATTTCCCAATAATTGAGAACATACAAATAGCTGACTATGGAAATATAGTTTGTGATGGACCTAATTTAGAGGAAGCTCAGGAAAACCTAGCAAATGCGGTTTATAAAATTCAATCAAAAAATATTAAAACTATAGTATTTGGAGGTGGTCATGAGGTCATGTTTGGGCATTATTCTGGACTTAGAAAGGCCTATCCAAACCAAAAGATTGGTATACTGAACTTTGACGCCCATTTTGATAATAGAGCCATTGACGTTTCAGTTGGAGCAACTTCAGGAACAGGTTTTTGGCAGATAGCAAGGCAAGATGAGAATTATAATTATTTAGCCATAGGCATTCAAAAGAATTCAAACACAAAGGTTCTTTTTCAAGAAGCCGAAAGTACCTCTACCACCTATATTTTGGCAGAAGATTTTGTACCTGAGAATGAAAATAAAATATATCAAATCCAACAGAAATGGATGGATAGCATTGATATTTTGTATGTAACGGTATGTTTAGATGTATTTGCAGCTCCATTTGCACCCGGAGTAAGTGCCACTGCCTATAATGGCATAATGCCTGACTATTTTTTTAAGAAAATCTTTAGAAAAGCCATCAGCTCTGAGAAATTGAAGGCCTTTGATATAGCTGAACTCAACCCTGACCATGACATTGACAACCGAACAGCCAAGCTGGCTGCGAGTTTTGTTTATGAGGTAGTTAATGCTTGAAATACTAAGAAGTTATCGACCCCAAAGGCTTTATCTATTAGTTTATCGCAGCAGGGATGGAGCCATTGTTTGAGCTCCTTTTTTTGCTGGCAAAGCCGCAAAAAAAGAGCGAGTGGCGAGAGCCCGCCCGGCTGCCCAAAAAACCCCTTTACTGATGGTTTTAAATTTCTTCTTTTGGGGTATTATAATATGATTTTTAACTTTAATCATAAAAGAAAAGAAAATTTGACTGTTTTGTTTTCTTGAAAAATAAAATTTGATTAATTGCACCTATCAACAAAACCCTTAATGCAAATAAAAATTTTAAAAAACCGCTCAGATATTGGAGCTGGTACACGAGGCTCAGATTTGGGCATTGATGCCATGGAAATAGCGGCAATTGGTAAGGAAAACCACTATTTCAATGAATTTCCTTTCGAAGATATTCCTACACATAATGAGTCCATCTACAACAAAGACCACAATTCGTTTGCAAAACGAATAGGCCATGTGGCAGAGCAATGTACACGAGTTTCAAATGCCATTGACCGCAACCTCAGAAATGAATTTTTCCCCATTTTACTATCAGGAGATCATTCTTCGGCCTTGGGAACTATAAGCGGTATAAAAAAAGCTTTCCCTGAAAAGAAACTAGGCGTTTTTTGGATAGACGCACACGCTGACATTCATTCACCATATACTTCACCTTCTGGCAATATCCATGGTATGCCCTTGGCAGCAGCATTAGGTTTAGACAATAAACAATTACAACTCAATGAACCCATTGGGGAAACCCAAAAGCATTGGGAAAACATGAAGAATATCGGCATTGGGGGGCCAAAGATTTTGTCTGAAAACTTGATATATTTTGGAGTAAGAGATACGGAGGCAGCAGAGGACGATATTATTGAACAATGTAAAATCAGAAATTACAAAATAGAAGAAGTGCGGTTTAGGGGCTTGGATGTGTGTGTGAAGGAAGCCTTAAAGCAATTTTCTGAATGCGAAATCATATACATTTCCTTCGATGTGGACTCTATGGACAAAGACTTGGTTTCGGATGGAACAGGTACGCCTGTTTCGAAAGGATTCGATCAAAATGAAATTAATCTGTTATTAGAAGGAATAGTGGCTTCAAAGAAAGTGGTTTGTTTGGAAGTAGTGGAAATAAACCCTCTCCTAGATACCCGCGGCAACAAGATGGCCGAAACGGCATTTGAAATATTGGATAGGGTAACAGGGAAAATACGTAGCACTATCTAAAAGTAAGGTCAAATGACGACGTTATATTCTCGAATCTATGTTAATCAGGCTCATTTGAACCCTGAATAATTCTTGCTCGTTTTTAAAAAAGTCCAAAGTAAAATTTTCTTTATTCCTATTCACATAATATGCCTGTGGGAAATTCTTTCAAATATTTCAATACGTTTAGTAAAACTCGTTTTTTAGATTTTGTCAGTGTTTTTAAAACTCCTAAATTCATATACCATACTTCTCAAATTTTTATTATTTTTTTATACAAAAGGCATAATTTTTGCTTTAAATGTATTGAATTCTAGAGTTGCAATAATTTTTAAATGTCGAGTTAAAATAATTATTGACTATTTTTTCAACTCTAAAATTTAATTTTTTATAACTTTTATGGTAAATGTTTAATTTAACTATGAAACTTAATAGCTTTCCTTAAGTATCTAACAGTTATCTTTTATTAAACAATTTTAAACCGATTGGGTTAGAAATTTCCCCAAGGTTAATCAATCTAGCCATAATTGGCCTTGATTTCAAGTAGACTGAAATAAACGTCCCTGTGTATTGATTTTTTAATCAATATTATAGTTAATATTATCATTATTAGATACTTATATTCAGCTTTATATGTACGCACAAAATCTTATTGTTCTAAAAGAATTGCTCATTAAAGTCCAAGGTGATAAACAGATTAAAAGTTTATTACTATTTGGTGGAGATAAAAATAGGCCTTCTTCTGATGATTTAATTGTCGTTATGAAGGAGAATACCAAGCCACTGTTAGGAGGTTTTTTCCCTGAAATAATAGCAGATGGACTGAGAAAAGAAGAAGGCTTTGTGTTGATTCCTGTTTTTGAGGAGTTAACTGTAGTTAAATTTGACAATAATGTTAAAGAGGACTGTTTCGGCAATTCTATAGCAGAATGTTTAAGCGGAGTTTCGGGTAAATTAGAAAGTGTTTTTTGTTTCTTCAATGCATTATGGGAGAATAAAAAATCCTTTATGCATCATTTATACGACGAACTCGGCCCTTTTGTAAATTATCTGGGAGGAGGTGCAGGTTCTTTAAGTTTTCAGTCCTTTCCTTGTGTTTTTGCAAATCAAGAAATAGTGGAGCATGGAGCAGTGCTTGGAGCAATGAAAAAAGTAATTTCTATAGGGGTAGCTCATGGTTGGCATCCAATATCTGACCTTATTAAGGTAACTGAAACCCGAAACAATACCGTATTGTCTTTAAACTGGAAGCCAGCTTTTGATGTTTATAAAGAAAATATCTTAAACCACAGCGGACTTGTTATAGATCAAGATAATTTTTTTGATATTGCTAAATCCTATCCATTGGGCTTGGTAAAATTAGACGACGAAATGATTATTAGAGATCCATTTGCTACAGAAAAAGGATTTCTGCACATAGTAGATGAGGTACCCGAAGGTGAGTATATTCGAATCATGCATGGAGACTTGGGTTCATTATTGGAGGGTACTAAAAGTGCGGTTGAGAATTCAAACAAATTGGGCTATTCAAGTTTTACTCAAATTTGTATCGATTGTATTTCAAGAGTATTATTTATGCAAGAAGATTATAAAAATGAGTTAACATTAATGAATAAAAATCAGGCAGCAAACGGTGTGCTTAGTATTGGTGAAATAGCAAACCCTGGAAATTCGGCTTTAGAATTATACAATAAAACAGTAGTAATAGCTCAATGGAAAAAGGAAGTTTAGATATTCAAGTATTGCTTGAGATAGCTTTAAATCAAAGAATAGTAGATGAGGTTTCGGTAGATTTGCCAAAAGTTCTACACTTGTATTTGAGAAAACTAAATTGTTTTTCTGTAGCTATAATACATCAAAATGAATGGACCAATATTTTGCCCAAAGCCTTAAATACAAACTTGGAGTGGCAAAATAAATTAAACCTTATTAAGGAAGAATGGGCAGACTTGGTTACTCCGACAGTATTTAGAGAGCTAGACGAGGATAAGTTTTATGGTTTTTCATTAGATACATTCGGCAGGTTAGTATTGGTAAGGAAAAACGTACTTTCAGATGAGATGATTTTTGAACTGAAAAAAGTGGTTTTTCAATTAGGCAGAGATTTAAATAGGGCTGAAGAGGAGCAGCGGCTAAAGCTTTTGCAAAGCTTATTTGATAAATCTTCCGATGCTATTCAAGTAGCTAATGAAAATGGAAGCTTGTATTATATAAATGAGGTAGCCTCTCAAAGACTTGGAATTAGCCAAGACGAAATTAAAAAATACCATGTAAGCGATTTTGAAAATATCTTTAGAGAAAACGAAAATGCTTGGGCATTGCATATTGAGCAACTACGAACAAATGGCCAAATAATTTTAGAGGGAATTAATATTAATCAAAAGACAAAGGAATTAATACCTGTAGAAGTTACTGTAAACTTAATCACGATTAAGAATTCCAATTTTGTCATTGCCATATCAAGGGATATTACCGAAAGACGTTGTCAAGAAACTAAGATAAAAGATTACAATCAAAAACTGGAGAGCATTTTAAATGAAATGACAGATGTAGTGTGGTCGATAAAAATACCAGAAAAAGAGGTAATTTTTGTGACACCCTCTATCGAAAGCGTATTTGAGATTAAAGCTGATAAATTTCTCAATGACTTTGATGTGTGGCAGGAATTGATTGTAGATGAAGATAAATATATTATAGAGGAAATATATTTGAGTTTATCTAAAATCGGAAGTTTCAATGTAAAATACCGAATTAAAACAGAAAATGGCCATATAAAATGGATAAGAAATAAAGGTAAGTATGTGTACAATAATCTTAATGAACCCATAAGATTAGATGGTGTAGCAATAGATAGAACAAAAGAATATATTGCACAAAACACGCTAGATCAGGAGTTAAGGCTTCAAGAAGCATTAATAGATATAGCATCAACCTATATCAATTTAGACCCCAAAGATGTTGAGAACACGATTAACCGGTCCTTGGAAATGATGGGATTGTTTGTATCATCTGATCGGGCCTATATTTTTGAGTATAATTTTGAAAAAGGCACTACTTCCAATATATATGAATGGTGCAATGAGGGGATTGCACCTGAAATAGATAATCTTCAAGATGTTCCGAATGATTTTTTTCCGCAATGGATCACAAAACATCAAAATGGAGAAGTATTTTATATTTCTGATGTAGCAGCTTTAAATGAAAAGGAAGAAGGTGGGCTGAAATCAATATTAGAACCACAAGGCATTAAAAGCCTGATAGCCTTGCCTATGTTAGATGGTCAGGAACTTGTAGGTTTTGTAGGTTTTGATTCTGTAAAAAAACATTATAACTACACTGAAAAAGAAAAGCGTTTGTTGTTGTTGTTTGGGCAAATGCTCATAAATATACGCAATAGACAAAAATGGGAAAATCAATTGCGTTTGCAGGAAGAAAAATACAGGAATATTCTTGCAAATATGAATTTAGGCTTATTAGAAATTGACTTAAACAATGCAGTAATTTTTGCTAACCAAAGTTTTTGTGATATGTCAGGGCATAAGCTCGAGGAGTTAAAAGGTAAGTCTATACTAGATTTGTCGTTTTCAGATGAATACAAAATAGCGATAAACAACCATGCTCAAAAACAATCCGAAAGACATTCTGAAGGGTATGAAATTGAATTTATAGATAAACAAGGTGAGTCTCATTGGTGGTTTATTAGTAACGCACCAAATTTTAATGATAAGGGTCACCTTATCGGTTATATCATAATTCATTTAGATATTTCAGTTAAAAAGAGACTTGAACAAGAGCTAGCAAAGGCCAAAACTTTCGCCGAGTCGGCAGCTAAAGCAAAGGAGTTGTTTTTGGCCAATATGAGTCATGAAATACGTACACCACTAAATGTAATTATTGGCATGATAAGGCAGCTCAACAAAGAGAATCTAACGACTGATCAGCATTTTTATGTAAAACAATCTGAAAGCTCTGCCAAGCATTTGCTAACTATTCTAAATAATATTTTAGATATAGCCAAAATAGAGTCTGGCGACATGGAACTCATCGAAGAATCATTTAGTCCAAGTGCTCTGGCTTACAATGTGCATTCTATTATGTATTCGCAAGCAAAAGACAAAAATATCGACTTTAAACTCAACGTAAATAGCGATATCAAACCTGCATTAAAAGGAGACGAAACCCGATTAAGACAAGTCTTAATAAATTTATTGGGGAATGCAATCAAATTTACAGATAAAGGAAGTATCAATCTTTCAGTTGAACTATTAGAAAACTACAAGGATTCCCAAAAACTGAGATTTGAAGTCAAGGATTCGGGTATAGGTATGTCAGAGGAATTTGTATTAAGAATTTTCGACAAATTTTCCCAAGAGCAAAATACTTCAAATCGGAAATATGAAGGCACTGGTTTGGGTATGGCTATTTCTAACGACTTAATTAAGCTAATGGGCGGCACTTTGAAAGTAACAAGCCAAAAAAACATTGGTACTACTTGTTCATTTGATATTGAATTTAAAATTGCGGATCCACAATCTTTTGCATCAATTAAAAAGCAAATAAAAGCAGGAGTTTTCAGTGGAAAAAGAGTGTTGTTAGTTGAAGATAACGAAATGAACAGATTCATTGCCATTCAAAGTTTAAAATTCCTAGGCTTTGATACAACAGAAGCTGAGAACGGATTAGTTGCTACCGAATTAATACAAAAACAGAACTTCGACTTGATATTGATGGATATTCAAATGCCAGTCATGGATGGCGTAGAAGCTACAGAATTCATTCGAGAAAAATTATTAAATAACACACCGATAATTGCACTTACTGCTAATGCCTTTAAACACGACATTGATTTGTATCTGAGAAAAGGCATGAATGATTTTGTTACTAAGCCCTTTGACGAGCAAGATTTCTTCAGGAAAATAGAACATGTTTTAAGTTTGTCATATGATATTCTACCATTGGAATTAAATTCCAAGGTTGAAATCAAAAAGGAAATACCATTATATGATTTAACGAGCCTAGAAAATCTACTGAATGGGGATAAGGATTACATAAATCAAATGATTGTTATTTTTATAGATTTAGTAAAAAATAGTAGCACCGAAATGAGCAAAGCTTATTCGGAAGGAAATTTTGAACAGGTTCGAAAAATTGCTCATAAAATAAAACCGAGTGTTGAACAGATGGGAGTTAATTCTATCATGGACACAATAAAAACCCTTGAAAAGTTTGATTATGTGGAGAGAGATCCCAGTCAAATGCAAATCATGGTAAATGAAATAATAACGGTGCTAAACGAAGTAGTGGATAGTTTGGCGAATAGATCCTAAGAATTTAAAGCTATGTCTTCCATTTTTAGAAGTAAAAAAGAGGTAATTAATGCCTAAGGTAGTACCCACATGGGGTCACTTTGGTAGGGTCTTTTATAATTGAGAGCAGAAGTGTCTATATATCTTTACATTAAAACTAAACCACCTGGAAGTTTTTAAAGCCAATAATTCACAAAGACTTTACAACGGTTTATTTTTAAAAATGCCCCTTTACTTTAATAAAGAGGCATTTTTTCTATTACAATTCAGCAAACTCCGCTGTAAAATGCCTTAGCATTGGAGGCTCTTTTACAATTTTATAACCCTTTAATTTTTCTCGCTCCTGAAAAACCTCTATGATTACTTCAACCACGTAATCAATATGACTTTGGGTATAAACTCTTCTTGGAATAGCCAATCTAACCAATTCCAAATCTGGAGAAACTGTTTTGCCATTTTCATTGTACTTCCCAAACATCACAGAGCCTATTTCGCATGCTCTAATACCTCCTTTAAGGTATAGGGCACATGCAATGGCTTGTCCCGGAAACTCGTAGTTGGGTATGTGTTCACAGAATTTTCCAGCATCTAAATACACAGCATGCCCTCCCGTTGGCAGTATCAATGGAACACCAGCCTCTACTAGTTTTTCTCCTAAATAGGCAATGGTTCTGATTCTATAATGCAAATAACTCTCATCCAATATTTCCTCCAAACCTTGGGCTATCGCCTCCAAATCTCGACCAGCCAAGCCCCCGTAGGTAGGAAAACCCTCGGTAACCACCAATACATTTCTGCATTTTTGGGCTAAATCTTCGTCATTTAAAGCCAAAAATCCTCCAATATTCACCAAAGCATCTTTTTTTGCACTCATAGTCATGCCGTCGGCATAACTAAACATTTCTTGGCAAATTTCTAATATGCTTTTTTTATCATATCCGTGTTCCCTAATTTTAATAAAATAGGCATTTTCGGCAAATCTACATGCATCTAAAAAAAACGGCTTCTGAAATTCTCTACAAACTTCGCTTACTTGACGTATATTCTCCATAGAAACCGGCTGCCCACCCCCAGAATTGTTGGTAATGGTGAGCATAACCAATGGTACTTTCTCGGCATTTTCGGCAAGAAATGAACGCAACTTTTCCACATCCATATTACCTTTAAAGTCTGCTATAAAATCAGGTTTTTTGCCATTTTCATTCAAGAAATCTATTGCTTCGGCTCCACTAAATTCGATATTGGCCCTGGTAGTATCAAAATGGGTATTGTTTGGAATAATTTGACCTTCTCCACCCACAATAGAAAAAAGAATTTTTTCAGCGGCACGTCCTTGATGGGTAGGAATAATGTGCGTAAGACCTGTAATCTTTTTGATGGTTTCCTCAAAACGATAAAAGCTTCGTGAACCGGCGTAACTCTCATCGCCGTTCATAATGCCGGCCCACTGCATGGCACTCATGGCGGAGGTGCCGCTGTCGGTGAGTAAATCGATGATGACATCTTCGGCTTTTAAACCGAATAAGTTGTATCCAACTTCTTTAAGTTTTTGAGCTCTTTGGTCTTCTGTAGTAAAAAATATAGGCTCTACGGCCTTTATTCTGAAAGGTTCAATTATTGTTTTCATCTTTGAAAAATAGAAAATGCTCTTCCATTGATTTTGGAAGAGGGGTTAAAAAAATAAAAAAGGGAAATTGTTCTTTAGGAGAAAAGAAATGCGTCGCGGCTTTTAATATTTTTGAAAACTGCTTTCATTAGGTGATTTTCAAATTGAACTCAAATTTATCAAAAAAATAAGAATAAAAAAACGACTATTTAAAAGCCTGATTTGTAAAAGTTTAAACCTCAGTCAAGATAAAAACTCAAAAAAAGATAAATTTTTTGTTACGAAATGTTTGAACAATAAGAAAAAACGTTCTACTTTTGCACCATGATTCCTGAATAGCTCAGTCGGTTAGAGCATCTGACTGTTAATCAGAGGGTCGCTGGTTCGAGCCCAGCTTCGGGAGCTTAATTATAAAGGAGTTACAGAAATGTAGCTCCTTTTTTGTTTTTGGTTGCATAACATTTTGCCTAACAACTCAATTCTAAAAGACTCCTACCCTTTAATTAGCTACTATTAAAAAGTAGGAGTTTCTAATCCAATAAACCAGATTTTCTAACAAATAATATTATTTCTAGAGCTCTGATGTTCATTTTCAGTGGTTTTCTTATTTACTGAGGTAAACCTTCTCAAAAGTACATCCAACAAAATACAGCATAATCCTCAACGAAGTCTAACTCAGTATCTCAAAATGGCTATGATGGTAGGATTTACCTTTTATTATATATGTAATTCCTATTAAAACCTCTGTCTTAACCATATCAACAACAACCTGTTGCTCTAAAATGTAAGAATCCACAGGATTTCTACATTTAACGTAAAAAGGACAGTAAACTCTTTTTAAAACACCAATTCTACTCACAAAGAGTAGAGAAAATGGATCTAAAACAATTTTAGGCTCAAAAAAACCTGCCATTCTTATAGCTTTAACTTAAAAACCAAGTATTTGAGCCTCTTTCCAAACTATTCTCTAGATGCTTAACAAAAGAAAAAGCATTCAGGCCTCTATCTAAGAAAGTATCAATGTAGGACTGCTTGTTTGCTCCTGTGAACAAATTATAAAGATTCCATAGATTTACAGAACCATCAGGATTTCTACAAAAAGACTCATCTTGGTAATAATCTCTGGCAACAATCCCAATCTGATTATCTCCAAACATAAGATTTGGAAGCATCTTTTTCTCTTGTAAAGGTAGATATTGATACATTTTAGCCCTACCCAACAAGTTAGCAAACTGATTTTCAGTCAAATAATACTCCTTAAACCTATTAAGAAAACTAAAATGTTGTTCAAAACTATAAGTTGTAAAAACTTCAAAAATTTGCTTCATCAAGTCACTGGAGCTTTTCACCTTTAGAACTCCTGAAAATCCATCAGTCCAAATACAGAGATTGCAACAGACTTTGTTTTGAAACCCAATGAATATCTTGAAATGCTCATCAGCACCTTTTCTATTGTACAAGTTGTCCATATTGTAGGCTTTGATGCCGCCTACAGTTAATGACAGCCTATTGCCATTGATTTCAGAGTAGACTGATGGAATTTCTATCACAAATGCCATTCTTTCATAATAAATGGTCTTTTCATGCTCTAACAAGTCCTTGGCCGACTTCTCTTTTGCCTCTGGAATCCTTCCTTTGATAGGGTGTGAAACTCTAAGACTTGGAGGTAGAATAGTCTCATTTTTAAAAACATGAGAAGCAACCTCTTGTACACAACCTATAAAGTCATGGTGTGATATTACAGGTTCATTGTCTTTTACAAAAACTGGGATAATATGCTTCTGTTCTAATTCATACAAGGCCATTGGAATGGTATTGGCTTGAATAAAAGCCAGCTCTGAGGAAGAAACACTCTCTGAGAGCTTTATTTCTGGGTTAATTAACTGTAGTTCCATTTTGGCTATAATTTTGGGTGAAGGATTTTAACTGACTTTGTCTTAAATTGAACTCATCTTTGAATTGAGTTTGAACTTCCATAGCTACACTTTCATAAAAATTCCTCAGCTCCTCTAAAGTGTCACAGGCTTTAATTAAGTTGGCATAATCTCTGACTGTTATTTCTCCTTGTTTACACCATTCCACAATAGTTCTACCTGTTTCTTGAGAAATCTTAAAATCTGGCATTCCCTCAAACAGTCCTGTTCGGTCTTTGGTAGCTACAGCATTATGCTTTTGATCCAGTTCAAATACAAGAGTTAATTCATAGTCAACTCCATCTCTCTGAATTGCCTTCATTCCTACCTTTTCTGGCACTAATTTACCATCCTTGTTTGGAGTGAGAACATAATCCTGTTTTGCCCTTAGAGTACATATTATGTGAATATCTGCTTGTAAAATTGCATTTATAAACATTTGATGCCGAGGTGTAAATTTTGCCCAGTTCGTGTAGCTGTTTCCAGACAATTGGGAATGTGCTTCTAAAATAAATTCCCATTCCATTGATATATTGTCAATAATAACTACCTCAATGCCAGCCTGAATGCAAAGATTTACAGCCTGTAAATATCTTTCAGGTGAATATGGTGGTTTGAAGTCAATCAAATAAAATCTACCTAAATGAGAATATAGACTAGCAGACTTATTCTCTGTATCTATCACTGCTATTTTTGACCAGTCTTGCAACATTCCATAGGCAAGTAGTAGGGCACTATAACTCTTCCCAGAGCCACTAGCACCTTGGAGGCCAATTTTAATTTTGGCCTGCTCTCTTTTTACAATTTCTAATTTCATAATTACTTTAAAATAAAAAAAGGCAAAGTCAACCAAGTCAATGCCTTATAAATAATAATTGGTTTGGTTGGCTTCTAAGCTTCTTGCATTTGAGTTGTTCCAAAGACCACAGATTCTGTATTTTGAGATTCTATAGGAGAATAGACCATTCTGTAAGACATGGTGATTTCCTCATCTTCAACCACAAATGCGTAGGGTTCACAAGCTTCTTTATGAATGGTTCCTGGCATAGATTTGCCAACCATCATTGCACAAACATGTTCATTAAATGTACAAGACATCCAACATTTTCTGACAGTTGCATAGTGCCTGCCTGTCTTCTGTGAGACAATAAATTCTAAATCATCTGATTGAAGCTCCAAGGCAAAATAAACATGTCCTTCAGTAGAGGTTCTTTTTTGAAAACCAGTAACTTTTACCATTTTTTAATTTTTTTTTAGGTGAAACAAAAAAACAAACCACTGCCAAACCAGTCTAATGCTATTAATAATCAATGGGATTGAAAGTTTTACCAAACCAGAATGATCTTAGAATACATCCAAATGAACCAGTGCATTCAAACATGCAGGGGGGCTATGGCAGGGGCCAAAAAAGATGGGGTATTAGCTCTAACTACTTATGAGTGGAGGTATAGAAAAATAAAAAGTTGTGATTAGTTTTCGGAGAAGACAGTCTTAACTAGAGTATGTTAAAGTAAAAACTGTAGATTTAAGCCATCAATAAGCGAAGCTCAAATAAATATTGACAGTTACTTAAGGTAAAATAGACCAAACTGATTTTTTAAAATCTTATGTTTTAGATTCCAAGAATAGAAATTCGGCCTTTTCAAATATTCTAGTGTCAACAATTGAGGCTGTTCCGACGTCATATCCAACCATAAAAATATCCAGTACAAGTTTATTATCAAAAACTTGCCCTTTGTAAGCATTCTGTATAAACCTGATTTCAATAAAGCCTTTTTCTCTTGATATTTCACCAAGATCCAAGTTTTCATAATATTCTTGTGACAAAATCTGAGCTATATCTGCCTTGGAAGGATAAAAAAGTTCATCAAATTGCTCCATATAAACTTGGTTGTCAACAAATCTGAGCAGACCACTCAATCCAGGACAATAACCCTTTGGAGTTTGGCCAGAGAAATTCCAGACATAAATTCCATCTGTCCTCAACCTTTTAGGAGAGCTACTAAATAAATTATCAAAAAAGCCCATAAGTGATGTTGTTTAATTTGAGTTGAGATTGTGGTTTACTTGTATTTTGTGAAGCTCAATGGCTTTCTTCATCTCAGAAATCAAGGAATCCGCCATTCTAATTTGCCAATCCTGCCTTATATTCTGCGAATTTTCAAACTCTTTTTTATGGACCAATTCTTGCTGAAAATATTTGTACCTCCAGATAACTTTTAATGTTCCAAAAGCATATTCCAAATTGATAATTTGGTTTTCACCTTCCTTATATAAGTTATAGCTGGTTTCAGAAAGTTTTGTAGTTAGACCAGACCCAGAAAAAGCATATTTGTTCAAAGTCTCAATGAAAGCATTAAACTTTTGAGGAAGTGGCTCTCCTTTAAGTTGTTCTGTCTGTTTGTTACTATCTGCAATAAACTTATAAACAACAAGGACTCCGATAATGATAAAAAAGTAGATCATGATGATATTTTAGGATTTTAAATGTGATGCAAATTAAAAAATAACTTAATACCCAATATATTGGGTGGTAGAAAATATTTATTAAGCCCACTTTTGGGCCGTGAATAATTCTAGAAATACAGACCTACTAAAGAAGTTTGGAGCTAACCTTAAAAGACTGAGAGAGTCTAAAGGTTTGAGCCAAGAAGAGCTGTGTTTTAAGTCTGGCCTGTCTAAAAATCAGATTGGTAATATTGAGAGAGGTGAAGTTAACACAACAATTTCTACTCTTGCTGCCATTGGTTTAGCCTTGGAATTACCAGCCTCAGACCTCCTAAAATTTGATATTTAGCTTCAATTTCCCTGATTGCTACGAAATTCAGCCATTGAATCATGTTCTACAGCATAATTTTGAACAAAAATTATGAAACCAGCTAGAATTGTACAAATTATTGGTAGGAGAATATCTGTCAATGAAAAACAGTACACTCTGTCAACTACAAGAATTATGATGAATGGTGATTCTTTCACAGAAACAATAAGGATTTCAAGCAAAGATGTGAAGACTCATATTAATACTGGCAATTGGCATATTATAGACTCTACCAATCTCAATAGCCTTGGACTTGAGCCATTGGCTATTCAAATTCTGGATAATTTTCTTTTACAAATAAAGTTCGAGAAATATACAGATACTGACATTCTACTGGGAGAAGACCACTATTCAAAGCAATTTTAATATGCTTTGAAGCTAAATCTCGGAATTTAAACCTTAAATATTTGTTGAAGGATTACAAATTTTAGCGATACTATGGAAGAATGTCAAACTACAATTTATATTACATTTTCTTGAGATTCAATGGAAACTTTCATGCGATTATACAATATTAACAAAACAGGATAAAATAGCTGTAATACCAAGTCTAAATTCTATAGGAATTTGTTGTATTTCCAATATTGTACTTTTGTGTATTAAAACCTAAACGAAAATGGCCTTTTATTAGTAGATTGTTCTAAAGGGCTAGATCTATTTTCTAAGCCTCTTATTAATGAGCCTACTTCATTAGATAAAGTGTTTTCCCTTTGTCATTCTATTAACTTCAAAATCCCAAAATTCATTATTTGACCATCTTGAAGATATGTTTTCTAATTATTCCTAACACTTGAAGAGAAAAAAGACAAGTGGTAAAAACTATTTTTTCAAAAAAATAGAATTTATTAAGATTTTAATATCAGTTGAGAACTTAGACAATATCGGATTGTTATGATAAGAATTGCAATTTTCTTTACCTGTGGAAAACTTTTATTTTTTCAACAAACTTGCCACTCCGAATATAATTAACAGATTTTCAAATACTTACAACAATAAAAATAAAGTACGATTTTCTTCAGTTCATAACCCAAGAAAATTAAAATTCAATTTGTCACCAATTTGAGTTTTTCATTTCTAACAAAAGTACTAATTTTGAAGTACCAGGTATATAAAAGTAAAAATCTCCTCAAGTTTATATTCCTTAGGGAGATTTTTATTATGAACAGTTTTTTTAAATGGCTTGGTAAGAACAAGCCGTCTTTGGAAGCTTTGAAAACGATTAGTGAAATTCTCAGGAACATTACGAATCTTTTTCTGTAAGCTTAGATTAAAAGAGCCCTATTGACAGTAGGGCTTTTTTATTAGTAACATCTCTAATGTCTATATAATTGAGTTATTACTTGTAGCAAATAAACCTCTATACAGCACTACATCTTTTACTTATTTCTGTAAAATTAACAAGTTACTTTACAATTCTGCAAACAAAAGTAAAAATATTTTTATATTCTTTATTCCTTCATAACTACAAGAACCACACCAAGTTAACCTGTAATTCACTGATTATAATTTCGTTAACACCATCAAATTAATATATCTATTAACATAATTAGTTTATGGCTACCTGTTAAAGTTCCTCAATTATAGTACTACAATATCATTTAAGTTTAAATTAATAGTCCTAACTACTCTACCATTACCTGACTTATTCTCCAATTATCATTATACTCAACCTACTTCAAAAAAACCAGCGGTATCCCATTAGCCTTTTCTAATCACTACATCCACACAACTTTTATCTTTAAGGCCTGAATCCATTAAAGAAATAATACTATTTCGTGCAATCTAGTGTTGAGCCTTTCGTAAAATTCTTTAGTACTTTTATAATCCTCAGGGTTTAACTCGGCCCAATTTGTCTCCTGGTTTCTGTTGTCCTTTAAACATTTGATTTCCAATGTTGGTAAAATCAAATTACAGAAATTACGAAGATCTGTTAGATGCAGTAGAGATTTATACAGCCTCAAGAAATAAGACTTTTCAGAGTGAGTAAAATCATTAGTAGCTAACAAATTCATTAATAATACGTTACTCTGATGAATATGCTCAATATAGATCTTATAGTTCACACCTTGAATCAGGCTTTGCAGGTTGGATACAATCATAACCCTGTCATCTGTGGGTACGTAATCAAATTTCTCCACCATTCTTTTAACAGCTCTACCTACCATTATTAAAGCATTGTATCCATCATGAAAATTTCCGAGATAATAGAACTGTAATTTACTTAAGTAGGTATTACTCAACTCAGCTTGTTTGAAAATAAGAGTCATTATCCTGTTACTCCTAAATTCCTCAGTTTGATATTTTATCTCAATTTGTTGGTTTTTGAGCTCTTCACCTTGCATTTTTAAAGCTGCTACGAAAAGAACAATACTAGCCAAGCTCCAAATAGATCCAACAAAGCCGCCTATAAAGTCTCCTACTTGGCCAGTAATTGCCATATCCAGTACTCCATCATAAATACCAATTCCTTTTAACAAGAGAGCAACCAAAAACACAAAGACAATGAGAATACCTCCAACAATACACCAAAAGGCTATTTTTTTTAGTAGAATTGGATTTTCTAAGACTTCGTAGTATTTCATAATTAAGAGTTATTATTCTCAAAAACCTTTTATAAAATTAAAAGTCACTAACATTAAGATAGTTAGCTTCAAAATTATCTTCCCAGGGTATTTCTGAAAAATTCAGAAATAGGTCTACTTTTTCTAATTTTGAAAACAAAGAGATTTTAAAATCTTGACTAAGAAATTTATAACAATTACCACTGTGTATCTGTAGTGAAGGAAGGGATATAACCTCTTCTTGTCCTTTAAAAAGTTCTAAATCAATTTTGCTGCTGGGCTTCTTGGTAAAATCATCAAAATCAAAAAAGTCCTCAAGTGAATTGAATTGCAACAAAACCTTTTCTAAATTAGTGTCACTCTCGTTTGAGATTACAACCTTCAAATCCAGATTAATACGATATATTTTGTTAGCAATTGTACTCTTTCGGCCAATAAGTTTAAAAACCTTACAAGTTAATTTTTGTTTTATGACATCTGTTTGAATTGTTTTAGTTTGGACTGGCCTCATAGAATCATTGACAGGAGGAAAAATTGATACCGTAGTTTCCTGAAGTTTAGCATTCAAAAGAGTCCAATTTGAAGTAAGTTCCAAATCTAACACATCATAACCCCGTAACCCTACTGGTACTATATCATTAAGGTTAGAAGAATTCAACATTACAAAAACATACTTTTGAGGGTTTGAAGGTAAATCGTTGATTAAAATTTGATATTCTTCACCGACACCTCCAGAAAATCCTTCAGCTTTCAGTTTGTAACCTCTACTCAATACAACTATAATTTTATTAAAGGCTGTAAAAAACTGATGTTGCATCTTTCTGAAATTTATTGCTGACGTCTCTTGACGCTTTATGGTGTCTATTACTGCCTCAAAGCCCCAAACATCTCTCAAAGTGGCACAAAACCTGTTAACATTATTTATGTGTTCTTCAGAGTCATGCGAGTATAGAATTGCTACTTTGATGTTTTTCGAATCATGTTTCATATTAATTTGTATATAATTTCATAAACCAATGCTCAAACATAAACATCCAAAATTGAACTAACAACACCCATTTTGAGAAGCTTCAGCCTATTTCGCCAGCGGAAGTCAAAAATTTATAAAAAATCAAAAAGTCTTTATTTTTGCCTAAATCATCTTTTTTGCAAAAAAAATTGACGTGGTAATACATCTCAAAGGGAATATCTAATTACATTTCTGATGAATTCATTCTCTGGAATCGTATACCAGTTAATAGGCAGTTTTTCACTATATACTATGGAAAAAGCCCTTTCAAATAGCTCATCATACGTAATTATTGAGACATTGCTATTGCTATTTCTAAATCTTTCAAAACATTCACTTTTATAATTTGAACCTAAGTCCCTGATATGAGGAAATTCTTTATTTCTGTTCCCAAAAATCAAAATCGCCTTAGGATCCAAAATTCTGTGAATTTCCAAGTCAATTATTTTAGAATCATTGTCAATTATTTCCTTTTTGTTGTAGAAATCTGATCTTTGGGCCAAGGTTTGACTAAATGCCTCTATAAAATCATTAGAGAAATCCCATGTATTAGTCCTTGATTTGGAAGTTTTTCCCTTTTTGAAAATCTCAGTATTGCTTGTTTTTAGTTCAATTAGAGTGTTAAAATATGAAATACCAATAAAGTCTACCTTTGGACTACCACCCCCTTTAGAATCTTCAATGCCGACTTTTTGCTCTGATAACAAGTCCCTTATAAAAGTAATTTTAGTATTTAAGCCAAGAATCCAATCATTATTTTTAAAAAATTGGTGCCAAACAGCTTCCTCTCCATGATCATTTATAATCCTCACATCTCTATAAAATTGAAAAGGATCTTTTCCAGAAATGTGAACATTCTTAAGAAAACAATAAAAGCCATAAATAGCTTTCTTTCTACTGTTTTTGAGAATTTCTTTAATTTCTTCGCTACTGAAAGCTGACTTATCAATTAGCTCACCAAGCTCTTGTATTTTTATGAAATTCTCCTTGAGCTTGAAGGTGCTTAGATAGGGACCAAAAGCCACGTTTGGCTCAAATTGCTCTGAATCAACGAGTTCCTTAAAACTATTTAAGAATCCTATCATTTTCCAAAAACTTCTAGCATCATCTCCAGTATTAAAACCAATAATTACATCATTACCCTTTGATTTTTTGATATTTTGCTTACTGTCAATTTTCCGAAATTCTAACCTTGGAGTATATTTTGAAGTTTGATTTGATTTATGAAACGATATCTTACAAACTGTATTTACATTGGTTTTTTTTAGAATTAAAAAACCATCAAAATATTCACCACTAGAATGAACAATCAGACAGTTATCTAAAGTGCCATTTTGTTTTATGGTTAGCTCATCTATACTCGATTCCTCAAGGTCGAAAAAATTATAAGAATAGCTACCAATATCAAATCTCATATCAAATACTTTATAGATTATTACCCCTCAAAAACTGCCTCAGCATCAAATCGGCTATAATTGGCTTCTTATCAGGAGATTCCACTGTTTTGTAGAAGTCAAAGTTATCATTCACATACTCTAAGAAAAACCTACTAAGCATATCATTCCAGTACTGTTTTTTGTTGGCTTCTGAGTTGTCGCCTTGCATTACTTTCTGGACTTCCTCACTTTGGCTCATTCTTTTGTACACATTGTTGAGGTGTACCTTATCTTCCTCCTTTAGATTCAGACCATGTACCTCATTGACTTTTCTAATGATTTCAGATAGTAGGTCTATTTCTTCTGGCTTTGTGCCTTTGGTGCCACTTTCTGACATTGGATCCAATGAGCCTTCTTTGTCTTCTAGGCTAAGCTTCATCTCTCCTATTTTCTGAATTCGTAGAGAATCCAAATCTACTGAATCAGTGATATCCAAGGTAGAGCCTTTTCTTTTTGGTAGCTTTTTCTTTAGATATTTCAAGAAAATGAACTGTTTTTCAAGCTCTTTGTCTTGAAAATCCATAATCTGTGATATGTAGCTGTATAATCTACAGTAGGAATTTATGATTGACCTGAATTCCTCTCTTTTGGATTCATCTTCTATGGCTTGCCACCTTTCTACTACTCTTCCAATTGGTGTTTGTAGCAATTGGTCAAACTTCCGATCCTCATAAAACAGCTTACAAAACTCATCTACCTCAAATTTGGTATAAAGTTGAAACTTCCTTACTTCTGTTTCTAATTCGTAGAGCTTGTAAGAATCTGTCTCTCCACTTAGGAAGGTAGATGTATAGAATGGCTGGAAAGCCATCACTATTTCTTCTGGCTCATTTACAAAATCAAGCACAAAAGTGTCTGTTTTGCCAGAGGCTTTTCTATTAAGCCTAGATAATGTCTGTACAGCCTGAACTCCTCCAAGTCTTTTATCTACAAACATGGTATGTATAAGCGGTTCATCAAAGCCAGTCTGAAACTTGCTAGATACAATCAGGATTCTGAATCTAGGGTCTTTTAGACCATCTGGAATAGAAACACTGTGTTGTAATCCATTGTCTGAGTTTAAAGAACTTTCTGTATGCTCAGAGCCTTCATGGTGGACAGAACCACTAAAAGCTACTAAACATGAGTAGGGTAATCTGAGGTCTTTCATCTGCTTTATCATTTCCTGCTGAAACAGCACACAATGTTTTCTTGACCTAACAACTACCATTGCCCTGGCTCTTCCTCTGATTTGTTTTTGGGTATGATTCACGAATTGATTGAGCATTATAGCCACTTTCTGCCTGATGGTCTCTGGATGAGAATCTACATAATTGACCAATTCTCTTTTTACCTTGCCCTCTGGAAGTTCCAAATCATCATTATCATCCTCCTTTTTGAGCTTAAACCATCTTTTGTAAGGCATAAAATGCTCCAAAACATCCAAAGTGTAGCCTTCAGCTATTGACTGCTTCATGGTGTAGCTATGGAAAGGCACAAACTGCCCTTGCTCATTCTTTCTACCAAAAAGCTCCAATGTTTTGTTTTTGGGTGTGCCAGTAAAGCCAAAAAATGATATGTGTTCTTGCTTACCTCTTGTTAGTAGGTCTTTTGTTATTAAATCCTCAAAATCCTCTTCCTCTTTTTCCTCTCCATAAATTGGCTCTGGCTCAGCTGCCAAATTCATTTGAGGTAGATTCACAGAAAGTGATTTCTTTAGTTTTTTGGAAGTTTCTCCTGTTTGTGAAGAATGTACCTCATCTATGATAACTCCAAAGGTTCTACCTCTGAGTTTCGACATTTCATCAGCAATTACACCGAACTTTTGGATTGTAGTGACTATGATGTCATTCCCTTTAGCCAAGGCATCTTTAAGCTGTTGAGAGTTTTTGTCGATGGCTTTAACCACTCCAGCAGTTTGCTCCAAATCCTTTAGTGTTTTCTGAAGCTGCTTGTCTAAAACCTTTCTATCTGTTACTACTATGACAGTATCAAATATTCTGGTTTTCTCTGTAGGGTTTTTATATAATGAGGTCAAAGTATGAGCTAGCCAACCAATAGAGTAACTTTTGCCTGAACCAGTGGTATGCTGAATCAAGTAATAATGCCCTGTACCATCTACTTTGATTTGATTTCGTAGGTTTCTGATAACATCTAGCTGATGGTACCTTGGAAAAATCAACAGCTCTTTTTTCTTCTCTATAACCCTACCTGATTTATCATCCCACTCTTTTTCTAATTCTGTGGTTTCTAAGGCAAAGTTTTCTATAATATCTAACACTGATTCTGGACTCAAAACCTCTTTCCAGAGGTAGGAGACCTTGTAATCATTTTCTACTATTGGATTGACAATACCTCTGTTATAAGGCAAGAACTTTGTTTCTGAGCCACTCAATTTGGAGGTCATGCCTACTGAATCATTATCTACCACAAAATGCACCAGCATCCTTTTAAACTGTAAAAGAGGCTCATTTTTTGGGTCTCTATCAAACTTATATTGATGAATGGCATTGTTGATGTCCTGACCAGTAAATTGGTTTTTTAGTTCCAGACCAATGATAGGAATGCCATTGATGCAAAGCACCATATCTATAGAATTCTCATTTTTGAGAGAGTATTTGAGCTGTCTAACTACAGAAAGTCTATTGAGTAGATATTTTTGTTGATGTTCTGGATTTAGACCAGATTTAGGTTCAAAATAAACCATGTCAAAATACACTCCTTTGTCTCTGATGCCCTCTCTTAGTACTCTTATGACACCATTGGCCTGTATTTCTGTAGAAAGTCTTTTGAGTAGTTTTTCATCCGCTTGCTCACCAAAATGAGCCTGCCAGTTTTCATAAGCTTTTGGTTGAGTAGCCTTAACAAATGCCAATACCTCAGACCCAACCAAACCAAGTTCTCTTATATATAGATTTGTGTTGGTTGAGTGGTATTTCAATCCATTTTGATGTGTAGATGTTAAATAGTTTTCTATATATTCTTCAAACCTTTTTTCAGTCATTTATAGGGATTTTTTGGCTTCTGACTGAAAATTAGTAAATTATTGTATTTTAAGAAAGAAATCCACCTAAAAAGTAAGGCAAAACAGTAGATATATATAGGCTTTTTGTTTTGGTTGGCTGTCTTTTAACAAGTAGAATTCTTGTAGAAATTGCACTCTCAATCCTCCAAAACACAAATTTTACCTGTAACTACATTTGAAATCAGGCTTTGTCTGTACTCTTTAAGTTTTTCAATTTTTTGTAGTTCTAGGCTGATATTTTGGTCAATTAAATTTGTTTGAGCATCCAAATATTTAACAATTTGCTGTTGTTCAACTTTCGGTGGGTAGACAAATCTAATATTCTCAAGCTTTTCCTTAGTCAAATGAGGAATACTTACTTTATTTACAGAATTTTCATAATATTTATTTTGATGATGAGAAATAGAATGATAGAGAAAGAAATAAGGATCTCCATCTTTAAGTTTAACCCTATTTACTGAATTCTGGATGTAACATTCTTCTAATTCTTCTAGCCAAATGCAGGTTCTTCCCACATCTCCACCTTCATTAATTAATAAATCAAATTTTTTTAACCTGTAATTTTCAATTTCCTTTTCTGAGAACCACATTTGTTTT
This sequence comes from Lacihabitans soyangensis, assembly GCF_024343775.1. Classification (GTDB taxonomy): domain Bacteria; phylum Bacteroidota; class Bacteroidia; order Cytophagales; family Spirosomataceae; genus Leadbetterella; species Leadbetterella soyangensis. The sequence continues at coordinate 26,547 of NZ_RJUF01000018.1, read as the reverse complement.
ACATCTTCTATATTAACTTTCTCATTTTGAATATTTTGGCTTCTCAAATAATTTTTCAGCATATAATCACCCTTGTCCTCTGGAGTTAACATTTTCCCTAAAGTAATATTTGAGAAATATTTAAGTGGTAAAACATTCCAATGCTCAGGAATCTCGCCAATCCACTCAATACCTGAGTCTTTGTATTTTACAGTAGGATCTAAACCTTTTGTAACTACATGATTGATAAGAGCAGTTCTGTTTTCTTTTAGTAGCTCAATTTTTCTTTCCTTTTTGGCTATCAATTCATCAATCAGAGCAGTTTTTTGGTCTAGGTAGGTTACTATGGCTTGTTGTTCTGGGAGGGGTGGGTAAGTCAGTTTTAATCCTTTAACAATATCCTGATTAATATTTGGCTGTCCACCACCATAGCTTAAATTAATAATAGATTCTCTACTCGAAAGCATCCAATAAAACACATATTTATAATCAAAATATGGACTGTCTGCAAGAACGCAACAAGCCTGATTTGTTGTGGTTTCAATTTTTAATATACCCAATTTGCCAATTGTAGCCCCATACATTGCCATAACAATACTATTTTTGGGATATTTCTTTAACGAGGATGTTTCCTTGAGAGCCAAATCTGTAACTTTTTTTGAAGTTTCGAAGATTTCTCCATCAGTTAAATCACCAGTCAAGAGCCAATTATGTTTTCCATTCTCATAGTAGAGATCTGAATCACTCTTAGGGGTAGTGCCACTACCGATAAGATTAAAACTCCATGCAACCTTCCTACTTGACCAATGCTCAGGTATATCACCAATCCAGTCTATGTTTGTGGGTTTGTATTTTGGGTAAGGCTTCATGGGTTTGTAATCGTTTTTAAGGTATTTATTGCTTTTTCCCAAGCAGATTTGAGGTCATTTTGAAGTTCTGTTAAATCAAGTAGATTTTCTATAGATTTCAAGCTATAATGCTTTCTGACAATAGGAGTCCAGGAATTGCCACCTAAAGGATTGGCCTCATTTACAACCAACAAACCCAAATTGCATATTTCAATTTTCTCATTTTTAAATCTATCGGTATTTCTCCAAGAATATACTAAGTCAGGGTTGTTTCTAATCCAAAGTGCTACTTTCAGTAGAGAAAGGTCACTATCTTCTAGGTAAATGTATAAAATCAGACTTGGAGCATCAGAAAAAGTATATTCTAAAGACAAATCCTTTTTGTTTTCTATGGCTACAAAACCTATATTTTGAACCAAAAGGCTTATTTGTTCAAGTATAACCTTAGCAAATGAGCTTTTCATTTTTTGTAAAGCAAGTATTTGCTCAGCATTTGTTTTAAAAAAGGCTAAGGTATTGTCTAAATCGTCAATAGTATTGTTCATATTTCTCAAAATCTCTACAAAGGTGTAAAAATTGTATTCTTGTCTAGGACTAAGGCTAATATCAGTAGAAATTTTATAGTTATATAAGATTTTTGTGAGCCATTCTTTGTGTGTAATTGCTTCAAAACCTCCTGTATTTTGTTCTTTTCTAGAAGAAAGTACAATTCCTACCAAGTTTTTGACTTTAAAATGGCTTTTGTATGCCTCCAAATCATTGTATAGAGTAGCATATACCTTGTTTTCTATCACTATAACTTGGTTTCCATCAGTAATTACTACATCAATGAACTTTCCTGTACCAAAAGTATAAACCTCTCTTTCAATTCTTATTGGCTCATCTCCAATCACAAAAGAATTAGTAGGTAAGAGCTCTATCAAACTATCCAAAAACAAACTACCAAGCCCATGGCTTTCACTTTTATTCAGAAAGTAAGCATACAAATTACTAACAGTTAGTTCTTTATGACTAACTCTGGCTATTTCTAACAAATTAGGTTCCTTTTCCTTCTGAAAGCTAGAAATCAAAGGATTGCTTAGAAATGAAAATTGTTGTTGTATGCCCATCATTCCAAAATTCGGTGATAGGTAGCCAAAAACTTCCCAAATGTCCAAAAAGCTTCATCCAAAGTCTTTCTTCCAATTATATCATCATGTACTATCTCTAAAAAAAATGGCAAATAATTACTTCTGTAGAGCTTCAACCTGTTGTATTCCTTATCATAATCATAAATATCTACGGTGTTCAACTCTAAAAACTTATAGGCTCTGTAAACGTGTTGATCAAAGATTGGAAAGGCATCAGGATTAATAAGATGAGCCAGAGTGATTAGCCAAATATCACTAACATCAGGAAATGATGCTCTAATTTTCTTCAAATCAACAGTTTCTCTGTCTCTTAAATCATTGATAACCTCTAGTTTCAGAATTTTATTTTTAAGGGAGGCCTTCTTTAGTGTAGAGAGCTTTGTGCCATTTTTCCACTCAAAAAAACCTAAAAGTAACTCCTCATTTATTGTTTTAGCCTCTAAAGCAGGAAAATAGAACTCCTTGTCTCTTTTACCATCCGGGTAGAGTGGTGCCCATATTTTACAAAAATCTATTAGAGAGTGTATTGGTTTAATATTTATGGTTTTCAGATTCATTAAGAATAATGTTTGGGATTTTTAAATACGATGCTTTTTATAGGATTGACCGACAAGAAACATAGTGTAATCCAAATCATCACCAATGTTAATCCAAATTTCATAGTCACCATTGCCCCAGTGACCTTGATTACTCAAATCTTTGGTCAATCCCTTCGGATCATCCAGCTCTCCCTTCTTTAGGTTTAGAAGTAGTTTGATATGATCTCTAAAAATAATAAAGTCACAGAATGTTTTACTACTTTTAAAGCTTATATAATGCTTTTTGGGAACCATCTCAACTTCGTCACCAAGCTCAACAACCCTCTTTTTTAATGCTGTGTACATTTCAATAACTCTTTCATCTTTCTTTCTAGCATATAAATGATCTTGCTCAGAATAAACAGTTACTTCTTTGGTTATTTCTGTAATAATACTTGAATTCTGACTAGAAATAGTTGAAATACTTTCTTTTGATTCAGTCTTATGCTGCGAGAATCCAACCAGATTGTTCTCAAACTGGTTAACTTCCCATAACTCAAAAGGTACATCTTTGAAATTTATAGAGTGTTTCTGAAATTCTGTAAACCCAGGAGCTATAAATATTACCCTAGACTGAGACCAATCAACTTCGTCTCTTTTCAGAGTTTCTTTGCCAGACTCATTAAACTCAAGAATAAAATCAGATTTGTTGTTTAGGAGCAAAGACATGTAGGTGTATCCCTGGTCAATGACAGAAAAATTCCTATCTCTTTTGTATTCTATAATAACAAATGACTTATTTTCGTGGTCATAACAAAGTGTATCAATTCTAAAATTTTTAACTGTTAGCTCCGACTTAATAAACTTTAGACCAAAAAGTTCATTTACATTATTCTCAACTAAATTTTGAATTTCCTTTTCAAGCTTGAATTGTAATCCAGAAACCAGATTTAGCTTATTATTCTTATTTTGATAGAGTTTCATTTTCTTTTAGAATTAATTTCCTCAAAAAATCCGACCTATTTTCCTTGAATTCGAGGTATTGTTTTTCATTGAAGACATCACTTTTGTCATTATTACAGAAATAGCATGCCAAAACACAGTTATTCTCTGAATAAGGCTCATTTGGCTCTTTTCTATCAATTTCAAGCCAATAACCTCTATTTACTCCTCTCGCAAAAACACCTTCAGTTGCAAACCTTTTTGAGTTCAGCAACCCTTTGTGAATTACTTCCTGACATGTTTTTTCAGAAACACCACAATACCTACATACTTTTTCCTGATATTGATACCATTTTAAAAAACTGTTCATATCCCACGATATTTTGCCTTTTTTCCCATTAAACCAAGATCTCAAGGCCTTTTTATCTCTTTGAATGTATTCCCACCTTCTCATTTCTCCAATATTTTTTGAAACAAACCATCGCTTTCCTCCTCTAGCTTTAGTAGGTCATTTGTTATGTCTTGCAGGCTTCTGAGTGGTTTATATTGGTAAAAATACTTAGTGAAGTTTATCTCATAACCTCGCTTATCCTTGCTTCTGTCCATCCAAGCAAATGGTAGATGTGGTTTTACTTCATTCTCAAAATAGCTATCAATATCAGTGGAAAGTGGTATTCTCTCAAAATCTCTGAGACTGCCATCAGCTTTTGGAGTTTTAGATTTCTTGTCTAGAACAGGTCGGCCACTTTCATCCAGTAGGGCTTGTTCTATGGTCACCTTGGTATATCCAAAAAAGGTATTAGGGTAGATTTTACAATGTTCAGTTTCTTTAAAATCTAAAAACATCTGTAATATTTCATCTCTTTGGCTATCTGCGATATACTTCCGCTTGCTTCCTAAAGATTTCTTCATGGTCTGGTGTAAGTCTGTGGCATTTATGAGCTGTACTTTACCCCTTCTATTTGGCTTCTTTTTGTTGGTAACCACCCAAATATAAGTGCTTATACCAGTGTTAAAGAACAATTGGTCTGGTAGTGCAACAATAGCTTCAAGCCAATCATTTTCTATAATCCATCTTCTAATCTCTGATTCTCCTGAACCTGCATCACCAGTAAACAAAGGAGAGCCATTAAATACCACTCCTATCCTACTGCCTTTGGTTTCCATTTTAGAAATCATGTGCTGTAAAAACAACAATGAGCCATCAGAACTTCTGGGAGTTCCAACAGAAAATCTACCTTGTGGATTCTCAGCTTCAGCCAAAACATATTCCTGCTCTGACTTCCAAGAAACACCAAAAGGTGGATTGGTAATCATATAGTCAAAAGTTTTACCTTGAAGTTTATCTTCTGAAAGACTAGAGCCAAGGTGGATATTTTCAGGATTTTCACCTGTTATGAGCATATCTGACTTACAAATAGCATAAGTCTGAGGATTTAGCTCTTGGCCAGATAGCCTAATATCAATAGTAGGATTTATGTTCTCCAATATCCATTCTTTGCCTATAGATAACATGCCACCAGTACCACAACATGGGTCAAAAATGCTTCTAATCTTTCCTTCTCCTTCTAAATCTTCTTTATTTTCAGATAAAGTAAGTCCTACCAGTAACTTTACTACATCTCTTGGAGTATAATGCTCACCACTGGTTTCATTAGACATCTCTGAGAATTTTCTCAGTAGCTCTTCAAAGATTTGACCCATAGTGTGGTTGTTCACCACATCAGGATGCAGGTCAATCTCTTTAAACTTGGAAATCAGTAGATAAAGCCTATTGTTGTCCAACAGTTTTTTCACCGGTTTGTCTAACTGGAATTTCTCAATTATATCTGCCACATTCTGAGAGAAACCATTGAGGTAGTTCTCAAAGTTAAGCTTTAGGCTATTGGCTGTAAGTCTAGAAAGGTCATATTGTGAATGGTTGTAAAAACTGTGCTTTATGGCGTTCTGAATAATTGGACTTGGGTCTTCAATTTTGTCCTTGTACTCATTATAAAGCTGGTAGGCCATATCTTTTTGAGGTTCAAGAACACAATCTAGCCTGCGTAATACTACAAAAGGCAAAATCACATCTCCATATTCATGCGGTTTAAACAATCCTCTGAGTACATCATCACACACATTCCAGATGAAAGAAGATATTTCTTGGTGGTTGGTCATTTTAAAGTAGGGTTTTGAAAAATCAAAAATACCACTGAATTCCTAATTTGGTGGCATTGGCCACAAAATAATAGGACTCATAGAAGGAAGTTTATTAGAAAACCCTCAATTATTGTTACCACATCCATCTATAACTGCTTTGAATACCGCTCCTGGTTCAGTTTTAAATGTAGGAAGTAATTCTACTGACTTTGCAGATTGATATGTGGCATTAGCATTTGAGGTAATTTTATTGGTAGCTTTGATTCTGTTGCTTGCCTCTAACTTTACACCTGTATTTGTTATATCTCCAAGCAGAATATAATTTGGAGGACACTGATATTCAAAGGCACCAATGTCTAAATTGTTAAAATATCTATTATTTCCATCAAAATCAGAAATACCTACTTTGTTCATAAAAAACGAATTCCCTGAGTTTATAGCTGGTGAATTGGGTTTTAGATGAAGTTCTGGAGAAGCTATATTTGTTCCATTAAATTGTGGATCGGTGAAAGCTGAATTGGCATCATGGCCTGAAACAGTTTTAAAGGTAGCCCAGTTCATGTGTACAAAATCTCTCTTAACACTCGGAGTGATATCTTGATTAGCAAACACTAAGTTATAGTTTATGCTGTTCCCAGTCATTGAAAAGTAACTTATGGTGTATAATCTATTGTCTATGTTAGAGGAAAAAATATTGTTCTGCACTGTAGAATTTTCAGCGAAGGTGAAATTGAGCTCACCATACTTATCAGACTCAGCATAATCTGTATTTTTGCTGGCATTCTTTAAAACAGTATTGTTGAGCAAGGCACTAGATTGTACTTTTCCAGAGCTAGTAGGGTAGTTATTAGCACCAATGCCAATGCCCCATCTGTCATTATTATAAGCCAAGTTGCTTCTAAGTGTGTCATTGTTAGCAGTTCCACCTATTACCTCACTACCAATTTGAAGCCCTACCTGACATTCATAAACCAAATTTCTCTCTGCAACAACATTTCTAGCACCATCAATATAAATACCTGATGCTGTGGCATTTACAGATAGGTTTGGAAATCTACATCTAAAAACTGTATTCTTTTGAATTTTGCCATTTCTAGCCTGTTTGTTAGTGCCACAGTCACCGTAGAAACCAGCTGCTACTATTCCAATATTAGTAATATCATGAACCAAATTACCTTCAACCAGAAAACCATCTACATTTCCACTAATAGAAATACCTTCACTAAAGCCTGTTCTGCAATTATAAACATGGTTATTAATTAAACTGATATTGGTAATTGGCAAATTATTATCGGTTCCACATACCTTGAGTGGCAGTGCATTTCCAGAAGGTGTATAGTTTTGCCCAACAGCTTCATTTATAGCTGTGAATGTACAGTTTTTCACCACAATGTTACTGGAGCTTCCTGTTATAAATAGACCTCTAACTCCATTGCCAGTAATATTTCTAAAAGTAAGGCCATCAATCACAATATTAGATTTACTGTTAAGCAGTAAAAGTGTTTGTAAAGGATAGCCACTACCATCAATTATTGGAACCTCATTCGGATAGTTTTTCAGAGTTATTGGAGTAGATGCACCACCAGAATTTTGAGCTATGGCAAACTGTGTAGGATATATTCCATCTCTAAAATATACAATATCTCCTTGGTTAACATTCAATAGAGCATGTTGTAGAGTTTGCCAAGGTGAAGCAAAACTGCCATTACTACTGTTACTACCAGTTGGAGAGACGTAGTAAGTATTTTGAGCATGGAGTGTGTACAATCCTAGAAAACTAAAAATCAACCATCTTAATACAACATTAATCATATTACTATCAAAATTTTACTACAATTTACTGAAAGCTAAATCTTTGTAGAAGTCAACAGTTAAATAATTATTTAGTGGTTAACACACTTCTAACAGTAAAACTGGGCTATTCTGGGTATGAAGAGGCTCTTTAACACCAAAATCAACTATATCTTCTAATTTTATAAATACATAAGCAAGTAACTTTTGAAGATGTTCCTCACAGCCTTTGATAGCTAGCTCAGTAGTAGCAAATTCAGTTTCAAAGGTTTGATTTACTGCAATATAACTCTTAAAACTAGCCATAAATCTGTGTCTTGTAGGATCTGTTTCAAATCTATTCATCCAATGTGGCTGTACTGAATAGCTTACAAATGGCAAACTTAGAATGGCATAGTTACTCCCAACATGCCAAACATCTTTTAGGTCTTTTAATTTCATAGCACAAATATGGCTAATATAATGAGCAGAGTATGGCTATAAAATTGAGCAATGTGAACTTTGCTAAGAAAATGAGAAAAACCCAACCAAAGGTTTTATGCTCTGGTTGGGTTTGAATTTGTCTAACTCTTTTATGCTATATTGTTGACTACATCTGGAATCTCTAACGAATACTCTGTTTTACTTCCCTTAACCTGGTATGAGACTAAAATGCAACTTACCCCGTTACCACATATCAATTTTATCCTATTCCCAATAATTTGGTTCAATCTAGATTTAACCGTCCCTACTGAAATTGAAACTTTTTTTTGAATTTCAGAGATTAATTCACTCTGGGAATATTTTCTACTCTCTGACATTATTTCTGGTAATATCTTTATAAATTCATCAATTTTTTGTTTCGATAACTCCTGATAATTAACGGTTTTTCTCTGATCCTCAGTGCAAACCAAATCACCAAGCTCCTCTGAGAATTCCATAAAAATTGGCGAAAGGTCTCTTGAACCTCTTATTTTGTGGATTTCCAAGAAAATTCTACCAGTTTTTTGATAGTTCTTCCATTCAAACCCAACCCTTAGCTGACCAGTTGATTTATTACCTATTTCTGTTCCTAGATTACCTCTGGCCTTCATGGAACCTGGATTTTCATGTATAACTTGTACAATAGTGCAGTTTAGATAAACCCTTAGTAAAGCCAAAAAATCTAAAGCACTGTTAGTTTCAGAAACATTATTAAAGTCTGAAACCAAATCTGTGATAACATCAATAAAAACTACAGTATGATTTCCAGACTCTTCGTAAATTCTCTGAATAAATCCAAGTATAGCATTAAACCTACTGAGCCTACTAGTTTCTACAATAGAAGTAAAACGAAACTTTTTACTATGAACATCTAACCCTGTGTCTCTTTGAATTTTATCAACTATTGGAGCAAACTCTTCTAGGTCATTCATCTCTGTGTTGATATATGCAACAGTCACATCATTATTAGGATTTGCCCAGAGTCCTATAGAATCAGGCGTAGTAGAGCCTTTAATTATGGCTGTTGCGATTTTACTAGCAATTCTAGATTTATGAGAACCTTTCTGACCTTGTATCGAATACAGATTTCCTCTTCTAAATAAAGGAAGGTTATCTATGTACAATAATGGCTCAGAAAGGGGTAGCCCATTAGCTATAAATTCTCTGATTTTATTCTCAGTTTTCGATAATGTATCAAAATTTTCCTCAGTGGTTGGATTATCTTCATAAGGATGTGATGAGTCTACCTCCTTATTGTCTTCCATACTGTCGAAAGATATATTCTTATTAATGTGATTGTTATTTTCTATTTCTGAAATCATTATAACTATTATCGTAAATTTTTAAATTCAAAGAACTCCTATGAACACCTATTCTATTTTTTCTATTAAATGCCGTAATCAAAACTCTCTCCCTCATAATTCAGGTTTAAGTAATTTGTAGATTCTTTTTAGCCAAACTAAGCCCTTTGTCGTAAACATGACCTTTTTAACAGACAGTTTGTTCTCTCCAGAACCGACATACAGATTTAGATTTATGGTATCAAGGATACCATTGAATAATAATTCAGGGGCTACATTGAGACCATCTCTTGTGCCATTGATAAAATTGTATCTTCTCAGGAATCTAAATAGTTTAGGCCTAGATATCCCAATAACTTTTGATGCATAATCTGCATCGAACAATTCAACTTTCATACTTTTAATTTGTTTTTACAGTTTTTTTCCCTTGTTTCATCCATTCTACTAGCTCATTTCTATAAAAAAATACCCTAGCCCCAATCTTTAAATGTGGTATTCGTCTTTCACAGACCATTTGATAAAGAGTCTGTTTTGCGAGCTTAGTAAAAGATGAAGCACTTTCAATATTCAGAAATTCATCTTTCGTAGGATCATGCACTAATTTTGTAGAACCTTGGAGATGCAAACATGCCGAAATGGCCTTATTTACAGTTTCCTCTATAATGCCTTCAAGCATTTCTTTTGTTGTTATTACTATATTCTCTGCCATTGTTTAAAATATTATGACACAAAACAACAGTACTATAAATTCACAAAATAGTAGGCGGGAAAATGAAGCCAGAATCAGGGAAAAAAATCAAAAAAAAGGGAAAATGAATGTACAGAGTTGAGTTTATTTGTTCCAATTTTTAGGCCCGAAGGTATGAAGCCTTTAATTCTGGAGTTGGGTTACTGGTCCTTACTTTGGACATTCTCTTTTTCATTACCTCCTTAACTTTTGGGGCTGACCAATCCACATCAAAGCATTGAGTAATCAAATCTAAATAAGGAAGATAGCTATGCTTGGCTGAGAACAGATCTTCATTTGCAACCTTCAGGAGACAAAAGGGTTTAACAAATTCTCCTTTATTGAACTTCCCCAATTTGATTTTGGTGTTTTTATAACCCGATAGTGCCATAATAACAAATCTGTCATAATCACTTCTAGAAATAAATCCAGCATCGTCAGTGAAAACTAGCTTTTCAAGAATTTTATAGAAAACCCAAGATGGCATATCACCCCATTTAGGATAACTATCGAAAATATAGGTTGTAGAGGATTGGTGTGTTGTAAAAAAATTCAATTCTGTACTAAATACCTCCAATTTGCTGGTGACATCTTTATAAATTTGGCTATAATCCAACTTATCTTGCACATTTTTATACGTTGCAATATATTTTTCAACCTCTATTTGCCAAAAGTTAACTTCATCTTGAATCTCTTTCAATGAACCTAAAGTCCTTAAAGAATTGTAGAGTTTTTGATATGAAGTTTGAAGCTCCTCGATTATTCTTAAGTTTAAATCTGTGTAAAACCTACTCCTCAAATCGTCAGAAGTTACTATTATTTCCTCACCTTGACTGTTGAAATCAACTCTATCTGAATCGTGGAATACCCAAGAACTGTATTCCTCGTACTCTTCTCTTGTAAAATTTCCAGCTTCAACTTTATCTATAATTCCCAAAACATAATTACTGATACTAGGTTTATATAGTGGAAAAGCCTCAAGGTAATCTAAGAAACTACTGGAAGAATAGGCATACTCCCCACACAATGAGTTGAGTAACTCTAGAAAATTTGCAGATTTCATTAATCGAATTTTGTTAAAAGTGATGAATACTCCTTTTTCATAGAATCTTCAAAGCTATCCAAATAGCTCTCGGTGGTCCTCAAGTCACTATGACCCAAACTTTCTGAAATATATTCTGTAGACACCCCACTTCTTTTGAGCACTGTACTGTAACTATGTCTCGCAGTGTAGGTTGTTATATGTTTCTCTATGCCCAACTGCTCACCTATTCTTTTCATGAACTTGTTAGTTGTTTTAGTGAGATTTTGAATCCTCTTTCTGGCATCTTCAGGTGTAGTATTCTTCGAAAGAAAAGGGAAAATATAAGAATCTGGAGATACATCAAAATTTCTATATTTATTAATTATTCCCAAGGCTGTTTCATGCAATACGATCAAAATTGGTTTCGAATTAGATTTTGTTGTTAAGGCAGTCTTAGCCCTAACAATTGTCAGCTTATTGCCTTGAAGATCCTTGTTTTTCAACAGGCACACATCTTTCAAATTCAAACCATTACAAAGATAAGAAAGTATAAAAAAATCCTTGGCTTTTTGATATGAAGCATCAAAAGAAGCATCAAAATCGAATATTCTTTTGATTTCTTCAATAGTAAGTGCTTTTTTAATATTTCTACCTGCTGGAATTTTGTACTTCTTCTTACCAAAAGGATATGCCTCCTTTGTTACTACAGAATTTTCAACGGCTATATTATAAATAGCTCTTAAGCTCCTCAGGTAGATACCCACAGTAGTTAAGGACCTTCCTTCTTGAAGCATTTTTTTTTCATATTGGTTCAAGAATTCCTTGGTTATTTCAGACCATTTTAGGTCACTCTTAAAATTTTCGAGTGAATTAAGGGTTGTCTGATAGGATTGATAGGTTGACACTCGACCTTCAGATTTCAAAGTAGAAACATAGTCATTAAACAAGGTTGAGACCAAACTTTTATCTCTCTCAACCTTTTGGTCCGGAAACAACAAACTCTTAAATTCTTCCCAATTAAATTGCTCTATTTTACGTGAAATTTCCTCAGCTCTATTTTTTAAATTTTGACTTTCTACTCTGATATCTTTTAACCTCTCATCCCTAAGCTTGGACGAATTCATTTTATCAAAGGTATCTTCTGAAATAAAATGACCTACAGAGTATAATCGAGAATTTCTGTCAAAAGTTACTCTTAGCTTCAAAGGGAATAATCCATCTGCATTGGTAGTTCTTTTATCAAGTATAATTGAAAAGCTTGGTCTTTTTGTTGGCATTGTAGTTTAAAGATCATTTATTGCATAACATTTTGCATAACAAATGTAATAAATCTAGATAAATGAGACATAATAAAAGTGAAAAATAAATATATAACTATCTTTATATCATACATTTGTATAAATGTAGATAAACACATATAAAACATTGAAATCTGACTGTTAATCAGAGGGTCGCTGGTTCGAGCCCAGCTTCGGGAGCAAAGCCTTAGAGAAATCTAAGGCTTTTTTGTTGTAAATCTATATCAGTTATTGTTTTCTATCATAAAATTATTACGTCCTGCTTTATTTGTGATATAACCCTATTGGTTTCGGTTATTACCATATCAAGTAAAATCCGAAGTTTATTTGAATCACCATAATCAACAGCTTTTAATTCAATTTCTTTGATAGGACCAATGATTGGTTCTATATTTAAGGTCTCTATTGTTGGCTTAAAACGATGAGCAATTTTGCCTAAATTTATATAATCTTCATCCAAAAAAGCTTTTTCCATTTCTGCTAATGTTGTAGGAGCAATTTCAAGAAATAACATCAACATTTTTTTTACGAAGGACTCATCTCCGTTACTTATTAAATTTAGCGAACTTAAATTATATAATTTATTAGAATTCATCTCAGAAAAGCCTTAGTTTTTTGAATTAAGCCTATGCCAACTCACCGTTTTGAATCATTTTATAAATAGTACTTTTCCCTATATCGAGTAATCTGGCAGTTTCTACTACATCATCATTATTTTTCTTGAGATAATATTTTATTATGTCACAAGTATGTTCCTTCAATGTTTTTTGTTCGAGTAAGAAATCCGTTTTTTTCTTAGAAGAAAGAAAAGAAATGTCATCGGCATTTATAATGTTTTCGGTGCACATTAAAGCTGCAATTTCAATAGTTGCTTTAAGTTCCCTAATATTTCCTGGAAAAGAATAGCTTAATAATTTTTTACGAGCATCCTCTCCAATCTTTATAACGCCAAGTCCATTTTCTTTCGAAAATTGATCAACAAAATGTTTGGCAAGTACCAGAATATCATTCCCACGTTCTCTTAATGGTGGTAGCGATATTGGAATACCGATGATTCGAAAATACAAGTCTTCTCTAAAGCGGCCTGATTTCACTTCTTCTTGGAGATCTTTATGAGTTGCAGAAATTATTCGCACATCCAATGGTACTCTTTGATTGCCTCCTACTCTTATTACCTCTCTTTCCTGTAAAACTCTTAATAATTTAGTTTGCATATTTAAAGGCAATTCAGCAATCTCATCGAGAAAAATAGTACCGCCGTTGGCCTCTTCAAACTTGCCAATTTTTCGAGAGACAGCACCAGTAAATGCACCTTTTTCATGACCAAAAAGCTCACTTTCAATAAGTTCTGACGGAATGGCTCCCATATTAACATCCACAAATTTATTCTTCTGTCGGCCGCTACCATAATGAATAGCCTTTGCCACTAACTCTTTGCCGGTACCTGTTTCGCCACTTACCAAAACATTAATATTTGTTTTAGTAGCCTTACCCATTAAAGAAAATAGTTTATTTAAAGAAATATCTTGACCTAAAATCGTTGCTTCAAAACTATATTTTTGTCCTAACTCTTCTCTTAAATTCTCAACTTCCTTTTTTAACGATTTATTTTCACGAATTCTAATAATACTATTCCAAAGTAACTCTTTAGTTGCTTCATCTTTAACTAAATAGTCTACCGCTCCTAATTTCATTAATTTAACAGCCATCTTAATATCTTCTTGAGAACTAATGACTATCACTGGAACTTCGACATTGGCAATCCTTATTTTTTCAAATAATTTATCGCCTTGCATATCAGGTAATGAGAAATCTAGAGTTATTAGGTCTGGTTGTAAGTATAAATTTTCTAAAATCTCTTTGGCATTTTTAAAAATTTTGACCTCAAAGTCGGGATTTAAAGTCAAATGATATTCAAGTATTTGTCCGTACCATGGATCGTCTTCCACAATAAAAATTCTGAATGCTTTTTCTACCACAATTTTTTGATTTTTATATTCTCAGTATAAATGCTTCGTATGGGCTTTTTCATTACCATATATGGTGCCTGAAATGATAAGGATAATAGCCCCTATAACAACAACAATTTACGAAAAAAACTCATTAAGATTCCAGATTTTGGAATTTTTTTCCAAAATATGTAAAAATACCAATTCGTAAATTTACAAAGTGCTAATATTCAGATAATTACATTTTTGGCTTTAAGTTTGAAACTTAAGTATGTAAAAATCTAATAATTAATTGTGGATTACAAAAGTTAAACAAGTTGGCTAGAATAAGATATACAACCTTGATTTTACTTCAATCAAAATTAATTGTTCAAATTAAGCTAAGGAGGCCACTCATTAATTGCCTTCAAATCAAAATAACCCAAAAAAATGTTAACGTTGAAACCTTCTTTTTCATTTTTAAGACGAGCTGTTTTTTGCAAAAAATCATTTAGGCCAATTGATTTTTTTTCAGAATTATCACACGAATTACTATTTGCAATACTAAATATTATAACTTTTGGTGTATTTATCAATATGATATTTGACCGAACAGAATATGTGTTTTTTGGCATAAAAATACACTCTTACACTTTAAGTATAATTCCCGCAATTTTATTCACTTCACCTGTTGGTTTACTTATTCTTAAGTTTTTTAAAGTTTACACAAAGGCAAAAACAAAATTTAAAATGTATACTTTGTTTAAAATTTGTTTGATATACTTAATAAGTTTTTTGGCGGATTTTGCATTAATGAAATTATGCATCAATTGTTTTGATGCCCAAATTATGGTTGCCAAGATTTTTTATATGCCGATTTTGATAGGTATTAATTATGTGCTTATTAGAAAGTACCTGAGAACAAGAAATTAGAATCAAACTTTTAAAATCCATGTGGTTTATATCTGAAAGTTATCTCGACTAAGTTTTATCTTTTAGGCCAAACCAAAAAAATCTACCAAAAATCATCAAATCGGGATTTTTACCATTCCTTTTTAAAATTAATAATTGTGCGTTCTTGACATTAAAAATCGGCTCCACCCATGATTCAGGAATATAAAAAATCTTAAGCGTAAATAAAAGTTGGCCAATTAGCTAATCCTTACGATCCTGCAGAAATACTGTAGCTTGATCAAAAATATCGATTGCTAATTGCCCGCAATTCACAGCTCAATTTTGTGATAGAGTTGTCTATCTTAGAAATTAAAGAATTTTTCAAATCTTCATGAGTATCAGATGCTTTTTTATTCCACACTTGAATTAGATGTGATTAAAAAGAAGAATAAAAACACTTATAAAAAGAATTTGTTATTTATCTCTAATCAAATGTTCTAACTCAAGCACACAAGTTTTCCATCCCTTTTTAGCGAAGGTATACGAAAAGTTTTGAGGTAAAATACTTATGATGCATACTCTGTCTTAACTTATAATTATGCATGCGAGTATTTATCGGAAATCTATTTAACTTCACCTCAGTTATGCGAAATAGATGGAAACAAACCAGTGAGACAGACATATATCCGAAAAACTATTTTAAAAACGAAATACCATTTCAAAATGCCGTAAGCCCTGTAGCCTTTTGTATTTTTTGTATGCGGCTTATTTTTGTGCACTTGCATTCGTTCCCTTAGCCAAGGTTGACATAATATTCGCTTGGAAAGGCTTATTTACATCATAATTGTGAGGACTTTCTAATTTAAAATCCCGAATAGCAATTATTTACACTATTCTTCTATCTGGTATTTCAGAGGTGATAAATTGGTAATTATAGCCCGAAAGTCGTTGATTTTATCACTCATTTAGCCAATTGGGGGCTCGTTTTTCGAAGAAAGAAGCTATTCCTTCCTGGGCATCTTTTGATGATTTTAGTTCGGAAAGTGTTTCTAAAAGATAGCTTAGTTTTTCGTTTTCCTGAAGCTCCTGTAGCTTTTTAAGAGCCTCAAATCCCTTACTTATAGCCCTTGGAGCGTTAGAAAGTATGTTTGCCTTTAGTTTGTTAAAGTTCTCTGTAGAATAAAAATCATAAACTATTCCCAGCTTTTTTGCCTCCTCCGTATCAAAAGTCTTAGCCGAAATGCACAAATCCATCGCTTTGTTTTGAGGCATTATTTTTAACAAAGAGCCTAGTACTTGGAAGGGAAAAATACCTCTTTTTACTTCTGGAAGTGAAAAATGAACACTTTCTTTAGCAAAAACATAGGTGCACTCTAGTATTATCAAAAACCCTCCAGCCATCACGTCCCCTTCCAGTATGGCTATGCTCGGTTTGTTCAACTGCGAAATGGCCGTTGCCAAAGAGATATCTTGGTTGTCAATTTCAGGGTTTCTATGGTCCAATTCTGGGTTTTCGAAAATTTTGAGATCCATGCCAGCACAGAAAACAGGACCTTCAGCATTTATGACCACCAGCCAAACTTCCTTTTCAGAATTGGCAACAGCCAAAGCATGATTTACCTCATTGATCATTGTTGGCGTAAATGCGTTCCTTTTCTCTGACCTAGCCAAAGTTAGGGTAAAGACATGGTTATCGGATTTGGTTTTTATGAAATTGTAGGTCATGATATGAGATGAATAAAGCTGTTTTTTAGAGCTAAAATATCTGTTTTTCTTTCAAAAAAATCCAACAAATCTTCCGAAGGGATATTCCCTACCAAATCATCTTTTGCGAATGGGCAACCTCCATAGCCCATTAACGCTCCATCGAATTTTCTACAGCCTGCTGCGTAGGCTGCTTTTATTTTTACTAAACTATCCTCTTTTTTTGAATGAAAATGTGAGCCAATTCTAAGTTCTGGAAACTCATGAATACATTTCTTAAATAGTGTAGTGATATCTGATATTTCGGCCTCGGCAGTAGTATCTGCCAACGAAAACTCTTTTATGCCCAAAGCTTTGATTTTTCCAATCCAATTAACAACCAACTCTTGGCTCCAAATATCTCCGTAAGGATTTCCGAAAGCCATAGATATATATACTACTACTTCTTTACTGGTATTTCTTGCTATTTCATTAATGTTCTTCAATCGACTAAACGCCTCATCAATGCCCACATTTGTATTCCTTTTTTGAAAACTCTCTGAAATTGAAAACGGATACCCCAGATAAGTGATTTCAGGAAATAATGATGCTGCATCTGCTCCTTTTTCGTTTACCACTATGGTCAGCAGCTTGGTGCTTTTGTTATTAATATTCAAAAGTCTCAAAACTTCTGCCGTATCTGACAATTGTGGAACGGCCTTGGGCGAGACAAAACTTCCAAAATCTATCCAATCAAACACTTCACTTTCAAGAAGTTTATTAATATGATCCGCCTTTTTTTGGGTAGAAATAGGATGCAAAATGCCTTGAATAGCATCTCTTGGGCAATCCACCAATATTATTTCTTCGCTTTTATAAGGCATCCTTTTTTATTTCTCTTGAAATTACCATTTTTTGAATACTCGACGTTCCCTCACCAATTGTACACAATTTGGCGTCCCGAAAGAATTTTTCGGCCGGAAAATCTTTTGTAAATCCATATCCTCCAAATATTTGAACACTTTCGTTTGAAACTTCTACAGCAGTTTCTGAAGCAAAAAGTTTTGCCATTGCACTCATTTTCGTCACCTTTTCACCTCGGTCTTTCATAACTCCGGCTTGACGAGTGAGTAATTCAGCAGCCTCAATCTTTGTGGCCATTTCTGCTAATTTAAAGCCAACAGACTGAAAATCAAATATTTTTTGGTTAAATTGTTCTCTTTCATTGGCATATTTTAAGGCACATTCATATGCTCCACGGGCTATCCCTAGCGAAAGTGCAGCTATCGAAATCCTCCCTCCATCCAAAAGTTTTAGAGCTTGAATAAAGCCTTCGCATTCGTTACCAATAACCTGATTTTTATGAATACGACAATTATCAAAAAACAAGCAGGCAGTTTCAGAAGCTCGCATGCCCAACTTATTTTCCTTTTTACCCGCCGAGAAACCTTCCGTTTCTTTTTCAATGATAAAGGCCGTCATGCCATGGCTGTCACCTTTTTCGCCAGTCCGGGCTATAACCACAGCTACATTCGAGCTTATGGCGTGCGTTATGAAGTTTTTCGAACCATTTAATACATAATAATCACCATCTTTTTTGGCCACTGTCGTCAATCCGCCGGCATCCGAACCTGAGCCTGTTTCTGTCAGTCCCCAAGCTCCAATCCATTCACCTGTAGCGAGTTTTGGAAGGTATTTTTCTTTCTGTACTTCATTTGCAAAGCTCAATATATGATTGGTGCACAGCGAGTTGTGTGCAGCCAATGATAAACCAATCGAGCCACATACTTTTGATATTTCATCTAGAATCGTGATGTATTCTTGGTAAGTTAATCCCGAACCGTTGTATTTTTCGGGAACCAGAATACCCATGAAACCTTGTTCTCCGAGCTTTTTAAATAACTCAACCGGAAAAATTTGGTCCTCGTCCCATTTCATAACCATGGGTCTAATGTAAGTTTCGGCAAAATCTCTGGCACTTTGTCTGATGATGTCCAGGTCGTGGAAATTATTCATACTATTGTTGATAAAAGGTTGCTTTACTAATAATTATTAAAACAAATATCACAATTTTTTCTCTAAATATCACAATTATACTCATATTTGCGAATTATTGGTTTCTATTTCAAATACCTTTAGTATATTTTTATCTTAATAGGCCAAAATCCTCAGATAGAGAGAGATATGACACTTATAAATAAAGCTGAATTCTGAAAATTTAATTGACACATCATTGTTAAATAAAATACACTTATGAAAGTTTTGCTGGAAGAATTAAAAAAGAAAAGAGAGGCTCTAAAACTTGGTGGCGGTATTGGTAAAATCAAAAAGCACAAAGAAAAAGGAAAACTTACGGCTTGGGAAAGGATTTTTTACTTGCTAGATGCTGATGCACCTTACCTAGAAATTGGCATGTTTGCTGGTGATGGAATGTATATAGAAGATGGCGGATGCCCAAATGGTGGGGCAGCTTGTGTGATGGGCTACGTAAAAGGTAGACTTTGTGTGGTGGTTTCAAACGACGCTACCGTAAAAGCCGGTGCATGGTTTCCTATTTCTGGCAAAAAAAACCTGAGAGCTCAAGAGGTGGCAATGGAAAACCGACTTCCCATTATTTACTTGGTAGATTCGGCTGGTGTTTATTTGCCTATGCAAGAAGATATTTTCCCCGACAAAGAGCATTTTGGAAGAATATTTAGGAACAATGCGAGGATGTCTTCAATGGGAATTCCGCAGATTGCTGCCATAATGGGAAGCTGTGTGGCGGGTGGTGCCTATTTGCCGATTATGTCTGACTATGCTTTTATTGTAGAGGGCACAGGCTCAGTATATTTGGCTGGGCCATATCTTGTAAAATCGTCAATAGGTGAAGATGTGGACGCCGAAACCCTTGGAGGAGCATCTACACACAGTGAAATTTCGGGAGTAACAGACAACAAATACCCGAATGATGAGGCTTGTTTAGATGCCATAAAAAATGTAATGGACAAAATGGGCCATGAAACCAAAGCTGGATTTGATAGAAAAGTAGCCGTTTTACCTCAATTTCCTTCCGAAAAGATTCATGAAATCCTACGAATGGACCGCACCAAACCGTATGATTTTCAACTAATTATAGAATCTATTGTAGATGAGGGCACTTTTGAACCTTACAAAAAAGATTACGGTAAAACAATAATTTGTGGTCTGGCAAGAATTGATGGCTGGGCTGTGGGCATTGTGGCTAATCAAAGAGAAATGGTAAAAGCAAAAAAACCAGGAGGAAAGCCAGAATTGCAAATGGGCGGGGTGATTTACAGTGATTCTGCTGATAAGGCCGCTCGATTTATTATGAATTGTAATCAACAAAAAATCCCACTTGTGTTTTTTCAAGATGTGACGGGCTTCATGGTTGGTAGTCGGTCAGAACAAGGAGGAATCATAAAGGATGGAGCTAAAATGGTAAATGCCATGGCCAATTCCGTAGTACCAAAGTTTACCTTTATTGTTGGCAACTCATATGGAGCTGGTAATTATGCTATGTGTGGAAAAGCATACGATCCACGCCTGATATACGCTTGGCCAACCGCTCAAATGGCCGTAATGAGTGGAAATTCTGCTGGTAATACTTTGCTGCAAATTCAGGAGGCGGCCTTAAAAGCACAAGGAGTAGAGATTAATCCAGAAACCAAAAAAGAATTACTGGACAAAATTTTAGCCCAATACAATCAGCAACTTAGTCCCTATTATGCCGCGGCCCGGCTTTGGGTGGATGGAGTAATTGACCCTGCTGAAACCCGAAATATCATTAGCATGGGCATAGAAGCAGCCAACCACGCACCTATAACCGAACGATACAATGTGGGAGTGATACAGACGTAGATTTGATTTTAAACTTAAAAAATAAGAATACTGAAGTTCAGGTCCTCACATTTGGCAAAAGTTCCAGAATTTCTTTTTTCACGCCTTTAGCCAAGGTGTATTTAAGATCGTGACTGCTCAGGTAAAGCTGATCTTTTTCTATTTTTTCTACAAAGTTCAAATTGACAATATTGGAACGATTGAGACGGAAGAAATCGGGGTAATCTAAACCTTCAAGGAGTTTTTTCATGTTCATAGACAAGGTGTGGTAATGAGCTTCGTTAGCAATGTATATATCAGAATAAGAACCATTTCCTTTGATAGCTACAATGTCCGATTTCTTTACTTTTTGATGTGACCTGTTTATAGGCAACAACACAACCTCTTGATATTTAACACCTTCCGAGGTCAAACTATCCTTATTGCCAATCATTAGTTTTGACTTAAATACCAACTCTGGCGTCCTGACGGCTTTCATCATATAGTTGCAATTGCCCAAGCTGTTCATTCTTTCAAGCATGGTTTCGTTGGTGTCACCGGTAATAAACATAATAGGAGTCGAGGAGGATTTTCTTACGTATTCAGCAAAATCGAGACCATTTGATTGGTCGTGTTTGAGGGTGATATCCAGCAAAATAAGGTCGAAAGATATGGATTCAAAGGCTTCTTTTGCTTTTGAGACACGGTCTGCTATGACGGGTACTTCAAATTCAGCATCCACCAGTGCCTCCTTGAATTCCATGGCGGTTATCAACTCGTCTTCAACTATCAAAACCTTTGGCTTCATGGTAGGGGCATTTTAGGGTAAACTGTAGTCCATTCTCGTAGATAAAACCGTACTCCCCACTCAATTCGGTTGATTTCAGCCTGATGAGGCTCAATCCAAAAGAACGAGAGGATGTATAAAAATCCTTTTCAAAAATCAGCAAATCGGGGTTCTTGCCATTGTCTTTGTAAACAAAATGTAATTCCGAGTTCTTGATTTGAAACATCACCTCCACAGATGGCTCAGGATTATCAAAACCGAAGGCGTATTTGAAACTGTTGGTCAATAATTCATTAAATATTATTCCCAAATGAATAGCCAGGTCGGGTTCGATGAGTATGTTTTCAAGCGAAAGAATCTTGTTTATGGGTTTATTGAAAATTATCTCTGACTTGTTCAAAATTTGCCCGAAATAGTCGCTGATTCGAATATCTTTAGAATCGGTAGATTCATAAAATAATTGCTGCAACACGCTCATAACATCTATCCTGCCCTGCATTTCTTCCAATGAATCCTTTACTTTGGTATCCTTCAACCTATTTCTTTGTAGGCCAATCAAACTCGAAATCAGCTGTAGATTGTTCTTTACCCGGTGACTTTGTTCTTTTATCAGAAGTTCGTTTTTCTGACTTAAATGGAGATATTTTCTTGCCAAACTCTGGTTTTTGGTATTCTGAAAAAATAGTAAAACTCCCAAAATCAGAAACATGGCCCCTGCAAATATCAAAACAATAAGCAACTTTTTGTTGTCCTGCAAGATTTGTGATTGCAATAGAAGCTCTCTTTCTTGGCTTTTGCTTAGTGCCGAAATATCAAGTGAATTTTCAATTGATGTAAGTTTACTTTCCTCTGAAACATGAATCTCATTCTGCAATTCCGTGTATTCAACTTGTTTCTCAAAAGCCTTTTCCCAATTTTTTTCTGCTTTATATATTTCTATTTCAGCCAAATTCCTCTTTACTCTATAGGACAGAAATCGATCTTTTTTTGAATTGAGCTCAAGCTGAACGTTGCTTTCCAGCAATTCCCTTGCTTTGGCAGGTTGCTCCAACCGAGCATAACACAAAGCCATATAAGCGTTTAAAGCCGTATACAATCGCTCAAAACCGTATTTTTTCATACAAATTTTCGAAAGTTCAAACGACTTAAGGGCAGCGACAGGGTTGGAATCACTTAGAATTTGGCCTCTCATTTGATGTAAAAATGTATGTTCTACCTCTAAATCATGTTTTTTTGCATAAACCAACATTTCGTCAAAATTTCGGAGAACTTCTGAAGGTGATTTTCTAAGAATATTATAGTTGAAATCACAAGTAAACATATAATTTGAAATAAATCCTTTGGCCAAATCATATTTCTTGAAAATAGCAACTGCACTATCCGAGTAGATTTTAACTTGCAAGTAATCCTTTCTGGCAGCTTCATTTTCGGCTATTCTTTGGTAAATCCTTCCATATTCAAAATATCTTTTCTGTCTTTTATAGAGTGGTAATGATTTTCGATACCAGACATTACCCGATATAAAATTCCCAATTCCCGACTCATATTTGCCCATTTCATAATACCCGTCCGCCATTTTTACCGAGTCGTTTTTGGCTATGGCTTCGGTTAGTAAACTATATGCTATTTTCTTCTTTTCATCCTCCATGGTGAGTTTCGTTTGGCCATAACCAAATCTGAAAAACAAACACAAAAAGACAAAAAATGGGACTTTCATACAGCAAATATAACCTGCTAAAATAAAGACAAATCTTATTCAAATCATTCAAAATCAATATTTTTTCTAAATACTTACTTTCACAAAAAATAAAGGGCATTTCACAAAAAAACACTTTCGACTTATAAATGAAAACCATTAATTGCTGGTCTGAAAACTACCTCTGTAATGCTCATAAATCTAGACACAAAATCGCAGATAGACACAAGCCTTATCCTGTTTCTAAAGTCGCATGTAAACTACACTGAGTTTAAAATGCTCAATAGTAAAAGCAAAATCTGCTCTTACACGCTCAAAAAATACGAGCATTTGCTCCAAAATCACAACTTCAGGCGGGTACATCGCACCTATATGGTTAACATGGAGCACGTTGTGGCTGTAACTCCGGCCGAAGTTACGCTTTCGAACGGCACCGTGGTGCCCGTTTCAAGAAGACGAAGAAATAACTCTTGACGTTCGCCTAAGCACCGCCGCATCTACCAGAAAATCACAAAGGTCTACTTCTTCATCAGTTTTTTGATTTTTTAAGCTATTTTAGCTTTTACATTAACAAAAAACCAGTGAAAAATATAAAAACTCTCCTAGGCTCTGTTCTGATTACTTTGATGTATTACTCATCCATTTCTGCACAAGAAATTGTGAAAAGAGACCCTGTAATTTCGGCATTTATCAGCCAGATATCGAGCGATACGCTCAGCAAATATGTCAACAAACTCGTGAGTTTTGGCACCAGAAGCACACTAAGTAATACCACAGACCCGAAAACAGGCATTGGTGCCTCAAGAAAATGGGTTTTGGAGAAATTCCTCGAGTTCTCGAAAAAATCTGATGGGCGAATGACGGCTTATCTCGACAAATGGACCCTCGAAGCCGACGGCCGACGCATAGATGCCAAAGTGGAAATGGAAAACGTGATGGCGGTTATGAAAGGCACCGACCCCACTGACAACCGAATATTTATGGTAAGTGGCCACATAGACAGCCGAGTAACCGATGTAATGAACCGAACCTCAGACGCTCCGGGAGCCAACGACGACGGTAGCGGAACAGTAGCCGTTATAGAATTGGCTCGAGTTTTGGCCGTTTCAAAATTTCCTGCAACGGTGATTTTCACGGTTTTCAGTGGCGAAGAGCAAGGACTTTTAGGGGCAAATTATTTGGCAAAAAAAGCCAAAGCCGAAAACTGGAATTTGGTGGCATTGCTGAACAACGACATCATGGGCAGCAACAATTCCAACGAAACCAACATCATAGACAATACCCGAGTGCGGGTGTTTAGCGAAGGACTTCCGGCCTTTGAAACCGACAAAAAAGTAGGAGCCATTAGACAATTTGGCTATGAAAACGACGGACATTCTCGCCAAGTGGCCAGATATGTGAAGGAAATTGGCGAGCGATATGTGGACAACCTTGAAGTAGTGATGATTTACAGAAATGATAGATTTCTCCGTGGAGGCGACCATACGCCTTTTGTGACCGAAGGTTTTGCAGCCGTAAGAATGTCAGAAATGAACGAGAATTTCCTCCACCAACACCAAGACCTAAGAATAGAAAACGGTGTAGAATATGGCGACCTGCATAAATTTATGGACTTTGAATATTTGAGAAAAAATGTAGCCGTAAATCTTGCCACTTTGGCCAATTTGGCCTCTGCTCCTGCCGTGCCCGAAGACGTAATGATAGACGTGCAAGGCCTTGGCAACGCCACCAACCTACATTGGTCGGCACCAAAACAAGGCAAAGCTGCTGGATACTACGTATTGATGAGAGAAACGCACCAGTCGTTTTGGCAAAAGAAATTTTACACCGAAAACCTCGAACTCAAACTCCCCTACTCCAAAGACAATTACATTTTTGCGGTACAAGCCGTAGGTGCCAAAGGCCACGAAAGTTTGCCCGTGTTGCCGAGGGTGAATGCGGCTAGGAGGAATTGAGTGGGTATTTGGTATTGGTTATTTTTGTTTAAATTTGACATTTAATGAAGTATAAAAAAATGAATTTAGAGCCCCGAATAATAATCTTCTTAGGAGGATTAATTGCACTAATTGGAACTTTTATAACAATCTATGGAACATTACAACATAATAAAGCCAGCTCTGAAAAAAGCACTAAAATACTTGAAGCTGCCAATAAATCTCTTAATACCTCAAAAGAAAGTTTAGAGAAAGCTATTGAAAGTCTTGATAAATTGGTTAAGATTCAACAAGACGCAAAACTTATTAATGATAATATTACAGGTGGTAAAAGCTATCCTCAATTAGAAATTGATTTCAACGAGAAAACCAAAGACTGCAATTATTATTTAAAAATAATAGGGACTACAAGGCTTAACAACCTAAAATTTAGTTCTTTGAATATTTCAGATGTTATGGAGTTTTATGAAAAACACCCGCAAGTTTACGGTTATAATAGCCATCTAGGAATGGCTTTTGAGAAGGATGCTAAAGCCAGTATGGAAAGAGAAAAGAAAAAAGCCTTTAGTAGTTCAACTAAATTAAGAGATGGTAGTTTCAGTAATCTAAACAAGGAATATGTTGGCAAACAAATCTTCGATGCATTTTCTTATAGTAATTTCTTGATAACAGGATTATTAATTGAAGCCAGTAATGGGAAATATTATCAAATTTTCAATTGGGGAAAATATGATTTAGATTCGCATAAATACCCACACTTTTTTATAAAATTAGAAACAATATTATTCGATGAAAACGGTAATATTCTTTATGAAGAAAAACCTAAACATGATTACTTCCTATCTCCGAAAAACAAGCTACAATCGATTAAAGAATTAAATTTTGAAAAAGTTAAGGAATATTTTGAAGAGAAAAATAAATTCACACAATAAAGCAAAATGAAAACAATAATTTTAGCAATTTTCATATTTATACAACTTTACATCTCCTCCGCCCAAAAAACAAAACCCTTCAAAGCAATAGCTTTTTATACTGCCAAAAACGATCCGGCAAATATCAGTTTTGTGCAAGAGGCCAATCGCTGGTTTCCAGAGGTGGTGGAATTCTAAACAAGAATATAGTTTGTGTAAAACATTTCAGTTTCAAAATGAAACCTAGAAACAGATGATTATTAATGCTTTGAGGTGGTTGGGAAAGAAATGAGTAAAAGATTTATCGCACAGAATCACACAGAATTATTACTCCGTAAAAGCTTTCCGTGAAATTCACTGATTTCTGTGCGGATATTTAACGTAGTATTTTTTATATTGAAAAAAATCCCTCATTCGTCATTTCTCGCTCGGAAATCACAGAATCACACAGAATTATTACTCCGTAAAAGTTTTCCGTGAAATTCAATGATTTCTGTGCGGACATTTAACGTAGTATTTTTTATAGTGAAAGAAATCCCTCATTCGTCATTTCTCGCTCGGAAATCACAGAATCACACAGAATTATTACTCCGTAAAAGTTTTCCGTGAAATTCAGTGATTTCTGTGCGATATGAATCTCAAACTTTCGGCCCCGCAGCAATAATCGCCACCGAACTTCCTTCTTCGAATTTCTTGAAGTTTTCTACAAATAAGCCTGCCAAGTGCTTGGCTT
>NZ_RJUF01000017.1 GCF_024343775.1 Lacihabitans soyangensis | reverse complement strand
AGCTGTTTGCACATGTGCCGTTGGTTCTTGCTTCTGCATAAGTTACTACCGGTGCGGTGTCGCAATTGTCGGTCGCTGTTAAGACGGCTGCTGTTGGTACTGCTTCACAACTTACGGTTACATTTGCTGGGGCGGTACTTAATACTGGGGCGGTTTTGTCTTCTACCGTGATGACTTGGATACAAGTACTTTTATTCCCAGACACGTCTGTTGCTGTCCAAGTTCTGGTTAGCGTGTAGCTGTTTGCACATGTTCCGTCTGTTCTGACTTCTTCCATCGTTACCGAGGGATTATTGTCACAGTCGTCGCTAACAGTTGGGTTTATAAGAGGAATACTTGAACAACTCACTGTTATATTTGCCGGGCAGGCAATGGTTGGTGGAGTTATGTCAACACCATTTGGAATAATTATATTGTACGACTTCAAACAAGATTTGCTATCAAGAATATTTACAGTATAATTTCCTGAAGTTAATGACCCTGAAAGCACTATGGGGATTGAGCTTATTGATTGATAAGTTCCTCCATCAATATTGAATTGATAAATACTTGTTCCACCTACTAAAGTTTCTAACCTAATTGATCCGTTACTCCCACCTGGACAAGAAGGTTTAATGGATGAAAAGGTAGCCACTAAATCAGCTGGTTGTCCTACAACCACATTATTAATTGAATTTACACAGCCATTGGCATCTCTAACCGAAAAAGAAAATGTCCCAGCTGATAATCCAGAGAAGGTATTTGATGCTTGATTAATCCCCCCATTTAAAGCAAATTGGTAAGAAGGAACTCCCCCCGAAGCTGTCAAAATTACAGTTCCTGAGGCATTATTATTACAACTTAGGTTGGATGGAGCCGCGGTCAAGGTTAGAGAGGCAGGTACTGTAATTGTGGCTTCCAATGAAGTCGCAGAACTACAAGAGCCATTTTTCACTACAGCTCTGTATTGCGTTGTAGTTGTTAGATTAGTATATGACTGGGTCGTACTAGTATTAGCAATATCTACCCACGATGTACCATTATTTATTGAAAATTGCCAATTTACTACACTTCCAGTGTGGCCCGACAACGTTACAGATCCATTATTAGCACCATTACAAAGAACTGTCGTATTTGATGAAACAACTCCACCTATTGAAGAAAGAATATTAATCGTTCTTTGAGCGATATCTTTACACCCTTTACTATCTGTAACTGTTAGTGAATAAGTACCCGCATCTGAAACAGATGTACTTGCGATCATAAATGAGTTGGAATTTCCTCCAACAGTTGTACTCCCTTTCTCCCATCTAAATGTATAATTAGGTGTACCTCCAGAGGCAGAAGCACTTAATGTAATGCTTGTTCCAATACAAACAGATGCAGAAGGATTAGTTGAAATAGTACTTAATACAGGATTTGGGTCAACCACATATTCCAATTCATTAGAGATGGCTGAACAGGTAACGCCATTTAATGTTGACGTTACAATTCTTCTGAAACGTGTAGTAGTAGCAAATGGATTGGGATTAAACTGACTACCATCTAAATTTATTTGTCCAACTGCAGCAGCCCAATTGCTTCCTCCATCTGTACTTTGTTGCCATGAGTAGCTTAAAGTTCCTGCTCCCGAAGCTGCGGTTGTGACGCCTGTTATATTAGGATCAAGCGGTGAACATCCCGTTTGATTAGTTAGTCCCTTCTGAATAGTTCCTGCTGAAATTGTATTAACAGAGATTTGAAGAGGAGTTGAAGTACTAGAACACGAACCCTCGGTACAAGTTGCTGTATACGTTATAGTCGAAGTAGGAGTTACAGTTATTGAGTTCCCTGTACCTACCAAAGCAGAACTACTATTTCTCCATGTAACTGCACCTGTGCAACTTGACGAATTGGACAATGTTGAACTCGAACCTGAACAAATAGTGGTAGAACTAGCACTAATTATAGGAGTGGGAACTGATGTATTGATTATTACTTCCGCGGGTGTTCTTGACGTTTCGCAAGTTACCAAAGGATTTGACCCTAAAATAATAAAAGACCTTGACGCATAAAAAGTACTTGAACTACTTATGGATGGTGTTGTAAATGTAGAGCCAGTACCCAAAGCTGTAGTACTCGTTGCATCAGCATACCAGTTGAATGTACCTAAAGTTGATGTACTGCTAGCCGTAAATGTAACTGTTCCGCCACCGCATAAAGTAACAGGATTTGGTGTAACGGTAGGAGCAGCATTTAGATTATAAGATTGTACGTTTTTTTTACTGGAAGTTTTTGTACAGTATTCAGAAGTGACGGTAACATCATAATCACCAACAACACCCGCTGCATAGGTCAAATTTGTTGCTCCACTTATGGGTGACCCGTTTAAGTTCCATTGATAGGTGTAAGTTCCCGAGCCACCCGACGGGACTGCTGTCAATAAACTAGTATTGTTTAAGCTTCCCGTTCCACAAAAATACTCATTACCAGAAATCGTTACACTTAATGGTGGCGTTACATTAACAGCTGCTGTTGTACTATTAGTACAACCAAACTGAGAGGTAACCGTTCCAGTGAATATCGTGGTTTGAGTACTATTTGTGTTATTTGTTAATGTTCCATTAATCGTATTATTTGTGCCACTTATAAGTCCAGAAATATTTGAACTATTGTTTCTATTCCAAGCATAAGTACTAGTTCCAGAAACAGGCTTTGCATCACTAATAGTCATGTTGACATTATCTCCACTACAAATATTTAAAGATGAAGGAGTAATTGTAGCTTGAGGGGTTGGGTGAACAGAAATAGTAAAAGTTTTATCCGATCCTATACATGTTAGTCCGGCGTTTGTAAAACTCGGCGTGACGGTAAAGGACGATAATATTGATGTTGCTCCAGTATTGGTCGCTACAAATGACGAAATATTACCCGACCCTGTACCAGCATTTAAACCAACAGCTGTATTTGTCTGAGACCAATTATAAACATTAGAAGGGTTATTACCTGTCAAATTAATTGCATTGGTGGTGTTTGTATTACACCTTGCTTGATCACTAATTACATTTAGGATTGGAGTTTGATTTACTGTTATGCTAAAAGACCTGTTTGGACCATAACATGTTATACCTCCATTTGTATAGCTAGGTGTAACCGAGAAGTTAGAGGTAATTGGATTTGAAGTAGAGTTAGTAGCCGTAAATGAGGCAATATTGCCTGTTCCAACACTTCCGATACCAATACTTGTATTTGAGTGTGACCATGCAAAACTATTTGAAGGACTGTTTCCTGAAAAGTTTATAGCATCAGTGGATGTATTATTACATTTGACTTGGCTACTCACCAAATCTACTGTCGGTGTATGATTTACTGTAAAATCAAAGGTTCTAGGAATGCCTACGCATGTAGTTCCACCATTTATAAATTTTGGGGTAACAGCAAATACAGATAGATTCGGACTTGTACCAGTATTTGTTGCCGCAAAAGATGGTATATCGCCACTGCCAGATCCGGTTAGACCAATGGTTATGTTGGTATGTGACCAATCGTAGGTGTTTAGAGCATTATTCCCTGAAAAATTAATTGCGTCGCTAAAGGTATTATTACACTTTACTTGACTATTTACAAAATCCACGGTAGGGGTGTGATTAACTGTAATTGTAAAAATTTCCGGTGTTCCAGTACAGGTTAATCCACCACTCACAAAAGTTGGAGTAACCATTACAGTTGCATCTAATGGTGCATTAGTGTTATTGACAGCTGTAAAGGTAGTACTTGCAGAAGCGTTCGAACCACTTGAAGCAAGTGTACCAGAAGAGGCTAATCCAATGTTAGCTGAAGTATAACTCCAATTATACGAAGTTGCTGCACCAGTTATGGCAAGTGTGGTGCTTTGCCCATTACAAACTATTTGATTAGCGATGTCATCAACTTTTGGACTTGGATTTACTGTTATTGTAAAACTGCGAGAAGCCCCTGAACAGGATACACCATTATTAGTATAAATTGGCGTAACCGTAATTGTACTTACAATAGGACCGGTGCCATTATTTTCTGCTGAAAAAGAGGATATGTCACCAATGCCACCGGCAGACAAACCAATGCCTACGTTAGAGTTGGTCCAACTAAATACTGTTCCAGTAACAGACCCGGTAAAAGTAATATCGGTAATAGTCGAGCCTTTACACAAAACCCGATTGGAAACTGCATTTACAGTTGGTACAGGATTAACTGTTACAAGAGAACTTGTTGAGGTACTTTTACAATCTAAAGAAGTGATTTCACATGTCGCATAATAGGTTGTGGTAGAAGTTGGACTAACTGTAGTTGAAGGCAATACCGCTGTTAACTCACTGTTGCTGTACCACATAGGTGATCCACTTAAACACGTAGACGACAAAGTCGTGCTACTTCCTAGACATATTGTAGTAGAAGAAGTATTTGGAGCTGAAGGCTTCTCTGTAATGGTAACAACAAGACTTTGTAAGCAATCTCTAGCATCTTTTACAGTAATAGTATGAGTACCTGCAGCTAAACCAATAAAAGTAGCTGAACCGCCAAAAACTCCTCCATTGATATTGTAAGAATAAGGAGCTAAACCGCCACTTGCTGAGACAGTAATTGTTCCGGTGTTTCCTACAATACAATTATT
Organism: Lacihabitans soyangensis; assembly: GCF_024343775.1. Lineage (GTDB taxonomy): Bacteria > Bacteroidota > Bacteroidia > Cytophagales > Spirosomataceae > Leadbetterella > Leadbetterella soyangensis. Next base: position 66,878 of record NZ_RJUF01000017.1, on the reverse strand, counting down.
TTGACTTGTTAAACTTAAAGCAAGATCCATAACTGTATTTACATTCACAGTATTTGTTATGGTACAGTTCATATCCCTAACACCGACGGTATATGAACCTGGTGCAAGGTTAGAGAAAACATTATTTGAGCCAAAAGTTCCTCCGTTTAAATTGTAAGTCACAGCTCCTTGCGTACTTGCTCCGTAGGCTGTTATTACCCCATTATTTACCAGAGTACAGGCATAAGAAACCTCCGTTACAAGTGACAAATTATCATTTTGAGTTATAGTAATACTCTGAGAATTTGTACAACTTTTATTATCTCTAACTGTAATGACATAGGTACCCTGTCCAATTCCAGAAAAAATATTTCCAGATTGAAAAGCACCATTGTCTAAGGCATAGGTATATGCAGGAGTTCCCCCTGAGGTAACAGCCGTAATTGATGTTTTTGAACCTGGGCAAATGCTCGTATTGGAGTTTAAGCTTAAACTAGGACTAGGATTTATTAGAACGCCAACCGCTGTTCGGGTACTTTCACAACCGTCTAAAAGTTGAGAAACATAGTAAGTTGTACTTCCAACCGAACTTGTCGAAGGCGTGGGGGCTGTTGTAGAAGCAATACCGCCAGTAGCGACGGTGTACCATTGCAATATAGCTCCACCAGTAGCAGTGGCCACAAGTGGGGATGCAGTTGCACCTTGACAATACTCTACAGAATTAGAAACTGGTGCAGCAGGTGTTGGTTTCACCACTACTGCTATAGTGGTGCGGTTACTTTCACATCCGTTGGCTGTTTGTGAAACATAATAGTTGGTAGTACCCGGCGTAAGTGTTGATGGTGTTGGGGCAGTTGTAGAACCGGTACCACCTGTGGCAGTGGTGTACCACAATAAGTTTGTTCCCGAAGCCGAAAGCGGAGTTGCCGTGGCACTTTGACAATAGGTAACCCCAGATGCGGTAGGAGCATTTGGTTTGGCATTTACTGTTACTGTTACCGGTGTGCGGTTAGTTTCGCAGGTGGTTCCCCACATTTGTGAAACATAATAGGTCGTTGTACCTGCATTTGTTGTGGACGGTGTAGGAGCTGTAGTTGAAAAAGTTCCACCACTAGGTACTGTATACCACCTTAGGGTAGACCCACTTGTAGCGGTGGCGGTAAGTTGCGATGCCGTTGCTCCCTGACAATAAACATAACTAGGAGCTACTGGCGGCAAGATAATTGTAGCAGTAACTCCAGGATTTGCCGCTAAGCCATAACAATTAGTTGCACTATTAAAACATACGGGATAGTAAGTTCCATTACCTACCGAAGTAGAATTTGGGACCAAAGTGCTATTAGAAAAATTTGTCGCGACTGTATGCCATTGTAAAACGGAGCCAGGTGTACAAGTATTGGTTACTAAGCCAGCCAAACTTAGGGTAGTGGTGTTTGAATTACAAGCGTTATTAATATTGTTTGTAGATAACACAGGGGTACTTAATCCGATAGGTATAAATAGTCCCCTCATATTGGTTGGACCCCGTCCAGCCTGAGTTATAGTAACTGTGTTGTTAGCGGTGGTATTCCAAGTAATCGTATTAAATCCTTGAAAGCCACTCCTGATTCTCATTGGGAATAATGGCCCGCCAGAAACTCTACTACCAAAAAGCGTTGTGTTTCCGTTTAAATCTATAATGATTCTTAACAATGGATTAGCAGCTGTTCCGGTCATATTCCAAATAGGATTTGCTGTTTCAGGGTTGTTCACTATTCCGGTGGAATTGTAAATACCCCCATCAGAAACAAACTCAGGTAGTGTAACCGTCGTACCTTGACTGGTTAAATACTCAAATTCTAATTCCCGGTTGTTTATTCTAGTACCATTTATCGAAATATTAAAAGAGTTATCTAATGTTAATACATCAAGCATAAATCCTGTTGTGGTGGGGCCTAGCGTGTAAGTAGCAGTTGTCGGACAACCATTACAGCTTGCAGAAAATGGCGTATTTGCAACATTACATTGTGCATTCAAAGTTTTGATCGGTAATAGACTTTGAATTAATACAATACCACAAATAATGCACTGTTTGAGTAAATTTATTTTTTGCATGCTTATTAATTTTTATTTTCGAAAATAACCGCACGATAGGTTATTCCTGATACATTAAATCTTTTACTAACAATCTACTAACGTTGGTGGAAGTTAAGCATAATTTAAGAAATTTCAGTATTCGGTCAAACTCCCTAACAATCCTTTGCAAATTTAGTAGAATCATTTCTATTCACCGTTTTAAATATAACTTTTGCTGCGTATTCTCGAACTATTATTCCGAAATTCAATATTATCCATTTCAGCGTTCCTATTTTTTATATTACTATCCTACTTCATTGAACGGCTGAATGTTCTTGATCAAGAAGTACAAATTATTAACTTTCAACAAGTTCAAATTATCTGAATAATATATTTTTTGTTATTAATAAGGCTTTTAAATATTATCGAAATCTGTGTTCAAGTGTATTTTACAAATCCCCGCAATTTGTTTTTGAAAATTTGAGTTTGACCAGAAATTATATGAAATAATAACTACACTTTAATTTTTCAGCTAATAACATTACCATTTCAGTTTGACTTGTTTTTTATTAAGACTCACTTTGAATCAAAATGTTACACTTTTTTTGTCTTTTATTTACTCCAAATTCTAATATAACAAAATCACGAAATTAGCTAAGTATTATATCTGAGGCCTCTTTTTACCTTGTATTCTATGCTCTAGACAAAAGTTAATCTGAAATATTCTAAAATTCTATGCTAATTCTTTAATATCAAAACCCAAAACAGTAGAGTAAAAATTAAGGAGGATAAATCACAGGGCTTCTAGAAAAACCAATTCTTACGAAACAAAAAATATCAAAATTGGATAAACAATAATATTTCTACTGCTTAGTGAACCAAAATTAGTTATTCGCAATTTAGTACATAAATAAAGCAAAATTTAGCTTTATCAAGTGATGGACACTCTCCAATTCTGTGGAGAGAAGGTAATACCAAAAATTTAACCGCAGCGTTATATCATTTAATTAATTTCTAAAACCCTAGTTCCACATTTATGCTGTTTCCAAAAAAAAGCGTCATTTTTTACTTAGTTTTTTTTACTTTTTTCGACAATTATGCTCAAAAAATTAAACCACCACCTTATGAGAGGTATTTAAAAACAAACGAGATTGGACTTGGGATAGGCAGTAGTCAATATTTTGGAGATATCCATACGTTCAACAATCGTTTTGCATATACATCAACCACAAGATGGAATGCCAATATATCATTCACGAGGCATTTAAATCCTTCTTACTCATTGAGGGTATCAGCTACTTATGCCAGAATCATGGCGGATGATTACCTCAGCACCCAAAATAAAGTGGTAGGACTCTCTAACAAATTCGACAATCAATTTCTAAGAAATTCTCATTTCAGAAACGACCTAAAGGAACTTTCATTTGTCTCCTTAATTAACTTAAAAAATGGATTCTACAGTGGGAGAAACGAAAATAGAACTACTCTAATGCCTTACATTATAGCTGGTATAGGTATTTACCATCATGCACCTCAAGCACGTGGTACATATGATGCAACTAACAATAAACTTGCCGCATGGAAGCCTTTAAATACTACCAATGCTATCAAATCTTTAAATTTGAGTATTCCATTAGGTTTTGGTGTTAGAAAAAAAATAAATTCAAAGATTGACATTTCAGCAGAAATTTGCTACCGAGTTACATTTACCGACCAGCTCGACGATATTATTTCCGAACCATATCCTAACTCTACCGATCCGTTTGCTAACCGAAGCCAAGAGAGATATTCAGCAATAAATGGCAAAGACAGAAACACTTTATTCAATTTGGTGGCTTCAAGGCAGGGCTTCCCTGGTTTTACAGGGACAGGAGAAAAGTTTTTCCCGGTTATTGGTTATCCGAATGAAACGCCAAGAAGAGGAGAAAAAGGAAATGATGGATTTCTTACAACTTCAATCCATCTACGCTATTATCTCGACAAAAAAACATATTGTCCGAAATGATATTTAATAAAATTTGGGTCTCAAGTATAACTTAAGTTCGGGTTATTTAACCCTTCAAAACCATCTTCTCTGGATCCCATATTATGGGTGCTTTTCTTTCATTACTCAAATTACAAGCAATTGACGGAATGGGTGATTTTTCGGGTGCGGAATAACGAAGAAAATTTCATAATTCCGATAAAAACCTAAAAAAAAGTGTAAAAAGGTAGGATTATTTTGGGATTGTGAAACTATATAATTTAACATCCTAACCCTTAAATAATTTTCATTAAAAAAAATGCAACATTTGTCACAAAATAGGTACTATTTATTAAATTTGTGTCAAATTAGATATGCTTGCTATCAAACACAATATTTAATTCAACTCTGCTTTCCGGATGTAAAATAAAGTTCGAATTTTTAATCTCCAAAGAATAATTTTCTGGAGGTATTATACTAAAAAAAAGTAAAAATAGAAAATGGTTAATTCCTTAGCCAAATACCGAGCAAGCCAATGCCAGGTGTCCTCAAACTTATGTGGATCTACGATTTTGCTTAATCACAGAAAAGGCACATACTATGAGCTCAACGAGGTAGGTACCACCATTTGGGAGAGATTAAAAACTGAATCTGTCACTTTCGAAGAGCTCAAGGCCTTAATCCTGGATGATTATGATGTTGACGTTAGTGTGGCAACCAATGACCTCGAGAAAATAATCAACGAACTTCTGCATGAAAAACTATTGGAAATTGCTTAGGTTATTTTGCGAACTCAGCACAACCCTTAAGTTGGCCCATTGCGTCAGTTGGATTCTACTTTTTTTTAATTGGTTTTTCCTAAGGACAAATCCATTTGAGACATTTGTTCGTATATACAAAAGAATGAGTGATTTTGTACCAACCTATTACCTCAGAAAAATTGATGACGAAATGATCATGTATATTGTAACACGAACAGCGAAATTTACACCTTTCCAAAGCACTTGCCTAATAAAAACCTTAACAGCTAAGATGTTATTTCAAAATAGAAATGACATTCAACTTAAAATAGGGGTGTCTAAAATAAATGGATTTGAGGCACATGCTTGGCTTGAGAAAAAGGGTGAAACAATTATGGAACAGAACACAAGAAATTCATGGATTCCATTATGGACGTACTGAAAATTAACAACACAAGCATATGAACTCAAAATGTATTTTAACATTTTTAATTTCGTCGCACAAAGGTTATTCAGTCAATGTCTTACAGAAACGATTGACACAAAAATAATGTTACTCAACAAACCTGACTTGGTCTTAAAGAAATGAATAAACAGTGATTTTGAAGACAATGATTTGCTAGAAATGAACAATGTCTCAATATTACCCACCTCAAAAATTAAATATAATAAAATTGGAATTTTAATTAATCTAGAATCATGAAAAATATTTTACTAACATTTGGATTATTCATACAAGCTTATTTTGTGAACGGTCAGGCTTGTGTTGGAAATGGTACAGCTAACATAACTTTTGTTTCATCATTTGGTGGAAACTGCACTTACAACATCTCAATGTCCGTAACTACTACATCCAACTCTGCAAAAGCGGCCAGATTTTCTGTTTTGAATGCAACGCCAATTATTAACCCTGTTTGTAAAACTAGTTCTTTAACTACCATTAATTGCACAAATACTGGCAATCTTAATAACCTAGGTAATGGCGTTGTAATAAATCATACATTTACGAACGTAACAATCCCGTGTAATACTGCACCGAGCCTTTCGTTAGAAGGCACAACAGCCAATAATAATTTTAGCTCGCTATGTAATGCAATTACAGTAACCCAGACCAATCCTAACCCAGTCAAGATAAGCTACTTCAATGGTATATCTCAATCAAACAAAATTGCTTTAAACTGGCAAACAGAGTCTGAAATTGGTTTTAGCCATTTTGTTGTTCAAAGAAGTGGAAATGCTTTGGAATTCGGTGATTTAGAAACAATTAAAGCAGATGGGGAATCCACAGAGAAAATTAACTACAGATTTATTGATAACAACCCTTTTCCAGGAATTAACTACTACAGGTTAAGGCAAGTTGACAAAGATGGTACGGTATCGTTTTCAAAAATTATTGATATCAACTCAGATGGAGGGGCTTCGGAAATCATAATCTATCCGAATCCATCAACTGGAAGTTTTAAGATGAAAAACAACGAAACTATAATATCTAGCGATGTCTATAATGCAAGCGGTAAAAAAATAGATGGTATACTAAGAAAAGAAGATACTACTTATACCTTAGACTTCCCAAATAAACCAGAGAGCGGTATTTACTTCTTGAAAATCACTACTGCTTCAGGTATAAAAAAATACCGAGTGGCTATCAACTAAACTTAATAAGGAATACTTTTACACTTTTATGAAAATGAAAAATTCGAATACTAACGATAAAAAAGCAAAGAAAAAATACACGGCCCCTCAGTTGATCAAACATGGGTCGGTTTCCAAGCTTACGCTAAAAGGAGGTTCTACGCCAGATTTCACTAATACATATAATCCTTAATTAAAGCATTTTGGCATTTCTAATCCGCTTTAATTGTAAAGACTTGCCAATGCCATTTGAACATTGGACTTTATTTTCTAATGAACTTTGGCATATATATACCAACTGTAAACAGATTAGTTTTTTCAATAACCACCAAGGGCTTATATGTGTAGTTGAAGGCAAGCTTCATAATGAGCAAGATTATATAAGCCCACACAACACTACATCCACCAACCTTGCGGAGGCTGTTTTGAATGCTTATACCACTCTTGGTAACGATTTATTCAATACTTTAGATGGAAAAATTGCGTTGGCAATAATAGATCTTTTATCAAATAATATTGTTGGATTTAGGGATCACTTCGGTTTACAAAACTTATTTTATCAGGCCGGTGATAAAAGTTTTACAGTTGCCACCGACTTACTCGATATTGTAAATTACTCCTCATCTTCTGTCAATTACACTGCTTTAAAGAATTATTTAGATTTTAATGCCCTCAGTAGACCATATTGCTCAGAAACTCTTTTTCTAAATGTTTCAAAGGTACTTCCAGCTCATAAAGTTGTTTGCAATTTAAAAGATTTTAAAATCATTCAAGAGTGCTGTTGGAACACTAAAATTCCTGATTATGTAAACCGTACCCCTTCTGAACTAATAGGACTCTTTAAGGAAACTTTAAAGGATTCGATTAAAAAGAATACGCTACCAAACGAAAAAATTTGTTCCAATCTTAGCGGAGGATTAGACTCATCTAGCATTTCGAGTATTTCAAAACTTCTAGGTTGTGATGTTAATTCTCTTTATTTCTGCACTGGCGACAGGCCAAGCGATGAACGACACTTTGCTAATGAAGTAGTAGAAAGGTGGGAACTTGAACATCACGAAATTCATGCCTCTGAGAATCCTTTAGAATTGGCTAAAAGAAACATAGAAATTTGTGGGCTGCCCGATTCTCTATTTATACCCGGATACTCATTTTTCTCTTTAGCCGAGAAAGCAAAAGAACTTGGCAGTAAAAAAATCCTAACTGGTGATGGTGGCGATGCAGTTGTGGCCTATGGAACAGAATATTTGGATGAACTTGTAAACGATGGAAATTGGAGCCTACTAAAGTCTAGCATTGAACAATATGTTTCCAAAAGAGACTTGAATCCATTTTTTGAAGATTGGAACAGAAAATCAAATCGACAAAAGAGCAAGTTGTACACAAAGTTTTTTATTGAAAGAAAAATAATTGATTTTGTTAAAAAAGGCAATTTGAAGAGGGCTTTCAGTATTTGGAATCGCTTTCTATTAGAATACAAATTTGTTTTTTTTATTCCTTTTCAGACAGGATTCACTTTCATTAGAAACAAACTTTCTAAAAAAAACAAAAAATACAGCCTACTAAATCTTGTAAATCAACAGCATAAGACCCCTTTATTTGAATTTAAAGGAACTAAGAAAGACTTGGATTCTTTCAGAAAAGAACATTTCGGATATAGTTTTACTAACCTAAACATGTCGGTTATAGAACAACAAAATACAGTAATGAAAAGTCTTGGAGTGCAAGCTATTCATCCTTTTCTTGACAAAAGATTAGTAGAAATAGCGGTTGCGGTTAATTCTGAAACAAGATTTGCAGAGGGTAATTGTAGAGGAACTCTACGTTATGCTATGAAAGATATTTTACCAGAAACGGTTAGGCTAAGAACATCCAAAGCTGATTTCTCGCATTATTTCATGAAATATTTCGAACAGCTTTGGCATGATTTCGGTACCGAAAATAGTGATAGTCATAGGGTTTGGGACATTGTTGACAAGTTAGTTTTCGATCAACTACTATTAAAAATTTTCGACCATAAAGTAACAATCAACAAAAAGACTAAGTATATCTGGCTAGCCAACCGGACTATACATCTCGCCCTTTGGCTTGATTTTTTTGATAAATTACAGGCAAAACATCTCAAAATAATTAGTAATGAATCGACTTAATATTATTAACATTCTTGTCCTGTCTGTTTTGTTATTTAGCTGCGAAAAGCAAGAAAATGGACAAATGTCCGACTATACCTATTTTCCCTTGGAGCTTGGACAATATCAAGTTTATGAAGTTTCAGAGACTCGTTATAACATTCCTAATATTGAAATTCAGGCGAAATATTATATAAAAGAGGAAGTCAATGAAGTATATGAAAATCCTACCAAAGATAAAGTTTATAAAATTCAACGATTCAAAAAACAAGATTTAGCCCACCCTTGGAAAATAGACTCCGTATGGAGTAGCCAATTGTTTGCAAATAGGGCTATCAGAACGGAGAACAATATTACCCAAGTGAAACTAGTTTTCCCTATCCAAAGTGGGCAATATTGGAACAGAAATGAGTACAACAACTTAAATGTAGAAAAAAATATATATCAAAATATAGGGGAAAGTTTTGCAGTAAACGGTAATTATTTCAACAACACTGTGTCGGTATATTTGAAAAATGATTCTTCGTTGATAACAAAGAACGTTCATTTCGAAGTATATGCTCCTACCTACGGGATGATCTACAGCGAAAAAATGGTATTAGCATACTGTCAGTCCAGTCCAACATGCATTGGAAAGAACCAGATAGATTTTGGGGTGGTTCGAAAAATCAAACTATTAGAAAAGGGGATTTCTAAATAACCTTACTTTATTATTATTTTACCTTCTAATGTTTCCACATTGCCATCAGACCAATTAATAAGAGCTTTGAAAACATAAATACCTGCTGGTAGTTTTCCATTTTGATTAATAAACAAATCATTCTTACCAATTTTTGGAGAAAAAATTACCTTTTCATTAAGTCGTCCAAAACTATCGTAAAGATAAACAACCCCTTCTATTGGCTTAGATGAACCGATTACCTGAAATTCTAAATTTGCAAATGTTTCAGCTGGATTTGGATAGATTCTTAGCTTTGTAGGCTGGAAGCCTTCTGAAATTTGAAAAGTAATACTATATCCATTTCCGGACGTATTCTGATGACTATCTTTTCCAACAGCGAACAAACTATACCGTCCCTTTGGTAAATTTGGAAGAACAAACTGTGCCTCAACAGTATTTGGTGTAACCTGAATCTGTGTAATACTAGCAGCTGGCACTTTTATTAATCTACAGCTTTCACAAGCTTGTAAATACAATGAAATCCCAGAAGTATCCTTAGAAAAAAGTGGATTTTCGTCCGAAAGTATTATTTTAATTAAAGCCTTTGAATCCACAAAATCCTCATTTCTCAATTTTACATCATCAAAATACACATCTAATAGTGGCCCCAATTTATCAACTACTATATCGGGAGGAAAACTAGCATATGGGCTTGCCTCTGACCAGTTAATTTTTAATATGCCAAAATTGTTTTTCTCGTTAAACTCTTCCACTTTATTATCGAAATCCAATGTTGCCGTAATTTCCGATATGTTCAGATCCTTTTTCAAATTTAGAATTATGGTATCTCTGTGTGCTACTGCAGGAATAATTGCAATTTTCTGAAGAGCTTTTTGTCCTTCAATTGCCGACAAAGACACTTTGAAGTTGGTATTCTTCTCGTATCTACCCAAATTTGAAACTACTATACCAACAGAAACTGAATCATTAGCAGATATGGGAAGGCCTTCTTTGGCAGACCTAATAAAGATTCTTTCCATTTTCAAATCCGGCTTCTTTAATGAAAATATTCTGAGAGCAGGATCTCCTTGCAGTACCAATTGATGAATATTTGACAACATCAACTGGTCAGCCCCTTCTGTTTTGATTTTGCGATTTACAGCCTGCTGGATTTCACCTATCGAAAGGCCAATTGTTTCTTTATCCTGAAAAAGTTTTTCATAGAGATTATGTATATAACGGTTGGTAGGGGTATCATAACTCCAAAAGGAATTGGCAAAAACAGCGACTGCCCCAACGTTAGGTGTAATAAGCCAATCTGAGGTAAGCAAGTCATACCTATTGAAAACATTACCTACCCCGCAGCCATTAAAATACATGAGCGGATATTTACCTTTATTTTGAAGCTTAGAGGAGGGGCTAGAGGCGTTGCCTATGTTTAGATCTGTGGCAGTGGAAGAGGAATGTCCAAAAAATGTAATCATTCCTAGTCCATTATTTACCTCAGAGGAAATATCAATATTTTCAACAGTGGCGTCAGTAACCTTAGAAAGAGCCTCTACTTTTCCTGCCAGATAACTATCCTCCACCTTGGGTTCAATACTTTCTAGAATACCTCTAAAATAAGAAATTTCGGTTTTGGAACCACCGCCACTTAAGTGCAAAAGATTTTTTTTCCACAAAACATCTTCTGTATTGGCCTCGTATTCTTTCAGTTTTTGAAGATAATTCAATACCTCGCGGTTAGAAATTACACTTAACCGACCAGTTGGTACAGCCTGAACATCAATATCAAAACCCTGCAATCCAGCAGTGAGCAGAATATCAGAACCGGGATACCCAAACGTCGGCACCATATCGGACGTTACATCTGTTTTGAGTTGGTCAGGAAAACTCTTTCCACGACCAATGAGCAGAAGATTGTCAATTTTATTACCATTAGACAATTTGAAATCGATAAATCTTCTGATGGCGAGTGGTGTACGTTCACCAAATGCAAAATTTAAGTATAAGTCCTGTATTTCTATTACATTAGTTTTGAATTTTCCTCCTTCTTCAGAGTCTCGATATTTGGCATATTCGTTGGCGGAGAGTCTTAAATTTGGATGTGTAATGATAAGATAATTGGCATCCACCTTATATTCTAAATTCAAATTGACTTTCTCAATAGCTAAAGGTTTTTTGATATCCGAACTTACAAAAATAGTAGTCTGTACTGATGGGACTGTGGCAATAGCCAAACCTAATTTGTTATTAATTAACTGATTGGGTATTTTCTGAAAAGAATATCTATTTTTTATAGTGTAAGCCGTAGAGTTTTGCGAGGCATTATTAATAAGCAAATAACGATTTGTTTGCGTGGAAGGATTCAAATAAAAATACTTTGATTGTAATCCACTCATATCGAACGCCTGCGGATAAGTAAGTTTATGATAGGTCATGGAATGCCATTCTGTTCTTTCTTTTTTGGAAGACTTGGTTCGTAGCAAAACCTGTCCGGCCGAAGAAATCTCCTCTGGCCTTATGTGCGTTTGAAGTTTTAAAGGGGCAAAACCGAAGTAGTCAATTTTTCCAATACTTCTATTAGAACCATCTACATTCTCAACACTAATATTGATATCATGGGTAACTTCGGTCCTACCGTTTACAAGACACTCCAAAATGGGCGGTAAATCTGATTGGGGCAAATAATTCAACATTTTTATCGGAAACTTTGCAGCAGTATCTGCCACCACTATTTTTCCGGTCCATCCTTCACCTTCTTCAAAATAACTTTGCATTACAAAAGGTGGGAATCCTATACTATTGTTGAATGAATACTGGTCTGCAAAAACCCTAATTTGTTGCTCAAGATGAAATTTTTCGATTAATTCGGAATTAAACGTTATTGACGGAATAATCTCCGTTCGCGAGGGCGTATCTCCATAGGTTAGAAAATAGGCTGTCTCATCCGAAAACAAACTATGGTATATATTCATGCGAGAGCCGTAAGGTCTGTAGAGAAGTGAGTCCTGTTCACCATTGTTTCCCTCGGCATAGAATTCTATATAATCTTCAATATCAAAATGGTTATCTTCCTCACCATAAATATATAAAGGCACTTGCCTGCCATGATGTAAGAGTTGGAAGGACTTCGGTTTAGAGGTTTCGACAGGAAAGCCCGCAATTTTCAATTCATCGTAACCCAATCTATAAATGCCCTTTTCTTTAATTGTTATTTTAAAAATAACATTGTTTTCATTAATCCACTCATTACCGAACTGTCCTTGGCCCTTGACTGTCAAAAGGATAAAAAATAAAAAACAATAGACCGAATTCCTACACATAGATTTTTAATTACTATTTACTAATAACTATGCCAATTTATGGATTAAAAATGAGATATTTACAGGCAAAGCACATTTTAAAACGCTACTCAATGTTGTTTAAGGCCTATAATTTGATTATTGAATCCGATTTTGATCTAAAGCTTCCAGAAGTTAAGGGAGAAAATCCAGATATCTATTTTCGAAAAGGAGAATTCTCTATTGAAAACTATAAAAAAACCAAGATTTTTCGAGCTGGTATTCAAGCCAGAGTAGGGCTAACTGAAAAAGAATACTTCATAAACTGGCCAGAAGTTTGTACATTTTTAGCCCATAATGGCAAATATATTGAATATGTTAAACTTCAAAATAACGATGATTTTTTCAGGTTATTTGCAGTAAGCGAAGCACTAGGCCTGATTCTTCAACAGCAAGGTTTCTTTCTTCTTCATGGAAGTGCCGTAAAAATCGGCAATAAAGCAACCATTTTCATAGGTCCTCCAGGTGCTGGTAAATCAACAACTGTGGCGGCATTTGCAAAAGCTGGTTACACTGTCTTGAGTGATGACCTCACCGCAATTCGGATTGATGAAAATGGTATACCTTCTGTGATGCCGGCTTACCCAGAAGTTAAAATTTGGCAAAAAAGTGTTGTAAATTTAGAAATTGAAATGCTTTCGCTCGAGCCTTCATTTGAGGGAAATACCAAATTTCTGTTTCGTCAAAATCCAGAGTTGTTTCCGCAAATAGCAGTTGAATTAAGCGAAATTATTATTCTTCAAAAGCCATATTCCAAAAAAAAATCAGAAATACCTTTGGTGCACATTCCAATTGAACTCTTAAAATATTATCCACTACCTCATCAAATTTTACAAAATGAAAGTTTAAAAAGGCATTTTGATAATGCATTAAAAATTGGTCGCCAAGTATCAGTGAGAAGAATGAATAGACCAAAGAATTTTGAGAAACTACTGACCTTCGTACGTAATTTTGAATGAAACAGAGTAATGAAGTAGAAATATTGTTAGAAGCTATTAAAGTTTGTATGTTGGATAAACCAACAAACAAATTAGCGATTTTGCTTCAAAGAGAGATAGACTGGGGAAGATTAGAGAAACTTGTTACATTTCATGCCATAAGACCAGTAGTATTTAAAGCACTTCAAGAGGTTGATTGCAGGAATGAATTCTATGAAAAACTTAAATTAAGAACGTTTCATCAATCGGTTTTCAACCTAGCCACTTCGAAAGAATTAAGCCGTTTGTTAAATCTATTCCAACAGAACCAACTCAGAGTTATCCCCTACAAAGGAGTTTTGTTCATCAAGGAGATTTACAGAAATCAAGCCCTAAGAGAAACTCATGATCTCGATTTACTGGTTCATCCAGAAGATGCTAAAAAGGCACTTTACCTTTTATTGGCTGATGGTTATGTGCTTGATGTAAATAATTTCAGAAAACTTGATAATGATTCTATTATTCAAAGTTTATTTGAAACGCCGGGTATTATAGAGGTTGGGCTGGATAAGATTTCTGCGGTTGGCATCAATATTCATATCGATTTTCACTGGCATATTAAAGAAGAAATTCATGACTTTAAAGTGAATTATGAGGCATTTTTTAATGAGAATGGTAATATAAATCAAAGCCAGAACACATTATTTACCATGCTTCTAATACATCATGGTGGGCGAGAATGTTGGACAAGATTAAAGCATTTTTGCGATTTAATTGCATTTATCAAGACTTCGGGTATGAGTATCAACGACTTGGAGGTCATTGCCTCAGAACTTGGTATGAAGAAATTCCTAAAAATTGGCCTTGAAATCCTTGATCAAAAATTTTTAGATGTAGAAATAGGCCATTCTCAAAAACATAAAGTCATATCAGATATTGGTAATTATTGGGAGACAGGCAAGGTATGGCAAAGGTTAGATCATAGGTTAAGGTTTACAAAAATCTATTTTAGCCTTTTGGACGAAAAAATCTCCATATACATATTCGTATCCAATGTTTATCAGTACCTCTCCACACCCAACTTTATCGAAAACCCAAGATTAATTACCTTTCCAAAAGGATTTGGCTTACTAAACTTCATTTCTAAAGTAATTACATTCATTTGGCGAAAAACAATTTTACAAAAACGTACATTAACCTAAATATAAAGAATATTATGTAGCAATAATGGCATTGATTAAGAAATAAGTATAAATTTGGTAACTATTCGGAAAGAATATTCCTAGAAACTAAAATTATGGCACTATGAGGTATAAATACATAACAAAATACTCATGGATAATATTATTCTTTTGTGTTTTTGAACAAATTTCTGCCCAAAACCTGAATGGGGCTTTAATTAATTCGTGTGGTACCGAGGGTGCCAATGAATTTTTGTTTTTCAAAAATGGTGGAACCGACCTTACTGTTTCTCCATCTAATATTGATATAAGATATGGAACAAGCACAGCCCCAGGGACTTCTGGAAATTTAACCAATAATATAGGAGCACCTGTCTCAGGAAGTTTTGTAAGCGACCTCAATGCACTTTTGCCGAACTCTGGATGTGCTATTAGCTTCGCTTATGCTCCTTTGGGTAGTACCATACCGGCTAATTCCAATTTTATTTTAATGAACGATGATGCCAATAACGTGATAAATTATTCGGGGTGGTGCAATTCTGGACTAAGTACAACTATTTATATAATATTTTCGAGTAGTTCAAATTGGGCTTCATCTGGTCAATTTGCGAACACCGCCGCCACCCCAAAAGAAAGGTATATTGTAACTACCTTTAATTCAGGCAGTCCAACAGTTTACAGCTACTATGCCGATGAAACAAACGGAGATACCGGTGGCTGGAATACTACCACAAGTGGCGATGGAGCATATGCCTATTGGAATGGACCAGGGGCTGCTACCGTCTACAGCAAATACAGCTCCTGCACACCGCCAAATCCTGCCACCTTACCCATTAAACTGGCGGGTTTTAATGCAGAGCTAACACATACCGCTAAAGTAAAACTTAGTTGGGAAACCACCTCCGAAATCAATTTTTCACATTTTGAAGTACAAAGAAGTGCTGACGCACTTGGTTTTGAGACCATCGGTAGAGTTGAAAGTAAAAAAAGTGAAAATTCTAATACGAAGTATGAGTTTATTGACAGCAATCCCTTGAGTAAAACTGGCTATTATAGGCTCAAGGAAGTAGATATGGACGGAAGTTCCTCACTTTCTAAAATTGTAAGTATCATACCTGATATTGAAAATCAAGAACTAATCGTATTTCCAAATCCTACTTCTGATTACTTTGAAATTAAAGGTTTAAAATATAAAGATATTCAACAGATAAAGGTATTTAATCAAGCAGGGTTAAATCTTCTAAATATCTTCAATTTTGAAAAACAATTCAATATCACTTCAATCGAACCACAATTACTATTGGTAGAAATAATAGAAAAAAATGGAAAAAGACACTTTCAACGTATCTTAAAAAGATAGTTTTATAATTATTTTGAGGAATATCCTGCTACACTTTTACATATTTGAAAGTTATTATTTTTAATTTTTAAGATGGAGCAATCAAGTATTATCCCTTCAAAACCATCTTTTCTGGATCCCACAGCACAGGTGCTTTTCTTTCGGTGCTCAAATTACACGCAATAGATGGAGCAGCCGCTCTTAAGCCAAAACTTGCGTCTTCAATAATTTTGGAGCCTGTTCTGATGGCATTGAAGAAAACAATCATATGGTCAAGCCTATCGTCGTAACCTTCGGCTGGAGCAAAACTGGTTTCCTTGTTCATGGTATAGCCTACTTCAGCATCGCCATATTTGGCCTCATACCATTTTTTAAATTCCTCTTTTTGCTTCGCCGAAAAACTATCAAAAGAGTCGTATCCATCATATCCCGGAGCCGAATGACGCGTTAGGGTTTTTACTGTAAACTCATTCCAACCGATATCAATTACCCCTACGGTACCTATCAATTTTATACCAAACCCACCTTTTCCTGAGCCATCCGCTAGATTTACTCTGGTAATTACCTGAAAGGCAGGATGCGTTTGGGCTTTGGGATAATCCATTACGGCATTTATCAAATCATAAGCGTCGCGACCATCTTTCCAGAAGTTCAGTTCTGCTAATGAAAATATTCTGTTTGGTCCTTTTGATTCTGTTATGGTATGAATGCCAGTTAACAAATGCACTATTAAATCACCTGCGGCACCTGTTCCATAATCTTTGAAGTTTCTCCAACGGAAAAATCGCTCGGCACTAAAAGGAACTTTTGGGGCATGACCTAAAAATTTATCAAAGTCAATAGTGGCCGGTGATGCATCCAAAGGAATAGAATAGTTCCAAGCCCCACGGGCATCAGAACGATCGCAAAAAGCGTCAACGTAAGTTAACTCACCAATTGCTCCACTGTCCAAAATTTTTTTTGCTTCGAAAATAGCCACACTACTTGCCCTTTGACTACCTACCTGAAAGACTTTTCCGGTGGCTTTTTGGGTATTGACCAATGCCATGCCTTCAGAAATCTTCTGAACCATGGGTTTTTCACAATATACATGCTTACCAGCATTCATGGCATCTATCGAAATCTTTTGATGCCAATGATCAGGAGTACATATCAATACTGCATCTATGTCTTTTTTGGCCAAAAGTTCACGGTAATCTCTTGTTGTAAAAATCTGTTTTCCCCATTTTTCTTTGGCCCTTTCAAGTCGTCCATCGTATAGGTCACAAACAGCAACCAACTCAACACCAGCTACTTTTAAAGCTGTGTCGGTATCGTAATGACCGATGATTCCGCTGCCAATGAGACCAATTCTTATTTTGTCGTTGGCACTTACTTTTATTTGAGAATTAAGTACTATTTTCTCAATAAAAGTCCCTGAAGAAGCTTCAACATTTCCACCAATGGCTATTCCGGCAGCCGTACCACCTAGTTTTTTTAAGAAATTCCTGCGGTTGTTCATCGTCTTGACTGTGATTTATATGATTAGGTTGATTTTTATGATTTTAAAACTTTTAAGAATAATTTTCAATAAGGTTTAATTTCAAGACTAGGTTTATATTTATGATTTTTTAATCTTTTTACATTTAAACTTCTTTCTCCAAAATTAATTAACAGACCGACCTCTAAATTATAGGCTTCTAGGTAATTAATAGCTTGTGCAAAATGTACATCTTCCAATTTTATAACAGCCTTTAATTCGACCGATATTCTTTCGTCCACCAAAAAATCAACCCTTCTGGTCCCAATGTGATGTTCTTTATAAATTATCGGCATCTCAAATTCACGATGAAATAGAATCCCATCCATTTGCATTTCAATTTCTAAAGCCCTTTGGTATATTACTTCCTGAAAACCATTTCCCAAAAAACTATGCACTTTAAAAGCTGAGCCTATGATTTTAGATGTAAGTTCTGAATATTTAAAATTATCATTTATCATAAAAAGAAATATAAATTTTATCCATTATTCCATGAAAGAGAAAATCCTATTAATCACAGAAATCAAATAAATCCGAGTTAAGACATTTTTACTTTTTCTAAAATCTCATTACTCAGCTTATTTTTCAAAATCACTTTTTTGTCTCCGTTTGGCAAAAGTTCTTCTTTTATAAGCCAATGGTCAGCATCATATTCGGTAAACACAGATGGCTTCGTAAGTCCAGTTTGTCCTCTCCATTCGGGTAATTTTACTTGCTCCCAAATTTTGGTTTTTGCTGATTTATAAGCTGCATCAATAATGGCATTTACCACATAACCATCATAAAATGTCTCTTGCGGTTGAATACCTTTTTCATATGCCTCAAACATATCAATAAACATACTTGTATAGCCCAACTCGTGAGCTTCATCGCCAACCGGGAACTGCCATCCAGAAGAACTTTCTGCTTTTTCTACCAAATACCCATCCGTATTTCCACTTGTAAACATCTCAAAACCAGTCCTTAGCCAAGAATTCACCCAAATTGTTCCCTCGGTGCCCATCACTTCATCTCGTAAGTCCATACCTCCACGAAAAGTCCAGGAAACTTCAAATTGGCCAATGGCTCCGTTTTCATATTTTACTAGACCAATGGCGTGATCTTCGGCATCAATGGGTTTTACTTGGGTATCTGCCCAACACATTACTTCTACAGGCAAAATGTCTTTTCCTATAAAATTACGTGAGATTTCGATACAATGACAGCCCATATCCACGATGGCACCTCCACCTGCTTTTTCCATATCCCAAAACCAATCAGAATGCGGCCCAGGGTGTGTTTCTCGAGATTTTGCCCACAAAACCCTTCCAATGGCTCCGGACTTTACACTTGCCAGTGATTTTGAGAATTTTGGGGTGTAACAAAGATCTTCTAAATATCCAGCAAAAATTCCAGCATCCTCACAAGCTTTGGTCATACGAAGTGCCTCTTCTGGTGTTCTACCCAAAGGCTTGGTACACAATACCGCTTTTTTGTGCTTTACGCAAAGATGCACTGCCTCTTCATGCACATAATTTGGAAGGGCTATAATCACCATTTCAGTCTCTGGATGGGCAATGGCCGCCTCCATGTCTGTAAAAAAATGGGGGACATTATAGTCTTTGGCAAAACGAACAGCAGTTTCTTCTCTTCGTGCATAAATCACTTTGACTTCGTCTTTTCCGCGGCGACCAATAAGTGATTCGGCATAGAAACGGCCAATGAAGCCGCCTCCCAAAATACATAATTTTATCATAATTTAAGGCTTTAAAACAGGTTTAAATGTATCTCTAATTTCTTTCAAATCAATAGTATGGGCTTCAACAGCATTCATGGTATTTGGTGAATTTTTTTCCAAACATTGCTCTATAACTAAATGCGGCTTCAGATTTTTCTTTAATAATTCTAAAGCAAATTTTTTAAAATCGATATCGCCTTCAGAAGTGAAAACTTCCTGCCAAATACCATTTTTTGATTGTCGAATGTGAAGCTCAATAATGCGGTCTCCATACATTTTTAGCACATCAAAAACCGCCAATTGTGAGTTTTGAGAACCTCTATATACCCAATGTACATCCATACAGAAATATAGATTCTCAGGTGAAGTGTTTTGTAGCATGTGATGAAATTCTCTTGCTCCAGCCTTCAATTCCACGTCGTGGGTATGGTAGGCAAGCTTCAAGCCATTCATTTTTAATGATTTCCCAATTTTCTCTAATGCTTTGGCTTGCAAAATCAATTGTTCATCAGTTTTGAGTTTATCGCTTCCCCAAGCTATGGGATTTGGGTTGGTTACTATGATTTTGGTGCCATAGTTTTTCACAACTTCCGCAATCTCAAGAATAGTTTTAATTGACTTTTCTACTTGTTCTTCTTCATGCAAAACACTCCCAATATACACTGAGGGCATTTTAATATGGTATTTTTTCAAAACGGCAATCAGTATAGTGGCTTCTTCGGCACTTCCCAAACTGGGCTCATAGGCTTGAAGTCCAGTCTTCACATACGCTGCCATATCAGCATCCAAATTTTCACCCCAATTCTTGTTTTCTCTTCCATAAAAAGTACCCCAATTGTAGGAATTGCTACTAATTGGGAAAGTTTCTTTTGTTGGTTCAAATTTTTGAATCATTCCCAAAACTGGCACTGTTGCTATGAAATTTCTTCGTTTCATGGTCTATTATTTGAGCACTGATGACACAGATTGAACAGATAAACACTGGTTTTTAAATACTTATTAATTGAGACTTTACACGTTTTCATATTATCCTTATGATTATGTCTTTTCGATTGAAATTTTAAAATAAACTATTTCCTAAGAAGTCTTTATAAATTCAAATCCTTCTCCAAGTTCTAGAATTTTATAAGGAGTTCCAATTTTTTCACAGGCAATTTTAAAGTTTTCAGGGTCTTCTGTATTAAACTCAAACAAGTGATAATGATGAGGTATAACACATTTGATATCAGCCACTTTACTTAAATCAGCTGCTTCTTGAAAACTTAAATTTCCTGCTACTTTTCTTTCGGGCTTGTTTCCATTTATGGGTAAAAACGCCAAATCCAAATGGTAACTTTTGAGGATTTTCTCCAAACCATCATACCATAGCGTATCACCGGAATGGTAAACCACAAAATCTCCAAATTTAACAATGTAGCTCATAAATTTGCACTGACCTTTTTCGTTTCTTTCTACAGAATTATGTGCCGCAGGTAGTCCAATTATTTCGAAATGCCCTATTTTAATACGCTTATTTTCATCTAATCCAATCGGAAAATCAAGCTTACATGTCAATCTATCTGTTACAAAATCCCTATTTGCTTCTGGAATAATGAATTTTACGTTTTCATTATTTTCAAAAATCGAATTCAAAGTTTCAGCATCTAAATGATCTGTGTGGTTATGACTAGAAGTAAGCACATTTATATTTTCTAAAAGCAAAGGATTCACCACCAATTCGCTCATTCTTGTGTGCGGTTTATCTGTATTTTGGTATTTTACAGAAAGTGAATCCGACAAATAAGGGTCAAAAAGAATAGTTTCACCTCTAAATTTAAGCAAAAAACCGCTCTGTCCAAGCCACCAAACTTTGAAGGTAGTTTCGGAAGAAAAGGAATTTATATCCTTAATGACTTGCTCGTTTTTCTGTTTCGGTTTTATCATAATTTTTCAACGCAATTCTGCCGCAGCTTTACACATGCTTTCAATTTTTAACTTTGATGCCCATCGGGCAGTTTGTGACAGTCCGCAATCTGGAGCTACTGCTAATTTTTCTGCAGGCACATATTTCAGGCACTTCTGGATTCGCTCTTTAACATCTTCTACCGTTTCGATGTAATAACTTTTTACATCAATTACACCCACAGCCACATCCATTTTTTCGGCAAACCGTTCTAAAAGATGTACCTCAGCAAAATTCAAAACGCACATTTCGGTATGTAACTCGTCAAAAGTCATATCCAAGAAATCTGGCAACATGGGTGCAATGGTTTTCTTCCCTATCGAACGACCTTTGAAATTCCCAAAACACAAATGCGTGCCGATTCTGGTTTTACCAACTATGCCTTTAACTGTCCGATTAAAAATATCCACAAATCGTTTTGTGTCTTCTTTGTAAGCATAGCAAGACATTGATGGCTCGTCAATACAAATTTCTTGAGCTCCTGCTTCTACCAATTTTTCTAATTCCAAGGCCACCAAAGGCATCAACGCCTCAGTAATTTCCCAACGGTCTTTGTAAATTTCTCCCGGCAACATTCTACCTGATAAAGTGTATGGACCAGGAATTGAAGCCTTTAATATTTTGCCTTCGGGAGCTAGTCTTTTCAGTCGATTGTATTCTTCAAGCACACCTAGCCCTTTTGGAGCACTTAGCTTTTCGACAATCGTATGTTTTCCTCTTTGGTCGTGTGCAGGTGGGCCATATTTACGAGTTTCTTCGTGATTGGCTTGAATTCCTTTTATGAAACCATAAAACGAAAGGTTAAAGTCTAGCCGCGTTTGTTCACCGTCGGTAATAACATCCAATCCTCCGGCGACTTGATCGTGAATGGCATTTACCACTGCATCTTCAATCATTTCGTTGACATCAGCTGGGCCAAATTTATCAAGATTTTGAGAGGCAAATTCTAGCCAACTTGGAAATGGCCATGAGCCTACTATGGTTGTTTTTATGGGTATTGGTTGCATTATTGGTTCTGTTTTGTTAGATATTCAATTAAATCTGTCAATTCTGTTTCATTTATAGCCAACGAATAGGCCGTTGGCATCACACTTTTCTTTTGTTTGGCTTTGCTTTTAATTTCTTTTTGCTGAATGGTAATTATCTTTCCCGAAAGGTCTTTTACGGTCAAAAGTTTGTCATTTTCAGCTATTAAGAATCCAAAATAAGTATTGCCATTTTTAGTGTCGATGGAATAGGTTTCATATCCAAAAACCAAAGATGCTGAAGGATACACCAAGGCCTCATAAAGTCCTTTTTTTTCTAATTTCGAACCTATCTTAGTCAATTCAGGGCCAATTTCTTTACCTGAATTCCCTATTTTATGACAAGAAGAACAATTGGATTCAAAAACCTTTTTACCGTTTTCGATATTCCCTTTGGTTTTTGTTACGAGTTCTGAATTGTAGGAGTTTTCAAAAGTATTTATCAGGTTTTTTGCTTGATATTTTATGGTAGATTCCGAGTGGTTGCTTAACAAAGGTCCTACATATTCCATTAAATCCTCACTAAGTGTTTGGTTTTGAATCATTTCCAGCAACATTTGACTACCTTGGGTAGATTTAAGCATTTCTATGGCTGCATTCCTTCTGTCACCAAATGCAATATTTCCATTCAATACTATTTCTTTTCGCCCCAAAAGTCTGCTGAGTACTTTTTGCAATTGAATTTCGTCCGAAATACTATTCCAGTTGTGCAAATCGAACCAATCATTGGTGCTTCTGAACGAAAGCCAATATTTTGCCATATCTGCAAGTCTCTTGTCTTTAGATTCTGCCAATTTCAACATGGAACCTACAGCTTCCTTTGATTTTATAAAACCAATGGCTGTGATTGCCCTTTTTCTTTTTTCGAATAACTCATTGCTTATTAGGGCTATCTTTTCAAAGTAATTTAATGCTGATGATGGATACATGGCAAATGCCAAATCAAAATGCTTGTTGAACCAAAGGCTATTTTCCTTAAAAAAATCATTCTCTTTTCCTGCGAAAACAAAGGCCAAAGCATTGGTATAAAATGAATCATTTATAGGACTAGTATCTGCAAATTGCTTAAAAGTAGATTTAGATTTTTCATAAGAAAAAGGTTGTAAGGCCAAAATAGCTTCTCTTCGAACAAATGCCGAAGGATCTTTAGTCAAATTTTGTAAAAATTTAAATAATTTCTCCTCATTCATGTTTTGACGCAAAGCACGCAGAGCCACCACCTTTTCTTGTTCATTCCCAGTTTTTAGTAACTCAATGGTTTTTGATTCCCCTTTGGCACCCATTGTGGCTAAAAGCCAAATAGCACGAGATTTTATGAATGGATTGGTATCTTGTAATAATTTCAAAACCGCTTCAAGATTTGCCTCTGGGTTTTGTTTTAATTTTAAATAGGCTTGATATTTAACATGTATCGCAGGATTTTTAAAACACTCAATTTGGCCTTTGGCTGTACTCAAGTCTAAAATCGGAGTATTCAGTTTGCTATTTTTTGGACTAATTCTATAGATCCTACCGTATGCTTTTTGATCTTGAATTCTATGGCCACCCACCACAGCATCGTACCAATCGGCGATATAAAGTGCTCCATCGGTGCCTATCATTAAGTCAGAAGGCCTAAACCATTTGGAAAGGTCATTTTGAAAATTGGAATTATTCCATTGGTAGGCAGGGTCATCTGTGAAACTGGATGAAACAAAAACCTGTTTCTTGTTTTTTAAATCATAAAAAGAGTTCTTAATTTTTGGCATATATCCAAAAAGCACATTCCGGCCTGCATCGGCACTTAGCACCATTCCTTGGTATTTTTGGCCTAAACTATTGCCTTCAATTCGTAGCATTCCAGTAGGCGAACCAGCCCCTGAATTATCGCCAGCGGGCATAACCGCAGGATCTTCTTGGTGCCAATGAGCCGTAAACATATTTTGGCCAGGCCTTTGGTCGGCGTTCCAATACCTTCTGCCATCTTTACTAAAAAAACCCGCATCTCCGCCTTCGGCTAGCCACGAAACTCGGCAGGTTACCACTTGGTCATCGTTGTCATTTTGCCACATTTCGCCATGGCCATCTATATAGGTCTCATAAGAATTCCTAAAATTATGTGCCCGTACTTTCAGTCCTCTCATGTCAGGATTGATACGCATTTGCAATCCTCCCACCCAAGTTTTGCCATCATCACTGACCATATTTCCTTGGTTTTTTTCGTTATAAGGAGAGCCTCCAGTATAAATGCTTCCTGAACGAAGCGTAAAGCCGCTTTTATCCGTAACCACATGCGGCCCGGCATTTCCCACACTAAAATGCCACTTTCCATCAGGACCAGCCACCACCGAATGTAGCGAATGGTCGTGGTTAAATCCTCCGAAGCCTTTCAAGATAATTTCTTTTGAGTCAGGTATGTCATCGCCATTCTCGTCTGTATATTTTATCAAATAGGGAGCACAAGAAACGATGATATCTTTACCAAAAACCGCAATTCCTAGAGGAGCCACCAAATCTTTGTCTTGCACAAAAACTTGTGATTTATCGGCTTTGCCATCTTGGTCGGTATCGGTCAGTATTACTATTCTATCACCTTTTTCATGATGATAGAAAGCAGAAGAATCATTATTAAAGTTTCTATAATTCACCCCTTCGGTCACCCAAATTCTACCTTTGATATCTGTATCCATATTGGTAGGGTTATAAAGCATGGAAGACTCTGCCCAGAGTTCAATTTTCAAGTCGTCAGGCAGATAAAACTTCAATGGTTCTTCTTCCAAAGCCAAGTTTGGATTGACAGTAAAGGCAAAAAACAAACCACTAACAAGAAATAAGGCAACTCCAAAAGCTTTTTTTATCATGAAAATCTAATTTAAGGTTTTAATGAAAGCAAGATTTTTTTGATGACCCAATACATAATCATATTTATCGGGCAGCGACCATTCCAGCTGCTGCCATTTGCGTTTCGAATACCCTATATCTTCCAAAGCATCGCTTACTTTTTGCCAATCAATATCTCCAGTACCCAAAAACTTCCCATTTTCTTTGAGGTGAATCTCACAAATGTTGTCATTGCCCAAAAGCTTAATTTCATGAAAAATATCATTCCCAGCGTCTTTGGCATTTCTAAAATCATAATACACCTTTATGGCCTTTGAAGCCACTTTTTCCATGATATCTAGATGCTCCTCTGCGGTTAAATAGGATTCTATTCCAAGCGTAATGCCATTTTTTTCGGCATCTGGGGCAATTTCTTTGAGCTTGGAAATTACATTTTGAATACCTATGGGGTCATTTCTTAAATCGTTTTTAGAGAAAAATGCCAATAATACTACCTCAACCCCGAGGTTTTTAGCAACTCCAATGCTGTCTGCTACCCAAGCGGTGGTTCTATCATCTGATTTATAAGGAATATTATTAAGCTCTCCAATGGCCAAGCTGGTGATTTTCACCTTGGTTTCTTTTGATTTTTTTAGAAAAATTTCTTGAACCGCTTTTTGTCTTAAATGAAGGTTGTTGGATACATTACCCATATTAACTTGAACTCCAGCAAGGCCAATAGCTTGGGCCACCTCAAAAGCCATTGGGTCGGAGCTTTTACCTAAAGACCAATCACAAGCACCCAATTTTTTAAGTTTAAACAAATCCATGAAAGAGGAATGCAAAGGCATGGCCAAGCCTAAAGCTGACATTTTCGATACAAATTCTCTTCTTTTCATAGTCTAAATAGTTTTAAAAGCTAAACATCCTCTTTTGATACGTAACTTTCTATACCCACAGATTTATACATTTTCGATAAGCGGTGGGCATGTTCATCATAAGCACTTTGGAATAGTTCAGCTGCTTTTTCTGCTCCAACAACAGCTCCGGCGGTCAATACTTTTGGGGGACGGCCAGCCTTAGTTAAAAGATTAGCTATTTCAGCTTTGATAGAATTGATGAGCATACAAGAACCCACCGTAGAACCAGGTGCCACCGGTGTTTCTAGGTTCTCAATTTTTATCATGGCATCGCCCAATGGTGCTCCCGAATCTAAAACCACATCACAAAAATCCTTTAATTTTTTACCATCTTTTCGTTTTGATGTACTGGCTTCAGAATGCAGTTTGGTATTCAATCCCACTACTTTCAAACCTTTAGATTTAAAAATCTCAGCCATTTCTATAGGCACCACATTGCAGCCAGAAGAAGAAATAATCAAAGCTGAGTCTTGTTCACTTACATCAAAATTTCTGATAATTTGTTCTGCCAAACCTGAAACATTTTCTAAAAACATAGCTTGTCTTTGTCCATTCGCACCCACAACCAAATTATGAAATGTGAGCGAGAGCTCCACAATAGGATTAAACCCAGGGAATGAGCCATATCTTGGCCACATTTCTTCCACAATTATGCGGCTGTGTCCGCTTCCAAATACATGCACCATTCTTCCTGCCAAAATAGAATCAGCAAAGATTCTAGCCACTTCAATAATCTGTTTTTCTTGAGCAGCTACCGTTTCAATCATTTGCTGGCATTTTTCTAAATATTGTTTTATATAGGTCATATTTTATTTTTTTAAAAAACACATAGGTACATAGTTAGCATAGTTTTTTCTATTGACTCGTATTTTTTTAAAACACATAGGCACATAGCTGGCATAGTTTTTTTTCATTGGTTCGTATTTTTTCTTTAAACACATAGACATCATAGCTTTTTTGTAATTTTCTAATGTGCTCTATGTGCCTATGTGTTTATTAATTTTCCCCAATGCAAAAGCCGCCGCTCCAATGGCTCCCGAGAGATCATCAAAATGGGCCTTATCTATTTTTGTTGTTTTACCTTTTGGTCTAAATTCATAGAGGTCAATAAAAGTTTGTAAGGGCTCAAAAAGTAAATTGCCGGCCAGGGTTATTCCTCCACTCAAAACGATGATTTCAGGTGAAAAAATATTAATTAAAGATGCTATGGTAATGGACAATTTACGGAGTGAATCCAGCCAAAGCCATGTAGCAAAACTGTCTTTTTCGTTATAGGCTTTTAACAATTCATGGGTAGATTTAAATTTCCCCATAGAGCGTTTTTCGATAGAATAATTTCCCAAGGCATATTCTAAACTGCCTGGAATTCCCAAAATACTTCGCTCATCGTCGGAGGTATTGATTGAAATATGCCCCAAATGTCCCGCCATATGACTTAGGCCTTGGTACAATTCTCCATTTATCAAAATTCCACCACCCACGCCTGTTCCTAAAGTGAGCAAAATCGCATTTTTATAACCTTTCACAGCTCCAAACTTAGCTTCGGCCATCAATGCGGCATGAGCGTCGTTTAAAACAAAAGTTTGAATTTCAAAATAATCTGCCCACACAAAATTCTCTAATCCAAAAAGACGATTTGGCAAATGAGCGATGCAAGAATTGTCGGAATTTGCTAAGCCAGGAGCCGACAAACCAATGATTTCCACTTGATTATGGCTTTTCTCTTTCAAATGGTTTACCATTTCTAAAACGTTCTCTTTCCACTTTTCATCCCCCTCATCACTGGTAGGAATATAGTGTTTATAAAGTACTTCACCCTTTTCGTTGAGTAAAATACCCTTCACGTTTGTTCCCCCTAAGTCTATTCCTATTGCTACTTTCATTTTTTAGCTTTTGGCTATTAGCAAATAGCTATTAGCCTCTTTTTTGACAAAATTTAAAATACCTGCCACTATAAAAACTCGACAATAACATATTAATAATTAACTAATAAACCAGTAACCAATTATCCAATAACTAATTTCAATACTGACCTTCCGAAACCTCCCATCCCCCATCTACATAGAGTGTTTGTCCAGTAGTAAACTTCGAAGAATCCGACATAAAATATACCGCCGCACCGTCTAAATCCTCGGGCTTCCCGTTTCTTCCACCATCTAATGGCTGTTTGGTTTTTACAAAATTCATGATTTTTTCATCGGTACTAGCTCTTGCCGACATGGGTGTTTCGACCAAAGCTGGAGCCAAAATATTTATTCTGATATTGTCTTTGGCATAATAAGCAGCCAAGGCTTTTGTAAATCCTGTCACGGCTGATTTTGCTGCGGCATAGGCATGTGTAACAAAATACTGCGGCGAAGGCGAAAAGCTCAAAACCGAACTCATATTCAAAATGCTACCAGATTTTCCGAGTTCAAGAAATTTCCTCACAGCAGCTTGATTGGAAAGCATCAAACTCGTGAGATTCAAATCAAAGGTTTTTTGCCAGCCTTCTAAGGTCAACTCATGCAAAGGGCCATCGCCATATTTGCGACCACTTCCACCAGCAACATGATACAAACCATCAAAATCACCGAATTCAGAAATGCACATTTCTATGGCATTTATGGCTGTGGCAGGATTGGTGGCATCTCCTTTTAGTGCTTTGGCATTTTCTCCCAAAGCCAACTCCGCAGATATACAACTTTCAGGATTTCTGCCAACAACAACCACATTTGCACCGTTTTTTACAAATGCCTTTGCAGCCGAAAACCCCAAACCTGTAGTTCCTCCAATGATAACAATATTTTTGTCTTCGAGCATAAAGTAAAAATTTACACCATTTATTGAAAATATATCAATAATATACAAAAATATATAGCTAAAATTTAAATTTCCACCTATATTTATTGTTCAACCAATACTATATTGATGTTTAATGGAACCCATACTTCAGAGACTGCCGCTCAGCAAAAATCTTTCTTTTATATATGAGCGATACGAATCTCCATTTTTCGAAACGCCTTGGCATTATCATGAAGAATTCGAAATCGTCCTATGTGATGGTGGTTTTGGGAAAAAAGTAATTGGAAACCATACCTCTGAATACAAAGAGGGTGATTTAATATTGATAGGCAGCAAACTACCTCACTGGTTACGTGCAGATGAAATGTTTTATACTAATGAGGCAATTCAGCGTCCCGCTTCTATAGTTATACAATTTCGATTAGATAGTTTTGGTGAATCTTTCTTTGATTTGGTAGAAATGACCCCTGTGAAGTTGTTGTTAGAAAAAGCAAAATTTGGGCTGGAGTTTTATGGCAATACGAAAGAACAGATATACCGAGTAATTAAAGAAAATATCCATAAAACTAGTTTAGAAAAGTTCCTGAGCCTTTTTGAAATATTGCAATTGATGGCTGAAAGTAAAGAGCAACAAACTCTTTCAGAAATAGGAATGGAAGGAATAGGCAGAAAAGACTCAGAAAGAATGAGCATTATTTTTGACCAAATTTTGAAAAACTTCAAAGAACCGGTGTCGGTGGAGGACTTGGCCCAAAAAGTAAATTTAACCAAAGCGGCCTTTTGCAGATATTTTAAAGCCCGCACGCAAAAGACATTTGTTGAGTACCTTATGCAAGTCAGAATCAATCACGCGTGTAAACTTTTGAGAGAAACTGAAATGAATGTTTTAGAAATTTGTTATGAGTCGGGATTCAATAATTTATCGAATTTCAATAGGCAGTTTTTGAAGCTTACAAAACAAAACCCCAAAGCTTTTAGAAAAAACCAGAACAATTCAGTTTCCACAAATTAAAATCTGTAATTTCAGAAAAAACTTACACCACTTTTCTCAAAGTAAGATTAATGACCTATCAAATTTTAACCAAATAAATGAGTAAAAAATCATCAAATTTTAAGCCTATTTTTAAAGTGTAACAATAACATATAGAGCGACATCTCCGATATAAACCTTTCGAAAATTTAGAAGAAAAAAATAGTCAACTACCTCAAAATCAGCACAATTCTATTTTAAATAATTATGCTTTTAGAAGTAAACGTTGTACTATTTCAAGAAACAATCGTTTTTTCTATTATCATTAACACTTCTGAAAAACATAATCCGTTTGCTTTGCATAAAAATTAAGTGCGTATGAATTTTACAAAAACACTTTTTATAATACTTTTTTCTGCTTTAGGTTTTGTGCCTTCATTTTCACAAGGATTAGAATATAAAAAATCGTTTGAAGGCTTAGCATCGTTTTATGGCAAAGAATTTAATGGCAAAACAACTGCAAACGGAGACGTTTTCAGCAATCGCTATTATACTTGTGCACATCGCACATTGCCTTTTGGTACATTAATAGAAATAGAAAATCCTAGAAACGGAAGAAAAGTAATAGTAAAAGTAAATGACCGCGGGCCCTTTGTCGGAGAACGAGTAATCGATTTGTCACGTGAAGCCGCTCGCAAATTGGGACTAATCCACCATGGAGTATCCGATATCAAAGCAAGAATTCTGAAAAAAAGAAAAGGTTTTGATGTCAACACAGGATCAATGGCAACAAAAAGTAAATGGCCAGAACCTACTACTTCCAGGAGTTTTCATGAAATGTTATTCTTGAATTCTGCAAGAAAAAACCTTGTGATGAAAATCTAGAATCATCATCTGGCCAAGTCTTATCAAAAAAACCTTTGAAAATTGTACCCTCAAAGGTTTTTTTGCTTACGATTATTGATTGACGAGTTTTGATTAACGATTGATGATTAACGATTGACGATTTTTGATTAACGATTTTTGATTGTATAAAGGAAGCAAAGTTTAAATCTCGGTTACTTTTCAGTGAAATTCTGAGAATTCCGTGCGATAAAACAAATTGACGATTTTAGATTAACGATTTTTGATTGGGGCAATGGAATCAAAGTTTCAATACCGTTATTTCTGTGAAATTCTGTAATTTCCGTGCGAAAAAAACAAAAAAGGCCTTAAAACCTAAGCTTAAAGACTTCCCGGGAGTACCGGGGACGGGACAGCGACGACTGCCGCTGGTACGCCAGCCCGGTCGCCACCGCACAATCTATAATGCCAATTAATAACAAAAAAGGCCTTAGAAATTAATCTAAGACCTTCCGAGTACCGGGGACGGGAATCGAACCCGTACGAGCGATAAGGCTCACAGGATTTTAAGTCCTGCGTGTCTACCAGTTCCACCACCCCGGCGGGTGATATGCCCTGAGAAATAAAAAAAGCTCCCATTTGCATAGGAACTTTTTATCTCTCGAGCGAAAGACGGGTCTCGAACCCGCGACCTTAACCTTGGCAAGGTTACGCTCTACCAACTGAGCTACTTTCGCTTTTAAAGAACCTTTCTCGTTCAATGTGGGTGCAAAGATAGAAGGCTTTTTTATATTTGTCAAGCCTTATTTGAAAAAAAATATAATAATTTTAGAATACCACCCACAATTAATTAGTACTTAGTATTTTTGCACAATTATAATTTTTATGAATAGACAAGCAGATTTTTCTAACGGCTTACTTCCAGCCATTATTCAAGACTTTTACACTGGAAAAGTACTCATGCAAGGATACATGAACCAAGAAGCCCTAGAGAAAACCATAAATGAAAAAAAAGTAACCTTCTACAGCCGCTCCAAAGAAAGGCTCTGGACCAAAGGCGAAACTTCCGAGAATTATCTCAATTATATAGAGCATAGAATAGACTGCGACAATGACGCCATACTAATAAAAGCGTTGCCCGATGGCCCAACTTGCCACACTGGGGATGATACTTGTTGGCAAGAAACAAACTCAGGCAAAGTGATGTTTATTCAGCAGTTAACAGAAATAATAAAGGATAGAAAAAACAATCCAACAGATGCTTCCTATACCACTTCATTGTTTAAAAAAGGCATCAATAAAATTGCTCAAAAAGTGGGCGAAGAGGCAGTGGAGTTGGTCATAGAAGCCAAAGACGATAACAAAGATTTGTTTCTTGGAGAAGCTGCAGATTTATTGTTTCACTATTTGATTTTACTGGAGGCCAAAGAAATAAGCTTGGATGAAGTTTTAGAAGTATTAATTAAAAGACATCAATCGAAATGACGAATTACATTGTAAGACTACTGCTTTGTGGCCTCATCATCATGATTGTGCCGAATTACTTGAAAGGTATCAACGTTGATGGCTACACCACAGCTATCATTGTAGCGTTGGTAATGAGTATCCTGAACACTTTTGTGAGACCCATACTCAGCTTGATTTCTTTACCGATTACGTTTCTTACCCTAGGTTTGTTCTCATTGGTTATTAGCGTGTGTATTGTTTACTTGTGCGACTACCTGGTGGATGGTTTCAAAGTAGAAGGATTCATTCCGCCGTTGATATTAAGTTTCATAATTTCGATAGCTAACGGTGCGGTGGGAATGTTTCAGAAGGATAAGTGAGGTTCGTTATTGGTTATTTGTGGATTGGTTACTGGTGGATTGGTGATTTGTAAATTAGTCACTATTTAATACAATTGTCACATCGAGCGGTAGTGGAAATGTGTCACATTGAGCTTGTCGAAATGCAAACTGAGAAGGTAGTACAATAAGTTAATTTTAACAGCTGAAAACGTGTTCTCGTACGGAACGCCGCCCGCTAACGCTCGAACTGACATTGATTGTCACATCGAGCGGTAGTCGAGATGAATGCTGAGAAGGCAGTACAACTAGTTAAATTTAGCATTAGAAAACGTGTTCTCGTATAGAACGCCGCCCGCTAACGCTCGAACTGACAAGAAAACGTTACCAAACCGACTATGAATCATATTTAATGATAATTTATATATAATTACTATTGCAGAAGGCAGTTTGCCATTTAGAAAAAAAATACTCAAAATGCATATTTTAAAATATTTCGCCTTCATTTCAGCACTCATGCTTCTACAAGCTTGCTCCTACTCAAAACCACTAGAAATCAAAGGCTTTGATTCAGAGGCCTTCAAAGGCGACCGTGGAGGATGCGAAGGAAAAAGAATAAAGCAACTCCAAATACTAAAAGACAACAAAGATCAGATCCTTAGTATTTCAGAAAACGAAATCGTAAAAACCATTGGAAGATACGACTATCAGCTTTTAGACAAAAAATCCGAAAAATACGTGGTCTATTTCTTCGAGCGTGGCCCCCAGTGCCAAAACATCCGTAACACTACGACTTCCGAAGCTATGATTTTGCATTTTAACTCTATTGGGCTAGTAAAAGAAGTTATCTTCCAGAAAGGTGGGGCGGATAGTATGTGAGTTTTTTTTTAAAACACATAGACACATAGAGATCATAGGTTGTTTTTGAATTTTTAAAACACTTAGAGACCAGAGATTCTTTTCTATGTGTCCTATGTGACTATGTGTTTATTCTAATACCACAGAGTGCTCAGGGTTTTGCACAGAGCCACACAGAGCAAGTTTAATTGACCAATTGCCTTGTCCCTTATTGCCTTATTGCCTTAATGCCTTGTTACCTTTGTGCCTCAATGCCTTCGTGCCTCAATGCCTCATTGCCTTCGTGCCTTATTGCCTTGTGCATCATTGCCTTCATGCCTCAATGCCTCGTTGCCTTTGTGCCTTATGACTAGCCATATTACAACTTCTAGCTTCAATTACCGAATAATAAAATTTTCAAAAGTTCACTACAATTAACTGAGAAAATGATTTCTTTGTATTATTTGGGAGTTAAAACCTTGAAATGATAATATATCTGACCCTACCACCTCTATGAAATACCTAATAATTGTATATTTGTTTTTCACATTTAATCAAGTCGTGAAAGCTCAAGAGATATTTCATGGCTTAAAATATGACATAAAAACAGGTGTAATAGCTTCTTCAAAGACAAATACGCCATTTTTCTTACAAGCCAACCAATTTGGATTAATACCTCGTCAATCAGGCATTTTTTACTTATCCGGCGGAATTAGCAAAGACTATGATAGCTTGTTAACCCTTGATAGAAAACTGAAAAAATTCGGTTTAGGTTATGGAGCTAACTTTCATACCAACCTCGGAAACACCAATCAAACACTACTACCTGAGGCCTTTATCAAAATGAGATACAGCAAGATGGAGTTTTATGCTGGAAGGAGAAAAGAAATTCAGGGACTTACGGACTCTACACTAACCTCTGGGGCTTATGTTTGGTCAGGAAATGCATTGCCTGTACCCAAACTGCAAGTATCTACACCACATTGGGTTGCATTAGGCAAACACAACAGAGTATCATTCAAAGGCGGACTTTCACATGGATGGTTTGGTACACAAGGAATTATTGAAAATTATTACTTGCACCAAAAGTGGCTATATCTAAAAATCAACGATAAAAACAAAAAAGTACAATTGATGGGCGGCGTCAACCATCAAGTTCAATGGGGCGGATATTCCGAAACATTAAAAAATGTTGGCGGTGAATTTCCACCAACCATTAATGGCTACTTGGCCCCTAAACCTTTGTACAGTTATCAATTCATTATATTGCCTTTTTTACAGAAATTCGCTAATATTGACCCTACCAAAGTACCAGGTTACGATGGCGGCTTGGCCATTGGCAATCAGTTAGGTAGTATAGACTTATCAGCCACTATCCATCAGAACTGGCAGTTCTACCACCAAAAACCATTTGATTTTGCACGTTCGTTGGTAAATTTTAATAATGTAGAGGATGGCATCTATGGTATTTCATGGAAAAACAAAAGGCGAACTGGAATCCTATCACATTTAAATGGAGAATTTATTTACACCAAAAGCCAAGGTTTATATCGTTTTGGTAAATACCAATTAAGCAATTCTGGAGAATATGATAACTACTTCTCTCATGGTCAATACCAATCTTGGTCTTATAGGGAGCGTATTCTTGGAACGCCGTTCATAACTATCAATCCTGAAAATAGATTAATAACTGGAAACAGAACAAAAGCATTCCATCTTGCGGCAACTGGAAACTACAAGGGCTTTTTGGTAAATTTAAAGGGCAACCATCAAATCAACTATGGCATTTACGGAAATCCGATTGAAAAAAATTCTACTTCTTTACTTCTGGCTATTCAAAAAAATATACCGCTTAACTTAAACCTTGAAGTACAACTCGCTCAAGATTTCGGGAATTTATTCGGAAACAATACTGGAATCCATATTTCTATTAGAAGAAATTCCTTCTTTTGAATTTAATATGATTAAGATTTAACTGCAAAGTCGCTAGGAGGCTAAGAAATAATAATTCCTTTGTATGCTAAAATCTTGTTCAGGAATGCTTCATTATATGATTATTCATAAGGAGTAATTGTTTTGCTTTGCCTTTAAATAGTCCGCTAAATAAATTTTGATACCATTTTCACCCAAATTCATTAAATTCACGTTTCTTTTTTAAACTCTGGCTAATTGAGCAGGCAAAGCAAACTTACTTTTCGCAATTGGGGTATAATCGTCCTTATACTTGCGTGCCATTTTGTGTATAGCCAAGGACTATGTGATAAAAACAATTGGCCTGCAGGAGCCGTAGATGGTGGCTTTAAGATTGATGGAGATGTATCCGCTGGCTGCTCCCCTCTTACCGTAAAGCTCAAAGATCTCTCAGGCGGCACAGATATCAGATACGATTTTTATTACAATGGAAAAGCATTTAGTGCCCTCGATAAAGTGGGCAATAAAGACTCTGTGAATGCCCTATTTGCCAATACCAATATCGAAGTTTACAGAATTCTCCAATATGGCAAAAAAAATGGTAAGGATATGTTTGCCTGCAAAACTATCAGTGTAAGGCCTAACAGCAAACCAGTTTTTAGCTATAATAGCTGTAATTCCAACTTTCTAAATCTAATTGTTCCTATAAACCAAGCCAACAATTTTGACTCCTATACTATTGGATGGGACGATGGCACACCTCCCACAGTTTTTAACAAATTACCTTACACAATTAACAAAACCTTCAATACGAACAGAAACAATAGATCAATTCTAATCTGGGGAAATACAACAAATAGTACAAATTGCTATAAACCAGATTCGATAATTTTAGAAATGAACCATGGTGGAAACATACCTAAAATTGTAAAGTTAGAGGTTGAAGACAACGGAATGAGAGGTAGACTAGAATTTGAAGGTGCATATGATAAGCACTCTATTTATAGAATTGATAAATTTGGTCAATATTCCATACCAAATTTAATAGGAAGTCATGAACCTGGTATTTTAAATGTCGAACTTAAGGAAAATGAATCAAACTGTTTTGTGGTTCTAAGAAATCCGAATGCAGCATATGCAACTTGTAATGAAATTAGCGGCGAGGTATGCTCGGTAAAAATAGACAGTCTAATTTACTTAAATCCAAATGAAAATAAGATTGTCTTTAGGGAATATACGAACACAAACGATGTTACTTTGGTAAATAATACCAAGGTAATAAGTATTTCTAATAAATTGATAGTAAAGAATTTTTCCAATGGTTCGACTACCAAAAAAGATGTTTATGGGAAAAATATAGTAGACAAACAAAATTGCTTAGACCAAGTTTGCTATCAACTTGAAACCCGAATTGTAGGAAATTGGGAATCTGGAACCTATAATTTCCCTTTCTTTTCAACCTCTTTATCGAATGTTAAATGTACCGATCGAAGTTCCATACCCCCCCCACCAATAACCAACGCAAGACTTAGTGTTGTATCAAATAATACAATTGAGTTATTATTTGGTGATAATTCCGGTTGGTTAATAGAAAAAGATCTTTATTATCTTTATAAAAATGATAAATCAGGCCATTTACAAAAAGTTGATAGTATTCCAGATTCTCAAAATAAAAGGTTCAAAATCGAAGAAAATACATACTTAAATAGCCATTGTTTCCAAATTGGTTACAAAGATAAATGTGGGAGTACTTCTAAACTCTCCGAAACTATGTGTACCTTACACTTACAAGCCTCCGAAAATGCTGAGCTTAATTGGACTACAAACTCTCCTTTTGGGAATTCAACTATTCAAAGTTTTGAACTAATAAGTATTGATGAAAATACATCGGCCGAATTTGTTGAGAAGGTACTGGGCCAAAATATAAATAGCTCCTCTGTAGATATCAGCAACAGTGAAATTGAGGCCAAATTTAAAATTAGAGCTCTTGGAAATGGAAACATTAGTAGTATTTCCAACCAAATATCTATTCCCATTGAGGCTTTATTCTTTATTCCTGACGCATTTACCCCCAATGAAGATAATATCAACAATCTCTTTGAAATCAAAGGTAGATTTGGAAGAGTAAATAATTATAATTTGACAATATATGACCGATGGGGAAATAGAATTGTCGAAATAACAGATAAAACCGAAAGTTGGGATGGGAAACGCCATGGAACTCCTTTACCATTTGGCTCTTATCTTTATGATTTAAAAATTGGCTTAAATAAGGGTGAAACAATTCGTAAAATTGGTAAATTTGAAATTCTTTGAATGCCCAAATGAATTCTGCTGGCATTTGTAAACTTAAAACCTCTCAAGAAATCGATTTGAAATCCAAAATATACATTACTGCTTATCTCTTATTTCTGGCTTGTGGCACTACCTATTCGCAGAAATTTCTACAAAAAACCAATATACAAGGATCTATTGGAGGATTAGTTTCTTCAGATATTACCACGCCCTTTCTACTTAGGAGTAACCAATATGGCTTAATTCCCCTTAAATCGGGAATTGGCTTTCTAAATCTTAATATTCAACAGGAATATGACTCACTCTACACCATAAATAAAAAACTTAAACGCTTTGACTATGGATATGGCATAGAAACCCACCTCAACTATGGAAGGGTTAATCAGGTGCTTTTGCCAGTTGCACATCTTAAAATGAGGTACGGTGCATTTCAACTCTATGGCGGGCGAAGAAGAGAAATACAGGGCTTGGTAGATACCCTTGGTACTATGGGCAGTTATATTTGGTCTGGCAATGCTCTACCTATGCCCAAAATTGAAATATCTATACCCAACTATACACCCATCACAAAGAATGGCCTTTTAGCCATCAAAGGCAATTTTGCTCACGGTTGGTTCGGTAAAGGCGATTCCGTACAAAACGTATGGCTCCACCAAAAAAGTTTTTATGCCCGTATCGGTAAACCTTCTTGGAAAGTACACCTCATAGGAGGCTTTAATCACCAAGTGCAATGGGGTGGTTTACCCACAATGCCATTTTACGACGATATCACAAAACAGACTATATCTAAGTTCGGGAGAGATTTTCAAACATTTTTAAAAGTCTCTTCGGGTGTTAGTTTGAACAAAAATGGAAATGCTTTTAATAATCCTAATGGCATTCCTGGTAATGAAGCAACAAATAGAGCTGGTAATCATCTCGGAACTATAGATATGGGTTTGCAATTGGCAGTAGCAAAACTCAATATATTTATTTACCGCCAGAGTTTTTATGAAGACGGCTCATTATTTTATCTCAACAATATAGCTGACGGCCTTTATGGAATTTCAATATCAAAACAAAATGGTTTTCTGAGCAAAATATGCCTTGAATATTTAAACACAAAAAATCAGGGTGGAGAGTTGTTTGAGTGGATTCCTGAACTAAGAGGTAGAGACAATTACTTTTACAATAGTTTATACAAGGATGGATGGATTTATAAAGGACAGGTAATTGGTACTCCACTTATAATCCCTTTTAA
The DNA here is from genome assembly GCF_024343775.1 of Lacihabitans soyangensis. Classification (GTDB taxonomy): domain Bacteria; phylum Bacteroidota; class Bacteroidia; order Cytophagales; family Spirosomataceae; genus Leadbetterella; species Leadbetterella soyangensis. The sequence continues at coordinate 28,352 of NZ_RJUF01000017.1, read as the reverse complement.
CCAAATAAAAACAGATTTACACAGCAGAAAAACTTTACTTAATAATAGAGGTACCTCATTAAACGCAACAATTTATAGCAATTTACAAAATGTAAAATTTATAACACAAATTTTATTTTCAAAAAATTTGGGAAACTATTCTGAAAAATTAAATAGCCATCAATTTTGTATGCTTCAGAAAATCTCTATCCCATACAAAAATTTAAGAATGAATCTTGCTCTAAGTTTTGATTCTGGCCAATTACTAAATAAAACGATAGGTGCAAATATCGGAATCGGGTATAATATTTTATAATTGTTTTTCGGGACAAACATTGTCTTAATTCATCAATCCTCCAGATTTAAAATACGCTCCATTCTCTGTTTCAAAATTTCCCAAAATGTTTAGATATTTACATTCCACCCTATCTGTAGACTTTACAATAACCTTATGCCCTATGTTTATTTTTACATTCTCGTCTAACTTTGGAACTCTCCCAATTGACCATGTCGATGGATCTAACCAATTACCAGACTTTACGCTTTCTATATATTCATTAAAAAGAGAGATGGTACTAAAATCCTTATACAAAAACTGATTAGTAAGTTGTGAACTAACTCCAAACCAATCCTGAAGAATATCTCTATATATCCTCCTGAAATCAATTTGCATTTTAATATCATTATTCTCCAGGTCAGTTAGGTCTGGATTATTTCCTATTACTTTTTGTTTAATCTTGGTTCCAAAAACAAACACAGGAGCCGCAACTCCATGATCAGTTCCATTACTGTTATTAGATTTTGCACGCCTTCCAAATTCCGAAAATGTCATACCAACTACCCTGTCTTCAATGTTCTGTAACTTCAAATCAGCTTGAAAGGCACTAATAGCATCAGATAAATCTTTTAATAAGTTTGCATGTAGCCCTGTAGTAGGTGTAGTTGAAACTTGGTTCGCATGAGTATCGTAACCATCTTGAGTTACCAAGTACACTTTCGTTTTTAAACCACCATGAATTAATCTAGAGACTATTTTTAGTTGATCAGCTAAACCATTATTTACGGGATAAGTTGCATAATTGGCTCCCAAGTCTGCGGCATGCTTAATTCTGTCGGCATAACCAATAGATAAAATCTTTTGCTTGCGAATATATGAAATAAGATCGCCTGCTTCGCAACAAGGTAAATCAGTTGGTATATTTGGAGTTCCTTCACCTATGAGTAATTTAAATGTTTCTGGATCATTAAGTGCAATGGCCATTGATTCTGCCGGACCCAATAAAGCTGTTGAAGTTACATAACCAATTTGTAAAGCTATCGGGTCATCCATTTCTACAGATGGATAGGCAGCAGGATAATTTGGAAACCGATTATCTAAATATCTACCTGCCCAACCAGTGGCGGCCTGGACATTTGAGTCAGTTGCAGTCATCCAAATTTCCGTTGATCGATGATGAGAGAAGTTTGGGTTAGGGTAAGAAACTGAATTAATAATTGAAAGCTTTCCTTCGGTAAATAAATTTTTAAAGCCAATCATTGAGGGATGTAATCCCATATTGATATGATTTTGCAGAACTAAAGCACTATTTTCTGGAATAGCAATGTTAGATCGCAAACTCTGATATTCCGACATTTGGTCTAAAGGAATAACAGTATTCAAGCCATCATTTCCACCGTTTAAATAGATCAGAACTAGTACTCTATCGGTAGACAATGCATCTGTTTCTAGAATTGACTTAACCAATGGTGTACTATTGGAAAACACTCTCAAACTCTTCTTATCTAAGAAAAGTGGCAATAAGCAGCTAGAAGAAGAAGTAAAAAATTGCCGTCTATTCATTATTTCACATTAACAGATCTGGAATTCTGCGAGTTTTAAAATATACCTCATTAATGTTTGTAATCGGTATTCCACTGCGTTTCTCTTATCAATATTATTTGGATCCGCAATAAATGCATTATACTCAAATTGCCAAGTAGTCAATGGAAGCCCTTGCATCATAATATTGTTTACTAGAAACATTTTTTGGGCTGAACTTAATTCATGGGTAAACATGAATTTTGCAAATTGCTCAACAATGGAGTTAGCGTTATTTGGAACGTCAGCCGTTGAAGCGAGTTTGAATAAATCAATTTTAATATTATAATTTGCATTCACTAGGTTACCACCATATATTATAGCATCAACAAATTGATTTCTTCTTCCCAAAGTTGAGGAGTTAATCCATATTTTTGAATATCCTGGTTGGTAATATGGTTCATATCCAAATACTGAAGGTTGTTTTAAAATTTCCATTTGCATATTTTCCATTAGGTAAAAACAAAAATTAACATAATTCAAATAACTACTTACCTCAGCTGGACTTACTTGAGGAACTGGGAAATTAAAGAAACGCATAGACCCTATTATTAAATCGAAGGGTGATTTTACCATAGAACCAATATTCGATTCTTCATAAAAATGTTGACTGGTGAGTAACTTTCGTACAACTGGTTCAATTTCAAAATTATTTGCTGGACTAGCAAAAAAAGTTGCTAATGGAATTATAATATTTAATTCAATATTCTCAGTTACGTTTGGATTTACGAACCACCGATACAACTTTCTGCAGATAAATTTCGCAGATTCTTGATGATTAAGTAGCATTGAAACAAGATCATTTAGTTCTAATTCTCCTGCATTCAACCCAGCCCTTCCAAAAATAATATTGTTTCCATAATGTGATGAGAATATTTTATCTGTCTCATCATGGTTATTTGAGCTAAAATAAGTTCCATGAGGTAAGGCTCCGTAAGCATTGGTTTTCCAACCAGTTAATACTTTAGCTGCTTCCCTAACATCATTCTCCTCGTAGGTAGGATTTCCGTAAAAATCCTTTTCCCCCACAACAAATAATTCTTGTAATTCTCTAGCATAATTTTCATTCGGTTCTCCCTTAACATTTTGATTACCATTCAAAAAAACTAGCATAGCTGAATTCTTGGTAATTTCTTTCACAAGATATTTAAAGTTGCCAAGAGCATTTTTTCTAAGTAAATCAATATATCCAAATTCAAATTTGTATTCATTTACTATTTCTACATTGGTGACGAAATGATTTTGCCAAAATAGCGTCAATTTATCTAATATTGAAGTTGGTGTTTGCCTTGCCATAATACCTATCCACCATAAACGTACATAATGAGTGTAATAAAAATTCTTATTAATTTCATAGGGTACTCTTGATAAATAAGTTTCGCCTTTAGTTGAAGAATTTATATCCAAATCTACTGGTTCTGGTACAATAAAGTCTGAATTACTGATTAGTTGATTTACAGCATCTGCAGCAGTAGCACCGGTAAAATTTATAATATCTTGTCTGGTTGGACCAAAAGTAGCCCTCCTGAGTAAATGACTCGACGTTTTTTCTGTCAATACTAAAGTATATGGGTCTAAATAAGGCATTTTTTAAACTTTCGACATATGAATTTTGCTAACTATTTTTTCATAAATACTTTTTCTTGATTGCACATTTCTCTTAGCTTTCTTTACATTAATTTTCAATGCCCCTTTAGAATAAAAGTATTGAATAATTCCAAAAATTAATGCCATAAATAAATATGTGACAAAATTTTGATTATTCTTCATGAATTCAAAATTGAACATATAAAAAATAATGAATAATACTATAACGTATATTGCGACAAAAATAAAAACAACCGTACGTTCCGAAAATCCATAATAAACTAAATGATGTGTTGTATGATCAGCTCCACCTTTGAAAGGACTACTTTTTCGTTTTAGCCTATAAAAGACTACCGTAAAAGTATCGATTAATGGAATTATAAAAACTAATAATGGTATCGAAATTTTAGAAAAAAAACCTCCGTAATCGTTAAGTCCTGGCTCTTTCCATAGGAATACGATACTAAAAATAGCCAAGAATATACCTAAAAATTGACTGCCAGCATCTCCCATATACATTTTTGAAGGATACCAATTATGATATAAAAATCCAAGTAATGAACCACAGACACCTACTAAGATTATCAAAACATGGATATCAATTAATGTATTTATGAGCATAAAAAAGATAAATATACATATTATTAATAAGGAAACTGTTGCAGTTACACCATCCATATTATCCAACATATTAATTGAATTCATTAACCCTATTACCCAAAATGAAGTTACCAAAAAATTCAATAAAGCATAACCTTCAAACAAATTAACTTGGATGTCGAAGAAAAATAAAACAAAAGCACACGCTAATTGGCCAATTGCTTTTAATCGAGGATTAGTATTGTAGGTATCATCAGCAAAACCAATTGCAAAACCGAGACTTATGGCTATAAAACAGCCCATCATTTGTTTTTTACTCAAAATTAAGTATTCGTTTTCCATCAACCCAGTAGTACTAATTAGCCCCAAAAATATTATGTAGAATGCAAATCCTCCTAATGAAGGCTTAGTCGTTGAAGCCCATCTAACTTGAATCCTTTCTTCTCCTCTTGTACCTAGATTTTTCGAAAACGCTAAAAGCAATCTATTAATAATTATAGTTACTAAAACTGAAATAATAAAAACTAAAATAACTATCATTTATATTTAATCATTTTTTTTATCCCTTCTTCCAAAGAAATTAACTCCCTATTTAAAACTTTTCTCATTTTTGAGATATCTGGTTTTCTTCTTGTCATATCTCCCTCCACTAATGGATCCAAACTAATAATTTTAGATTTCGAATTAGTAATATTTATTATTATTTGGGCAAGTTCTAAAACAGTGTACTCTATATCATTTCCAATATTTAGTATCTCATTTTTGAAATATCCACCCTCTAATATACGCTTAGTTACTTCTAAATTATCATCTACATAACAAAAGGTTCTAGTTTGTTTCCCATCACCATATATTGTTATATCAAGATTATTCATCGCTAGGTTTAAAAATTTTGCAATTACAAAATCTAGACTTTGATTTGGACCATAAGTGTTAAAAAAACGAAAAATTGTGAATTCTAATCCAAATTCTTTATTGTATGATTTAAGATAAGCTTCGCCTAGATTCTTTACTATAGCATAAGGTAATTTCGAGTTTAAAGGCGTAGTATCCTCAAATTGAGGAATTTCTACAGGCTCACCATAAACCTCTGATGAAGATGAATAAAACACTCTTTTTACACCTGTGTTTTTTGATAGATCTAAAATATTCCTAATCCCATCAATATCGTTTAAGACCATTTTGGGATTATCCAGCGTCCTCTTAACACCAACCACGGCAGCATAATGAAAGACATATTCAAATCTATTTGATAACATAACTGCTGAAATGTCTTGATAGTTATTTACATCTCCACGTATAAACCACCAATTCGGTAGGTCAGCTGACGGTAATTTGCTAAGGTCACCAGTTAATAAATTATCAAAAATACAAACCTCATACTTACCAATATTCAATAAATATGCCGCCAAACTACTACCTACGTTTCCTGCACCACCAGTAATTAATATCTTCATCATGAATTTTAAAAATAAAAAAGACCCAGCATTATTCTAATGCTGGGTCAAATTTCGGGATTTTTTTACTTATTTCTTAATAATTGATTCTCAACTTTGAGGGCTTTTACCTCTTTATTTAGCTCGATTAAATATAAGGTTAACTCTTCAATTTTTTCCATGAACATTTTCGAAGTTTTAGCAATGTCTAAGCCTTCAGAAACCATATTATCTGCCGAAGGCACATTAGGCAAATGCTTGTTTTTGAGTGTAAACTGCTCCACCTCATCTAGAGTCATCATATTGGTCTTATACTCAGGCTCAAATACATAATCAGCCCAATCTGCCACAGAAGATTTGAGAGCTACCTTTACTTTTTCAGTAAGTATTCCGTCTTGTACTATCAGCCTGTAACCTGCAGGCGTAGGAAGAGGAGTTCCTGGTGAGAAATTACCGATTGCCAAGAAACCAGTATTTGTGTTTACCTTGATAGAATTATTAAAATTAGCAACCCCAGCATCAAACAATAATAAATCCTTTGCACCTACAATATCCCAAATACCTAATCCATTCTGACCAAAAGTATGATAAATTTGAAATTTAGGAACCCCTCCATCGTTAAAGTCAAATCTACCTTGTGATCCCGCACTCAATGCATTCATAGTTAAAGCTGCACTGGTACCATTCATAAAAATACTACCATTTGTAATCAAATTTCCTTGAACTTGAAGTTTAGCAAATGCTGGTATTGTGGAAGTTCCAATACCAACATTTCCAGCTCCGTCTTCAAAAATACCACTATTATCAATAGTAGATGCCCCTGTAAATTTGGGAATATAATTTAAAGTGCCAGACATTGCCGCACTAGAAGCTAAACTTTTTTCCTCATCACGGTTCAACGGTTTCCATTCGAGTCCATCAAAATATTGAAATCCCGCATTTTGGTCTGTTTGATAAATTAAAAGACCTTTGGCAGGCATAGAGATATTGTTCCGATCAGAGAGGGTCATCCGAGGAATAAGTAATCCTTTTTTGGAAGAATTCAAATCAAGAATAGAAGATTGATCAGGCTTGGCAGTTCCTATACCGACATTATCATTTTGAGCAAATAGTAGAGAAGAACCAAATACGGCCAAAATCAGCAAAAGATGTCTAAATGTTTTCATTTTTATTTCAATTTAATTTTATACAATTATTTTTCAGTAAATCTATTTTCAAAATACTTCATAAAAAAGTGTTTAATCTCTTTTTTATTAAATGGTGATGCCCAAACTATTGTACTTTTCTCTTCCAGTTTTCCCAAACAAAAGGAAATTGAAAGGTTAAAAAATGAGTATTTGACAATTTTGAGTGAATTTTGGCCATTCTAATATTGGAATCATTGTGAAAATTCTCATGAAATTGAACTAAAATATTGTCAAATCGTTCAATAAGATTTTCGTCAATTAAATATTCTAATAAATCAAACTCTCCTCCCTCAATATTGATTTTTATAAGGTTAACTTTAAGAAGAGAGTTAGAGAATAAAAAATCTTTGGCACTTAATAACTCAATTTCTTCAACTTCTCCAACACTAGAATTCGATTTTGATGGAAAAATACTTGACGAAACACCATTTTTATGAATTTTCAGTTTTACATTTTGACCCGACAATCCAAGATTGAGCGGAATAACTTTTTTGTTTGATTTGAATCTTTTCTCAATGATTTGATAATACTCCAAACAAGGCTCAAAAATAAAGATTTTACAATTATATTTTGAACTTATTTGAGCCGTCCAACCTCCGACATATCCTCCCAAATCAATGACAGTACTATTCTCATCCAATTGAAAATTATACAATTTTTCATTCCCATTATTGGAATAAAAATGATCTACCCGAGCAAACTGAATAGTTTGAAACTCCGGATTAAGGGATACCGCTAATTTTCTTAATAAATTTGCAAAAGAATTTATTATTTTTAATTTCATATTAACAACATTTGGTAAAAGCACCTTTCGATTAAAAAAAGTATTTAATAAGTATATATATAAACTTTTAAAACTCAATTTGGTTCACAAAACCAGAATACTAGATTAGATAATAATATCCTAAACTACGCATATTTCATATGCCGAATTCATACTTCTTATGAAATCTGCTAAAGTGTCTATATTTGGTGAATCATCATGACCAACAAAACACTTGGCATCGTCAACAAGAAATAAATGATTGAAAGACCGAATTTAGAATGCAACTCTTCGAAAACTAGGAAATTCATATCCCATTCTGTCTTTATGCCCGCAGAATAATGACCAAATAACCAAAAAAGTGCGGGCTCACTAATATTTTCTAAAAAAGACCTTAGTGCAACAACACTAAATCCATTTAAACTGGTAACAAGTTTATCTTTCTTAAACCTATCTTTTGCGTTAAAAAATAATTCCATTCCAAGTTCAATTAATAATAGTTTTTTAAAAAAGGCCTTTGGTGCCTCAATCATATTACCAAGATTATTAGCTCTTTCTATTAGAATGTTATAGCTAAAAACTTCTCTGGAATCACGAAATATTTTTTTGCTTTACTGAAAAGGTGTAGAGCAATACATCCATTACCTATCCATTCCTTCACCTCAGTAAGTTCTTAACGCTTTCTAATTTCAGTTAAGATAAACTGTGGAAAAATTCGCTTCATGATTTTTCCTACATTCATTATTTTTTTATAAATAATACTTGTCTTATAAAATTAATAATAACTATTTATTCAATAGTTGTATTCCTGCTAAAATGATTTTTAGTTTATTAGTTATTCTATTTATCGCAAAGTTCTCTTCAAAATAACTTAAACCATTCTGACCCAAAATATCTAATTCATTTCCATCAAGTTTAGAAAGATGTAATATTTCCTCAGAAATGTTTTTAGGGGAACTAACATCCACTAATACCCCACAATTAGCTTCCTTAACAATCTTCGCCCCAGACCCTTCTAAACCAGCAATAATGGGTTTCCCAATAGACATATAAGTTTGTAACTTACTTGGTACTGTTTTGGCCATCAACTCATCTTTTATAAGTGTTACTAATAAAGCATCTGCTTGATATAAAATCGCTGGCATAAATTGAGGGTCAAACCTTCCTGCAAGTGTAACATTTTTCAAAGACCTTTCAACTATATTTTTTTTCAACCATTCCACTCTACTTCCGCTGCCCACCAGAGTGAAATGAATTTCTTTATTACCTTTTAGTAATTCCGCACAATCCATAATGGAGTCTAAGGCCTGTACGCTTCCTAAATTACCGGCAAATACGATCTTAAATTTTCCATTTAGTTTGTAACCATTATTTTCTAGGTTCTTTTCTAAGCTAATCCTATTTTCAGGATTCGGTAGATACAATACTTCTTTATTTGGAGCCAATTTCTGAACATCCTGAATAAACCCTTTGGATTGTACTAATATTTTATCTGTCTGCGAATATATAAACCGAACACCAATACTCACCAAGTTGAGAATGTTTTTATTTTTAATATGACCCGTACTACTTAAACTTTCTGGCCATAAATCACCTACCCAAATCACAAGTGGTAACCTATATAACCACTTGAGAAAAATCGCGGGTATTGCTTTTGTCAAGGGACTTACTGCATAAACAAATATCGAATCAAATCGTAGTTTTTTAAGTAAAAAGGGTGCAACAAACAAGCCTGAGATCACAAATGAGAAATAGTTGAGAAATAAAAATAATGAACTGCCACTTTTTCTTGGAATTAAAGGGATTCGAATAATATTTACCTCTCCCATTTTTTCTCTTTTGATTGAAATACTCTTGTAGCCTTTAAATATATTACCATCAGGATAGTTAGGTTGCCCTGTTAAAACATAAACTTCACAACCATTCGCACTCAAAGACTCAGCAACTTGATTAATTCTAAAGCTTTCAGGCCAAAAATATTGGGATATAATTAATAGTCTCATTAATAATTGTATAGACTTTTTTGACTTTCAACCCACTCTTTTAATTCAATGACCATATCGAGATAGCTAGGAATAGGATACTGAAAATCAACCCTTGAGTTGACCAAACTTTTATCAACATAATAGTCATCTTTTTTCATAATGGTTATGTCATCAACCTGGAAACAGCTTTTAAAAATCAATAACAAATCATATTTGGATATTTTTTGATTATTTACAGCATGAATAAGACCGCTTAGATTTTTCTCTATTGAATAATCAATAATTCGAGCCAATTGCATAGTCGTAACACCAGACCATATAGCATTCGTGTAACCAAAAATTTGTCCTTTTTGATTCATAAACCAATCAAATAAACCTATCCTATCAGACTTAATTTCAGGACCAATTATGGAAGTTCTTATAGTCAAATCCTTTTGATTATTTATTTCGCCAAGTGCTTTAGTTTGAGCGTAATATCCAATTCCATCCTTTGTACTATTCTCCAAGTACCCCCCTTTCTTTCCTGAAAAAACACAATCCGTACTTACATGTATTATTTTACATTTAGTTTCTTTTGTTACCTCAACGAGAAAGTGTGGCAGAAATGAATTAATTAATATTGCTTCGGCTGGGGCATTTTCAGCAGATAAATTTAAGATTCCGGCCGAATTAATAATAACATCTGGTTGCCACTTAATAATCAACGCTTTTAACCCATCAAAATCTGCTAAATTCAAAATTATATCTGGCCCCACCTTACTTTTACTCCTTGCTACTGATAAAACTAAATACTTTTCTGGAAATCTTTTAAGAAAATTAACAAGGACATGCCCAGCCATACCATTTGATCCAAGAACAATTACTCTAATCATAAAACACTATTTTTGTTCCAAACTGTTCTGTTAACATAATCAGTATAAGAAACTATAATTCTTAATACTTTTTCGGACACATTATCAACGTCATAATCACTTACAATTTTTATTTCCTTTCTGACTGGATTAGTTACAATCTTAATTGACTCTAAAACTCTATCATATTTCAAGCCTGACATAATTAACGTACCTTCATCCATGCCTTCAGGTCTTTCATGTGCCTGCCTTATTGTTATTGAAGGAAATTTTAGAATAGAACTTTCCTCAGTTACAGTCCCACTATCGGAAATCACACAAAAAGCATTCATTTGGAGCTTATGGTACTCATGAAAACCAAATGGTTTTGCGAAAGAGATTAATGCATTGGCATCAGTATAATTTATCTCTTCCAGTTTTTTCCTTGTTCTAGGATGTGTAGAGATTATTATTTTTTTGTTGAAATATTTTGATAATCCTTTTATCGTCGATAGCAAGTCTGAAAAATTAACATCAGAATCAACATTCTCTTCTCTGTGAATACTTACCAAAAAGTATCCATTTTTTTCCAGGTTTTCAAGCTCTAAAATGTTGGACTTTAAAATAGCATCGAAGTTAGCATTTATTACCTCTTTCATCGGAGAACCAGTTTTAATAACGGTCTCTGGCTTTAATCCCTCCCTTAAAAGATATTGTCTTGCATGATCAGATAAGGGCATGTTAATGTCACTCAAATGATCCACAATTTTCCTGTTTACCTCCTCTGGCACCCTTTGATCAAAACATCTATTTCCAGCCTCCATGTGAAAAATTGGTATCTTTCTCTTTTTAGCAGGTATTACAGACAAACAGCTATTCGTGTCTCCATAAATCAATACTGCATCAGGTAATATCTCTGCTAAAAGTTTATCAGTTTTGATAATTACTTCTCCAATGGTTTCAGAAGAAGATGGTCTGGCGGCATTTAAGAAAAAATCAGGCTTTCGAACTCCTAATTGTTCAAAAAATATCTCATTTAACTCAAAATCATAATTTTGACCAGTATGGACCAATATATGTTCACAGTGTTTGTCTATTAGTTTTATAACTTGGCTTAATTTGATAATTTCAGGCCTCGTGCCAACAATTGTCATTACCTTAATCATCCTTAGTATTATTTATGAAATTTTTAATATAGTTTAAATTTAAAAGCGTTTCTACAGTCTCATTTAAGCTAAGCTGCTTTGTATTATTAGAATTGTAGTCATCAATAGAGGCGGTCAATAAATTTCCATCGCTGAAATATTTCCCATAATTTAGATCACGATTATCCGATGGTATTCTGAAATAGCTACCTAAATCTTCGGCTTTCAACATTTCCTCTCTTGTACAAAGTGTCTCATATTTTTTCTCACCATGCCTTGTGCCAATAATTTTTACTTTACTTTTAGAATCGAAGATTTTCAATAAAGCCTCAGCCAGAGTATTAATTGTAGAGGCTGGTGATTTTTGAACCAAGAGGTCTCCTTGTTTCCCATGATTGAATGCGAATAAAACTAAATCGACTGCTTCGTCTAACGACATAAGAAACCTAGTCATCTGTGGATCGGTAATAGTTATTTCTTGCTCTGCTAGTATTTGATTAATAAATAAAGGAATTACCGATCCTCTTGAAGCCATCACATTACCATACCTGGTTAAACATACGGTAGTTTCATCATTCGGAATATTTCTTGAAGCAGCTATTACAACTTTCTCCATTAGGGCTTTTGACATACCCATGGCATTGATAGGATAAGCTGCTTTGTCCGTACTCAAGCAAATCATTTTCTTTACTTTATTCTGAATAGCAGAATTTAATACGTTTTGAGTGCCTAAAACATTTGTTTTGGTTGCCTCTATCGGGAAAAACTCGCAGGAAGGTACTTGCTTTAACGCGGCTGCGTGAAAAACATAATCAACTCCCCTTAAAGCGACGTTTACACTGTCATAATCTCTTACATCACCGATATGGAATTTCAATTTTGGATTTTGATACTTAACTCTCATATCGTCTTGTTTTTTTTCATCACGACTGAAAATTCTAATTTCTTTAATTTCTGTATTTAGAAATCTTTTTAAAACAGCATTACCAAATGATCCAGTTCCGCCAGTTATAATTAACGTTTTATCTTTGAACATTTAAATATTATTAGTTATTTTTTTATCGTCAATTAGCATTGGTAGTAATTAGGTTTATTAACTCACCAATTTTATTTTGTACTATTATTTCGGTCTTCTTAGTTTCACTCACAGAAAAATTATAAATACATTGTGCTATATCATTTTCATCATATGGATTGAATGTTGCAGATGGAGCAACAATTTCAAAAACAAATGGTAAGTTTGAAGCAATTATATTACAATTTGAATAGGCTGCCTCAATTAGAGGCAATCCAAAGCTTTCGTTCAATGATGGAAATACTAAATTACCACATTCATTGTATAAATTATTGATTTCCGTTAGACTACATTCGCCATGATTAAAGATTTTTAAACCTTTATTTTTCAATTTCTCAATTTCAACTATTATCTCTGAATTTTTTTCATGGATTGTAAGATGCAGCTCTAAAGCCTTATTAAATTTGTAAAACAAGATTTTCCAAGCTTTTAAAAGGATTAGATGATTCTTTTGAGGAGAACCATCAGCTACATAGACAAATTTGTTCAATTCATTCCTATTATTTGTAGCAGAATTAACCGATGAGTTAACTTCAAAAAAAGGTAGAACTAAAACATTTGGGGCTTTAGCATTCATTTTCGATATGAAGTTTTGTTTAATGTATTCTGTTTGAACAATCCATATATATTTAGGGTGGTTTATAAATTGAATATATTTCTTTTTTAAACCAATAATTATTTGGGATTTAAAACCATGATTTGACTTCGACTTGAAAAGATAAAGTGAATTATGAAAATAAATATAGGTATCAATATCATTGATGTGTATTGGAGGTGGAATATTACCAAAACAAAAGATTTTATCTAACTTTTCTTTATAAGCTCTATAAAATTTAATCCTTTCTCTTTCAGAATTCTTAATTTTTAAAAATTTCTCAATTGGAATTAGACTTAACTGATCAGATTCAAACCTTTCATCAAAAAGAAAAAACAAGTTTGCGAATTTTGATTCTAAACTGTGTAAACTTTTGATAAGATAATTGATTAATACTTTACCTCCACTTTGGTTTATATATACAGTGTCGATGAGAATCATGGTTAAAGGGGCTTGGGACTTTTTCGCTCTTATTTTTTAGTTAATATTCGTCTTTTCTTGGTCTAATTTGGATAATGTAATTGTACAAAATTAAAAAAGGTTTAAAGTTTAGTAATTATTCATTTCAGGAAGTTCCATAAATTAGCTACAATATGACGAAATGTTGCAACAAGTTTCTTCTTTTGAGCACTATCCCTTAATACTGACGAATAACTTGCATGAGCTGGATACCACAATAAATCAACTAGTTTATGACTTTTCGACGTATTATAAATTATTAATGGTATGTTTATATTATGTCCCTTTGTAATTTTTAACATTCTTAACCATAAATCATAATCTTGGGCTCTTTTGTAATAAGGGTTATACCCTCCAACATTTAGAAAAAAACATTTTCTAAAAACTGTTGTCGAATTTATAAATGGACATTTTAAATATTTTTCTGATTGAATTCTGTCATTTTCAGAGCTCATATTTATAATTTTATCCAATTTGTTGCTACCCCTATAAAAAGCAGAGGAACCGACAATTCCTATTTCTGGATTTTGATTTAGGAATTTTACTTGAATTTCTAACCTATTAGGTAAACATATATCATCAGCATCCAAAATTGCAATTAATTCATACTTTGAGTTTTTTATTCCGATATTTCTTGAACTTGCGGAACCTTCGTTTTTTTCATGGCTTATAAGTTTAATCCTATTGTCCACTTTCAAGAATTGACTTATTATATCAATAGTTTTGTCATTACTATTATCATCAACTATGATAATTTCAAAATTCTGATATGTTTGATTTAATATGGAATTAATTGCCTCGCCAATATGCAATTCCTCATTAAAACAACAAATAATTACTGATACAAAATCCTTCAATTTTAGCTCTAAGTTACATTAATTGCTTCCGAAATTTTACAAAAGTTGGAATGCGGTTTAATTTGTATTACTCAAATGAAAGATTTAAATATTTTTTTTAAAAATAATTCAAGTTTATAGTTCACTAAATGTATACTTAGCTGTGTGTGTTGCTTAACTAATGACGAAGTATTATACACTTTCAAAATTTCTTTTATATAAGGGTTTCTAGAAAAAAATATCATTTCGTATACTTTGGTTGAAATCACTTCTCTGCTTTCTTTTTCTAAAAAAAACATCTCATATAATTCGGTATACAATTTTATAAAGACAATCCAAGTTTCGAGATTTGCACTTTCTCGTTGTAAAAATACACTTTTTAATGCTGAACTCTCATTTTCAGTTAGTTTTCTTTTAAGAAAATATTCTAAATATGATTTACGAATTTTAAAGGAATTCGAATCGGCTAAATCACGTCTTACGACAGAGGTTTGGGTGTTATGTCGTCTGTAATAAATTAAATTTTTATTTAAATTTACCAATACAACCTGCTTCGTAATTAACCTTGCCCATAAATCGAAATCCTCGGCGGGATAAAATTCTTCCCTATAATTATATAACCCCTTACTAATCAGAGATCTTCTAATAATGACAGAAGGATGAACCATAGGGCTATCGAATAGGCAATAAGCCTCTATTTGGTTTTTATTTAATGGTAAACTATGACTAAATCCAAGAAAAGGGTTATAAAAAAACGTTTTAGATCTAGTGCCAAGAACGTCGCATTCTGAATGCTTTTGTAAATATTCGAATTGTCTTTGCAATCTCTCTGGATGACAGATGTCGTCTGCATCCATTCTGGCAATGTATTCCCCCTTGGATTGTTGGATTAGAAAATTTAATCTTTTGATATATCCTAAATTTGCTCCATCAGAATATATAATAACTCTTGAGTCATTAAACCCTCTTAATATATCTATTGAGGAGTCACTTGACCCATCATCATAAATTAGTAATTCAAAATCTTTTAAAGTTTGATTCAGAATACTAGAAACAGCCTTAAAAATATATTTTTCTGCATTAAATACAGGTAGAATCACAGATATTAAAGGTATACTCATATTACAATCCAACTGTTATCTACTAAATCATTTACAAATTCATCGTCATTTATCTTCCAAATTTTGGGCATAATTACAATTTTATCTAAATTTAAATTTAGCCAAGCTCCCCACCAACTAAAGGAACTATTTGCTATTATATTGTGCTTGCATTTACTCATGAAGATAATATCCTTAAATGAGGAGCTGCCTAAATTGCAGTCTACAAACACTACTTTGTATGGTTCAAGAATTGAAAGATTCTTTTTACACCAGTCCAAATCATCGCTAAAAATAAAAAAGCAAGGATCTTGAACATTTTTTTTAATGTGGCCTACTGCTTGTATGTAATAATCGAAATTGAATGCCAACCCAAGATTTTTGTTAACTGTTTCTAAATAATCTGTGCGTCTAACATGCAACGAAACGCTATTACTATTTTTAATTTCCGATAAAATATTATTCATATTGACATTATCGTCCATGGTTAATAGATTTTGCATTTGTTTACAAATCTGGTTTGCATAATTCACGTTTTGAAAATAACCATCACATAGTAGATTTTTTGATGTTTCAAGTTCATCTATTTTCGTTTCGTCGTTGACTAAAACAGGACTGTATTTTAACTTCAAAATAAATTGAAATAAATAATAGATAATTCGAGAGGAAGGCAGTTTTTTCAGAAAAGAAACATTTACTTTTTTATCAGCAATATTCTTGAAATAGTTAATTTCTAAATTTCTATGTGTTACGCCTTGGACATTTGGATATAGTTCATAGTAAGAATGATCAATTACTAATTCTTTCTCGAGTATTAAAGAAAGATACTTCCCAAAGGTATATTGAAAAAGTTGGTTTCCTAATCCACCTTTTAGTTGAATTATAACTTTATTGTTTTGTGTTCTTAACAACTTAAAAAAGATTTATTAATATGACCGAAATAACTAGCAAAAGGAATGTAAAATATCGCGAATTCTCCCATAAACTTATAAGTTTAATAGTAAATCTATTTGCTTTAAATTCCACTGATTCTCTCTTGAATAAATCTACAGTTACGACATAAAATGGAATAAGAAAAAAAAAGTATCTATTGTGAATAAAACTATTGGTCAGTACCACTAACGTAGAAACGAAAGTAAAGAAATACAATGTATTGGAGTTTTCATTTTTTAGCCAAAAGGTAAATAAACTCTGCATAAAAACAATAAAATATCGAATAAAATAATGAAAAATATAAATAAAAGACAAAACTGAAACCCAACCAACCACTGAAATTCTGTAGTTTGAAGGATAAAATATTTTTACACCGGTTGCATTATATCCTTCGAATGTATTCATTAAAAACTTTATTGGAAAAGTAAAGTAGGAGATAAAAGGTATCGTATCCTGAAAGTTATTCAATCTATTGGCTAGACCTAATTTTTCAGCATTTTCAAGTACAATTGAACCTGTATTAAGAAATTGGGTTAAATATGTAAATGTTCCAAAAACGATAAAAGTAACTATTACCACTGCTTTTGATTTAATGTTGTTTTCTATTTTTATAAAATGAAATAGAATCGTAATTAAACATATAAATACGAAGAAAAACTTTATAATAAAAACTCCAATTGTAGTTAAAAAAATCAGAAAGTACTTTTTACTAATTACTGCATATATGAAAACTATAAATAGTGTTAACAGAAATATTTCTTTATTAATCGATTGACAATAATAAATAGTATAAGGGTAGAAAAATATTATCGCAAGTGTTTTAAATCCACTGATATTAAAAAAATTTGTCATTTTTAGTAAATATAGACCTCCTATGAAACATAACACCATATTCAGTACAAAATGAGATATTATTCCTTTTATTAGGAAGGCTACTAGAGAAATTCCCAAAACTGCAAAATTTCCTTGAAGCAAGATAAATGCACTAAGGGTCGTAAACCTTTCATCAAAAAATGAGTTATAAAGAATAGAGTCTGTTAATACTAAATCAACAAATTTATAATTACCAATAGATTTGCCAGTTGACAAAGAGTTTGGATCATAATAATCTGCATCATAAATATTTGTATCTCCAATAATAATATTTCGGTATGTGAAATTTATCATAATAAATAACACAAACATTGTTACCTTTAAAAAAGCATTTCTATTAATCTCCAATTTCTTCTTGCAAATAATATGATTGTACAATTACTAGAATTAATAAGTACAAAAAATTTGTAATCAATATACTAAAAGTAAGACCATCTAATCCATAGCTTTTTGTTAAAATATAATTTATGAATACACCTACTATTCCTGAAATGATTTTTGGATATTGTAAAAGCTTAGATTTTAAAAGAATCATATAATTGATACTTATATTTTGTGCAATAGCAAACAGTACTCCTGAAATTGTTATTATTGGTAATAAATAAGGTTTACTTATGAATTCAGAACTTGAGAAAATTATTATCAAGTCATCACCAAAATAACAGGACAAAATAATCGTAATTATACCAATAACAATAAAAAAAAAAGTTACTAGCGTATTTAGCCTAATTGCAGTTTTTTTACTTATTGAAGAAGATTTTTCAAAAATAATTGGTGTTGACATTGAAGTAATTACACCAGATAGCAAGACAAAAGTTTGAAAACCTACTTGATTTAGGATACTATAGATTCCAACCTCCTTGGTTCCAACAAACAAGTCCAAAAACCATTTTTCAGAACTATTTTGAAGCCATATTATTATACCAAACAGGGCAAAAGGGAGACTATAATTTATGAGTTCATGTTTGTATAGAGATATTTCAGGTGTTCCAGTATCTTTTTTGATTTTTTCTCTTACCAATTTGTAATATATTAAACATGATGTTATTGATATTAGTAATAGTCCTACACCGAAACTCAAAAACACCATTTTAACATTTGAATTATAGAAGATAATGGTTATGTACGCCAGTCCGAAGCGAAATAATTTTTCCAAAATATTTATAAAACTTACCCAAAATCTTTCTCTCAAGGCACCTAGTATGGCTAGAACTTGGGTGAATACGAAGTATGAAATGGAATATAACAATGAATAAATAACCAAAAGAGCATAGTCCTGAATAGACTTATTAAATAAACAAACTGCAGCTACAATAAATAAGAATAACGCTATTTTAAGTGTATCAATGAAAAACTTAATTAGTTCAGATTCAAATTTAAAAAATCTTCGATCATGAATTGCGATGCTAGAAAATCTTGCAATCGCCCCGGAGAATGGCCCACTAAAAACTAAGTGAACAAGCATGGTAATTGTTAAATAAAGTGATATTTCTCCATATGACTCAGCACCTAATTTAGAGGATATAATTTTAATTCCAATGAATGTAAAGGCTATTGAGAAAATTGAACCCCAAGCTACGATACCAAATTCATAAATGAGTTTCCTTTTATTAAAAGTGAAGTCAGATGCTAAGTCTATAAACTTTTTAATGTTAATACAATTTTAATTTTGCTAAGTAATTTGTATGTATAAATATCTCCAAAGATTCATCATAGTTTTCAACTTTTACCAAACCATTTCTTAAAATTCTATAAATATCATATTTGTCTTTAAGTAAGTAAAAGAAATCTTGGAAATATGTTCTAGAATCAATGTTGCACCCACCAAATTCAAATTGAATAATTTCGATACGACTTTCATTAATCATTCTTTCCGATCCTTTAAGAACTTGTAGCTCATGACCTTCTACATCTAATTTAAGAAAGTTAATTTTTTCAATTAACATTCTTTCACAAAACAAATCTAGTTCTTCGAGATAAATAACTTCTATGTTATCCAATTCAATATTGTAATGATTTAAGTTTCTCTTATAGAGACTTGCAAGACTTGTAGAGTTAAAAGATGTGTATAATTTTTCGGTTCTTTGTTTATCACTAAATCCGATATTAAACAAGTTAATATTTTTAATATTCGACGTTCGTTCACTAAGAATTTGATATACAGATGGTGAAGGCTCGAATGTGTATATTTGAGAAGTATAATTAAAAATGTCGTTAACTAATATTGAGTAGTCACCTTTATTTGCTCCGACATCGAATATTACTAAATTCTCTGGGTCTTTTTCAACTTGGTTTTTCAATTGCTCCAGAACATACTTTTCTCCCGAATAGTTAGGATTTTTATTCATTCCAACGTTTAATCCCTTAAGTGCTAACTTATAAAGGAATTTATAGAAATAATAGAAATTTTTATTCCCAAAAAAATATCTAAAAATATAAACTATCATCTAATCAAAGGATTTCTGAACTTTCTCATTTTACCATTTAAGTCAATATGTTAAGATAAAATTAATTTATAGTTTTTACTTATTAGTAACGCAAATACAATAGATAAAAATAATGAGCCAATAAAACAAATTATTAGGATTATACTTTTCTTCGGCTCACTTTTCAAATTTGGGACCACAGGTGGTTCAAGAATTTTAATTACTGGTGTTTCTTGCTGCATTTTTAGTTTGGCTTCTTCATATTTTTGTAATAAAGTATTATAAAAAGTTGAAGATATTTTATATTCAGATTCAATTCTCTCTCTTTGAAGGTCTGCCGATTGCAGTCTCAATGATGAAAGTGGAACTTGATCTGAATAGGTTGCTTTTTTAGTTTGGGAATTAAAATATTTACCTCTGGCCGCATCGAGTCTTTTAGCTATAAAATTTAAATCTTGCTTTTGTTTCTCGGTTCTATAGTTAATAATATAGCTTGTTAGATAGTCCATCGTGTACTTTGCTACATTAGCAGCCATTACAGGATCGGGTAGTTTTACCGAAATACTTATCACTCCTGATTTTTTATCGTAACTTCCTATAATGCGAGTTTTTAAATCCTTAATATTTTTTTCAGTTTGTCTATTGAATACTATATAATTGTCACTTTTGGGAAATTGTAATTTCTGATCTTTGGGATTTAATTTCCCATCCAAAACTTCTTTTGTATAGTATTGTTGGAAACTGTTTACCTTATTGTTTTTGTCTTTAAACTTTACTTTAAATAATTCCAAGAAAAATGGCGTACTTTTTAAAACGTCTGGGTACAATTCCGGCCTTACTGCATCAGATCCTGAAGTAGCACCACCAATGTCAACGCCAGCCAATGCTGCTAAACCTGCATATTGCCCCAATGAACTAGCTTTTCCTTGACTCTCCGGTAATATTTTACCTTCAGAAACAAACTCTTCTTTAAGACTGTATGCATAAAGTGTACCTGCTAAATTAAAAAGAATAATAATTCCTAAAATGGACCACTTTTCTTTTTTTAATATTTGCCAAAGTACTTTAAAATCTATAGTAAAATTATCACTTTCCGGTTCCATTTATTTTCTGATTTTCTAAATTAACTACCATGAATTTCTTCAAATCACTTTCTACCATTTCTTCACACAAACTATCTAGTGAGTATTTTGGTTGCCAACCTAATCTTTCTTTAGCTTTCGATGAATCTCCAATAAGCAATTCTACCTCAGTAGGCCTAAAGTATTTTGGATCAACCGCCACCACTTTTTTGCCGATTTCAATATTATAAAGACTATTGGTACATTCGACAACATAAGCCTCCTCCTGAACTCCTGTCCCTCTGAAATCCAAAGAAATCCCCACATTCTGAAAACACATTTTTATGAAATCTCGTATGGTTGTTGTAATACCTGTGGCGAGAACAAAATCCTCAGGTTTATTCTGCTGCAACATTAGCCACATTCCCTCAACATAGTCTTTGGCATGTCCCCAGTCTCTCATGGCGTCCAAGTTACCCAAATACAAACAGTCTTGTTTTCCATTTACGATAGCCGCAACAGCACGCGTAATTTTTCTAGTTACAAAGGTTTCCCCACGAAGAGGAGATTCATGGTTAAATAAAATACCATTACAAGCGTACATTCCATAAGCTTCTCTGTAATTTACAATTATCCAATAGGCATACAACTTAGATACAGCATAAGGTGAACGTGGGTAAAAAGGAGTAGTCTCAGATTGAGGCACCTCTTGCACCAAACCATATAACTCCGATGTGGATGCCTGATAAATTCTAGTTTTGTTAGTTAATCCCAAAATTCTAACGGCCTCCAGAATTCTCAACGTACCGAGTCCATCCACTTGAGCTGTATACTCGGGTTCATCGAAACTAACTTTAACGTGAGACATAGCACCTAAATTATAGATCTCATCCGGTTCAATTTCTTGTACTAACCGGATAATATTAGTAGAATCGCTCAAATCTCCGTAATGAAGATGAAAGTCCGTCTTCCCCTGATGTTCATCTTGATACAAGTGATCTATTCTATCTGTATTCAGCAATGAAGACCTTCTTTTTATGCCATGAACTTCATAGCCTTTTTGTAATAAAAGCTCTGATAGATAAGCTCCGTCTTGTCCTGTTACGCCAGTTATTAAGGCTTTTTTCTTCGTCAAAATAAATAATTTAGAGTAAATAATCAAGGTACAACCCTCAATACCAAAGTTAATAGAACCGTGGCTATTGAAACGACAGCCGAACTTACTGCAATTCTTTCTGCTGAGGTCCATCTTTGTTTTTTATGGAGTGGCACATATATTTCCGCTCCATTTTCTATTTTTGGGAAGGAATTTATGCCTGCAAAGTATTTGGTACGGCTAATTTTTCCATTTCCGTATTTCACATATATCTTTTTAACATATGCCGAGTCTGTGGTTCCTCCAGCCAAACTAATATAGTCTTTCAAATTTAATCCTTGGTCAAAAGGAACGGTAATAGGATTATAAACCTGGCCTAAAACAGTTACAGTTTCTTTTCTTCTTGGGATTTCCAAAACATCTCCGGGGTTAAGTAGTAAATTTTGATTACTATTCTTATCAAAAAAAGCTTTCTTCAGGTCAATACCCATTTGTACACCATTTCTTGTAAATTTTGCACTTCCCAAATCAGCTTGTCCTTTTGTGCCTCCTGCTTTTTCTATAAGGTCTGATATTCGTTCTTTTTTGTCGTTAAGGGTATAAGGGCCTGGATAGTTAATTTCCCCCGTAATAGAAACCGTTCGCTGAACTTCATACCGAGACATTTTTCTAACATAAACTCTATCGAAAGGCTTTAATAAAGTTCTCTTATCCTTGTCTAAAATCCCTAAACTTGGATCAACTTGTATTTGAATAATTTGGACATTCTGGTCACCGTCGCCTCCATCAGCTTTAACTCTTCTGGCAACTTCAATCCTTGCGACATTCGCACCATCTTTTAGTCCACCTGCCAGTAATATAGCATCAGATACGGTTATGTTCTCGACGTAAGGAATTACTGAAGGCTTGTTTATCTCTCCATCTAATTGAATGGTGCGAAGCTCACGTGTACCGGCAATTGTCTTTATAACTAAGGAATCATTCTTTTGTAAAACAATGTCCTCAGCAGTGTCATTCAAAAGCTCAGAAAGATTTAAAGGCAGAATCTCAGGGTCAGCATTAGGTCTCTCTCTAAATAACAAAGCTCTACTTTTAAAGGCTTCTGGTTTAAGGCCTTCCGCCTGAGCAACCAGTTTCTTTAATGTCATGCCAGTTTCTAATTCATAGTCACCTGGTCTAAATACTGCCCCTTTAATACTTACTCTATTTTCGTATCTGTTCAGTAATGAATCTACAATTACTATATCACCCTTTAAAAGACCAAACTTCGAAATTTCCTCTTTACTGACTTTCAAAATCTTCATTTCGGTATCAGTAACTCTATTTATTCTGATAGATTTTGAGTAGGCTGTTTCACCAAAACCTCCTGCGAAACCGATGAGCGACCCAAGATTATCTCCTGCCTTTAGTTCGTAAATCTTTGGATTTCTAACAGCTCCGTTAATTATCACTCGTTTGTCTACATACGGGATCAAAACAACATCTTGGTCTATTAAACCAATGTCGTCTGTCAAATCGCCTCTAAGCAGAAAATCATATAAATCAAGCATTCGTACTTTCTTGCCCTTTCTGAATATCTCGATGTTTCTTAATGAGCCTATATCAGTAGGTCCACCCGCGGCATACAGAACATTGAAAGCCGTTGCTAAAGATGGCACGGTGTAGGTACCAGGAAATACCGCCTCCCCTATAACGGTTACTTTGATACTACGTATTTTACTTAGCGTAACATCGGCACTAAGACCTCCATTTCCTAAACCCCCAAATAGGGTTTTAAGTCTTTGCACAATTTTCACTTTGGCCTGTTCTAGGGTTTGGCCTGCTACAAAAATAGGATTGAGATTTTCTATCTTGATGTTGCCGTCGGGGTTTACTTTGGCATCGTAGTGTGCATACGCATAACCTGTGATGTCGATACTCAACTCATCGTTGGTTCCCAATACATAATTCTTGGGCGTAGCGATATTAAGATTAGGTTCGAAGTTGAGGGTTTGGTTATTAAAAATGTTCAAACCAAAGATTTTCATTCTTCTGTCTTCGGCCTTTTCGTCAATGACTTGCTTTTTATTGTCTCTTTCAGAAGCTTGTATGTCTGTAGAATCTACAGTTCTTTGATTGAGTGATGATTTAATGCCAACCGCCTTTTTGCTAGACTTAAGTTTTTCAATTCTCTCTTTAAACTTTACGATATCACTGGCAGTAAAACCCTTGGCAGCAGCTGCTGCTGCCAACTGCTCTTCGTTCATTCCACTTTCCTGGGCTTGTTGCATGAATTTCTGAATATCTTCATCAGAGAGTTCATCTACTGATTGGGCATAGGAAGTCAATGAGGCTTGCAACAGTAAAAATACGAAAAAACACTTTTTAATTTTTTGAATCATATATTTGAATCTCCATTGGATTTCTTAATTATTACAAAACTGCCACAAAAGTACTAAAAGGCTTAAAATAAAATGCTTATTAAATCATTAAAATGTGGACTTTCCACAGCTTCGCCCTCTCAGTCACATTTTTTGTGACCTACACGTTCTTTGTTATTGGTTACTAGTTATTGTTACTTTTAACCTTATTTATTCTCTTCCCAATTACAATCCTTTGTTTGCTCAGTCTTCGTTTCGACAGGCTCAACGTGACAGATGCTTGTCAGTTCGAGCGTTAGTCGAGAACACGTTTTCAAATGCTAAATACAACTCAACACTTCGACTACGCTCAGTGACCCAATTTGACCTATAACTCACCGAAACGTTGGACCGAACTCATAACTCAATACTCGCCACTCATCACACACCGAAACGAGGGCCGAACTCACCAGTAACCAATCCACCAATAACCCACTTCGACTTCGCTCAGTGTCCAATGACCAGTTAACCAACCTCACCCAGCCTTTTCCAAAAGCGTCTCGCTCAACTTTGTTCTCAACACCAGACCCAAGCCTTCCAAGGTTAAAACCAGGTGATTGCCTTGTTGCTTGACGATTCTTGCTTCTTGGTTGATAAAGCTTCCCGAAAGAATACGTACTTTTTGGTCAGCTTTAAAATAATTGACTTCTATATCTTGATGGTCAAAATCATTGAGCCATCTTTTTATCTCTTCTATTTCTTGATCCCTAACAATAGCCGGTTTTCCGCACCAATAGATATAACGTACCACACCCTGCACCGCAAAAACCGAGGCACGGGTTGCTTCTGTAAGTTTTACGAATAAGTAGGAATTGAACAGTGGTGTTTCAACAATCTTTTTACGATCGGACCACTGCTTGGTTTGTAGTTTTGTGGGACAATAGGCTTCAACCCCTATATTAAGGAGCATATCTGCTACTTTTTTTTCATGTCTAGGCTTGGTGTAAATAACATACCAGCTAAGGGCAACATTTTCACTGGGTTCGTTAATTCTCACTTCTTGACTGTTATGGGTACCCATTTTTTTTCAAAGCATGCACTTTCAAAGGCAAAAGTAGGAAAATTTGTCAAAGATAGGAAACAGTTAACTGAAATTTTGATTATTCGGTATTGTAGGAAGGTAAGAGTTACAAGGCAATTAGGCAAAAGGCATTGAGGCATAGGGCAACAAAGCGTCGAAGTAATTGGAGTCAAACTCAGTGCAAAACTCCGGGTACTTTGTGGTGAAGTTATAAACACATAGTCACATAGTACACATAAGAAAAATCTATGATATATATATATGTCTATGTGTTTGATTTAATACACTTTAACTTTAAGATGCAATGAGAAAAGAAACTCTGGGTACTTTGTGGTGAAGTTATAAACACATAATCACATAGTACACATAAAAAAAACTATGATATCTATATGCCTATGTGTTTGATTAAATACTCCGTGTACTTTGTGGTGAAGTTATAAACACATAGGCACATAGCACACATAAGAAAAAGATATGCTATTTATATGTCTATGTGGTTGATTACATACTCCGAGTACTTTGCGGTGAAGTTATAAACACATAGTCACATAGCACACATAAGAAAAAACCTATGATATCTCTGTATCATTTAAATACCCGCAAAACTTAAAAGAGCATCGAGAAAAAAACTTTGGTTACTTTGTGGTAAAGTTATAAACACATAGTCACATAGCACACAGAAGAAAAACCTATGATATCTATATGCCTATGTGTTTAAGAATAAAAAAACTACAGCCTAGCATCCACAATAGACTTATCCAGTGTACTCTTCACATCAAATAACACATGCGTATCAGAGGCAAAATCCGAGATATTTAGTTTTTCAAATACTTCGTGGTTGACGGCATGAATAATTAAATCATATTTTTGATTTAGAGACGCTGTTAGTGCAATACCATATTCATGATTAACCTCCTCGGCATCTGCCCAAGGGTCATAGATTTCGGTATGAATACCGAAATCCTTCAATTCATTGTAAATGTCTATCACCTTGGTATTACGGATATCAGGGCAGTTTTCTTTGAAAGTAAAACCTAGAATCAAAGCTTTGGAATCCTTTACGTTGATACCTTTACTGATCATCAGTTTCACCACTTTATTGGCCACAAACACACCCATATTGTCGTTGATTCTTCTTCCCGAGCCTATTAGAGCTGGATAATAGCCCAACTGCTCGGATTTATACAACATATAATATGGATCTACCCCAATACAATGCCCTCCCACCAAACCAGGCTGGAACTTGAGAAAATTCCATTTGGTACCAGCGGCCTTAAGAACTTCTGTAGTATCGAGATTCATTTTTTCGAAAATCAAGGCCAACTCGTTGACAAAAGAAATATTTACATCTCTTTGGCAGTTTTCTATCAGTTTGGCTGCTTCGGCCACTTTCAAAGAAGGAGCTTTGTAGGTACCTGCTTCTATAATTGAACCATATAAATCATCCACAAAATCAGCCACTTCAGGGGTTGAACCCGAAGTTATTTTCAAGATTTTAGTCAGTGTGTTCTTTTTGTCACCCGGATTAATCCGTTCTGGTGAGTATCCACAGAAAAAGTCTTGATTAAATTTTAGTCCACTGTGTTTTTCTAGAACTGGTACGCAGTCGTCTTCCGTACAACCAGGATATACTGTACTCTCGTAGATTACGATGTCTCCTATTTTCAAAACTTCCCCAATGGTCTTACTTACGGATATTAATGGCGTTAAGTCTGGCTTTTTATAAATATCTATCGGTGTGGGTACAGTGACGATAAAAATATTTTTCATTTTGATGTTCCCAAGAACACTTAAATCGGATTCAAAATTTAAATACTTGGCTTCAGAAAGTTCTTTACTTGTAATTTCTAGTGTTTTATCAAGACCAGCTTCTAATTCTGAAATCCTTTGAGAATTAATGTCAAAGCCTATAGTTGGATATTTTTTACCGAATTCTACTGCTAGTGGAAGACCTACATATCCTAGTCCGCAAATTACGATATTGATGTTATTTAAGTGGTTCATTTATTTTTTTGGTGCTATTTAAAAGACAAAATTAAATATTAAATTAACAAAAAGAGTATTTCTATGGAATACACTCAAAAAATCTATTATTCGGTTAAGCGTAATTGGCAAATTTCAGAGTCCTAATGAAAATACAGAGTGCTTTTCTAATTCTAATGTATATTCCATTTGATTAATGGTTCATCGTGTTTTTTAAGATTAGCTGTTCCTCAAGTATCTAAATCATTCTTAATAGAAAAAGCCAATTAGAAATATGCGAATCTAATTTTAAGAATTACTTTTGCACCAAAACTAAATAAAATATACTATGCGTAAAGCAGAAATGATAACCGACAAGGGAACAATGTTGATCGAATTCTATGATACCGATGCACCCATAGCCGTACAGAATTTTATTGATTTATCTAAAAAAGGGTTTTATGATGGATTGATATTCCACAGAGTGATACCCAACTTTATGGTGCAAGGTGGTGATCCAGATGGTACTGGTGGCGGCGGCCCAGGCTACAGCATTCCTTGCGAATTGACGGGTGAATTGCAGTATCACGACAGAGGCGTGCTTTCTATGGCTCACAGAGGCAGAAACACTGGAGGTTCACAGTTTTTTATATGCCATAACAGAGCCAATACCCAACACTTAGACAGAAACCATACCTGCTTTGGTAAAGTTGTAGAAGGTGTTGACGTGGTAGATTTGATCCGTCAAGGCGATAAAATTCAGAAGATTACGATCATTGAAGAGGTGGCGTGACTTCGGCTCCGCTCAGTCACAGGTCGGCTCCGCTCAGTCACCGGTCGGTTCCACTCAGTCACCGTTCGGCTCCGCTCAGTCACCAATACGAACCTCGCTCCGCTAACTAAATGAGCCCCGTCATGCTAATATAGCCTAGGTTACAACCGTAATTCTAACGTAAAAAATCACTTTAACTCCGTTCATTGAGCGGAGTCGAAATGAAAACGTACGTTATGCAAATAAAAAACCAGCCCTAAATTATATAAGGCTGGTTTATTGGTTTTTAATTGTTGATTCTAAGCCAAAATATTTGATTTCTGTGATAACTGATTATAACCCGACCACTGAGCGGAGCCGAAGTGGCTTCGGCT